>NZ_CP118225.1:4648564-5309277 GCF_028768465.1 Rhodopirellula sp. P2
TCGCAAGGCGATCAAGATCAACAACTCAACGCCCCAGAGCGATCAAACGGAGGCGGGGTGGTCGTTGGGCGACATGGTGCAAGACGATCGACTGAAGGCTCCTGACGAGGAGATGCTCGATCACGACATCCTCAAGCACGCGATGAGTTTGCTGGGCGACTTGGAAGAACGCGAATCCACGGTTCTCAAGCTGCGATTTGGTTTGGGCGGCGTCGAACCCATGACCCTGAAAGAGATCGGTGCGGAGCTTGGGCTGACCCGAGAACGGGTTCGCCAGATCGAAACGGAAGCCTTGCGTCGTTTGGCTGATGGATTGACGGATCCCCGCGATCGCGGTTTTTAAGCAGGTACGCAGGTGTCAGCGGGTATGTGAGCCGTTGGCGTTCGCCACGGTTTTCACGCGCAACCGGGGCGAACGCCCAAACGGCTCACATGGTTGTGCCCGATCATTCCAGCCGACCTGCTTAACGAAGCCAGCGAACGCGGTTGGAGGGCAACCCGCGAACGCGGGGATGGGGGCAGTGGCTTGGCAACACCGATGTCATTCGGCAAACAGCGAACTGCGAACCTCTTCTTCGATGGATTTGCGCTGGCTCATGACGTCGGCGAACGTGGCCGCGTCGAGACTGTAGGTCACCGTTTCGGTCTTCGCATCCACGTGTGCGTTACGAGGTTCACCGGTCAGCAGAGCGGTTTCGCCGAAGTAGGCACCTTCGGTCAGTTCCGCGACCTCACGAAAATCGTCGCCGCCGGGATGGGTGGGCTGTTTGATGGAAACGCTGCCCTCGCGGATCAAGTAGAAACGATCGCCGACGTCGCCGTAGGTCACGATTCGATCGCCGGGTCCATGTTCGGTTCGAGTCATGCTGCGTGACAATTCTGTCAACGTGCTGATCGCGACGCCGGAGAACACGCTGCACTGCGACAGCATTTCACCGAGCACGGCGGCTTCGTTCAGATTGGTGTCGCGGGCGATCTTTCCAAAGTCCATCTTCACGATGCGGTCGGCGACGTCCAAGATTCGGTTGTCGTGGGTCACGATCACGATCGCCACCCCGCGTTCGCGTGCCTCACGCTGGAACAACGTGACGACTTGCCGTCCGGATTCTTCATCCAGCGCCGCGGTGGGTTCGTCCGCCAACAAAATGTCGGGTTGATGCACCAACCCTCTCGCGACCGCGACGCGTTGTTTCTGTCCGCCCGACAAACCTCCTGGTTTGTATTGAATTCGATCCCCCAGCCCCACGGCGGTCAGCATTTTGGCACAGCGTTCGTTTTCTTCGCTGCGAGAAGTGCGGTTGGGTTGGAGTTCCAACGCCATGCGGACGTTCTGCAAGGCTGTCAGCGAACCGAACAGGTTGTGGGCCTGGAAAATGAAGCCCAATCGTTTGCGAAGCGAGCCGATGTTGGTTTGCGACAAATCGTGAAGCGGCTGGCCGAGGACGTTCAACTGGCCCTCTTGGACGCGACGCAATGTGCCGATCAACGTCAACAACGTTGTTTTGCCGGAACCGGATTGCCCGGTCATGATGACAATTTCGCCAGGTTGCACCTGAAGATGGTTGTCATGCAGGACCTGTTTCCGCGCATCACCGGTCCCGTAGTAGTGATTCACACCGCGAACATCGATTGCAGCGGAGCCATCCAGGGCAATCTCGGGCGTGATCCCGCGTGAAGCGGTCGCACGGACTCCGTTCTTGGCGGTCGGATTTTCGTTTCGAAAGGGAATTTTCACGCGAATTTTCGGGACATTTTGCGTGCCAGACCCGTCAATCGCGATGGCCCGGCGGAGCGGAAAAACGTTACCTTAGCAACTTGTCCCGAATTCGTGTCACCTCGTTTCTGCAGTTGTTCCTCGTGCCCCAAGCCAAGCAACCGATCCCCGCAAGGTCGATCCAACCGGGCATGATCCGATTGCCCCTCACGCTCGCGATCGGCGTTTTCTCGATGATCTGCGGCTGTGATGGACCATCCGCGGGCCGTGCCGATCACTCAACGAACCCGGACAAGCCCACTCAAACGGTGGCCTTGCAACGAGTCATGGCACTCGGAACGCTGGAGCCTCGAGGGGGGATTTTGGCGGTCATGGCAGCCCCCGGAGATCGCGTCGCCAAAATTTTCGTGGAATCCGGGCAGGATGTTTCGGCCGGCACCGTGCTGATGGAACTGGAGAGCCTTCCGGCTCGACAACTCGAACTGACCATCTCCCAAACAAAATTGGACGAGGCTCGACGACGGATTGCAGCGGAGCGAGCGGCGGGCGAAGCCAAACTGCAAGTGGCGCGTTCGTCGCTGAAGCAGGCTGAATCGAAGCTGAAGGACGCGGAGAAGCGTTTCAAAGATTCCAAGGCCGATGGCGGAGAATTGAACCTGCTCAAACAAGCTGCCGATTTAGGGCTACGCCGATTGCGGCAATTGGAATCCGCCTCCCGCGACCCCGCTCGCCAACGCTTGGTATCAGAGAATGCACTGGATACCGAAGCTCTGAAAGTCAGTGAATCGCAAGCTCGATACGAATCGGCGTTGCGAGATGCCCAAGAGGCCATCGACGAAGGCCAATTCGGCGTCGATTCGGCTGAGCAAGAGATTCGGGCGACGGAGTTGTCGTTGATCGCTGCCGAACAATCGGCTTCGTTGGAATCGTTGAAGCAACAAATTGAGCTGCTGAAGTTCAATGTGGCCACGTCACGATTGGTCGCCCCCACGAAAGGACGCGTGCTTCGCGTTGATGCGACGATCGGGACAGCAACCGGCGTTTCCGCCTTGATGCATCTGGCGGACACGACGCAAATGGTCTGCGTGGCGGAAGTCAACGTCGCGGATCTCTCCCGTGTTGAAATCGGACAAACCGCAATCATCACATCACCCGCCCTGCGGGACCCGCTGCATGGAAAAGTCCAACGCATTCATTCGTTGATCGCCCCTCCCACGTTGGCCAGTCCGTACCCGATGGCTGCGGTGGATCGCTACTCCGCCGATGTGGTGATCGCCATTGACGCGGGGGATGCTGAGAGCGCCAGTCACCTGATCGAATTGCAGGTCGACGTCGAGATCCAAGCCGGACGCTCAGCAAAGTCAACCGAAATGGCGTCGGCAGCGAAGCCGTGACGGAAACGGCAGCTGTTGCGAGGCCTGCCAAGCAGTCGGGCAAGAAACGCCGCAAACGCTTCGGCGTGGTGCGAACGTCGCTGGCATGGTCCAACTTCAGTCACATGTGGATTCGCACCGTGGTCTCCATTTGCGGGATCGGTTTCGCGATTCTGTTGATGTTCATGCAGCTGGGATTCCTCGGCAGTGTCGGTGACACCGCGACGGTGCTGCTGGACCGAATGCCCTGTGACTTGCTGGTGCGTTCGCCGGATTACTTGCACATCTACGATGCCTCGAAGACTCGCAACGAGTTGCGCCCTTGGTTGAAATCAATTGATGAGGTCGATGAAGCGATTCCTCTTGATATCGGCGTGACTCAGTGGATCAATCCGAACAACCAAGATCCGCGAGCGATTGCGGTGATGGGAATCGATTTGAACCACCCGGCCTTTGACTTGCCGGAGCTGACGCTGGAAATGAGGCGGAAACTGCTGGTCGAAGGCGCCGTTCTGGTTGACGATGCAACCAAGCCTGATTTCGGACCACAGAACGGGGTGAAGTTCGGACCGGAAGACATTGGGACCGTTGCTGATGTCTTTGGGACGCCAGCCAAAATTGTCGGCACCTTCCACCTGGGCACGGGACTGGCCGCCAACGGAGCGCTGCTGTGCACGCGGGAAACATTTCGCAAACTTGTTCCCGGCAGCAGCGACGAAGAGGTTTCGTTGTTGTTGATTCGGCTGACGCAGGGTGTGACTCGAGAGCGAGGGCGGCAGATGGTTGCCGGACGATTGGACTCGCTCGCGGGACCGGCTTCTTCTGCCACGGCGCTCACCATCGACGATGCCAAAACGGCGGAACGTTGGCGATGGTACACCGAAACGCCAATCGGAATGATCTTCGCTATGGGAGTGGTGCTGGCCGTCGTGGTTGGTGGCGTGATCAGCTACATGATCCTGGCCTCGGACGTCCAAGCTCACCTCAGCGAGTACGCGACGTTGAAGGCGATGGGGTATGGCACCGGTTTTCTGATGAAAACGCTGCTGACCCAGTCCACCCTGCTAGCGACGATTGCATTTCCGCCCTCGGTCCTGGCGGCGTTGCTGCTGTACGCCATCACTTCGGCGCTGGCCGGGGTTCCCATTCGCATGACGTTCACCTGGCTGGTGCTGGTCGCTGCGTTGTCGTTGCTGATGTGCAACGCGGCGGGACTGATCGCGATTCGCAAGCTGATTCGAGCTGAACCTGCGAATTTGTTCTGACGCGCTGGCGGCCACTCACTTGTCAGCGGATGCTCAGCTGAAATTCGGTGTCGGCGGTCGGTAGTCACTCAAATGAATGGTTTTGAACCATTCGATGGTGTGCTGCAGGCCCTGATCCAATTCGATCTTTGGTTCCCAGCCCAACTTCTCTTTCGCGAGGGAAATGTCAGGCCGACGTCGCGTTGGATCATCGGACGGTAATGGTGCCTCGATCAGTTTGCTGCTCGATCCCGTCAGCGCGATCGTCTTTTCAGCGAGTTGACGAATGGTGAATTCGTGGGGATTGCCAATGTTGACCGGTCCGATGAATCCATCGCAATTCATCATTCGGATGATGACCTCGACCAAGTCATCTCGGTAGCAAAACGAACGGGTTTGCGAACCGTCACCAAAGATGGTGATGTCGTCTCCCGCCAACGCTTGCCGGATGAAGTTGGCAACCACGCGTCCATCAAAAGGATGCATCCGCGGGCCGTACGTGTTGAAAATGCGAACGATCCGGACGTCGACGTTGTTGCTGCGGTGGTAGTCCATGAACAGCGTTTCGGCGACACGTTTGCCTTCGTCGTAGCAAGCCCGGATGCCGATCGGATTGACGCTGCCGCGATACGACTCGGTTTGCGGGTGTTGTTCAGGGTCGCCGTACACCTCGCTGGTGCTGGCCTGCAGAATCCGAGCCCCGCATCGCTTGGCGATCCCCAACATGTTGATCGATCCCATCACGCTGGTTTTGATCGTTTTGATGGGGTTGAACTGGTAGTGCCCGGGTGCCGCGGGGCACGCCATGTTGTAGATCTGGTCGACTTCGAGGTGAATCGGCAACGTGATGTCGTGCCGAATGAGTTCGAAGTTGGGCTTGTCGAGCAGATGCACGACGTTCGACTTTTGGCTGGTGAAAAAGTTGTCCAGGCAGATCACGTCATGCCCGTCGTGCACCAACCGTTCACAGAGATGCGATCCCAGAAAGCCAGCGCCACCCGTCACCAAAATGCGTTGAATCATCGATCAAGCCGTTTCCAGATAACCGTCTGTCGGTCAGAAGTCAAAATTTGAACAAGACCCACAACTCTACCCGGTTGATTGACCTGGGCGACATGAATGCGATCAGAAATGGGGGACGATCCAGGGGCGTTGGTCAACCATTCGGAACGTGAGCGTTACACGGATTGCGATCGTTTCCCCACCCAGCGAGTCGGGAGGCTCTCAATCAACATACAATTCACGATTATCGATCAAACGTGTGGAGCCCACGCGAGCCGCTATCAGGGCGACCGCATTTTGCTTGATGTCGGAGACCGGCAACAGACTTTCTCGATCCACCACCACGGCGTAGTCCACGCTGTCACAGTCCGTGAGATTGGCGGCCAAGATGGCCTCCATGCGTAGGGGGTTCCGTTCCCCACCGCGAAATGCCCGCTCCGCCTCGAGGAGCGAACGAGACAGACACAGTGCACGTTGGCGTTCGCTCTCGGAAAGATACCGGTTGCGGCTGCTCATCGCCAAGCCGTCCGGTTCGCGGATGATCTCGCAGGGAACGATCTGGGTCGGCAGATTCAGATCCCGCACCATGTGCTCGATCACGCACAGCTGTTGAAAGTCTTTGCGACCAAAGAACGCGAAATCCGCTGGGGCGGCCTGAAACAATTTCAACACCACGGTCGCCACGCCGACGAAGTGATCCGGGCGATGCACGCCCTCCAAGGGCAACGCGACGGAGGACGGCTGAACCGAGGTGGCAACCTGCCCATCGCGTTGAGGATACATCTCCCCCGCCGAGGGCAGGAACACCGCCTCGACACCGGCCTGCCGGAGTTTGGCCAAGTCGTCTTCGAGCGGTCGGGGATAGAGATCGAGATCTTCGTGAGCAGCAAACTGGGTGGGATTCACAAAGATGGTGGTGACGCAGTGGTCACAGCGTTGCTTTGCCGCCTTAACGAGCGACAGATGACCTTCATGCAGCGCGCCCATCGTGGGCACCAACCCAATGGTTCGTTGTTGATTGGATTGTTGACGACACCATGCGCGCATGGAATCAATGGTGGAAAACGTTTGCAACAGAGGGCCTTGAACGAGAACCAGGAGAAGTGAGCTAGAACGCGAAGGGGAGCCATCCCAACGTGGCCAGATGGCGAATCACAGGTGGCGAATCAATCGTCGCTTGCTCCGGTTGCACCGTCCAAAACTTCTTCCGCGACAAAGATCGGCAAGGGGGGATCAAACGTGACCGCCACAGCAATGGCATCACTCGGTCGGGCGTCGACTTCGATCAGTTCACCGTCTCGGGTTCGCAGGTGCAGCTGTGCGAAGTACGTGTGCTCGGACAAATCGCTGATCACCACTTGTTCGATCGTTGCATCCAGCGATTCGGCGACGTTGACAATCAAATCATGGGTCAGCGGTCGCGGTGGGACGTAGTCATTTTTCACACGACGATCGATGTTGGTGGCTTCAAAGATTCCAATCATGATCGGGAATTGGCGGGTGCCGTCGACTTCCTTGAGATAAATGACTTGATTGTCGGTCAGCTCGGAAATGATGATCCGAGCGAGTTGCATTTGGACGGTCATGAAAAAATTCGCCAAAAGGTTCCAGAATGCATGCGAATCAATGGATTCGCATGGGCCGAGTTTTCAGGCTCTGCCAGTGCATGATATCGCAGCCCAACGATGCCTTCCATGATGAGGATCGCGGATTATTCCGGTTGTGCGGAAGCGGGGAAGGGAATTCCTCCGAGGGCAATGAATTTGGGGTTGCACAGCCCGCACGTGTCTAAAACGCGTCCCATGGTTGAGGTGGACGCAGAGCCAAGTGCACTTTGTCCAGGGTCACTCCGTTGCTTCGGCACCCCACTGGTTGACCCCTTCTACTCAACATCAACCCATCATTGGGATAAATAACATGACTCGGATCAACACCAACGTTTCTTCTTTGGTTGCACAGAATCGCCTCCAAAGCAGCAACAATGACCTGCAAGAATCTTTGACTCGTTTGAGCACCGGTCTTCGAATCAACTCGGGCAGCGACGACCCTGCTGGTTTGATTGCCAGCGAAGCCCTGCGGAGCGAAATCACTGGATTGACCAAATCGATCAGCAACACGCAACGTGCCAGCCAGATCATCAGCACCGCCGACAGCGCTCTGGGCCAGGTCAGCAACCTGCTCAATGACGTCCGTGGCCTGGTCGTCGAAGCCGCCAACTCGGGTGCCTTGAGCAACGAAGAAATCGCTGCCAACCAGTTGCAGATCGACAGTTCGCTGGAAGCCATCAACCGGATTGCACAAACGACGACCTTCCAAGGCCGGAAGTTGCTCGACGGTTCCCAAGACTTCATCAGCACCGCTGGTAGCGTGAGCAGCGTGAGCGACGTCTCCATTGATCAAGCCAACCTGGGCAAAACCGGCAAGATCGATGTCGAAGTTGTGATCAACTCGGCTGCGACCCAAGCGAGTGCAACCGCCAGTGATTCCGGATTCACAACGGCTGCAAACGCAACTGCCAGTACCCCCGATGTTGGAACAGCCGCACAGACTATCAATGGTGAAACCATCGATATCACTGGCGAAGGTTTGACCAGCATCGTCATCACGAATGACAGCAACGCCTCAGGACCAGGCGAGGCTTCGTTCGACGCAGACACCGGCGTGTTGACGATCACAGGCAACTTCGAAGGTGATTCACTGAACGTTGGTGAAGTGGACGCTGATGCCGACGCGGAAGTGATTCAGACTGCGATCAATTCCATCGAAGGATTTGTCGCAACCGGCGCAACGGCTCCGGGTACCGCAGCCGCAGCCACCGCCGCGACCGTTGACTCCAATGGAGCCGCACTGCAAATCGACGCTGCCTCGCTTGGTTCGGACTTCAACAACGTTTCGATCAACTTTGTATCGGGTGCTGCAAACGAAGCTTCCTACGACGAAGATCAAAAGATTCTGACGGTCACCGTCAATAGCAGTGCCCCTCAAGACGCATCCGCTTTGGCAACGGTCATCGAAGCTGTGCAAGTCGACGGCGAACAAGCCTTCAACGTGACCGCTAACGCAGACGCCCAAGTCGACATCGCCGACGGGATCGACAGTTTAGACACCGGTAGCACCGGTGGCGAAACCCTCAACGCAGACTTGGTCTTCCAGCTCAACGGCGAGAACGGAGCCGAAACGTTCAACTTCGGTGCTGGAACCAGCAAGGATCAGATTGCTGCCGCAGTGAACTTGGTTTCTGACAGCACCGGTGTGGAAGCCGACGCAACGAACGGCTTGGAATTCACCTCGACCACTTACGGCAGTGAATCATTGGTCAACATCGACGTCATCAGTGAAGGTGCCGGCGGAACTTTCGAGGCGAGCCTCGACAACGTGCGTTCGACCGGCAACGACGTGGTTGCCACCGTCAACGGTGTGACCGCCAACGGCAGCGGAAACAGCCTGTCGATCAACACCAGTTCGTTGGATTTGAGCTTGACCGTCGATGACGGAAGCAGCACCAACTTCAGCTTCAGCATCACCGGTGGTGGAGCCACCTTCCAATTGGGTCCTGATGTGACCAGCACCCAGCAAGCAAGCTTGGGGATTGGCAGCGTTTCGACGGGCAAATTGGGCGGAGCATCCGGACGTCTCTACGAACTGGGCAGTGGCCAATCCAAAAGTTTGACCAACGACGTCGAAGGTGCCGCCAAGGTCATCGACGAAGTCATCGGCAAAGTGGTCGGTCTGCGTGGTCGTCTGGGTTCGTTCCAAAGCACAACGCTGGAAAGCAACATGGTTTCGCTGAATGAAACCAAAGCCAACTTGCAAGAAGCTGAAAGCTCGATCCGTGACGCTGACTTCGCTCAAGAATCAGCCAACCTGACACGTGCTCAAATCCTGGTTCAATCCGGTACCAACGTGCTGTCACTTGCAAACCAAAACCCACGGAACGTGTTGTCGTTGCTGGGTTAATCCCCGCTTCGTTTTGACCAGCAACCAAAATTGCTGGTTGAAACGAAACCACAAACATCGAAAAGCAGGAGTGAGCCCAGGCTCGCTTCTGCTTTTTTTCGTTTGCTCAGCAAACTGTTTCGGTCGCTGACGGTTCACGGTCGATTTCAAGCGTCTCATGTTCGGATTATGCAACGCCACCAATGTCAAACAGCAACGATTGGGCAGTTTTTTCGAGGCACGGTCCCTGCCTGTCGCGCATCCTAACCTAGCTGGAGATTGCAACACGGATTCGTTTCCTCATCACGGAGGGAACATCGCGTTCCTCTCCGGTGTGAGGATGGCCCCCCTCGTGTCTTTGGATGAAGTTTCGCTTCGTCCACGTCGATAACAAAATGCGCTGCATGCCGGGACTCGTCCCGTGTGCCCGTTTCCAATTCCCGCAACCGGAAACCCGATGTACAACACGGCTGACTCCTTCGTTCCACCTCCGATGACCTTTGTTGGTGACGAATCTTCGGTGCCATCGAACGAACCACAAGCACACGCCGTGGAGACGCCGACCGGCTCAGCGGAGTCGCGTGGCGAATCAGGCAGACTCAGCGACGGAATGGATAACTTTGGCCGACGCCGGGGCGACGCGTACCTGGAATCCATGGTTCAGACAGCATCGCCCGCCCGATTGCGTCTGATGGTGATCGAGCGTGCCGTGGAAGTCTCGCGGCACTTGGCTCACCACTGGAACTCCCAACCTGGCAAACGCGGAACGAACGAGTATTCGTTGAAGTTGCTCGAGTTGTTGTCGGAACTGCTATCGGGTGTCACCGACAACTCCGTCGAAGTTTGCCGCACCGTCGCTGACCTCTACGTGTTCTTGTGCCAGCACTTGATCGCAGCGGAACAGAATGGCGATGCCTCCATGATCGACGAAATCCGCCTGGTGCTGGAAACGGAAGCCGAAACCTGGCGAATGGTTTGTGCTCAAGAAGGCACGGACAAATCGCCTTCCAACAAACGCATCGCTGAGGTGCTGTCAGGCTCGGGTGGTTTGAACCTGCAGGGTTGATCCCCTGCCCTTTGAAAGCCAACACGCAGCAATCGTCGAGAACATTGCTGCGAAATACATTCTCAGGTCACCGGTCGGCTCACACAGAGCGACTGACGTGACACGTCGACTCGAGGATTGAGTCGACCTCTCTTCAGGCCGGATGCCGCTTCGTCTCCCAACGTTACCGGCCAGTCGCTCTATGTCGTCCTCGCTCGAATCCGCTCTTGCTCAGCTCGCTGGCACACGTTGCCTGGTCACGGGAGCAGCGGGATTCATTGGTTCGCAAATGGTCGAACGTTTGCTTGCTGCCGGCGCCAACGTGGTTGCACTCGACAATCTCAGCACGGGCTTTCGTCACAACTTGACGCCGTTTCTGGAAGGCCCTCACCAAGCTCGCTTGACGTTTCTCGAAGGCGACGCCGCTGACCGAACGTGCGTGGAACAGGCTGTCACCAACGTGGACCACATCTTCCATTTTGCAGCGATGGCAAGCGTCCCACGCAGCATGCGTGAACCCGGGTTGTGCCACGAATGGACCACCACCAGCACCGTCGAATTGCTTGCTGCTGGGGCTGCCGCTGGCGTCAAACGGTTGGTGCTCTCGTCAACCAGTGCCGTGTACGGGAACTCGCCCTATGTCGCCAAGCGAGAAGATGACATGCCCGCCCCTTTGTCTCCGTATGCGGCGGCGAAGTTGTCCTCGGAGAACTACTGCCAAGTCTTTCAGCGTGAGTTCCCGATCGAAACGGTGGTTCTGAGGTACTTCAACGTGTTCGGGCCACGGCAAGATCCCCAAAGCGAATACAGCGCGGTGATCCCACGCTTCGTTTCCATGATCCTCAGCGGCGAACGCCCGATCATCTATGGCGACGGACAACAATCTCGCGACTTTGTATTTGTGCGAGACGTCGCCAACGCAAATATGTTGGCGGCGACGGTGAAGGACGCTGCTGGCGGAATCTTCAACGTCGGTCGCGGTCAGCGAACAACGCTCTTGGATTTGCTCGACACACTTCGCGAACTGTTGCAAGGCGACATCCAACCCATTCACGAACCGCCTCGCGCGGGGGATGTTCGAGACTCGCTGGCAGACACAAATCAAATTCGTTCGCGACTCGGATTTGAGCCCACCGTGGACATGAAAGAAGGCCTTCGGCAAAGCATCGAGTACTACCGAGGCATTTGCTCCCAAGCGTGAGTGGCATATTCGACGGGCACGCCGATCAGGTGCGTGCTGCCTTGAATCGGCCTACAATTGCGACTCCCGTCGCCGTTCTTCCCATTCGCTGAGGAAACCTCCATGCGTCTCTGGATGCTGCTCCCGATCCTAGCCGCCCCGCTCCAGCTTGCTGTGCTGGGCCCCGTCGCCGCGAAGCAGCCGATGAACGTGCTGTTCCTCATCTCAGACGACCTGACCTCGACGGCGCTGTCTTGTTACGGAAACGAAGTTTGCCAGACACCCAACATCGACTCCTTGGCGGCGGAGGGAACGCGATTCACCCGAGCCTATTGCCAGGCCACCTACTGCGGTCCCTCGCGCGCGTCGTTTCTGTCGGGATACTACCCGCACGCCACGGGCGTCTTGGGCTACAAAAGCCCGCGTCCGCAAATTGGCGATCGCCCGACATGGCCGCAATGTTTCAAAGACCAGGGCTACTACACGGCTCGTGTCAGCAAGATCTATCACATGGGGGTGCCGGGCGGGATTGAAACCGGCGGGGACGGACGAGACCATGATGGCGGAAATGGAGCGGACGACGCGATATCCTGGACGGAGCGTTTCAACAGCCCGGGACCAGAATGGAAAGCCACCGGCGACGGGGAAACCTTGGAGAACAACCCCGATGGGGCTCGTCCCGTCGTTGGAGGCAACACGTTTGTCGTGGTGGAAGCCGATGGCGACGACACCGTTCACTCGGACGGGAAAACTGCCGTCAAAGCAGCTGAACTGATTCATGCCAAGCGTGAACAACCGTTTTGGTTGGGTGTTGGATTTGTCCGTCCACATGTTCCCTTCGTGGCTCCCGCGAAGTACTTCGAGCCCTTCAAACCGTATCGCAAACTTCGCCTGCCGGAACGCATCGAGGGCGACTGGGACGATATCCCGAAGTTGGGCATCAACTACAAAACCAGCCAGAACATGAAGATGGATCTCCGCCGCCAGCGCAAAGCGGTCGGTGGATACTATGCCTCGGTCGCCTACATGGATGCTCAGGTCGGTAAAGTGCTGGCGGCGCTCCGCGAATCCGAGCAAGCAGAGAACACGATCGTTGTGTTCACCAGCGACCATGGTTACCACTTGGGCGAGCATGATTTCTGGGCCAAGGTTTCTTTGAGAGACGAGTCCTCCCAGGTCCCACTGATCATCAAAGTCCCAGGCAAGGATCCCGGTGTCTGCCACAGCCTGGTGGAGATGTTGGATCTGTACCCGACCCTGGCCAAGTTGTGCGATTTGGATGTCCCCGATCACGTGCAGGGCAAGGACATCTCCAGGCTGTTGGATGATCCCCAGCAAGCAGTTCGTGACGCGGCCTTCTGTGTCGCCCCGATGCGCAAAGGGTTCTTGTTGAGAACGGATCGTTGGGCGTTCATTCAGTACAAAGAAGACGCTTCGGGCGGGATCGAACTGTTTGACATGCAATCCGACCCGCGCCAGTTCACCAACCTCGCGTCATCTCCCGAACATGCCAACGTGGTCGCGGAACTGAGGCAACGCCTGACTCAAAAGCTCATCGACATCCGAACGAATGACTTGGCCCACGCGAAGCAGCAACCGCCCAAGTAACGAGCGGTTCCGGACGCGACCTCAGTTGTCGTCTTGGTAGTGCATGCTCGCGGTCACATTCCCGCAGTGCTCGCAGTGTGCCTGGATCCGCTTCCCAACCGATGCGGCCCCGCATCGGATTCCGCCCACGTCCCAAACCGACTGTTCGCGGTGGCAGTGCGGGCATCGGATCATCCATTTCTTCGACGAATCGCGAACGCGAACAAACCAAGCCGCTGGCAAAATGGATTCTGCCATTCTCTGGATCTTCGACATCGTCACACCTCGGTCCACATGAGCCCGCGAATTCGACACCCAGACTTCAGTCTAGCGAACCGGGGACGAGGAAGGGCAAGGAACTGATCGTGAATGCGGTTGATTCTTGCGACGCCGATCAAGGGGATTGGCTGAGTCGTGGCAGCGATTGGGAGAAGGATCGGTCCTCTTCGCGGGCGACCACCCCGATCGCTTGCGACATGTCAAATGCAGGCGGTGCGCAGTTCCCGATGATCATTTCAAGGGACGCCCACTCAGCGTTGTTCACGGGTACGTGCGGTCGACAACTCCGTTAGAATCAGAATTCATTTTGACAACCATGACGATCAACCAACTTGGCGGAGACAATCGATGAAGGCAATTCTGGCACTGGATCAAGGGACAACGAGTTCTCGAGCGATCCTGTTTGCACACGATGGATCGATCATCGGGATGACGCAGCAAGAGTTCACTCAGCACTACCCCAAACCGGGCTGGGTGGAACACGACGCAAACGAGATTTGGGAGACGCAACTGACGGTCGCTCAACAGGTGCTGCAACAGCACAGCATGGACGCTTCCGACGTGCACGCCATCGGGATCACCAATCAACGCGAGACCACCTTGGTGTGGGACCGAGCCACCGGTGAACCAATTCACAACGCGATCGTTTGGCAAGACCGAAGAACGGCGCCCGATTGCGATGCGTTGCGGGAAGCAGGCCGATCAGAACTGGTACAGAACAAAACGGGATTGGTCATCGACGCCTATTTCTGCGCGACCAAACTGCACTGGATTCTCAATAACGTTGCTGAGGCGAAGGAGCGTGCCGAGAAGGGCGAACTCGCCTTTGGAACCATTGACAGCTGGTTGTTTTGGAAGCTGACCGGCGGAACCGTCCACGCCACCGATGTCACCAACGCCTCTCGAACGATGTTGTGGAACATTCATTCGGGGCAGTGGGACGATGAGTTGCTGGAGTTGTTTGAAATTCCCAAGGCCATTCTTCCCAGCGTCCACCCTTCCAGTCACGTGTACGGCGAGACGGAACCCTCGCTGTTTGGCAAATCCATTCCACTGGGTGGAGCTGCCGGCGACCAACAATCGGCGTTGCTGGGGCAAAACTGCACCCAGCCCGGTATGGCGAAGAACACCTACGGCACCGGATGTTTCATGTTGATGAACATCGGTGACACGCCGTCTCCCTCGCCTTCGCGATTGTTGACCACCGTCGCTTGCTGGGATGGCGACAAACGAGAATACGCCTACGAAGGCAGCATCTTCATCGCCGGTGCGATCGTGCAGTGGTTGCGAGACGGACTGGGGATCATCCAGTCCTCCTCGGAAGTCGAAGCGTTGGCCGCCAGCGTGGAAGACACCGACGGCGTGTACCTCGTTCCTGCGTTCGCCGGTCTCGGTGCACCGCACTGGGATTCGTACGCTCGCGGGATCTTGGTTGGTTTGACTCGCGGGACCACCAAGGCTCACATCGCGCGTGCCGCACTCGAGGGCATTGCCTTCCAGGTCGCCGATGTGCTCGACGCGATGCGAAAGGACTCCGGCGTCGCGATCGAGGAACTGCGAGTCGATGGCGGAGCCGCCGCCAATGACCTGCTGATGCAGTTCCAGGCCGACATCATTGGTGCACGCGTCGTCCGTCCCAAGGTCATTGAGACCACCGCGGCGGGCGCGGCCTATGTCGCCGGCCTCGCAACAGGTTTCTGGAAGGACTACGCCGACATCGAGCGTATCTGGGAGACCGATCGCGTGTTCGAACCGCAAATGCCAGCCGACGAGGTGTCGCGACGCCGAATCCGCTGGGCCAAGGCCCTCGAACGTTCCAAACAATGGGCGGAACTCGAATCCGCGACCGACTGATTTTCAGCCCGCCCCGTGAACACGGGACGCGTCCTCTTCTCGCTCAACTTCTCTCGCCTCTTCGGTTCAACATGCAACGCGAACATTCCCTGACCCAGCTCAACGAACGTTCCGAGCCCTGGGACATTGTCATCATCGGCGGCGGCGCGACGGGGGTTGGGATCGCGATGGATGCTGCCACCCGCGGACTGGATTGCTTGCTGCTCGAACAAGCTGACTTCGGAAAGGGAACGTCCAGCCGCAGTACCAAACTGGTCCACGGCGGCGTTCGCTACCTCCAACAAGGCAACATCACGTTGGTGCGAGATGCTTTGAAAGAGCGCACGCTGCTTCGCAACAATGCGCCGCAACTGGTGCATGACATGCCGTTCCTGATTCCCTGTGGTTCGTTCATGGAACGAATGTATTACGCAACAGGGCTGAAAGTTTACGACTGGTTGGCGACGGGGAATCGTTTTGGTCGGTCTCACTCGATCGGCCCGCAGGAAGCTGCCCAGCGTGTGCCAACCTTGCAAAAGCAGAAAGCCAACGGAGGCGTGATCTACCACGACGGGCAGTTTGATGACACACGGTTACTCATCAGTATGGCGCGGACCGCTGCTGAGCATGGAGCGTGTCTGCTGAACTACGTGGCCGTCACCGGGCTCTCGAAAGACGAAGCGGGTGAAATCAACGGTGTGGTCGCTGAGGACCGCGAAACGGGTGAAACGCATTCCATCGCCGCTCGCCGAGTGATCAACGCCGCGGGGCCGTTTTGTGATGCCGTCCGAGCGATGGACGAACCGGCCGCTGAAAAGATGCTGGCGGCCAGCCAAGGAGTGCACATCGTTCTGCCCCGCCGGTTCTTCCCCGGCGACATTGCGATGATCGTTCCCAAAACGTCCGACGGTCGCGTCCTGTTCATCATTCCCTGGCACAATCATGCCGTGGTCGGAACCACCGACACGGCGATCGACTCGGTGTCCCTGGACCCCAAACCCCAAGCCGGGGAGATTGAGTTTCTTCTGGAAACCGCAAAGGAGTACTTGGTCGAAGCACCAGCGCGAGAAGATGTCCTCAGTGTGTTCACCGGAATCCGCCCCCTCGTCAAAGGCGACAAGTCCTCACGGACGGCATCGTTGTCTCGCGACCACACCATTCGCATTTCCGACTCCAAACTGATCACGATCACCGGAGGCAAGTGGACCACGGTCCGCAAGATGGCCGAGGACTGCGTCGATCGAACGATTGCCTCGACTAAAAAATCCGCCACTCCGTTGACCGCGTCTGCCTGCCAAACGGAAACACTTCACCTGCATGGCTATGACCCGAACTCGGGCTCAACAAACACCGTCGCCGGTGCAGGACGAGGGCACTACGGATCGGACCTGCCCGAGATTGAACAACTCGAACAAGAGCAATCCGGATGGAACCAGAAACTGCACCCGGATCTCTCCATCACCGCTGGCGAAGTGATCTGGGCGGTCCGGAATGAGATGGCCAGAGCGGTCGAAGATGTGCTGGCTCGCCGAACCCGATGCCTGTTTTTGAACTCCAAAGCAGCGGTGCAGATCTCAGAAACCGTTGCCAAACTGATGGCCACCGAGATGCAGCGAGATGACGCATGGATCGCGGAACAAGTCGCATCCTTCGCAAAACTCGCCGAGGCCTATCAGATCGCCTGATGAGCATCACGTTGATTCAGCGTGCCGATGCGTCACTTGGTGGCAGGTAAACACCACCGCATGCGTTTGGCAAAGTCGGCTTGGAATTCGGGACGCCAACGGCTGACCGACGTGCGAGGATCGTAGGACGAGGAGGCCGCACGATCTCGGTACCATCCATCCTCTTGCTTGGTGAACTCCCCGCCCCAACCAGGTTGGCTTGGGTCTTGGGGATCATTCCCGCCTTGGGGCAAAAAGAAGAACCAAGCGGGCGTGTCGCCTTCTTTGAGGCAGCCGTGCGGATTGGGTGCCGTCCAAGTCTTGGTCGGATACAAAGCTCCCAATGGTCCCTTGCTTCGCACATTGGTTTCAATCCAGTCTTTCCCCGTCAGGCTTTGGTCACCCGTCAAGTACATCCCGCGAAAGTTTGCGATCCGCATGTCGGAATTGGGTGCCGCTGTGGAAAGCACATAGTGCATGCCCGGAAATTGCTTTCGCATCCAGTCAGCAAGGCCGTCCTGGTCGGCGATGTCATACACCTCGAACTTGCCCACGAACTCGGCGAATCCTTCGGCACCACGTGTGGCTTGGACTCGGTCCAAGGCCTGCGCCAGATCGGTCTGTCCACCCCAGACTGCGATGCACAGAGGGGACTCCGCCGACCCCGCATCAATGCGTTCCATCAACAAACGTGATCCGTCGGTGTCATGCCCTTCACCGATGTGAGGGCGTTCCCGATTCGGGTTGCCGGACACGACAACGCTGCGAAGTGCTTCCGCCTCTGGCCAACCTTGAGCGTGTTGTTGCAAGTTCGGACGAACCTGTTCGTAAGCATCGATGAGTTCATGAATCAGCTCCGGCCGAGTGACCGACTCTTTCAGTTCACCTCGTGTCCCCGACGCACTGGCGATCAGCGCTTCGATCTCAAACTCGTTGGAATACACCAACAAGCGAACCAAGGATTGCTGGTCATCCGGATCGCCTCCGATGTCTGTCAGCACAGCCAACCGGGGACGCTCGGCAGAGACGGTCGGAATCATCACAGAAACGAGACAGGTGAAGATCACCCAAGCCGCGAGGAGTTGCTTTCGAGTCGACACATCAGTTCCTTTTTACAAATGCGAAATCATTCGTCACAGGCAGTGAGTGTATAGAGCGCAGCACAAGAATGTTGGTCATCCTCTGTCGAAACACAACTCACTGTGGTGTAATGCTTGCCGTTGAGAAGAAGCGACGGAGTGCATTCAGTCGTTCTCAACCGTTCGCGATCGCAATGCGATTCGATCGTTGGTGAGTGTTGTGTTTTTCTCGCCATGCATTGTGATTTTCCAGTCGCCCATTCTTTTCGCACCATCCCCCATGACCCAATCCTTTCATCTCGTCATTTTAGGTGGCGATGGCATCGGCCCCGAAGTTTGTGACCAATCGGTTCGGTTGCTTGAAATCATGCAACCGCACTTGAACGGAGTCACCTTCGAACTCGACCATCACAGCGTTGGCGTTGGCGAGTACCAGCGATCCGGGGAGGCACTGCCTCAAACGGCGTTCGATGCCTGCCTGGCATCCGATGCGGTGTTGCTGGGCGCGATGGGGTTGCCAAACGTTCGCTACCCCAATGGTAAAGAGATCGCACCTCAATTGGATCTTCGCGAGCGTTTGCAGTTGTACGGTGGTGTCCGCCCAATTCATCTCTTTCACGAAGAAGACACCCCGCTCAAGGGCCATGGGCCCGGTGACATCGACTTTGTGCTGGTTCGCGAGAGCACCGAAGGGTTGTTCTACGGACGTGATGCGATTGCGGACTTGGACGCGGACGAAGCGACCAACATGCTACGAATCACCCGTTCCGCATCGGAACGAGTCTGCCGTTTGGCATTCCAAACCGCTCGTCGCCGCAACGGTAAAAAGACAGTCACGCTGATCGACAAAGCCAACGTGCTTTCATCGATGGTCTACTTTCGGCATGTGTTTGACGAAGTGGCAAAGGAGTTCCCCGA
Source organism: Rhodopirellula sp. P2 (assembly GCF_028768465.1). Taxonomy (GTDB): domain Bacteria; phylum Planctomycetota; class Planctomycetia; order Pirellulales; family Pirellulaceae; genus Rhodopirellula. Next base: position 4,667,419 of record NZ_CP118225.1, read on the forward strand.
CATCAAAGCGGATCACGTTTACGTCGATGCGGCCGCGTTGTTCTTGGTCCGTCGCCCGCAAGACTTCGATGTCATGGTCACCGAAAACATGTTCGGCGACATCCTCTCCGACTTGGCCGCCGGTTTGGTTGGTGGCATGGGAATGGCACCTTCCGGCGACTTGGGGGATGAGGCAGCGGTCTTTCAACCTTCCCACGGCTCGGCGCCCGACATTGCCGGGAAATCGATCGCCAATCCAATTGCGATGCATCTGTCGACCGGGATGATGCTGGAGTGGCTGGATCACCCGGAAACACGCCGCGCAGCGGATGCATTGAACGGTGCCATCTCGGACGTTTTGTCTGACCCAACGCAGCGGACCGCGGACATGGGCGGCAAACTCTCGACGGTCGAGATCACGGACGAAATCGCAGCTCACCTAAGTCGCCGACTCCAAGGTGAAACGACGCCCGTTTGAAGTTCGCCTTGAATTGATTCGATCGCGAGCGAAGTCTCTTTCTCATCCCACGGACATTCCCCATGCCCACACGCTTCTTGCTGATCCTCGGCGCGTTCTTGTTGTCCGTGTTGATGTGGGTGGATCGAGCGTGCATCTCTGCTGCCAAAGAGGACATGGCAACCGACCTCGGTTTTTCCGACCAACAGATGGGTTGGGTCATGTCCGCCTTCGCACTTGGTTATGCCCTGTTCCAAGTTCCCAGTGGAAAGTTGGCCGATCGGTTTGGACCACGCAAGGTCATGGCCGTGGTGTGCTTGATTTGGTCCGCCTTCACGGTCCTCACGGGAGTCGTTCGCGGCTTGTCGGCCATGGTCGGGCTGCGGTTCCTCTTCGGGATGGGGGAAGCCGGCGGGTACCCCACCCTGGCTCGCGCGTTCACGTCTTGGTTGCCCATGAACGAACGTGGAATCACCAATTCAATCAGCTTCTCAGGCGGACGTCTGGGCGCTGCTCTGGCGATGCCGGGCGTGGTCTGGCTGATCGGTGCACTGGGTGGGTGGCAACAAACGTTTTGGTTCTTCGGGGTGATGGGGATCTTGTTTGCAGTCGTCTGGTACACGCTTTTTCGCGATCTGCCCGAGGACCATTTCGCGGTGTCGGAATCCGAGGCCGCTCACATCGTGGCATCACGCAATCCCAAACGAGCAGCTCACCTGGAACACGTTGAAGAAGAGCCCATCAAGTTCCTTCAGATGTTGCGTTCCACCAACATGCTGATGCTGATGTTCCAGTACGTGGCCCACAACTTCACGTTTTTCTTCACCGTCAGTTGGTTCTTCCCTTATCTGAAGGAACAGTACTCACTGACCAGCGAACAAACCGGCTTGTACGCCGCCGCGCCCTTGCTGTGCGGTGTGGTCGGCAACTGGTTGGCCGGCTTCACCGTCGATCGGCTCTACAGCCGCGGCCAATGGAAACTTTCGCGACGCTTGCCGGCTGCGATCGGGTTTGCACTTGGCGCAATCGGGATGAGCCTGTGTGTGAACATGACCACTCCCATGTCGGCTGTGATTTGCATGTGCATCGCGATCTTCGGGAGTGACATGATCCTCAGCCCTTCTTGGTCAACCTGCATGGACATCGGAGGAAAGAGTGCCGGTGCGGTCAGCGGGGCCATGAACATGGTCGGCAACCTGGGTGCCTTCGCGACTTCATTGTCGTTCCCGTACTTGGTCGCCCACTTCGATGCTCATGAGCCGTTCTTTTACTCGGCTGCGGCACTGAACGTGGTGGCGATCTTCCTGTGGTTCCGCATCTCACCCGACCGTTCCATCGCGGAAGAGCTGGATGCTGCTTCGCCAATGACAGGAGCCACCACATGACCGCCAACCCAACCGCACGAATTTACCGGGGTGCCGTGATTGGTGCCGGTTACTTCAGCCAGTTCCACTACGACGCCTGGAACCGAATGAGCGACGTTGAGATCGTTGCTTGTTGCGACGTGGATCTCGACAAAGCGAATGAAGTTGCTCAGGCAAATGGGATTGGATCGGCCTACACGGACTACCAACGGATGCTTGACCAGCACGAGGTTGACTTTGTGGACATCATCACTCGTCCCGACACCCATCTGCGGATGGTCGACGAGATTTCCCAGCGTGGCCACGCCGTCATTTGCCAAAAACCGCTTGCGCCAACGGTGCAGGAAGCCCGCGAATTGGTCACGTTGACTGAGCAGCGAGGGATTCGCTTCATGGTGCACGAAAACTTTCGATTCCAACCCTGGTATCGCGAGATGAAACAGTTGATGAACGCAGGTGCCATAGGCAGTCGTTTGCACTCCCTGTCATTTCGAAACCGAGCCGGTGACGGGCACGGTCCAGATGCTTACCTTGCTCGCCAACCCTATTTTCAGACGATGGACAAGTTCCTGATCTTCGAGGCAGGCATCCACACGATCGACACGTTTCGATACCTCGGTGGCGAGATCGACCAAGCGTGGTGTTGGCACCGCAAACTCAACCCTGTCATCGCGGGGGAAGACACCGCCGTGGGCGTCTTCCGTTTTCACGACGGTGCGATGGGGCTGTACGACGCCAATCGTTTCAACGAGTCCACGGCAAAGAATCCTCGCTACACGTTTGGGGAGGTGTTGTTGGAAGGTGACGAAGGCTCGATCCGCTTGCACGACGACGGTCGTTTGATGATCCAAACCCTGGGTGAATCCGAGCGGGAGCATCCCTACACCCCCAGCCAACATGGTTTTGCAGGAGACTGCGTTTTCGCGACCCAGCGACACTTCATCGATCAACTCCAAAACGGCCAAGCCTTTGAAACCGATGGCGTGAGCTACTTGAAAAGCTTGGCGGTTCAGGAAGCCATGTACGCCTCGTCACAATCCGGATGCTGGGAGACGCCCCAAGAATGAAAGTCATCGACCTGACACTGCGTCTGGAACCTGGGATGCGAGGTTTTGCATCCGAAAGCAAATTCACACTGGCCGAAAATGGCTGGAACGCAAGCACGCTGCACCTGTATTCGCATTGCGGCACCCACATGGACGCGCCGCTGCACTTTGAAGCAAGCGAGCAGACGATCGACCAGATTCCGTTGCAAGATTGCATTGGCAATGCCTGGATCGTGGATTTGACGCACCTCCCGCCCAAAACCCCGATCGAGATCTCGCACCTCGGTGAACTGGCGGAGAGCTTTCCGGCAGGAGACGCGTTGTTACTACGAACGATGTGGAGTCAGCATGTTGGCAATCCCACCTACTACCGAGACAACTTTCAACCGATCAGTCCTGACCTGGCACGCTGGATGGTCAAACGAAAAGTTCGCTTGGTGGGCGTGGAACCCCCGTCGGTCGCGGACGTCAACGACCTGCCGGCGGTGACGGAGATCCATCAGATCTTGCTGGGCGGCAACGTGATCATCGTCGAGGGGCTGACCAACTTGGACGCCATCTTGGAGCCCCGTTGTTTGTTTGGCGCCATGCCGCTCAAGGTGGCCGGCGGCGATGGTGCGCCATGTCGTGCGTTCGCGCTCTTGGATTGCCCGATCAATCCTTGAGACGCTCGAATTTTTGACATCTTGTTTGTCCCCTTCTCTCGAATTCCCATGACAAAAACTCTCTCGGATGCACTTCAAGGCGTCGCCGAAGAACGTCCCGAATCATTGCTCCCCAAGATCCGCGAAAACAATCAGCGGTCAAACCGCAAAATCGTTGTGCTGGACGATGATCCGACGGGAACGCAAACCGTTTACGACACGCCTGTCCTGACCACCTGGGGCGTGGATGAGTTGGCTGCGGCGTTGAAATCTCCCGCTGATCTGTTTTATGTGCTCACCAATTCGCGGTCGTTGACGGAACCCGATGCCGTTCGACTGGCCGAAGAGATTGGCAAGAACCTGACCGAAGCCGCTCGCCAAGCCCAACAAGGATTTGTCGTTGTCAGTCGCAGCGATTCCACGCTTCGAGGCCATTATCCCGCCGAAGTCGACGCGATCGCGTCCGCGGTGGGAACAACTGATGCCGTTCATGTGATTGCGCCATTTTTCTTACAAGGTGGTCGGTTCACGATCGGCGACGTTCACTATGTCGCGGAAGAAGACCGATTGATCCCCGCTGCGGAAACTCCCTTCGCCAAAGACGCCGCGTTTGGATTTCAAAACAGCGACCTGAAACGTTGGGTCGCCGAGAAACACCATGGAAAGCTCGAAGCCAGCCAGATCGTCTCAGTCGGACTGAATGAACTCCGTTCGTCGGACCTGACTCCGCTTCAATCTCGTTTGGCCGAATTGCCGCCGGGATCGGTGTGCATCGTCAACGCGGTTTCGATGCGAGATATCGAAGCCTTCGTTTTTGCTGCCCAATCTGCGGAACAACAAGGGCAAACATTCGTCTACCGGACCGCAGCGAGTTTCGTGCAAGCCTTCGCAGGGTTGGAGCCGAGGGATTTGCTTCGTGCAAACGAAATGGTGGACGAGGGATCGCAAACCGGTTTGGTGGTCGTCGGCTCGTACGTCCCCAAGACAACCGAACAACTGAAGTGCTTGCTCGACAGCGAATCCAATCTGACATCGATTGTGATGGATGTCGACCGGTTGCTGGAGGATGAGAGCGACTCGTACTTGCAGGAAATCGTGACCGCCGTGAACGATGGACTGCAGCAATCCAACGTCGTTCTGTCCTCTTCACGAAAACTGGTGACCGGGACCGACGCTGCGGCGAGTCTCGCCATTGGAAATCAAGTGTCCAAAGCTCTCGTTTCCGTCGTCGGCAGCCTAACTCAGCGTCCTCGATTCCTGATTGCCAAAGGTGGGATCACCTCCAGCGACGTTGCAACCAAAGGATTGCGAGCCAAGCACGCCCTGGTGCTCGGGCAAATTCTGCCTGGCGTCCCCGTTTGGAAAATGCCAGCCGACAGCCATCTTCCCGGAATTGCCTACGTTGTCTTCCCTGGAAACGTTGGTGGTCCAAACGCGTTGCTCGAAGCCTTTCAAAAACTCAAAGCCTGAATTCATTCCCTGAGGTTCCCGTGTCTGAGACACCACTTTTCAAAAAGCTCGATCACATCGCCATCGTGGTTCGCGATACCGACGAGGCTCTCGAGTTTTACCGCGATCAACTCGGTTTACCGGTCGTCATCGACGAATGCATCCAGTCCGGCAAAGTGCGTCTGACGCACTTGGACATGGGCAACCTGCATTTGCAACTTGTGCAACCATTGACGGACGATCATCCCTTGATGGAGCACCTGAATGAGAATGGGGAGGGGCTTCATCATCTTTGCTTTGAGACCGCAGATGTCGGTCAGACATTCGCAGAGTTGCCGGCCAGGCGAATGACTCCCAAAAGCGAGACACCGCACGATGGGGTGCTGAAGAAGAAGGCGGGATTCATTGATCCGGCAACCACGCGTGGCGTGATTTGGGAAATGACAGGGCCTCAATAGCCGCATGCCGACGAACTTGTCCCAGCCGATCCACCTGACCGTCCGGTTTGCTGGATGGATGTTGTTGAGTTGGTTGGCAATGACTCAGACTCACGAACTGGGGCACGTGGTTGGCGGCTGGATCGGCGGAGCGACCTTGATCGAGGTCGACCTTCGACCATGGCAACTGCCCTATTCAATCCATTCACCGGATCCCTCGCCACTGATCACCTTGTGGTCAGGACCACTGCTGGGGGTGGTTGTGCCCGTCGCATTCGCAATCGTCGCAAACCGACGCGCGTGGTGGTTCGTTGCCGACTTTTGCCTGCTCGCCAACGGCACATACCTGGCGCTGGCTTGGTTCAGCGGGGAAGCCTTCCTGGACGCGTCACGGTTGTTTCAGGCAGGAGCCTCCAAGCTGATGGTTGCCACCTATTGCCTGCTCACCATTGGCGTCGGTTATCCTCGCTTCCGAAACGATTGCATTTGGATGTTGGGCTCTGCCTCCAAGCCACCGACCGCATGTGAGAAGCTTCCTGACTCGGCCGACGACGCCAATTGATAAAAAGGCCGGAAACACTGGCTGCAACCTCGGCGACGCAGCGACCGTTCCGTTGGCCCCGATCCGCTCGGCACATCGTGTTCCCAGCTGGCAGATTGAAAACCGAGAATAGAGATTCGGGTCTCCGAAACACTCCGTCAGCTCATCATGATCTCGCGGTGGCTAGGCTTGGACTTGTGACGCTTCCATTGCCCCGCTCAGTTCGCCTGAGTTCTCACTCAGTCCGCCAATCACAGTCGTTGTGTCGGCTTCCACTGGAAGCAGGATGGTGAAGCACGCGCCTTGCCCCGGCGTGGAATCCACCTGGATTGTTCCCCCATGTTGATTGACAACCACGTCGTAGGCGATCGCCAATCCCTGGCCGGTCCCCTTGCCAACGTCTTTGGTTGTAAAGAACGGATCAAAAACTCGCCTCCGAATGCTCTCTGGCATTCCAGTGCCGGTGTCCGTCACAGTGATTCGCACGTGACTGCCCACCATCTCCGTGGAGACCGAAATGACGCCTAGATCCGACGATTCCGGCACGTGTTCTTCTTCAATCGCGTCTGCGGAGTTGACGACCAAATTCAAGATCACCTGACTCAACTGCGCGGGGAAGATCGGAAGCGAATGGACCGTCTCATCCAAATCAAGATTCAAGCGGGCGACATACTTCCAATGGTTCCTCGCAACAATCGTCGCGTCACGAATCAATTGGTTCAGATCCGTCGTGGTCTTCGCTGAGGTGCCCGGATGGGACATCGTCTTCATTGCCCGAACGATATCAATCACTCGATTGGCGGCATCGTGAGCTTCCTGAATGGACTCGGTGATATTGCTTTGCAACGAATCAAAGCGACAACTTGACTCTGCCTTTTGAATGACTGCCTTTGCAAAGTCACTGGGCTGCGAATCGCTTCGCAATTCGCGATAGGTGTTGATGAGTTGAAAGGCGTTGTCGAATGCCATGTTCAGGTACTCCACATTCCCGAACACGCACTGCATCGGTGTATTGATTTCGTGAGCCACACCGGCGGCCAACTGCCCAATGCTTTCCAGCTTCTGCGTTTGTGAAAGCTGGCGCTGCATTTCCTTTTTGGTGGAGATGTCACGCAGTACGGCTTGTTGGTAGACCTGCCCCGACAAATTGAACGACACAACGGAGATATCACAATCAAAACAGCGTCCCTCTTGGGACATGTGTGTCCACTCGAAGTGGATTTTCCCGTTGGAGTCAAGAAGCTCCATGATCTTGCGTCCTTCGACATCCGATCGCTTCCCGTCGGGTTGAAACTCCGGTGAGAGCGAAACGATTTCAAAGCGTGCCATTTCGCTGATGCTCTCAAACCCGAATAACTCAAGAGTTCGTGGGTTGCAATCCAAAATTTCGCCCTTGGAAAGAAACATAATCGCATCTTGCGATGAATTGAACACCGCCTGCGAACGCTTCTGGCTTTCAATGAGGGCCAATTCGACACGCTTGCGTTCATTGATCTCCATTGTCGTTCCGGCCAAGTGTGTGGCTTGCCCAGTTTCATCACGCTGCACGACGTGGCCCCGGGCAAACAACCAGTTGAAGTCCCCGTGCTCGTTCGCGCACCGCCACTCGATCAGGAACCCTTCTTTTTCACCTGAAATGCATTGATTGATTTCAGCTTCCACATGGGCCAAATCTTCTGGGTGGATTCGTTCGAACCAAACTTCTGCGGGGTCACCACCTTCGGGCGAACGATGCCCGGTGATTCCATAGCCACGACTGTCGTAAACGATCTTTCCTTTGGAAATGTCCCAGTCCCAAATCGACATTTGGCCGCCATCAAGAGCATATTCAATTCGTTCATTCACCCGTTTGACTTTTGCAGCGGCCTCATGAGTTTCCGTGATGTCATTCTTAATCGCCAAGTATCCGATATGCTCGCCGTCATCATCAAGAAGTGGCTGGATATCCAGGTAGACCCAGTATCGGCTTCCATCCTTGCGTTGATTCAGCAACTCACCACAAAAGCCCTTTTGGCTCCCCAAGGCTTCTCGAATCAACTGGAGGGTGCCAAGGTCAGTCTCACTGCACTGGAGAAGATCGCCCGGACATTGGCCTTCCACTTCACTCAACTGATACCCCGTGTTGCGGATAAAGCCCTCATTGACCCACGTGATCCTCCGGTTCACATCGGTGATCACCACCTCATTCGTCGTGCGTTCAGCAACCATTGCCAGGCGGCGGAGGTCAACGAGAATGTGGGATGCGATTTTTTGGGCTCGATACGCGTTGGAACTCAAGGTCAAAACCAAAATGGAGATTACCAAGGTGAAACATCCACCACCAAAGGCAATCGTCCAAACGAGCGAATGAACTGTCGTTGCAAAATCCTTCGTTGGAAACACCTCAACAATCCACTGTTGTCCCGCGATTCGTTCGGATGTCCGCCGTTGGAAACCGAGGGAACTCTTGGTGGAATCAGCCGGACCGGATGCGAGTTCAAACTGGGAGTCGCCCCCTTCTTGTATGGATAATTTGTACCCCAGTTCATTCCCCGTCGCAGTTTCCAGATTCTCAAAGACCGCCTCCCCATCAATGACCATCCCAACCCACCCAACAATCGACTTCAAGCGTTCCTCTTCCGTTCTGGGGTTGCCTCGGTAGTGTGGCATCATGAACAGAAAACCTGATTCATCGGGACCGCTTCCCATCAACTGCAAACGTGGTGTGATGCAAGCCTTCCCCGTCCTTGCGGAACGTTCTGCGGTCTCACGTCGCAAACGATCTTCGCCGAGATCCAGTCCAACCACGCAATCAAAACGTGTGTTGGGCTGAACAAATTTGATAATGAACCGACCTGGAATCAGCCTGCCACTCCCGACACCCTCGAATTGCAAACCAGACGATTTGTGAGTGGTGACTCGCAAGGGAGCCAACCCCGACGCCACCAGTTCTTCGCTGAGCTGTTGCGTCGCTTCGGGGGTGTCCGGGACAACCTCTAAGTACCCAAACGCTTCGGCGCCCAGAAATTCATCTTCGGGATCGATTCGTGAGAGCAGTCGAATGAAGTCGGCATATTGAACCTGTTCATTTGCTGAGAAGAGACACTGAACTGCAATCAATCCCAACTCGCTTTGTTGCATGCGTCGCTGAAACTCGCCTTGCAAGCGATCGGCCATGTGTTCGAAACGCTGCTGGTCATGCCTCAGTGCGGAACGACGGACCATCTCCACAGTGGCAACCGTCGCGAACACCCCAATGACGGCAATCAGAAGGGAAAGAAGAATGGTACGTTGCATGAGGTAGTCCGAGGATGGGGACTTCGTCCGTCAATGAAAAGAGCCGTCCAACCGTTGTTCACGCACTCACGGTGAACGGTGAATTCGATGATGGCGGGAGACTTTTGTCTTTGCGATGTTGGAACGCACCCTCAATCGCATCAATGATTTCAGTTCGTGGCGAAGGCTTGTTCATCAATCGGAAGACGTTGGATTGGCTGATCGCTCGTCGCTCGCTCTCTTCGTCCTGATTGCCAGTCAGAATGATGCAAGGGACCTCGGGCCATTCGATCGCAATCGTCTTGACCAATTGAATGCCATCCATCACGGGCATCCGCATGTCGCTGACCACGCAACTGATTGGTTTGCTGCTACGAAGAATTTCCAGCGCCAAATGGCCCGATTCTGCGGTCTCGACCTCGTAGTTGTCTTCCAAGCTACGACGGAGCACCCGCAAGATGATTGTGTCATCATCAACGAATAAAATGCGATCGGTGCTGCACATGCATATTGTCCCCGCCTAAGAGAAGCTTTTTTGAGAATGTAGTTGGGGCTCTTTACACTAGCCCTCAGTTCTTCCCAGGCAGCTGCTCGCTTAGCACATTGCGGAGACGCGCAGCGCATTTTGTTTCCCCAACCGACCAGTCCCTACAATTGGACTTCAGTTGGCGATGCGCACTGGCCATACCTTTGTGCGATCGATCGAACAAAGAACCTCTCACCTCCGCGGCAATGCGCCGCGGTTCCCGTGCCCAGACGCCAATCGCCGCATTCGGCCAGGCGATCAGAAATCGCTGCGAGCAAAGTAGACGCAGCTCAAGGTGAGCATCACTGCAATGAATACACCGCAGCTGATGATGGGCGTGGCGATTCCATAGCGGACCACTTCCCCCGCCTCCATGTCGCCACCACCAACGATGAACGCCTTTTTGCCAGAGACCATCCCTGCGGTTGTGTCCCCCAATGCAAGCACCTGAGGCGTCAGCAATTCCAGCAACCCAATTCCATACCGGTCGACTCGACGCCAAAATGATCGTTTCGGTTCAATGCTGCGAACCACATTCAGGTCAGCGGACTTCGCCTGGCTGTTGACATGAAATTCACTGACTCGGTCCACGTCATGAGCGATGACCAACTGGACCACCGATGAGTCCGGCGTGAACTCCACCATCGCTGTTTCAATCTCGTCCACCGGGAGTGTCGCGATCACATGCAACCGATGAGTTTCCGAATCCGGCTGATCACCTGCATTTTCGATCACGCGAAGCAGATGCCCGCTGCCCTCCGTAGTCACAACCAAAAACAGGTCCTCCGCGACAGCGTGCAGTGATAGTGGCGCGATGTCGTCGGGCCAATCGCCAACGAAGAACTCAGTCAGATCCTTCGTGTTGAACACGCGAGCCACTTCATCACCAGTGCTGGCGATGACAAATCGGTTCGAGGCGGCCAACACGGGAGGCAAAGGCGTGTCCGAGCGAGGCAAATCCGCGGTGAGATCCCGCTGCCACACATTCTCTGTCGGACTGCCATCGGGCACCAACTGTTGCAATTGGCTTCCATTGAGAATCAGTAACCGCGTCGATTCACGTGCCTCCCCGCCTTTCAAATCAGTTGAGTCCAAGGGGACTGCCAGCCGAATTGGAGGACTCAGAGCCACATTTCGCGGCAGGATCGAAACGAATTCTTCCGTGGCGCCTCCTTGCATCGTCACGAGGGTACTCAACCAGGCGCCAATGGAGTCAGCTGATTGCCCCCGCGGGGATCGGCCGTCCGGATCGCCTTCGCTGTCAGCGTCCGAATCATCCGCTTCGTCTTGGAGCTTCTTGCCAATCGACGAGAGGATGTCCTTGTTTTGAGTGATCAACAAATCCGCCGTGTTGACCGCCAAGGTCTGTCCGGATCCGGACTTCCCCGTCAATCCGATTGGAATCAAACGTTCCGTCGCGGTTGGCAATCGCAGTCCCGGTTGTGGTTTCCAATCGTTGTCGCGTGCCAACACGATCAGATCGAGCGAACCGGAGCCGAATGGATTGAATTTTCCATTGCGAATTCTTGCCGTCAGAACATGGTCGTCATCAATCGCAACGGGCCGCAACACGCGATCATTGGACATCGCTTTGCTCTCGATCACAGGCACCCACTGCTGTTGAGCCTCGTCCATCCGGTTCAACCCGCCGCCGTTGGTGACCGCGATCAAATCCTCTCCCGCTCGAACCAGGCCGGAAATGCGTTCCGGCTGAACAATTCGAGTGTCAAACACACCCGCGATAATACTGAACACGAGGCAGATCGCGGCCAATGCTCCCGCCGCTGCAATCGAAATGATGGGGGAACGCCACTTCAATCCAGCCGGCACAGACACGCTGAAGAAAACAGCGAACAGAAACACAGCGACGGGAATGCACCACAGAATCCTGGGGTTCCAGATCTCCAGGCGCATTCCCGCGATCAGATACAGACCGATGACCAATTGAGCCACGCATAGAAACACGAAGGCACACCCCCCCACGAACTTCGCCAGCAACAAGGCCGAACGCGAGACGGGTTTGCTGAGCAACAGATGCAACGACCCGGTCTGCAACATGTCCGGAATCATGGACGCGGTAACCAGGACGCCGAGGAAGACCAGCACGAACCCGAGCAACCAGTGAACCAAGGTTGGAATCACAAATTGATTGAACAACGATTCAAACTGAGTTCGATCGATTTCAAATCCGGTTGGAAAATCCAACGTCCCATAGGTCAACAACACCGAGCGTGCACTGCGGGCCTCGAAGACCCCTGGTAAAGCGGCCTCGATCCGAAGTCTGGCCCGACGCCGAATCAGCGAATCAGACAGTTCCTCCGCCGGCTTTTCATCCAGTTCACGCAACTCGCGAAGTCGAACGGTTTCCTGCCAGGCTTCGGCGTCGTACCAGTGACGCGAATCCGAGGGCCCCTCGGCCGTTTCGCCCGACTCTGCTTCGATTTCTGGCGCGTTGGTGGCGAGTCTGAATTCTTGCTCGATCAACTCGTTCAAGGCATCCGTCAGCATTGGCAAAGGAATCCGAACCTCGTCGCCTTCCCCCACGCGCTGAAGCTTCCGCGAAAGCTCTTCTGGCATCGAGGCCGCGATTCGTCCTAGCGGAGCATCCTTCTGATCCGGGTCGACCATGCCCTGCGCCAGCATCGCCTTCATTCGTGTCCCGTTGTAGACGTCGAAGAAGCGAAACGTGGTGGTGTAATCTTCGCGAACGCCGATGGGAGCCAGCATGGCCAGCAGGATCCAGATGGCCAGCATCGCTGCCCACAAAACTCGCGACGCCATCGCGGCATGAAACGAATCCCAAACGACGGCGAAATAGGGTCGCCAATTCAATGCATCTCTCCAGCGATCGTTTTCAAAGTAGATGGTGACAGCAACGGCGGGCCAAGGAAAAAGATCATCAGCATCACGGCGTCGGGTCGGCGTCACGGCCGGGCAAACCGGCTTGTTGAACCAATCGCATGAACGTGTGTTCGAGAGTGTGTCGATGCGGTTGCAGGGTGACGATCGAGCCATCCAGGCTGCGCACCACATCCACACTCGCGTCGACGTCGGCTTGTTCGTCGCAGTCCAATTGGACACGCCAAAGATCATTCGATTCCTTCGAACGGACCAACTGCCAAGCGGAATCGGTCGACACCATTGGCTGCAGATGCTCCTGCAACGTTTCCAACTTGGAACGGTCCAGTTCAATCTCCATGTGAATCGTCATCGCCGACTGGGAGACTTCCATCCCGGGACCGCTCAAGTTGTTGATCGGTCCCGACGCCAGCACGCGGCCCTTGGCCATGATCGCCAGGTGCGTGCACACCAATTCCACCTCGTGCAGAATGTGACTGTTCATCAAGATCGTTTTGCCAGCGTCTCGCAAACGTTCAATCACTTGACGCACCTCGGACCGCCCCACGGGATCCAAGCCATCGGTGGGTTCATCCAGCACCAACAGATCGGGATCGTGCATCAAGGCTTGAGCCAGTCCCAATCGCTGCAACATGCCTTTGCTGAACTGCCGCACCGGTTCGCGATCTCGACCGGCAAGTCCGACCAACTCCAACAACTCGTCGCTGCGTCGGCGGATTGTCGCGCCGTCGAGTCCACTCAGTCGACCGTAATACTTCAGTGCTGTCCGAGCAGTGTGGTGCCGATCAACTCGCAACGACTCAGGCAGATACCCGACTCGACGACGAGCCGCTGCCGATCCGGCTGGCAAACCAAACAAACTGGCGGTTCCACCGGAGGATCGGATCACTCCCAGCAAGATTTTGATCAATGTCGTTTTGCCAGCCCCGTTGGGACCCAGCAGACCGAAGACTTGACCGGCATCCGCGTTCAGAGTGACTCCCGAGAGAGCATGCACGTGAGCGGAACGCCGCCAGCTTCCGCGATAGGTTTTCTGCAGCCCGTTGACGGACACAATCGTTCCATCTTTCACGGGCATTTCGAGAGACGCGGCAACGCTCTCGGCTGGATCGGAGGCGAAAGAACTCACGCCAGCAGATTCTTCAGCGTCAGCAAGAACAACGTCAAAGCAGCCACCGCCATCATCGCGGCCAAGAACAAACGATTCGCTGGGTGTCGCCACGAAGGGCCGCTGACCTCGCGATCGTACAGGGAACGAAAGCCTTCGCGTTCCTGAGGGGTATCAAAAACCCCGTCTTCAACCAATTCCTGCAGCCCGAACTGGATTTGATACTCGACGACTCCAAACACGTCTTGCCGGTGATGGCCGTCGTCAACGCCTTTGCCTTCGAAGTACCAAAGTTGGTTGCCGAACTGATTCTCGGACTCAGCCCGGTCGTCGACACATTGCAAGCGAACGATCTCACTGGTGTCCGGGCAGAACTTTGCCTTCGCGAGCGCACGGACGCTGTCCAGACGAACCTGCTGGAGCGTTCTTTCGGAATATTGTCGTTGCTGCGTTTCGGCACGCATGATCCTATCTCCGCGTGGCAATGAAGAAGACACTTGGTCTTCATGAGAATCATTATTGCCGGTTGGGCAACTGCCGTCATGGTCGGAGTCCCACTTTTGAAGAAGTTTTGACTCATTTTTGTCTTGTCACGATCTGCCACCCACCCCGCGGTGTGGCAGCCTGTCACGACCACCATCCTCACCTCGCACACCTTCGGAGGCTGGATTCGTAGACGACCGGCCCATTCCAACAGGCGTTCGGGCTTGCCCCGCCGGCCAGACACCCGTTCCCCGGATCCAATCTTTGGCAGGCTTCTTCGGTGCAACGAAGAACGCTGCTATCTTGCTGCAGAATCCTTCGCAGTTGCGGACCTGAGCGTCCCAGCTCACCGGGAATGTGAAGAACCAAGTGTCTGGTTCAATTTCAACTCGCCTTGCAAAGGACACGGTCATCGTCTCGCCCATTTCGAACCGCCCGTTGACCCTGCGAACGCCCGTCACTCTGGGCGTGGTGTTGATTGTCTTGGTCGTTTTGCTGACCGCCGTTTGGATCAGCGGAACGGTTTGGGGCGCCGTCCGCAACGATTCCACCTCGGGCATGTTCTGGGTGATGCTCGGTGCCGGGGCCCCGCTCTTGATCGCGGTTCTGGCCGGAGTCATCGCTTACCTGACCCTGTCGGTCAAAGCGTTCAATTTGAATCGTCGGCAATCCAACTTCATCGACTCCGTCACCCATGAACTCAAAAGCCCGATTGCGTCGCTCAAACTGTACCTGCAAACGATGACCCGTCATGACGTCAGCGTGGAACAACAGAAGGAGTTCCACCTCATCATGCTGGAAGACGTGGAACGTTTGGACAGTCTCATCAATCACCTCCTCGATGTCGCTCGAGTTGACCGGGGAGGCGAAGCGTACGAGGCCTGCGATTTGTCACTGGACACCGTGCTTTCCAAGTGCGCCCAAGGAGCCTGTGTGCGATACAAACTGCCTCCTGAAACAGTCCGCGTGAAATGCCCGCCCATTCTCGTGCACGCTCCCGTCATCCAAATTGAAATTCTGTTTCGCAACTTGATCGACAACGCCATCAAATACGGTGGCTCGCCTCCCAAGGTGGAGTTGACCGCGGTCTGTGCCGCCTCGGGAGACATCACCGTTTCCGTTTTGGACAACGGCACGGGAATCCCTGCCAACCTGCGTCGCAAAGTCTTCGGGCGATTCGTCCGCCTGGGCAGTGAACTGGAACGCAGCCAACAAGGCACCGGGTTGGGCCTGTACCTGGTTCGCAACATCACCCACGCCATGGGTGGCCGCATCAACATCCAAGACGGTCACTGGGACGTCTCGACCGAATCCGCCGACAATTCCCAGTCGGCCACATCCGAAGCAGACACGCCCGGAACCGCCCCCCAGTCATGCCAACAGGGAACACGCATCGATGTCACGTTGCCCAATGGCAAACTGGCTGAGCCCAAGACTCCGCCTGACTCACCACCCCCGGACGACGCACCGGACGCGGCAGAAAAGTAGCAGTGGAACAATCACTCATCATGCAACGATGAAAGCTGCTGGCTCAAACGCTGGTTGCAACCGCGGGGACCTTTGGGACTGACTGCGCAACTCTTCTTGAACGCTCAAACTTCATCCGTCTGGTTTTGATTTCGATCGCCTCCCAAACGCGCCAGGTGCGCCGGATTGGAGTAGAATCGAAACCATGAAAGACTCTGCTGTTTCGCCTGCACTGCTGTTTGCTCCGGAACGCCAACGCCGTCTGCTTCATGGATTGATCCAACGCGTTGCGGCTTCCCGAGAAGAACATTCTCGATTGGTTCGCCAACAAGGCGACCAACATGCGGACATCGAACAGCGTTTGACAGACCAACTCGCTGCCGTCAAGCAGAACTGCCACACCGATCGCATCAACACGCTCAGGCAGTGGGACATCGCGCAGGAACAAATGATCGCCGCGTACGAGGTGGCGACGCTGCAGACGCGAGACCAGCTGCGACGATGCGGCGTCCGTTTCCGACGGCAGCTCGCCGAAGACGAGGCGGTGATCCATGGCAAGGTTGAGAAGCGACTGATCGCGATCAAGAACCAGTACAACGCCCGCAAGGATCAGCCGAAGAAGCTCGCCGCGAAAGAACATCATCAGCTCGACGCTGCTCTTGCGGAATCAAACGAAGACATTGAGTGGGCTCGGGCGCTGACGCTCCGCCGACTCAACCGATTGCTCGATGTCCAAACGCCCAGCGATCTGTACGCTGAATTTGGTGAAGCCCCACCGCACAAGGTGGAAGACGCGCTGGAACTCATCCGCCGACAGAACCGTCGCTTGAAGGCCACCGTCTCTGAGATGCAAACGGGATTCGCCGCGCATGTGGTGGACGCGGTGTACTACCTGCCCTCGCTGGTCGCAGTGCTGCTGTTGATTTTTTCTGGCACCTCGATCTTGCTGAAAGCGGAACCGCTCATTCACTACTTGATCGGTTCCGTCATCGTTTCCGGTTTGATCGGGTTCACGTGCTACCTGATCTTGATGTGGCCGTTGCGGAAGATGACTCGGTCTTTGCACCCTGCGACCGAACGAATTCGCTTGGCATCGCAAGACGCTGTGCTGCAGGCCAAACGAATTTCGACAGCCGCCGCCAAGAAAACCAGCCAGGAACTGATCCTGCAACGTGACTCGCACATCAAGGAGGCTCAACAGTGGCAACAGAACCAACTCCAGGACCTCCGCGAAGACCTGGCCGCAAAACAGGTCGCCGAAGAAGCACGGCTGAAGGACCAGTTGAAGCGAATTGAGGAACAGTTCCAAACCAGCTTCGCGGATCTTCAACAATCGATGCGTGAACGGGCAAATCAAACGGCCACCGACATCTCCCAAAAGCTCAGCCAATCGGATGCGGCGGCGGGCCAAACCCTGCAAGCCGTGGCGGAACAGCACCGCCACACCTTGGAATCACTGGCGCAACGATTGCAATCTGGCATGCATCGCGGGCTGATGCGAATCCTCGCTGCCAATGATTTGGTCGAGTATCGGTATCCACACTGGGACGAATTGCTTTCCAATCCTCCCCCGCAACATCCTGGCATCGATTTCCTGCCGCTGGGATCGATCCGGTTGGGAAATCGCCTGAAGCAGCAATTCGATTCGGCTCTGGGATACGACACTTCTCATCATTTGGAGAGAACCGGTGACCCCCACGACGAAGCTGACATTCTGAATCGGTTGCAAGTTCCCGACACGATGCCGATCGCAATGCACCGGAGAAACCATTCCGGCGTGATCATCGAGGCGCCCACTGCACACATCGAGGATGCAATCAACATTGCGCATCAGATGCTCTGGCGTTTGCTCAGCGCTGCCCCACCCGGCCAAGCTCGTGTGACTCTGATTGATCCAGCTGGTCGAGGACAAAACTTCTCCAGTTTCCTCGCTTTGGCAGATCACGCCCCCAGCCTGATTCACCACCGCGTCTGGACTCAGGGCGACCAAATCACAGCTCGGATCGCAGACATCAGTCAGCATGCTGAAAACATTTTGCAGTCCTGTCTGAGGGACCAGTACAAACGCTTGGAAGACTACAACGAGGTGGCTGGTTCGCTGGCGCAACCCTACGAAGCGATCGCCGCAGTCGGATTTCCTGACGGGCTGTCTCGCGAGGCCCATTCGCACCTGGCATCACTCATCCGCAGTGGAATTCGTTGCGGTGTGTTCGTGATTCTGGTCGTGGACAACAAACACGAATGGCCGGCGGACATGCCGATGTTTGACCATCCCAATTTGCTGCGTCTGAAGTACGGCGATGCAGGGTTGGATACCGGCGAGGAAACGGCTCGCAAAGACCCGTCGGTTGCCTTTGATGGAATCGATCGTTCCAGTTTGAACGGCGAACCCGTGCAACCCAACGAAGATGGCATCATCCCAATCGGCAGCAAGCGTCGTGTTCGAATGTTGGATGAGGGCCTGACCGCCGGCCATTGGCGGTTGCTCAACGCGGGATTGGACGAATTCGAATTCTGGCCCGCTCCACCGCCAATGCCCCAAGACCGCTCGGCACTGATCCAGCGCATCGGGCGACTGGCCCAGGAAGCCTCTCGCGTCATCGTGCCGTTGACCTCGTTGCTGCCCGAAGAACGCATCCCGACAGCGGATCACACCAGCACGGCCGCTGACGGTCTGAACATCGTCATTGGCAGCTCCGGGGCAGGACGGCACCGGTCACTCGATTTGGGCGAGGGTGTTCGGCAACATGTTCTGATCGCCGGTAAAACGGGCTCGGGCAAGAGCACGCTGCTGCACAGCATCGTCACGTCCGGCGCAGCGATGTACTCCCCCGATGAATTGCAATTCTATCTGTTGGATTTCAAGAAGGGCGTTGAATTCAAGATCTACGCCGATGCCAAACTACCTCACGCTCGCGTCATTGGCATTGAAAGCGAACGCGAATTTGGACGCAGTGTCCTGCAACGACTCGATTCAGAGATGACCACCCGAGGCGAATTGTTCCGGGCCGCGGGCGTCCAGGAACTGGGTGCCTATCGGCGAACCTGCCCTGCCAAAGTCATGCCCCGTTTGATGCTGGTCGTCGACGAATTTCAAGAGCTGTTCACCCGGGACGACACGCTGGCATCTGACTGCACCGCGCTTTTGGATCGGCTCGTTCGGCAAGGCCGCTCGTTTGGAATCCACGTTGTTCTCAGCAGTCAATCGTTGGCTGGTGCCAACAGTCTCCCGCGGGCCACGCTGGGACAAATGGCGGTTCGAATCGCGATGCAGTGCAGCGAAGCCGATGCCGCCTTGATCTTGTCCGATGACAACACCGCGGCTCGATTGATCTCCCGCCCTGGTGAAGCAATCTACAACGATGCCAGTGGTCTGGTCGAAGGCAACCAGCCCTTCCAAGTCGCTTACTTGGAAACCGCTGAACAAGTTCAACTTCTCAATGAAGTTGGCCAGCGAGATGAAGCCTGGAATCGGGAACTCGGCGCCGCCGTGGTTTTCGAAGGCAACCGACCAGGTCGTTTCACGGCTGAAATGGCACGCCAAGCCATCGACGCTTCACAGCCCTCTGACACGCTGGTCGGATTGCTGGGGGAAGCCGTTGAACTCGGCCCGCCCTGCGCCTTGCGATTCCAATCCAACACAGGTCGCAACGCCTTGCTGATCGGGTCGGCTCGCAATCGGCCCAGCGTCCTGAGCTGCATCATTGCGTCCGCGAAGGCTCATCGTCCAGAGCTCGCCTTGGTCTTGTTTGATGGTTCCCGAGCCGAAGAAGGTGACTCGGTCGCGCAGTGGACGCAACAGCATGATGTGGACGCACAAATCATCCGGACTCGTGACGCTGAGACCGCCATGATTCAGCTGGCTCAATTCGTGGGCACCCGACTGGGCAAACCCACCCAGGAAGCGTCGACCACTGACGAACTTGGCACTCCCGCCCCTGCGTTCAGCCTCGATTCGACTGGCACCCTGGTTTCCGCTAAGAACCAAGCGAACGACGTTTCCCCCATTGAGAATCTGCCGCTAAGCAACGACACGCCCCTGTTGGTCGTGCTCGATGGCCTGGATCGGTTCCGCGACCTCCGTCAGTCGGAATCGATGAACTTCTCGTTGGACGCCGCCAGCCAAATCTCTGGTTGCGATGCGTTGCAAACCGTGCTTCGTGAGGGCCCCGCCGTCAACGTGTTTGTCATCGCGAGTTTGCCCTCGGCAGAGACATTGAATCGCTGGTTGCCCCGTCAAAGCCATCATGATCTGGAATTGCGTCTGGTCGGGCCGCTCAATGCCGGCGACTCTTCGCTTCTGATCGATTCCCCCGCCGCGGCCGATCTCTCTGCCGCCACGATGATTTTGTACGATGATTCCGATGGGCGAATGACAAAATTCCGGTTGTGCGACCCGCCCTCGTCAGGAGAATTGACGTCGTTGTTGGCGACAACTTGACTCTCCATTTTTCTCGTTCGGAATGTTCTCTTGGCCAAGTGTGACGAAGGCTATCGATGCGAAGTGTGCGGCGAAGATGTGATGTCGATCGTCGACAGCGATCTCTACCTTCGCTACGTCATCGGACACCTTGATCCCGAGAAACTCCATGTTTCTCCCGAGCGACACATCCGCTGCAATCCCATTTTGGCACAGTGCATTCGCGACCAGCGAGTCCATCCGGTCACCCTCACGGGCCCATTTGCACTCTCGGAACTTGATTCCAGCCACGCCGAAGCAATGGTGGAACTGGTCACACGTGGCTATCAACGTCTGTGGGAAATCAATGCCGAGGACGGCGACCGAGACGTCACCGACTACCCGCTGCCCGACGTTCGCACGCGTTACCAATAGCAATGGCAGCCAGCACCATCATCAGCTGCTGCCGGAATGAGTCGCGACGGTGAACCGTCGTCGGTGACCACACGATTGATGCGGTGCTGGCAGGATCGTCGGTTCTCAACGAGTGCACACGGAAATGATCCGTTGATCTATAGTGTGGGACCGCACACCTCAACCGCCTCCCTGCCCCGCCTCCGATACGCCAGTGCTTTTCGTTGGGAACTCCACCGAGGCCGTGCGACCATGTTCGGTCGCCTTCGTCGCCACACCAACCTCTGACGGAGTTTGGCGTCAGGCTTGGCTGTTTCGCGAGGCCGCGCGTTGGCAAGCCGTTTTGTCACACCCCGCCGGCTGAGCAAGCGAGAGAAGCCCTGACAACGTCCATCCCACCTCCTCTCCCCACCGAGTCCATCATGCAGCCCAACTTGATTCGCAACCTCGTCTTGGCGTTGGCAGCGTGCACGCTGCCCGCCCCCCGGCCACTGCTGCTGGCCGACCAACCACCTGTTCTGCCGGTTGAAGTGCTGATCGGACCAACCGAACCATCTCCTCAAAACGCCCCCGCCCCCGGACCATTGCGGACTCCGTTTGCAGTGGAGTTTGATTCCCAGAACCAAATGTGGATCGTCGAATTTGATGGCGGCCGCGTCTTGCGCTGTCCCCCCAATGCACCCACCAACCCAGTGGTGATCGCTGGCCCAGAATCCGCAACCGAAGACAACTCGCTGGGCTACGTCGACGGCCCTGCTCGCGCCGCACGCTTCAACAAGCTGCACAACTTGGTCATCGACCGCGACGATGTCTTGTACTTGTCGGATCACGCCAACCATTCGGTTCGACGACTGCTGCAGAACGATCAAGGGGAGTGGATTGTCGACACCTTTGCGGGACAAGGCCAATCAGGGCCTGCCACCGACAACGTGGATCGGAAACAAGCGACCTTTCGCGAACCGATTTGCATCACCTTGGACGCCAAGCAAAATCGTTTGCTGATCGCGGACATCGGCAACCAAGTCGTCCGTTCACTCGACCTTCCAACGGGAAATGTTTCCATCCTTGCCGGGCAAACCGCCAAGTTCAAAGATCCACGTGCCGTGGAGTTGTCCCCTGATGGTCGTTTGCTGGTGCTGGAACGCAACGGCAATCGTCTCCGCCGGGTCGAAGCCAGTGGCAGCATCACGACGCTGGCGGGAAGCGGAAAGAAAGGCAAGGCCGATGGCGCGGCTGACCAAGCCAGTTTCAACGGTCCCAAGCACATGGATGTCAGTGAAGATGGGCTGGTCTTCATCGCGGACGACGTCAACCATTTGATTCGCGTTTACGATCCGCATACAAACGTCGTGCAAACGTTGAATCTAGGCGAATACACGCTTCGTCGTCCCCATGGCGTTTGCATCCACGACGATCAACTTTACATTGCCGACAGTTTCAACCATCGCATCTTGCGAGTTCCCCTCCCAAAGAAGTGAAAGCTCATGACCAACGATCAATCGCTCCCTAAAATTGGATGGATCGGCACGGGAGTGATGGGGGCCAGTATGTGCGGGCATCTGCTCGATGCTGGCCACGAGGTCGCGTTGACGACCCGAACGTTGGCAAAAGCCGAGTCCTTGCTCAACCGCGGTGCGACTTGGTACAGCACCCCCAAGGACGTCGCCGCAAACAGCGACCTGGTCTTCACGATCGTTGGTTATCCGCACGACGTTCGAGAAGTCATCCTCGATCCCGACACAGGCGTGCTGGCAGGTTGCAAACCTGGCAATGTGATGGTTGACATGACCACCAGTCAGCCATCGTTGGCGGTCGAAATCGCCGAACAGGCCGCCAAGCGAGAAGTGGATTCGCTGGATGCCCCCGTTTCCGGCGGTGACACGGGGGCCCGCGGTGGAACCCTGTCGATCATGGTTGGCGGAAGCACGCGAGCACTCAAAAAAGTCCAACCCTGCCTCTCGTTGATGGGCAAAACCATTGTGCATCAAGGCGGCCCCGGCGCGGGCCAGCACACCAAAATGGTCAATCAGATCTTGATCGCGACCAACATGATCGGCGTCTGCGAAGCACTCGTCTACGGTCACAAAGCGGGCCTGGACCTGCCGACCGTGATGCAATCGGTTGGCTCCGGTGCAGCAGGGAGCTGGTCACTGAACAACTTGGGACCGCGAATCATCGACAACCAGTTCGGCCCCGGCTTCTATGTCGAGCACTTTTTGAAAGACATGGGCATTGCCTTGGAAGAGTGTCGTGCGATGAAGCTTTCCATGCCAGGCTTGGCTTTGGCTGAACAACTCTACCAATCCGTCGCCGCTCAAGGGCACGAGCGAGATGGAACGCATGCACTTGCTCTGGCCATCGCAAACCTGTCCGGCATCGATTGGAAAAACCGTTGAGCAAACGCTCAAAACTGAAAGTACACAAACGGCCGAAAGCCACGCGGAGCGTACAACACCAACGCCCAGATCATCATGGCAGTCGCAACGGGCGTGAACCAACGGTCAGCGGGCAAACGCATCCATCGTCGCCCACGAGTTCGCCAAACCAGGTGTTCCGCCACCATGCCGACCAACGCCATCAATGGCAAGGGAGGCAACCAGAGGATGGATCCTGCTGCGGCCCATGTCTCGGTCGAAGCCACTGGCAACGGCACGGATGACGGCCACCCGATCAATCCGCGATAAACCGCCAACGCGTTCTCAAACGAGGTCGCCCGGAACAACACCCAGCCGAACAGAACGACACTCATCGTCGCACACCAACCGGCCACCTGCGGCAGCGGCAATCGTCGCGCCCGCGCAACCACGAGCGCGGCCCCGTGCCCAATGCCCCAGCAGACAAACGTCAGGGCGGCTCCGTGCCACAGCCCACCCAGCGTCATCGTGATCATCAGGTTGCGATTCGTTTGCGAGACAGTGCCGCGAGAACCACCGAGCGGAATGAACAAGTAGTCACGCAACCAAGTGGACAACGTGATGTGCCACCGGTGCCAGAACTCACCCACCGAGCTCGAAAGGTATGGGTGGCGGAAGTTCATAGGAAAGCGGTACCCCAACATCTTGGCGATTCCAATCGCCATGTCGCTGTACCCGGAAAAGTCATAGTAGATCTGCCCTGCGTAAGCGAACACAGCCAACCAGACCGTCGCAGGGTGATACAGCTCCGGACCCGCGAACACGCCATCGACAAGGTCAGCCAGATGATCCGCAATCAAGACCTTCTTCACCGCACCGCGAAGCAACTGCTGAGCGCCGTTGTACATTCGCTTGGAATTCCACGTTGGGCGTTCTGCTAATTGCGGCAGTAAATGAGCCGCGCGAACGATTGGGCCTGCGACCAACTGCGGAAAGAAGGCCACATACAACGCGAAGTCCAACAGACTCTCAGTGGGCGACATCTTCCGGCGATACACATCGATGGTGTAACTGAGCGTTTGAAATGTGAAGAACGAGATCCCCACCGGCAACACGATCGGCAACGTCGACGCATTCATCCCCAGCGAACGCACCAACGGTTCCGCGGTCTCGACAAAGAAATTGAAGTACTTGAAGAACCCCAGCATGCCAAGGTTGACGACCAAACTGCACAACAACCAACGCTTGCGGGTCGAATCTTCCGCACTCGCAGCAATTCGTTTCGCGACGAAGAAATCCACCGCGGTCGATAACAACAACAAGCCACAAAAGCGAACGTCCCAGTACGCGTAGAAGTAGTAGCTGGCCAGCAACAGCAGGCCGTTGCGAGCCACGCGCCCACGCAGCATCCACGCGATTGAAACGACCACCGCCAAAAAGCAGAGGAACTCGAGTTGCGTGAAATTCACTGGGGGCCTCCAGCGTTCACCAGCGAGCGGTCACCACGTTGAGATGCCTTCCAACGCTTCGCGAATTCGCGGGCAATCAATCGATAGCCAACTGGATTGAGGTGCCCGTTCCCAATCCGTCCGTTCTGGAATCCGTGAGGGAAGACACCGCGTCGCACGGATTCGCGAAAGGCAGGCCGACAATCAATGATCTGGATGGATTGTTCCGCCGCATGTTGCTGGACAATTCCCCAAAGAAGGTCATCCGGATCTTCCCAACGCAACGTTCCGTCCATGATGACTGGACAACGCGGTGCGTAAACGATCGACAGCGGTTTCGTCGTCGCATCTCGCAGCGAGACCAAACGGTCCAGGATCCAGCGTTCCGCAGCAGCTCGATCGACGTGGTCTTCAAAGGTGATCCGCATTGGTTCCCCCAAAGAACGAACCGGGCCGATGCCAAACCGCAGTCGACGCCGAGCAAGCGTGTCCGGATCGGTGAACAGGTTCCGCCCAGCATGCAGCACGAAATCGGGCACGCAGCGGGTCACTTGGTTCATCCTCGCGATCTGCGAAGAATCCACTGGCGTTCTCTCGTCGGGCGTCTTCAACGGGACCATCAAATCCACCATCTCGCAAAGCAAAATGACGTGTTCATCCACTGCGAAACCCGCTTCGCTCCAAGGCAATTCAGCGGTCCAGTCTGACACATCATCACCGCTGCTCGCCAACGGCAGGACCTGCACCGGCGAGCGTCTTAGCTGATCACGACCGGCTGGCGATTCAAGCTCCGATTGAAGCTGTTGCCACAGCTTCTCTGAATCAGCAACACAAACCCCTTCGGCTTGCGAGTCGCCCCAAAGAGCAATCACGGCAGCCCGTGACGTCTGCGAATCTGTCTCCGCTGGCAAGCTGGTTCGCCCCATCATCCCATGCGGACCGATCGTTGTCGTCGCATAGCCCTCGGCACGCCAGCGATACGATTCGCCCGGACTCAGCAACACCCGCTGCCGAATCGGATCGTACTGCCGAGGCACGTAACTGCGCACGAACCATGGCGATGTTGCTGCGATGATCAGGGTGCCCAGTGACAGACCGATCAACCAACGGACGATCATCCGCTTTCAGCCGACGACGGCGAGGGAGACCCCGGAGACGAAGAACCCGGAGGAGTCTGCTTGCGTTGCAACAAAGATCGAATCGGCGACGTGAAAGCGAAGTAGCAGAACACAACCGGAAGCGCGACCCAGTGCAGCAGCAGAATTCCGACGACCGCAAAGAGCGCTTGCCCGATTTGATGCGGGGCTCGTCGTCCCCGAACCAGTTGAGCAAACACGTGGGGATACTCGTAACGGGACACCATTAGGAACGCCAGCACCAACGCCAAGGTTGGGATCACATAGTGCGACGCGTCCAAGGCGATGCCAGCCAAAGAATGGATCCAGTCGGGATAGCTTTCCCCCACTGCGAAATCTGCCAAGTCAGGGATCGCGATCGCAAAGGCGGCGATTGTTCCGGCTGCGGCGGGGGAGGGCAATCCTTCGAAACCCTCGTGGTCGTCGTCTTCCGAGGTCTCCACGTTGAAACGAGCCAGCCGAATCAACACACAGAGTGCAAACAGAACGCCGATGCCCCAAGTCAAACGTTGCAGCAACACGTCGCTGATCCGCCAAACGATGACTGCCGGAGCAACTCCAAAGGTCACCGCATCGCAGAGAGAATCCAACTCCGCGCCAAACCGACTGGCTTGACCGGTCAACCGTGCCGCTGACCCATCCAAGGCGTCGAACAACATGCCGCCAAAGATCAACAGCCCGGCCGCAAAGAGTTTGGATTCCGGTGTCCAATCCAATGTTCCCGTGCTGACCGCGATCGCGATCGCCGCCAATCCGCAGACGCCATTGCCCAGCGTCAACAACGTGGGCAACACCGCCAGGGTCAACCGCCGACGCTTGCCAGAGCGACGTTTGCGGCGACGTCCAAATTTCGAACGATCAACGAACTCCTCCTCTTGGATGAGGTCGGATTCGTCGTCGACGCTGTCGTCGTCCAGGAAGGGTGGTCGTGGTTTCAGTTCGCTCATTTCGATCAACCTTGTTGATAACGGGCGAACACAGTCGAGCCGGCACACACCTTTTCACCGACTTGAGCCACGATCTCGAGGGCTTCGTCGCGAGGGATCACCAACTCGGTTCGCGAACCCAGTTTAATCATTCCGAATATTTCTCCGCGTTGCAAAACATCGCCCACGCGAGCCCAGCAGACAATTCTTCGCGCGAATTGACCAGTGACCTGCCGAATCCGGACAATTCGCCCGCCAATTTCAGGACATTCCAATTCGACGTCCATGTTTTCGTTTTCTTTGGACAATTCGGAACGCAACGGATTCAAAGATTTCCCCGGGCGATAGCGAACCCGCACGACTTTTCCCGGCATCGCAATTCGATTGGCATGCACATTGAAAATCGACAGGAAGATTCGAAAACGGATCGCAGCCCCAATGACGGGGTCATCCACTTCAGCGATCTCGACCAGTTTGCCATCCGCGGGGGACACCACCGTGCCAATCGCATCCGGAACTTTGCGGCGTGGATTTCGAAAGAACCATGCCACCAGGCAAGCCGCGATCAGGAATGGCAAGGCCAGGGGCCACCAGAACCACCCGAATAGAATTGCCAAGACGACCGAAAAGGAAGTCAGCACGATCATTTCGGCCAACCCAACCCGCACAAACGGCAGCGACTCTCGCCAGAGAAACGGGTCATCGGCATCCGCCCACCAATAACTGTCTTGGTTGCGATAGTATTTCATGTCTCGCGAATCCACCGGATCGAACGGCAACTCGCCGCGATGCCCTTGGCGGCGATCTCGCATTTTGGCCACGTACTTGGGACGGACCGCTCTCAGCCATGCTCGCCGGACTCTCCCCCATGCCAACTCGACGGACATCACCACGCCGCCACCGGGCTGGATCGATTTCAACGAGGGATCCATGGCAGGTACTTCCGCCGCCAGCGCATCCGTGCTCGGCGGATGCGGGTCGTCGAGCGGGATGGAAGCGTTGGAGGTCAAAAAGCTGGCCATGGATTCAATATGAAAGCCAAAACGACGGCTTGGCAGGGGGCCGGTCAGCAGGAAGCGTACTGGTTACACTGTGAAATTGTCGAGAACACTCGCGCTCGAATTTGTTAACACGATGGATGGACGATGATCACTCCCCGGTATCTTTTGCCTTTTGATTCGCGAAGAGCCCTTCATCGTTTCACGGATGTGTTGGTCATCGGAGGTGGTTTGGCTGGCCTGCGTGCAGCCAACGCGGTGGAACCGAACCTTTCCGTTTTGGTCGTCACCAAGGACGAACTGCGCGAATCCAACAGCAACTACGCTCAAGGTGGCATCGCCGGGGTCTTGGATCCCGAGGATTGCTTTGATGATCATATCCGAGACACGCTGATCGCGGGCGGCAACCTTTGCGACCCCGCTGTTGTTGCTCGTGTTATTCACGAAGGTCCCCGACGAATCGAAGAACTGATTCACTGGGGCACCCAATTCGACAAACGCGAGGGCGAACTGGCGCTCGGCCGAGAAGGCGGGCACAGCCACGAACGCATCGTGCATGCGATGGGCGACGCGACCGGCCGGGAAGTCATGCGGGCTGTGATCGCTCGTTCACGTGAAGCCGCCAACATCGACATTTGGGAAAACGCGTTCACCGTCGATTTGCTAAGCCAGGAAGGTCGTTGCCACGGCGCACTCGTGGTCACCCCGGACGGCCGTCCCACGATGGTCTGGGCCAAGGAAACGATTCTTTGCACCGGCGGCGTTGGCCAAGTCTATCGCGAATCGACCAACCCTCCCGTTGCCACCGGTGACGGCACCTCGCTGGCTTACCGAGCGGGTGTCCAACTTCGCGACATGGAATTCATTCAATTCCACCCCACCGTCCTCTACATCGCTGGTTCCTCGCGATCGCTGATCACCGAAGCCCTGCGTGGCGACGGTGCCTACTTGCGAGACGCGACCGGACATCGGTTCATGCCCGACTACGACTCTCG
This sequence comes from Rhodopirellula sp. P2, assembly GCF_028768465.1. Lineage (GTDB taxonomy): Bacteria > Planctomycetota > Planctomycetia > Pirellulales > Pirellulaceae > Rhodopirellula. The sequence goes on from NZ_CP118225.1 coordinate 4,695,704, forward strand.
TGGCGAACTGGCACCGCGGGACGTGGTCAGCCAATCGATCGTCAACCAAATGAACGAGACCGCGCACCCCTGCGTGTACTTGGACCTTTCGCATCTCAACGCGGAACACGTTCGCACTCGTTTCCCCGGCATCGCGGAAACTTGTGGCAAGTTTGGCTTGGACATCGCGACCGATCGCATTCCCGTTCGGCCCGGTGCCCACTACATGATTGGTGGTGTTCGAGTCGACATGCTGGGCCGAACCAGTCTGCCAGGATTGTGGGCGGCGGGCGAAGCCACCAGTTCTGGATTGCACGGTGCCAACCGGCTCGCCAGCAACAGTCTGCTGGAAGGATTGGTGTATGGGGCGCACGCCGGCGAAGCCGCCAGTCGCTCGGCAGCGGAAGGACCGCACAAAATGGTCGCCCGTCGCATTCAACACGCTGATCACACACTCAGCGAATCGTTCGACATCGCCGACGTTCGCGTCTCCCTGAAAAGCCTGATGGGTCGGTTGGTCGGTGTCCAACGTGACGCCGAAGGGTTGCGACAGGCGGACAGCCAAATCCGATCGCTCGCGGCCTATGTGATGCGACACCAATTCGACAAAGTGGAAGGCTGGGAACTCCAAAACCTGCTGCTGACCGCCCACTGCATGGCATCTTCGGCACTGGCTCGGACGGAGTCACGCGGCGTGCACCTTCGCAGCGACTTCCCGGAACCCGATGACGAGAACTGGCGTTGCCACCTCAACGTTCAAGTCGATGTGGACGGCGGCATGCCCCAAAAAGGCGAACCGATGACGTCTCCTGTGATCACCCGCGAATCAACGCAAGCCAACTCAACCGCCGATTGAAACAAGCTGACTTGAATTGGTTCTCTCTCAGTCCTGCTACCTCACTCTAAGCAGGTACGCAGGAATGATTGGGTTTCACCTTGTGAGCCGTTTGGGCGTTAGCCTGGGCTGTCAAAAGGTTGGTATTGACACCGCTTTGGACTGCGCAGGTTTCGTTCCTCGACTTCGCCCCAACGGGGCAGCCCTATGCCAGCCCAGGGCAACGCCCTGGGTTGTGGCGGGACCAAGATTACAAAGCCCCAACGGGGGCGGTCCTAGCGGGTTTTGGGGAGTCTTACTTAGGCCGCCCCGTTGGGGCTGGTGTAGGAATCTCCGTAACGAAACCCCAGGCGATGCCTGGGGCTATCTTCGAGCTGCCCCGTTGGGGCGTAGGACAGAATAAAAATCAACGTCGCGTTTTCCGTGTTAATACCAACCTTTTGACAGTCCAGCGTTAGCCCCGGTTTTACGTGGGGACCGTGGCTAACGCCAAACGGCTCACATACCCGATGACACCTGCGTACCTGCTTAGAAATCCAGGTGGGCACGCATCGCAAAGATGTTGGCGTCGCTGTCGCCATTGACCGGACTGTCCAGCATCGCATGGATGTAGTTGAATTGGAACTTGGTGTGTGGGTTCCAGTGCCAGTTGACTCCTGCCGTGATGTCGCTCAAACGACCCCCCTGAACATTCGCGTCGTTGAAGTCCAGATACGAGTAGCGAACCGCCAATTCCCAAGCCCCGATGCCGCCGTCCTTGCCGACACTGCCATTGGGCACCACATCGCCAAACACGCCATTCTTTTTGTCATACGAACGCTGCTCACCAGTCAGAAAATAGCCGGCGTAGGCGTAGGCACCCGGCAGGGCAACCGTCGGCCCGCCAATCTGATCGACCACGCTGACCAGGTATTCTGACTGGGCGTAAAACGATCCGGTCGACGCCGCGAGTTCCGCACCAAACAGATTGGTGTGCTCCGCATCGATGAGGCCCGTGTCAACAAAAAATGGAGTGTTCACTGCAGTGGCAGCCGGCACGCCGCCACCTGTTTCGCTGACAAACACTTCGGGCTGACTGCGGTATTGAAACAGATCGTTCGAAGGATCGATGAAGCTGTAAGCTCCCCCGATATGGAAGCGAACGTTGCCCGGCTCGCGATCAACCAGCAATCCGGTCACACGGGCAGCTGTGCCATAGCCACCGTTCTCACCGACACTGCCCCCATAGACATCGGTGGGGAAACGGAATCCGCTGACCGCCCAAGTCATCAAATCTTCTGAGGAGGTGCCGTACAAGACGGCCCCCACCTGACGGAACGGAATCAAGGCAAACGGCAAGGACCGTTCCATGAACGTCAACTCTTTGACGCTCGTCAATCCTTCCATTCCGATCGGTTGACGGAACTGGCCAATCCGCAGATTGCCATCGCCAATCACATCTTCCATGTCGACCCACACGTCCATGAAACTCGGACGTCCCGGGAAACCAAAGTCCATTTCCAGTGAGTAGCCGACGTTGTCCCAAACATTCCCAACCGCAGCCAATCGAGCTCGGCGAAAGTCCGAGCCATCTTCCGCATCCCCCACCGCAGCGATGTTTCGCTCGCTTTGATGGAACCAAGCGGTGTCGGCTTGGAAGAATCCGGTCAGCCGCGCAGTGGGATACTTGCTGGAAGCCGAGGGACTGCAAGAAATTGCAGGGGACTCTTCCGCGTGAATATAAACTGGCTCCTGCGAAAGTTTCGAAGCTTGTTTCAATTCGTCGATCTGAGCCTGCAAACCTGCCAACTGCTGGGACATTTCATCCGAATGATTCTCCGCAGCGTTTCCCGCAATCGACTCCTCCGACCATGTCTGTTCCAGTGAAGCCTCTGTGGGCGACTGTGCAGCAACTCCGCTTCCCAGCACCATGCGTTCCTGGGCGGTGCTCACCGTCGCTTGAATGCCAACCAACGTCCACGTGATTAGGGCGATGCGCAGGGTGGTTCCACGGAAGTATGATTGCCGTGTCCCGCATCGCTTGCCGATTGCTTGCCCAGTCATCCATCTGCCTTTGATTGGTAGTCATTCTTTTCGATCCAACCCTTGCCGCCCGGATGACCGGTCCGCAGGGATTGATCCTTCGCATCGCTTCGATGATCAAAATCGGCACGTCTGCCGGCCGGATGCAGACCGACTCATCGAACCGTTACAATCAGCTCAAACGCACCTCCCCGCTGGCGACATTCCCCTCCTTCGTCGCCGAGCTCCCTCCCCACCCAACTCACACTTCGAATGAATCTGTTTCTCGATTGGTCGCCTCGCCAAAGACGATGTTTCACGCCCGTCGTTCAGAACCTTCTGGCGGTTGTCGTTGGCTTGGCTCTCACCGCCCTTTTGAGCGTCCGAGCGGTGGCCCAGACCGAGCCCACCGTTCCCCCACGAACCATCCCGTTTTCCGGTGACCCGACACAGCTCAAACACTTGGAAATGGAACCGGCCGACGGCGCGATCGCCTTTCAAACCACCGGCAACGATCCGTTCATCGCCTTCCAGATCCCGCCGACACCCGCCAATCAACGACGCTGGATTTTGGCGATGGAAGTGTTCTGCCCGCAGGGAATTCAGAACATGCAACTGTTCTACGGACAACCTTGGACCGAACAGCGTCGCGTTGACCTGCCCCATTTGAGTCGCTCGGAAGGCTGGACCACCTACACCTGTGACTTGTCCCTCGGGCAACCTTTTTTGCGTGAGGACCAGCCGCTCTGGTTGCGACTTGATTTCGGAACCGTTGCCAACAAACGTTTTCAAATTCGAAATGTGGTGCTGCGTTTGGAAACTGATTTTGAGTTTCGACAACACCAGGAAAAACGGGAACGCGTTGAACAACTGGAACGGCTCAACGAACAGATCGCATCCTACTATCAAACACCATTCCCGATCGATATCACTACCGTTGAACACACGGCGGGCGAGATTCTTGTTGCAGGCAAAACGGTCGGCGAACTCTCAACCGCCAACCTGAGTTTGATCGCGCGAGGGCTGGCAGACATTTCAGCCATCCCCGCGAAAGTGAATTCGAAAACCTTCCTTCGTTCGATTCGGATTGGTGCGGACGGTCACTTCACCGTTCGCATCCCGGCCGGCAAACAATCCACGCTTCGCGACACAGGGCTTCGCTGGCAAATTGTGTCGATTTCCAGCCAACTGGACTCGGATGGAATACGATCCACGACTCCGTTTTCAGCCGTCCACCACGTCGATCGCTACGACGCGGCAGAGGCCAAGCAGCTTGCGCCAACTCCCAAGCTGCAAGCCGCCAAAGGCATGACTTGTCTGGCCGAACTGGCGCCCGAACACGTCGAGGAACTCGGACTGGCCCACGGTTCAGTCAATCTTGTTCTGAGCAATCTGGTCTCGCTGACGCCTCGCCCTGGTTTTCAACCCATGAAAATTCGCGGCCGGGTGCGATATGTCAATCAAGCCGCCATGCGACACCTGAATCATCGCGTTCAAAAGGGACGCGACGCGGGCTTGGTGATGGCTGCGATCTTGTTGATCCCCAATTCTCAAACCAAGTCGACCAAGGATGCTCCCAGTTTGGAGCATCCTGACGCTGATCCCGCTGGCACGTACACGATGCCGAACCTGACGGACGAAGCATCCGCCCAACTGTACGCCGACACGCTCGACTTCCTGGCGGATCGCTACAGCGAAGGCAACCTTCGAATCGATCACTGGATCGTGCACAACGAAATTGACGCCGGATGGCAATGGACCAACATGGGCGAAGTCCCCATGCACATCTATCTTGACCATTACTTCCGCTCGATGCGAATGGTCGATGCCGCGACGCGACGCATCAATCCACACGCTCGCACCTTCATTTCGTTGACGCACCACTGGAACCTGGAAGATCCGCCGCATTGGCGCTGGTACGCGTCCAAAAACATCATGCAGGCGCTCGTCCGCCACGGTGAAGTCGAAGGCAATTTTCCGTGGGGACTGGCCCATCATCCCTACCCCGAAAGTTTGTGGGAATCCGACACCTGGAACGACAACGTGGAGTTCTCGCTCGATGCCAGCATGTTCACGCTGAAGAACTGGCAGGTGCTCGACGACTGGATGCACACCGAACGCTTGCGTGATCCCGATGGCAACGTGCGTGCGGTGCTGCTCAGCGAACAAGGGTTCCACGCCTCCGAAACCGATCCGGAAGCATTGGAACAACAAGCCGCCGCGGTGCTCTACACGTTCGAACAGGTTCGAAAATGCGGATCCATTCTCGCATTCGACTATCACCGCCCCGTCGACAATCGCAACGAAGGAGGCCTGCATTTGGGCCTGCGTGGGCTGGGTTCTCCCGAGCAACCACGCGGCGCGGCCAAACCCGCGTGGGATGCTTACAAATCGATCGGAACCTCCTCCGAATCAAACCTCCGCACCCGCTACCAATCTCATTGGAAACAATGAACGACGCCATGACTGAACCGTCCGGAGACGGGCAGTGGCACCAATTCGTCGCGTCCAACAACCAATCCGTCCCCTTTCATCTCCCTGGTAGCCGATCATGGAACTCACTGCTCATTCGATTCCCAAACGTCGCCAAGCCAAAAGCCTGGCACTTGAATCCTTGATCAGCACCGTCGCGATACTCTCGGTTCTCTTCGGAGTGCTCGCCGCCGTCGCCGTACTGATTGTCGTCGGTTTTCCAGCCATCGCCACTTCGCTCTCGATTCTCGTCGGATCACTTTTGAATTGGCTGTTTTTTCAATCCCTCTCCGAAATCATTCGGTTGCTCAAAAAAATTGCGAAGATCGACTACGCCGGTTCCATCTCTGGCAATCACATGGAAATGGTCCTCACCTGCAGCCACTGCGACGCCACGCTTCGCAACGACGTCTACTGCGACCAATGTGGCGCCCGCTTGATTCCACCGAGTGAATGAGCGAACCAAACAAGACTGAGCCGCAGTGACTGACAACCCTTACGCACCACCGACCGTTACCGAGACAGTTCGTCCGGTGAGCCAAAGTGTGAATCCAGAATTCCGAAGGGGACCGACGTGGTACATTATTTTCTCGGCTCTTGGCGGTGCGTTTGCATCCATTGAATTGCTGACTGACCTTCCTGCAATGGGACTCGCCACAATTCTAGTTGGATGCGTTATCGGTGGATTGATCTTCCGCATTCGATCTCGGAATTGGCGTCATGATCCAAGTGTGCGTTCTCGCCAGGTGCGCTATGCGTTGATTGCAATCACCTTTCCGCCCGCCGCACTGTTCCTCCTGGCTGGCCCCAACGCTCAAGGAATTGGCATCATTCTTCTCGGGGCACTCATCGGCACATTCATTGCCTGCGGAATCTTCGTCAGCGGCACCAAGCGTTTCTCCCATGTCGACAATTCCAATCGCATTTGAAGCCCCCTTCCCCTTCACTCCCCACCTCATTGCTGCAACCTGTTGATCATGAAAATGCTCTCCAAAATCTCGGATTTCTTCGCACGATCATCCCACCTCGCTCTGCTCGTCATCCTGACTTTCTCAACGAACGCCTCTGCCGATCAACCCGACCGTTTACCGCCCTCGACTGCGCAGGCCGAACCGGCCGACTCATCCATCGACGCACGTTTTCGTCAGTGGGGTGACCTGGGAAACGGCAGCTATGCCAACCCGATTCTCAATGGCGACTTTGCTGACAGCGATGTCGAACGCGATGAAGCCAATGACCGCTGGGTGATGATCACTTCGACGAACCACTACTCGCCCGGGATGACCATTCTGGAATCCACGGACCTGGTCAATTGGCAGTACACAGGGCACGCCATCCCGACGATCACCTGGGAACCCCGGTACAACTGGGACCAAATGACCGGCTACCGGTTTGGATGCTGGGCCGGGGATCTGGTCCAACACAACGGCGAGTGGCTGTGCTACCAGATTGATTTTCAGTCCGGCCTCTACCTGACGCGAGCCAAGGATCTTTCCGGACCATGGACAGAGCCAGTCTGTCTGCTCCAACGAAAACACTGGACCGATCCCGCGGTCTACTTTGACGACGAAAAACAAGAGGCTTGGTTGGTTTGCAATTGGGGCAAAGGCTCGCCGCCTCGTCCCGACCAACCCCACGAGATCAAACTGTTTCGCCTGTCTTGGGATGGCTCTGAATTGCTCGATGAAGGCAAGACAATCTTTTCAGGGACCGCGGTCGAAGCCGCCAAGATTCGGCGATTCAACAACCAGTGGTACATCATGCTGATTGAGTGGCAAGGCGAAGGCGAAAGCCGCGATCGCAAACAATTGTGCCTTCGGTCACTGACGGACTCCCTCGATGGCCCCTACGAATCGCGAGTGGTGATGGAACGCGAAAAGGACTCCGATCGATCGGCCTGCCAAGGTTCCTTGATCGAAGCCCCGGATGGCCGATGGTGGTTCATGCATCAGCTCGTTCAAAATGGCACACCGGTCTTCCACGGTCGCCCGCAGTGCTTGCAACCCGTCACTTGGAAAGACGGGTGGCCAATCATTGGCAAGGACATCGACGATGACGGGATCGGGGAACCGGTTTGGATTCACGAGAAGCCCATCCCAAGCGAGCACGCCAGCCCGCTTCAGACATCCGATGAATTCGATGGCCAGCGAATCGGTCCGCAATGGAATTGGAACCACGAACCACGTCGCGACCGACACTCTCTTTCAGAGCGACCGGGCTACTTGCGTCTTCACGCCTCCAAACCCGTCACGGCGGATCGCGGCCGATTGAAAGGAGCGTTCTGGGGAGCGTCCAACACACTTTCCCAACGGCACCTCGGCGTCACAAATACGGTCGCCACGACCAAGCTGGATTTGGGCGGCATGACCCGGGGAACACAGGCAGGACTATGCCACCACTCCGGCCGCTACGCCTTGTTTGGGGTTCTCAAGCAGCAGGATGGCACGACGAAGCTGTTCTTCAACCACAACGGAAAATTGGAGAGCGGACCAGCGATCACCGGCACGGATCTCTACCTGCGGAGCGCGACCGATGGTGACCAAGCGGACTTCGCGTGGAGCATCGATGGAGAATCCTGGAACACAACACCCTGGACCTACACGCTGAATTTCGGAAACTGGCGTGGCAATCGTCCCGGCGTGTTCTGCTGGAACAACCGAACCGACGACGTTTCCGAAAGCGGCTGGGTGGACATTGATTGGTTCCACTACGAAAGAGGCCCAAACCATAGCCAGGCTTCCCCGGTTGTTGATTGAATACGTTTCGCAGATTTCGCGATCAGCCGAACGGCGTTCGCCCAAGGCTACCGGAGACGAACTGGACGCAATCGCATTCCGGCTGACGAAGTCAACACGCTGCTAGGCAGGTCGGCAGGTCGGCAGGTCGGCAGGTCGGCAGGTCGGCAGGTCGGCAGGTCGGCAGGTCGGCAGGTCGGCAGGAATGATCGGGCAGAATCATGCGAGCCGTTTGGGCGTTCGCCCTGGTTGTGCGTGAAAACCGTGGCCAACGCTAACGGCTCACCTACCCGATGACACCTGCGTACCTGCTTACTTCGATTGCAACGGCAACGGACCAGGGGGCAGATTCTCCAGCAGGTAACGCGTGATCAGCATCCGGACGTGCACCTCGGTTCCCTTGCCTTCACGAAGACCGTGGTCTCGGTTGGGATAGACCATGTAGTCAAATGGCTTGCCCAGTTCAATCAATCGGTCGACCAAGCCTTCGATGATTTGAATGTGCGTGTTGGTTTCCCCCGATCCGGTGACGATCAGCAACTTGCCCTTCAACCCATCCGCAAAACCAAGGGGAGCCGAACGAGCGTAGCCCTCCGCATTGACTTCCGGGGTCCGCATGTAGATCTCTTGGAACCAAGCGTTGTAAAGATGCGGTTGCGGCTTGGGCACGACAGCGATTCCGAGGTGATACACATCGGGTTTGCGAAACAAAGCGTTGAGAGTGTTCGAACCACCGCCGCTCCATCCCCAGATGCCGACCCGCGACAAATCCACATACGATCGTGTGCGGCCCAGTTCCTGAATCGCGGCGGCTTGTTCTTCGGTCGACAACGGGCCCAGACTGCCGAAGACGCTTCGTCTCCATGCCGCACCCTTGGGGCAAGGCGTCCCGCGGTTGTCGATTGAAACGGTGATGTACCCCAGATCTGCGATCGTGCGAAGAAAATCGATTTGAGCGGCTCCCCAACGATCGAGCACGGTCTGCAAGTAGGGCTCGCCGTACACATAAACAAACACGGGGTAACGTTTCGACTCGTCAAAGTCACTCGGTTTGGTCACGCTCGCGTCGACGGTCACCTCCTCTGAAAGCTTCAACTGCACGAACTCAGTGGGACGCGAGATCGTCTCCTGTGCCTTCTTGTGGAGTTCTTGATTCTCCTCCAGGATTCTGATCGAGCGATGTGCTGGGATCGTGACCAAGTCGACGACGGGCGGCGAGTTCACGGTTGAGAAAGTGTGAATCGCGAATTTTCGATCGGGAGAAAACTGATACTCATGCCAGCCGGCTTGTTCCGTTGGCGTGATCAACTCCTTCGTTCCGGTGCCATCCAGTGGAACGCGATACAGATACCGCTGCGTCCCATTGTTCGGCGACGCGTAGAAGTAGTACCAGCCACCCTCCTCATCCACGACATCCTCGGGTTCCGCTCGATCGATGATGTCGTAATCGCCAGGCGACAACAGGCGTTCGTTTTTACCATCACGATCAATGACGAACGCCTGCCGCCACCCATCCTTCTCGCTCAGAAAGACCAAACGCGTTCCGCCGTCGATCCATTGGACGCCGGAGTTGATCCCGTGGCTTCCCACTGCCCAAGCCTCGTTCGTCTCCTCAAAGAGAGTGGACACCGCACCGTCGACACGCGCCATCAAAAGCTCGCGTTTGTCACGAAAGCGACTGAGTCTCTCGACCAACACTTCTTCCGAATTCCCTGCCCAGGAGACCTCACCGAAGTAGCCACCCTCTTCCGGAAAATCAATCGGCCGCCACTTCACAGAACCGGCATCGTCACCGTCGACATCGACCACGCCCACTCTCAGCTTCGGGATGTTGGTTGCAACGCGAGCAAAACGTGTCTTGCGGACGCCGGGGTACGAAGGGTCACCGGGAACAAGGACGTTTCGTAAACGGACGTCGTTCGAATCCGCTTCCACAAACAAGACACGCTTGCCATCTGGGCTCCAGGTTGGGTCTTGATAGGAAACATCACCAGCCTGGGAGGGCTCCAACAAAGGACGTGTCTCACCACTTGTTATGTCTCGAATGATCCAACTTCGCCCCTGCTTCTTCAGCACGCTTTTCCCATCGGGAGACAGCAGAGGGTCGACCTTGGCGGTCTCAACATCGGTCGTCGCAACCGTGCGTTCCCCTGAATTCACGTCGTAGATCGCTCGGACGGTTTCATCTGAATCGACGTCCTGTTCGCGAATCACCATTCCAGTGCTGTCACGCAGCCACTGGGCTTCGAATCGCTGGGGACGCATCTCGCCTTTTGCGTAAATGCCCTCCAATCGAGGCCGTGACCTTTCAAGCAGTTCTGCCGTGCTGGCGGAATGCGGACCGGCCGATTGGGCCAGCGTCGTGTTCGTGTTCATCGTGATCGCAAATGCCGCGACCGAAAACAGAGTGAGAACCTTCAGACGTGAGTGCATCAATTTTGCTCTTCAGTGGATGTCGCGCGACGAAATCTTGATCGGACACAGATCATCAACCAGTACGTGGTTGTTCAAAATCCGATCGCAATTTTCCAAAGACGCGACGCAGGGGAAGTGTGGCGGGAGATAGCAGGTCAACGAAGGGGATCTCAAGAGAGTAAACCAAACCAACCCGTCCATTTGTCCGGCAACAAATTTTCACGATCCAGTTGTTTCAGATTTCCAGTGGAAGCCAATAGCGGCGAATTCCCCGCCCCATGCATCCTCGGGTTTTGGTCCAGCCATCCCCAAGACCTGGTCACGTCAGGGTGCCATGTCTCCCCCTCCACGCTGCCCTGAGTTCCGGTCACAATCAATCCGTTGCTAAGCATCGGTCAGCGTGTTCGCTGCGTCCCACGCGCAGCCCGACGCCGCAGCAAAGCCAAACGAAACCATCCTTGAGGAAACGTCTATGACCGGGATCACCGACCTGCCAACCCTGCTCGGGTCTCTGCGTCCCCTGCTGCGTGAACACGAGTTTGTGTTCGTGACCCAACCCGGAAAACGCATCGCGGATGCCGCCGACCTGCGTCCCATCGCAGCGTTCGAAGAGCAGGAGGGTTTGACGCTTGTGTTGCGAAGAGAGCACGCGGACGCCAACGGGGAACATTACCAAGGCGTCTTTCGAATGATCACGTTGCAAGTGCATTCCAGTCTGGAGGCGGTGGGGCTGACGGCCGCCGTTGCAGAGGCTCTATCCGAACAAGGGATCAGCGCCAATGTGATGGCGGCGTTCTTTCACGATCACGTCTTTGTTCCCTCCGATCGTGCTCACGATGCCATGGCGACTCTCGAAGGACTCAGGTCCCGAAACTAGCGCCAACCTTGTCCCCGGGCAGGAGCCTGGGAACGAGCCCCACCAACCTTGTTCCCAGGCTCCCGCCTGGGAACACACTGCCACCGAGGCTCCCGCCTCACGAACCCCCAAACCGCAGGCAGAGCCTGCAAGACATCCCGTCCCCAGGCAGAGCCAGGGAACGAGCCCCACCAACCTTGTCCCCAGGCTCCCGCCTGGGAACACACTGCCACCGAGGCTCCGCCTCACGAACCCCAAACCGCAGGCAGAGCCTGCAAGACATCCCGTCCCCAGGCAGAGCCTGGGAACGAGCCTCACCAAACTTGTCCCCAGGCTCCGCCTGGGAACACACTGCCACCGAGGCTCCGCCTCACGAACCCCCAAAACCGCAGGCAGAGCCTGCAAGACATCCCGTCCCCAGGCAGAGCCTGGGAACGAGCCCCACCAAACTTGTCCCCAGGCTCCCGCCTGGGAACACACTGCCACCGAGGCTCCGCCTCACGATCCCCTAAACCGCAGGCAGAGCCTGCAAGACATCCCGTCCCCAGGCAGAGCCTGGGAACGAGCCCCACCAAACTTGTTCCCAGGCTCCCGCCTGGGAACACACTGCCACCGAGGCTCCGCCTCACGAACCCCAAACCGCAGGCAGAGCCTGCAAGACATCCCGTCCCCAGGCAGAGCCTGGGAACGAGCCCCACCACCGCGAAAAGGGGACGCCACCGCGAAAAGGGGACGGGGGCAATAGTGTTCGGCCCGGCGTTTGCCGGCTGGAATATTGGCGGATGGTTGGCGAGTTGAGTGTGGGTTCATTGCGAAGGAAGCGAAGCGATCCGGCTTGCCCAGGGCCGTTGCGTTTTTGTGTTTGGTACCGCGCAGCATTTACGCCGAGACCAGTCAGGCAAAATGACTTCCCGCAACGCCGATTAGCAAATTTCTTGACGCTCCTCTTTGGCACGCTTTGCCTCTTCTGCAGCAGCTTGCTTTTCGATGTGAGCTATCAGCTCCTCTTCACTGGCTAAGCCTTGAAAGTAGAAACAGATCATTTCAAACGTTCGTTTCGTGGGGCGAGATCCAGTCCACAGGTTGATCAGTAAGCAGGCAATCACCGAACAATAGACTTGGATCTGGATCCCATTGACGTTGTGGCTGATAAGGTGATCGCCGCCCATCAGTTGCTTGTAGAACCGAAAGAAGATTTCAATTGTCCATCGGTAGGAGTAGATCAGGGCAATGATTTCAGCAGGTACATTCAGCAGATTGGTGGCAATGCGAAGGATCCCATCGCTGTTGGGTGCCTTGGAACCTCTCGCCTTTCCGCCTGTGCGGTTTTGATGAGGCGTGCAGCGGATTTGGATCAACCGGATCGGATGATCAGGGGAATTTGAGCTGCTGCTCGATCCTCCAAGCTTCACAATCGTATCGTTGAGCACCCCCGCAGCACGGTCACCCTCGGTTAACTCAAGTTCTTGAGTCGTCTCGTAAACCGTGTTGTCACGTAGTCGGCAAACATAGCTACTCGATGACGCGACGATTGAATTGAAGAGCGAGAACTTGGCATAGCCACGGTCCATCACGTACAAGCGATCTTCTTCGAGCACTCGTTTGAGCACGGCCCGCTCGTCGTGTTCTCCACCGCCGTCAGGTGTCACGTCGACTCGTACGGGCAGCAGGTTATTGACCTCAAAGTGTGTGTGTAGTCGCCATCGCACCAGCGCTGAGCCCGTTGTTTGCTTCAGAATGGATGCGGCAATCAGCGACGGCAAGGCGTTAACAAGTGAGCCATCCACGGCGGTGATCGTTTGCTGAATGCTGCTCAGTCGCGGGTCCGGGGCAGCATCGTTGACTTCAGCAGACAAGGCCTCAATGATCGGCTTGAGAAGGTCTGCAGAGAACAGCCCACCGGCTTCGGATAGCGATCCCAGCGAAGCTTTCTCGTTGCCCAGTTTGTCACGTACTTTCGTCAACTCACTGGCCTGCGAGATTGCTCGCAAACTTGAGACAGTGGGGTTCAGGACATACAGCAACACGAGCATGCAATACTGATCGTAGTGCAGCGTACGGTTGCCAGCGGTATCACGCTGGCACTCATGTTCGTGAAGATGCTCGAGCAGAGGCTTGAGCATGGCGAAGTATTTGAGGCCTTCGATTTTGATCTTTGGCTTGACGAGAGATTCCTGTGTTCGCTCGCCCTGGTCATCAGGAAGCTTTCGTCTTTTGAGTCGCTTGGTTTTGGTTGGCATGGCGAACCAACGATTGCCCGCTCAACGCAGGAGTAAAGCAACATCGACGCATGAGCCAATCCGGTTTCACGCATCTCGACTCTGGCGGATGCAAACCATTGAAAGTTTCACATCATCGCAACTGCCCGCCAGTCTCCTTGAAGCACGAACGAGACACTCTCGCCCAGCGAGCGAAGGCAAGCCAAATTGTCGTTGCTAGCAATTCAGCATCGACCGGCAAACGTCGGGCCGAACACTATTGGGACGGGGGTCTTTTGGGGCCTGAACTCGTTTCTATCTCCAACCGAATCCCTTGATCTGGATTGAACAAAGGATTCCTCTGGAGTGCAAAAAAAAAGCGACGAGCATAGCTCGCCGCTTGATGAGAATCGTTGAGAGAGCCCTGTCAGCTCAGATTAGCGACCGCCCAGGCTGCCTTCGATTTGCTTCTGAATCTTCTCCAGGTTGAACGAACCAGGCGTTTGGCTCGGTGGGAATTCCTTCATCGTTTTCAGGAAATTCCCAGCGAATTGTTGCATTGGGGCCAGCACGAAGACTCGCGACAAGAACCAGTCGTTGTAGGTGGTCGCGTTGTGCTGAGCCTTTTCGAAAGGATCGCGACGGAGGTTGAACAACAACGGCACGCGAAGTTCAACGAAAGGTTCACGCCAGACTTCGAACGCCATGCCTCGGTTCTCGAGGAACACAGCTTTCCAGTCGTCGTAACGAATGGCAACGATCTGACCGTCATCGTTGACGTACATGAACTCTCGGCGAGGCGATTCTTCGGACTTGCCGGTCAGGTAATCAAGTTGATTGTGACCATCGATGTGGTTCTTGTAAGAACGCCCATTCAGTTCGACGCCTTTGAGCAATTGCGCCTTGATGTCGGTGGAACCACCGATGGCAGCAAACGTGGGCAACCAATCTTCATGAGCAACGATCCCGTTCAGCACGGTGCCGGCTTTGAACTTGCCAGGCCAGCGGACGTAACAAGGAACCCGATACGCACCTTCCCAGTTGGAATTCTTTTCGCTGCGGAACGGAGTGGTTCCGGCATCAGGCCAGGTGTTGTAGTGAGGTCCGTTGTCCGTTGAGTACTGAACGACGGTGTTGTCGGCGATGCCGAGTTCATCCAACAGGTCAAGCAATTCGCCGACTTGCAGATCGTGCTCGATCATGCCGTCCGTGTATTCATCGTTGCCTTTGTGACGATGTTCTTTCTTGACGTGGGTGCGGAAGTGCATCCGGGTGCCATTCCACCAGCAGAAGAAGGGCTTGCCGGCTTTGTGTTGACGGGTGATGAAATCCTTCGCAGCCGCGATGGTTTCTTCGTCAATGGTTTCCATCCGCTTCTTGGTGAGCGGCCCGGTGTCTTCGATCTTCCCGTCGGCGGTGGCTTTGATCACACCACGAGGTCCAAAGGCTTGCAAGAAGGTTCGGCCGTCGGCCATCTTCATGTCAGCGGGGTAGTCTTCGTTTTCCGGTTCTTCCTCGGCGTTGAGGTGATACAGGTTGCCAACGAATTCATCAAAACCATGTTGCGTCGGCAGGTGTTCGTCTCGGTCACCTTGGTGATTCTTGCCGAATTGGCCAGTGGTGTACCCCAGGCTTTTCAAGACCGTCGCCATGGTGACGTCGTTTTTTTGCCAGCCCTCTTTGGCGCCCGGCAAACCAACCTTGGTCATTCCGCTACGGACGGGAACGCTGCCGCCAATGAACGCGGCGCGTCCGGCAGTGCAAGATTGTTGACCGTAGTAGTCCGTGAAGAAGATCCCTTCGTTGGCAACACGATCGATGTTGGGCGTTTTGTAGCCCATCATTCCACGGTTGTAGTGACTGATGTTTTCAGTCCCGATATCGTCGCCCCAGATGACGAGGATGTTTGGTTTCTCCTGCGCTTGAGCCGTGAGGCTCAACCCCAGGGTCAGTAGACAAGCTTGAAAGAAGAGGACTCGAGGCTTCATACGGACGGCTCCTAACCGGGAAAGTGCACCGTTGCAGAATTGCAGGGTGAATCGAAAAGAAAAGTGGGTCTTGGTGAATCGAACTCTTGAGGTGCGATTTCAGTCCGAGGGCACACCACTTGAATTTTACCACCGCACTGAAGTGGGGTGGCACTGCCAGAAACAGGGAGGGGCGGCATTTTGCAAGAAATCTGGGCTCGCGAATTGTTCCGCACCTGCTGTTTCGAGCATCGTCATTCTGAATGGCTGCTGGAACCTGCCTTGGGGCGAAAGAACTCCAAGGGCAGATCGGCCGGGGGCAGCTGCACGACCGTCGCCCGGCGGAAAGGACGCTGCAGGCGGACGAGGCGGCGACGCTTGGAAACGGGCCGGTTCCAGCGAGCGTTCTGGCGAGCTACGACTTGCTATAGCCCAACTCCCGCATCACCACCAGCATTTCATCGCAAGTGATGTACCGACGATGGTGAGTCATTTTGTACTTGTCGATCGCGGCGGCCAATTCTCGGCCATCGGCGGAGAGATCCGCGTGCGAGCTACCAAACTGACGACGTTCGCCAGAGAACGAACCAGCGGATGACTCCCGGTCGCGACGGCGATCCTGCCGGACCACTTGTTCGGAAGAACGAGCATCTTGGCGGTTCGCGTTCGACGCAAAAGCGGAACGGACCCGACGCGGCGGAATCACTGTCACGGGCGGTGGTTGGCTAACATTTGTCGGCGTTGGGAGCGGCATCAATTGGGATCCTCACACGGGTAACGGGCGTGTCTTGCACACGTTTTCGAGAGACCTCTCACACCAACCCTAGGTCAAAAACCGACGGAAGGCGGCCGAAAAACGATTTTGATCCCCATCGAAGGGGGCTGTCTGTAGCAAAGGTTCCTGTTGGAGAAACAAAACGGAGTGATTCGAGTCTGGTTTCGCAATCCCTTGGAAATCGTTACCGTTTTGGCAGCGGGATCAGCTCGCAAAATGTGTGAACCGCCGCGCTGATTTCGCCTTTTCCGTTTGCTTCCTCTGACACGACCTGACGCCGAGATGCCCGACATTGCCCCATCAAGTCAACCCGACGGCGATTTACGTTATCGCCGCGTGATTTTGAAACTCAGTGGCGAAAGCCTGGCCGAATCTGGCAAACGGGGGATCAGCGAGAACGAACTGTTGGCGATTGCCCGGCAGATCAAATCCGCTCACGAATCGGGTTGCCAAATCGCGATCGTCAACGGCGGCGGCAATATCCTTCGCGGGGCATCGTTCTCCGGTGCCAACGCCTGCGTCCAAGAAGCCACGGCGCACTACATGGGCATGCTGGCGACGGTGATCAATTCCCTCGCCTTGCAAGACGCTCTGGATTCAATTGGATTGCAAACGCGCGTCATGAGCGCGTTGCCCGTCGATCGGGTCGCCGAACAATTCATTCGTCGTCGCGCTATCCGGCACCTCGAAAAAGGCCGCGTGGTCATCCTTTCCGGAGGAATCGGAAGCCCCTTTGTGACGACTGACACGGCCGCCGCTCAGCGTGCTCTGGAGATCGAAGCGGACGTGATTCTCAAAGCGACCCGCGTCGACGGTGTCTACAGCGACGACCCAGAAAAGAACCCCCATGCGGTTTTGTACGAGCAACTCAGCTACAACGAAGTGATCCAAAAGAAGCTGCGAGTGATGGATGCCACCGCAATTGCGCTGTGCAACGAACATCGCAAGCCGATCTTGGTGTTTAATTTCAAGCAGGACGGCAACATTGTTCGTGCCGTCCGCGGTGAATCCGTGGGAACCTGGATCGGTGACCCACAGGATACGCAAACCAACCAACGTTGAGTGCAATCAGCCTTTCCCCTCCTCAATCCCCCAGGATGACATGATGACGAGCGACGAGATATTGATGGACGCCGAAGAGCGAATGGACAAAGCCGTTTCGGTGCTGCAACACAATTTGTCGGGGATTCGTACCGGACGAGCCAACCCAGGCTTGGTCGATTCGATCAAAGTCGAAGTCTACGGATCGTTGACGCCACTGAAGCAATTGGCCAGCATCGGGACCCCCGAACCACAACAAATCTTGATTCGCCCGTACGACGCCACGACCATCAAAGACATCGAAAAGGCACTGGTTGCCGGTGACCTGGGGCTGAACCCTCAAAACGACGGACGCGTCATTCGCTTGAACGTCCCCCCGTTGTCGGGCGAAGTCCGCAAAAAAATGGTGGCGAGAATCAAGGAATTGGCAGAGGAAGCCAAGGTCTCGATCCGCAATATCCGTCGCGATGCGAACAAGGCTGCTGAAACAGCTGAAAAAGACAAGGAAATGACGGAAGACGATCGCGACAAGACCAAGGATCAGGTGCAAGAGTTGACCAAGAAGGCTGAAAACAGTGTCAATGAATCCGCCAAAGCTCGCGAAGCGGAAGTGATGGAGGACTGATCCTCGATGACTCAATCGGTGCAATGCCCGCGATGTCTCGTGGCCGTCGCGGTCAGCGACGACGCCGGGGGGACACGCGTGGTTTGCCCGCATTGCCGAGAAACGTTCTTGGTCCCAGGGGTTTCTGCCAGCACCACCAATGATGACGACGATTGGTTGGTGCTGAGCGACCCGCCAGTGAAACCTGCGGTCAAACCGCAGGACGCGAACATCTCGCCGACCAAGATCTCTCGGTCGCCTCCGCCCCAGCCCGCTGCGACGGGCCCGGCAACCAAGTCCAACGCGGCAGCCGACGAGCCCCCAGCTTCCGCCGCGGAGGGCGACATGTTTGGCATGGACCTGCCTCCGGTCGACTCCGACGCAGATTCGGAGGATGCCGACCCGTTTGGGTTCGACAACATTCAAGATCTCTCGGAGGGCTCCGCTCCGGTCGCCGCGTCAAAACCTGCCGATGCCTTTGACGATCCCGACGACCCCTTCAACTTCGACGCGATGGAGGAATCGGTCCAGTCGTTCCCAGGGGCCGCCGAACCTGCTGCTCCTGGTTCCAAGGATCCAACCGTCGATCCGTTGTTTGAACAAGCCGCCGCCTTGGCCGCTGCTGCCAGCAAGCCCAAACCGCCGTCGTCGGACAAACCGGTCGCTCACAACGTCGAGTACGAAGAGCAGTACCGGGTCCGATGCCCGGTCTGCGCAACGATGATGAATGTCACCGCAGCCCAAGCGGGCAAGCAGATTCGTTGCCACGATTGCCACAAGACGATCAAGGTGCCGCCGGCCCCGCGCAGGAAGAAGAAGGTCGTGATTGACATGGATCGGGCTCAGTCCTTCCAGTTCAACGAATCCACAGTGACCCAAAGTGATCGGCCCGCCGATCCGTTCCGCAAATCCGCTCAAGAGCTGTTGGATCAGGCCGCGCGCACGGAAGAAGAGGCGCCGGCACCCGACTTGGATGTCCCCAAGATTTCCGATTGGGCCAAATCCATCTTTGGAATCTTTGGTCAACTGAGCGTGACCGTTCACTGGCTGATTCTGTCCACGATCGGGTCTGCCATCGCCGCCATCGCCATCGCCACTGGTTTCGATGCGGCGTTGAAGTTTTTGTTCCCAGCCGGAATCGTTTACGGGGCGTTGGTTTTGGCCTGTGGATTCACCATCCTGCAATCAGTCAGCAACGACGAAGACGAAGTTTCGGAATGGCCGCTGACGCTCGAACCGCTGGAGTGGCTGGCCCCCACGTTGTTCTGTTTTGCTGCGGTGGGACTGACGGGCGGCCCGGGATGGATGATCGGGACATTGGCGTTCGGTCAAACGTTGGCAACCGTCTGTGTGACCATGTTGTCGGTGTTTCTGCTGTTCCCATTCGTTCTGCTGTCGATGTTGGACATGCAGAACATGTTTGTTCCGTTTTCGCCTGAGGTCGGACGCAGTGTGACTCGGTGCGAGGAAGCTTGGGGCGGCTTCTATCTTTCGGCCGCCTTGATCTTCTTCGCTGCCTTTCTGATCTTTGTCTCGGCCAGTCTGATGTCCCCGATCGCCGCCGCGGCGGTGTGCATTTTCACTGGCACGGCGGGAACGTTCATCTATTTCGCCATGCTGGGACGGTTGGCCAAAGCGATCGGCCAAGCCGTCAACGACAAACCGCGAGAGAATGACATCGAGGAAGTTCGCGAAAAAGATCGTGAAAAAGATCGTGCTCGCGAAGCCGGCGGCTGAGATCACGCCGACCGGCCACCACGCCGATCGGCCACGTTGCTTAGAACGGCCGCGTTGCTTAGAACGGCCGCTCGTCGGAGTCCTCACGCGGATCGCCGCACCAACGGTTCAGGGCTTCCAGCACCTCATCACGCTCCGCTGAGCTCGTCCATATCGAATCTTCGACGTCCAACCGGATCTCGTAATAGCCTTCGCGTTGGCAATCTTCTTCGCCACAAAAGTGTGGCAGATCTGCAACCCAAACGACTCGGTACAGAGGCAAGTGCTTGTCGTCGACTTTGACGATCGGCGAAACCATCGCGGCGTCCCTATGGAAAGTGTGAAAGTGAAATCGTCGATTGAAAGTCTCGCCGACTTTCGTTTCTAAAAATGAGGTGGATCGACCGTCTGGAAGACTTCCGGTCCTGAAAACTCAGCGATGACAAACCGGCTAAGCCAACTCGCGACTGCGATTGGCCGACGCCTGCACGGCTTGAATCATTGCTCCACGAACTGCATTCTGTTCCAGGACGCTCATCGCGGCAATGGTTGTTCCACCAGGACTGCAAACGTTGTCCTTCAGAACGCCGGGGTGCTCGCCCGTCTCACGAACCATTTTGGCGGCCCCCAAGACCGTTTGCGTTGCCAATTTCAACGCCGTGGCACGCGGCAATCCAGCGGCGACGCCGCCATCCGCAAGTGCCTCGATGATCAGAAACACGTAGGCGGGGCCGGAGCCACTGACTCCGGTGACCGCGTTCATCTGAGGTTCCGTGACCAGCGCGGCAATTCCGACGCTGCCCAACATCGTTTCGATCAATTTCACATCGTCATCGCTCACGCCCGAACTGACGCAGTAGCCGCTGGCCCCTTCCCCAACGAGGCTGGGGGTGTTCGGCATCACGCGGACGACGCGATCGTGACCGACCCCTTGGGTCAATTGATCCAACCCGATTCCGGCCGCGATGGAGACGATCAAGCGTCCTGACCAATCCGCTGATTTGCCGTCCGCATCTTTGACCGCCAACACCTCCGCGATGATGTGCGGTTTGACGGCCAGCATCACGGTGCTGGCGTCCGAAACCGCTTCGACAGTGTCGGTGCTGGTCGTGCACCCGGGATACTTTGACAACCACCAATCGCCAGTCGCTTTGGTTTGGTGAACGACCGTCAGTTCGCTTGCTTTCAGGCATCCACTTGCGAGCATTCCGCCCACGAGAGCCCGAGCCATTTGGCCGCCGCCGATAACCGTCAATCCGGTGAGTTGCATGTCGTGGTTCAATCCATCTATCGCGTGTTGTGAAAGAGAGGACTGAAAGGACAGCTCAAAACATTCCCGGGGTCCGCTTTTCGATGTTGGCCAGCAACTGCATCAGCGCAACTCGAAGTTGCTTGACTCGCAGCGGCAAGGGCAGCAGCACGCGATTGGGGCCGCGTTTGGCGCGGCTGATGATGTGTCCTTGGCGTTGATCGACGAGCAAGATCGCCGGGATTTCGGCCGTCTTTTCGTCCGTGACAAATTGGTTGTAGGCCTCCAAGGCGTCGTTGCCAAGTTCGGCTGCACCAAAGATCACACAATCCGCCGGATTCTCAATGTCATCCTCAAATCGAGCCAAAGCACGCTTCGGATCGGCGATGATCAACACGCGATACCCACGTGCCTTCAACCGCTCGCGAACCGCGTTTTGCAGGTTGGCTTTTGATTCCACCAACATCACGACGTAGCCCTCGCCCTCGTTGGTGACCACTTGGTCATCACCAACATCGGCCGCGTTGACGGTTCCGGTGGTGTCGTGGACTTTCCGTTCCGTTGGTCCCTTCTTTAGAGTTTCAAGCACCCGTTCGACTTCAATCCGCATCGCCGCGGCTGATTGAATGCGTTTCTCAGGATCGTAGGCGAGGATCTTCATCAGCAGCTGACTGACGATCCCGGGACAGTCGGGAACGTGTTCCGAGATCGGCTTGATTTCTTGAAATCGCGACACGTTCAGCCGCGCCAAACGGTCACGGGTTTCCGTCAGTGCCGGCTCGCCCGCGATCATGTGATACAGCATGTTGCCAGTGAAGAAGACGTCACTGCGTGGATCGTCCTTGCGAACGTTGGTGCCTCGTTCCAACGCGGCGTAATCGATCGCACGTGCGTTGGGGCAATCGGCCACTTGTTCGGGGTTGTTGCGATCGGCCAAGGCGGCCAAGCCGAAGTCGACCAGCTTCGCCGTCCCGGCCGATGAAATCAGCACGTTGGACAGCTTCAAGTCACGGTGCGAAATCCCGAGCCCCGCCGCGTGTGCCAGACCGGCGGAGATTTCCATCGTGAGTTTCAACGCCAGTTCAACCGGGAGTTGTTTGCGAATCCGAACCAACTCGCGAAGCGTTTGCCCTTCGACAAACTCCATCACCAAGAACGGATTTCTCACGTCCGGAACCACATCCAAGATGCGAACGATGTTGGGGTGTTTGAGCTTCAACCCCATGCGACCTTCGCGAAGGAATTGCTCCATTTCCTTCGGTTCGTCGCGGAACCGCTTGCGGAGGACTTTGACGGCGAAAACTTCCTCGCCCTTTTGAGCGCGGTACACCCGAGCGAACGTACCAGCACCGATCAGGTACTGGACGATGTACTCCCCGTAGAAGTAACCACCTTTGTCGCCTCGGGTCAGCTTCTCGCACTGCAACGTGGTCAAAATCCCATGTCGCTGCAGCAGCTCAATCACGTCGCTGAGTCCGCGTTCCTCTGAACCTAAGTCCGCCAGCGCACGGTCGACCGAACGGCGGTCAGCAATTCCGACCGCCATCGCTCGCTGAATGAATTCCTCGGGAGTCGGAGCACTCATGGATTCGACTTGGCTCCCTTCTGCTTCCGCTCATACTCGTGCAAACGCACGCCGAGAGTTCGCAGTTCAGCCAGGTCCTCGGACCAATCCGCGTGATTCAATTGTGTGGGAGAAAAGTAAACGTTCAAGTAAGGAGCGAAACGGCGATCACCTTCCAGGTCCGCTCGACACATTTCGACCAGAGGTTTCAGGTTGGCCAGCGGATTGCCGGGAGCGATCAGCATGTCCAGATCATGGAGCGCCGTCAGCGGTTGAAGGGACGTGATTTGGTTGTCCGAAATCTCAAGGGTCGTCAACCAACTGAGCTTCGAAAGGGGATCCAAACTGCTGAGTTGATTCCCGGCCACATCCAGCGACCAAATTTTGGTCAAGCCCGCCAAAGGATCCAGGCTGGTCAGTTGATTGTCGGCCAAATACAGAGTCCGCAGATTGGACATCTTCACCAGCGGATCCAAGCTGGTCAGTTGGTTGCCAGAAACATCGAGCAATTGCATCGCGACCAATTCCGCGATCGGATCGAGGCTGCTGATTTTGTTGCCCGCCAGGGTGACGGATTGCAAGCGTTTGAGACCGGAGATCGGAGTCAAGTCTTCGATCTCATTGTCGGCCAGATCGATCAACATCAATGACTTGCAGTGCTGCAAACCCTCCAGCGATGCGATGCCTTTGCCGCTGCCAACCACACGCGAGATCTTGGCAACGTCTGCGGCCGTGATCGGTTCGTCATTGTGTCGTTTGGCGAAGACTTCCGCGCGGACGGCCTGTTCGAGAGCCTTGTCGGGGAAGATCGATTTGACGACGGGTTTTTCCTCCGCCTTCTTGGGCACTTCTTGCGTGGCGTCGGCCTTCGTTTCAGCCACTTTTTTCGGAGCTGGCTGGTCGGCCTTGGCGGGCGGCTTCACCTCGGCGGCCGGTTCGGCTGCCACGGCTTTTTCCTTCGCGTCGGCCTTCTTCTCATCGTCGGCGGACACGGGGGCGACCGAGGCCATGGCAAGGCAGCAGAGCGACACGAACCACAGGAAAGACAATTTTCGCGAGCTGTTCATGGTGATGGTGCAGAACGGTGATGGAAGAAGGAGGGCGACAAAGACACCCATCATAGTCGCTGACCCCCGCAATCGTCATCGCCCGCTCGGGCCCGAGCGGCCGTTCCAGACCGGATTCTGCTCAGTGGGTCGATGCAACCAGACTTTGAATCAAAATCGCGAGCGCGGCGCTGGTCATCGGCACACTCATGCTGGGCGATTCCGAATTTTCACGTGCGACCTGAGAGGGGGCCAGCGGCAAATGCACGAACAGAGACTGAGTTTGCAGGCCGAATGCCGCTGAATAGTGGTGACTCAGGTACAACGCGGCATTGCACAAATATGTACCCGCATGATGCGACACCGCGGCAGGAATCCCTGCATCTCGAATTTTTTGGGCGGCTGCCGACAGTGGCAAACCAGTCCGGTAGGCCGCAGGAGCGTCGGGTAGGATCTCGGTGCCATCGGTGCGGAGATTCAGGCCCACGTTCTCCAATCGCATTTGGGTCGATCCAGGAGCCTGGCCGCAATGAATCGCCAGGTCATAGCCCGCCTGCAAATCGGCTCGCAGCCGCTCGCTCATGGTCAGCAAATTCACCGGGTATCGCCGCGTGACCAGCTCAACGGGGCCGTCGTACCAATGTGTCAGCTCCATCAGACTCATCCAGCTCGAGTTGTCCGGCCAGCGGTCGTAGGGCTCGAAAGCCGTCAAGAGAACCTTGGTCACGTGTTGGGTCGTCCGGCGGGAATGCGAGAGAAGCGGAGGAGGATTCCAGGACCGAATCCCGAGCGAAAAAGCTGAAAAGGGCCCCGCAAGTATAGTTCGCTCTTTTTCACACCGAAGTCAGAAACGCAAAAACGCCCCCGAATCAAATGATTCGAGGGCGTCAAGCGGTTCACTGAACTGTCGTCAACCGGCCACCGGACATGGCCGCTGACAACTACCAGTTGAAGTTGGCACCTACGTAAGCTCCGTGAAGCAGCAGGCTGCTGTCGGCGTGCAGGGCACTGGCCGAGGCGACCGAGCTGTAATCCCGTGAGTAGTTGTCGGCGATTGCCAAACCGGAGGCACCCAGGACACGGTAGCCACCGCGGACCGTCCAGGCGTTGCTGACGCGAACACCAAGGCCCAGATCAATTTCGCCGAGAGTCGACAACACGGTGTCGCTGGTCTCGTAGTTGATCATTTCGCCGGGCATTGCAGCCAATTCAGCGGCGGTGTCTTGGGTTCCCAAACGATGACGGAACTCAGCTTGGTTTCCGTAGACACCGAACTTGCCACCCACGTTCAAGTTGACGCGGCTGCCCAAGCAATAGATCAGTTGGCTGCCGAACTGGTAGCCGAACAAATCGTTCTCGGTCGAGGTCGTGTCGTAGATGTCATTCATCGTGTAGCCGGCTCGTCCATCAACATCGAAGGCGTAATCGACGCTGTCTTTGAACTGGAACCAACGAAGTCCGTGGCTGGTCACGACTTGAACTTTGCCGTTGCAAGGACGAACCAAGGGGCCACCGGCTCCACCGTAACCGTGCATCGGGCCACATTGTTGAGGTGGGCAAGCCCCGGTGTTGCAGCTGCCGTAGCCACCGTAGCTGGCTCCACCGTAACCGCCGACTCCGCCGTAGCCACCAAAGCCCATGAAGCTCTTCAGTTTGTGACCCATGCCCATGCCCGTTCCGCAAGAAGCGGCCGAAGCACGTTGAGCACCCATCAGACCAAAGCTGAACAGGTTGACTTCCAAGCCTTGAACGTCGACGTCGCGACGAGCACGGAACTGAGTCGCTTCAGCATGGGAACTGGTACCAGCTCCACCAGGAGCGGCGTTCAGATCGCCACCATCCAAAGCACTTTGCCCCGCACGGCCATCGATGATGTCATAAACGGTGTACGCTCCGCCACCGTTCAGGGCGTTGTAAACACCGCCGCCGTTGTCGTAGTTGTACGCCATTTGGGCGCCATTGTACTGAGGCATTCCTGAGGCACGCAGAGCACCACCGCCACCGCCGTCTGCAATCGAATCTTCCGGCGTGTAGACCGGCGAGTTGTACATCTCGGAATCAGGATCCCAATTGAAGTACGTCATCCCCAGACCGTACTGGCCACATCCGAGGTAGCGACCGAAGCTGAGGCTGTAGCCCAACGAGCTGTCTGGCTCAATCGATCCGATGCCCATCAAAGGCAAGTAGGGTCGCGTTGGCATTCCGGTGTCGTAACGCGACACGATGTTTCGGTCTTTGCCGTTGGTGTCCATGTTGAAGAACAACAGGTCAAACGAACCGAACCATGGGAACAAGGGCCCCCGAGCGGGAGCGGCCGATGGCATGCCACAGGATTGTGCTGCGTAAGAGGCACCTTCCCATGGTTGCGAAGCGGCTTGCATGTAGGGGCTCGGTTGAGCACAGCTTTGGCAGTCACCGGCAGGAGCACTGTTGTACTGGGCAGGTGCGCCGTAGTGCTCGACGGGAGCCGCCGAATGCTGGTGCTGCACGCTCGCCGAAGGGGCTGGTGCCGAGTATGTCGGAGCGGGCTGAGCAGGAGCGATGTGCTGCTGCATCGGAGCCGCCAATTGCTCGCCGTAAGAAGGAGCAGGCGTGGGGATGGATTCAGGCGATGGCATTTGGTTGTCGTACCCACCCGACGATGCGGGCTGGAACAATTGCGGGCCATTGCTTTGGTTGCCGAAGTTGTTCCACTTCGCAGGCGCTTGATAGCCGCCTGAGTTGGGTGCCTGGTAGTTTCCGCCGCCAAACGTTTGAACCGCTTGTGTCTGTGGGACTCCCAGTTGGCTGGTTGGACCAGCGTAGGGTTGTCCGCCGTATTGACCAGGCCCGTACTGTGCCGAGGCGATTGTGCAAACACCCATGGAAAGGGTGGCTGCGACAGCTCGCAAGACGTTGAATTTCATCGCTGACTCCTTCTGCGTGCGCTAATGTGCTTCATTGCAACTGCCCTAGCCGAAATCGAGTCATCCACGGAGGCGACCGACCAAGATCGAAATGACAGTCAAGTAGGACCAGTAGATGCCGGCCCAAATTGCTGGGAGGCAGTTACGGAATGTCATGTCGATCTCAATCAGTGGGACGAACAGTGCCGCCCAACACCCCAGCCGAATGTTCAATACGGTGGACCTGAATTGAGAGAAGTTGGTAGACCGGACCGATCCCTCGGTTTGGCTTTCCTTCCGCAAGTCGAATCGACCGAGGTGGACTCCTTTCCACGTCTCAATCCCTCAAATGGTGGCCAACTCGTTCCGGAATCTGCGAAGAATGGGATCGACTGCTAGGAGCGGTGCAATCGGAACCGCTTGCCAATCCGGACCACCTTGTCTGAACCCACCCTCCGCCGCTGATCAATTCGCCCAACCGCTAAGGTTCCCCCAATTGGCTGTGGCCTGCAAAAAGGGGAACACAACCGGGGTGCCAGAGTGTTTCCGGCTCGAATCGGGTTGCTCGACCCTTGATTGATTGCTGCTTCAGGGGCACGATTGCGTTCGGACGCATCACGTTGCTTCCGTTCCGGACGCTCTCGTTCCCACTCCCTTCCGACGGACCCGCGACATGCCCTCACCCAACACTTCCGGCGCGAAAAATGTCCTGGGGACCGAATTGGAAACCTGCAACACGGATCCGATGACCGGATTCTATCGAGACGGTTGCTGCAACACGGGCGGCCAAGACGTCGGTTTGCACGTGGTTTGCGCGGAGATGACCGCTGACTTCCTCGAATTCAGTCGCTCGCGGGGGAACGATCTCAGCACACCGATGCCGGTCTATCAATTTCCCGGCCTCCAACCGGGCGATCGCTGGTGCCTGTGCGCCGCTCGCTGGAAAGAAGCCTTCGACGCGGGCATGGCCCCCAAGGTCCATCTGGAAGCGACACACATTTCCGCCCTGGAATTCGCTTCCCTGGAAGAATTGCAGAGATTCGCGACGGAATCGCACTGACTCGCTTGGTGTTCACCGCCTGAGTCACGAGCTCTCAGCACTCAGGTGTCCGCCCGCTTGCCTTGCAATGTCAGAACTAAATGACGCGAGGAAGCCCGGTCGCGGTGTTCGCACAGATAGATGCCCTGCCAAGTTCCAACGTTCAGCCGCCCGTTGTGGATCGGGACGCTGACACTGCTGCCCATCATCGACGCTTTCACGTGCGCCGGCATGTCATCGGGCCCTTCCAAGGTGTGGACGTAAGGCAGCGATTCAGGCACCGCATGGTTCATCGCGGTTTCAAAGTCGACTCGAACGTCCGGATCCGCGTTCTCATTGATCGTCAGAGAAGCGCTGGTGTGCTGGATGAACACGTGCAGCAGCCCCACCTCAACTTCCGCGAGCTCCGGAACCGCCTCCAAAATCCGCCGTGTGACCAAATGAAATCCGCGTCGCGCGGCCGGCAATGTCAATTCCCGTTGGATCCAGTACGACATTTAGGAAGGTACCGAGGGTTCGAGGAGAAATTTTTCAGAAGTTTTTTTCTAGCCCGATCGAGTGGTGACGTTTATACGGTTCCTGCGTCGAAGGGCTTCCAGTCACAAAATCTTGACGGAGAAGGCGGTTGCGTGGCAACCCTGTCAAGAGCCTTCTGGCAACCTTCACCGAGAAACTAGGTTGGGCATCTCCCCCTTGACGGTTTTCAAATTCCTCCAACTGCAAGTCGATGGATTCCTGACCGGCAAACTCACCGTGTTTGACAAGGTCGTGAGTGACCGTTGTGGGTGACGCCGGAATGGCAGGGAAGAGCAAGCCCCCTCCAGAATTTTCTTGACCAACGCTCACAAACACGAATAATCCCTTCGTGTGAAATGCTTTCGACGAATGGACTTGGTTGAAGGCGAATGTTTGAAAGCTGAGTCGTGGACGCTCGGATCGCTCCCGACCCTTGGAAGAAAAATCGGAATAGTATGACTCATTGCAAAAACGTGTTCGAAGCAATCTTGCGTTACGGCCACGATGAAGATTTCGTGCCTAACGAAGACGAAATGTTCTCCTCAACGGATGCACCTGCCGGCAGTCAAGAGAAAATCGAAGTGCTTCGTCGCCGTGTCGAATTGGGCCAGCCCCTGTGGCACACCACCGACCGCGTTGACTACAGCGGTTTGACTGGCGCCATCCGCCCTCGCGAATAGTTCGAACGATCGAAGTGCCCGCCGCCCACATTCGAGGCGAAATGCACCCATCGAATCCCACAATGAACGACCCAGAAAGCCCCGGTCTCCCGCGACCGGGGCTTTTTCGTTTCCCCCCAGGGTGTTTTTCAAACGCCCGCTGCTGCCTCCCCCGCTCCCCCGCAAAGCCTCCCCCAAAAAAGGCCCCTAGCACGCTCTGCTGAGCAGGGTGGCTTTGGGTGCTGCCCGCTTTCGCGTTGCCATTCTGCTTTCGCGTTGCCGTTCTGGTCGTGGCTGCCTTCCGCTTCGAATGCCCGACTCACGCCAACCTGGCGAGCTACCATGTATTCGTTCTGGATCTGGTTGCCGTCGGTTACACTCTCACCCATGCTCGAATCCGCTTTGTCATCCAACGTCTCCGCCCCTGAATTGCTGGCCCCTGCCGGCAATTGGGACTGTGTCCACGCCGCCATCGAAAATGGAGCCGACGCCGTCTACTTCGGTCTCGATCGCGGTTTCAACGCCCGACACCGGGCGGCCAACTTTGGTGTCAACGACCTTTCCTCGTTGATGGGCCAACTGCATCTCCGCGGTGTGCGTGGTTACGTGACGCTCAACACGCTGGTCTTTCCCGACGAATTGAATGATTTGGTCGAGGTCGTCGACGCAATCGCCAGTGCCGGGGTCGATGCGGTCCTCGTTCAAGACTTCGGTGTCGCCCGAATTGTCCGCGCCATTTGTCCTGAACTGGAGATTCACGCCTCCACACAAATGAGCCTGACCAGCTCGGAGACCATCGAAGCGGCCCGATCGCTGGATCTTTCTCGCGTCGTCGTCGCGCGGGAATTGTCGATCGAGGAAATCAAGCAGATCCGTTCGAAAACAGACATGCCAATCGAGGCCTTCATTCATGGGGCACTTTGTGTCGCCTACAGCGGCCAGTGCTTGACCAGCGAATCGCTCGGCGGACGCAGCGCCAACCGCGGCCAATGCGCACAAGCCTGCCGGTTGCCCTACGATTTGGTCTGCGACGGAATCGATCAAGAACTGGGCGACGTTCGCTACTTGCTCAGCCCGCAAGATTTGGCGGGTTACGCCGCGATCCCAGACATGGTCGCAGCGGGTGTCAACAGTTTGAAGATTGAAGGTCGGCTGAAGACCCCCGAATACGTCGCCAACATCACCGGCCACTACCGTCGCGCGATCGACCAAGCCATCTCCGAAGGCGTTGTGAACCTCGGCGAGGACGCTCGACACGAAATGGAGCTCTCGTTCTCTCGCGGCTTCACTCCCGGGTGGCTCGAAGGCAACGACCACAAACGCTTGGTCCCCGGCATCCGTTCGGCCAAACAAGGCATCGTGCTGGGCGAGGTCCGAGCCATTGGGCGTGATTCGATCTTGGTGGATATTCAAACAGGAATCGCCCTGGGCGATGGACTGGCAATGGAATCTGCCGTGGATCCCAACAGCACCAAAGCCTTCGATAGCGGTTTCGCCGACAATCACCAAGGCGGCCGCATCTATTCGCTGCGTTTGGACAACGAATCCAAACCCGATCCGGGCCGACAAGAGAACTCACAGACTGACCAGCAACCCGCAGAAAATCCGTGGGACCAAGCCCGCCAGCGGAAACAATCCGAATCGCAAGCAGGGACCGAGAAGCTCTCCAAGGTGGAAGCCAATCAAACTGTTTGGATTGGATTCGGACGAGGCGAACTCGACTTTTCGCGAATCGAGATGGGGGCGACGGTCTTCAAGAACGATGACCCGCAGCTGAACAAACGCTTGGCGGCCACGTTTGGTGGCAAGCCACGTCGCACACGTCCGATCCATCTGCACGTCGTGGCCCATGTGGGCCGCCCGGTTGAAGTCACCGCGACTCTCGGCAGCGGCGAACACGCCACGACCGAAAACATTGTCGGCGAAGACGACCTGGCCGTCGCGAACAAACATCCGATCACCGAAGAAGTCTTGGCAGACAAACTGGGCCGGCTGGGTGGAACCCCCTTTCACCTGGCACGTCTGACCAGCGACCTGAGCGGTGGCCCGATGGTGCCACTTGGCGTTCTCAACCAGCTCCGCCGGGAATTGGTCGAAAAGCTCGAAGATCAATTTCACGCGGCGCCTCGTCGTTCCGTTCGCTTGTCGGCCGGACGAGCACTGGTGACCCCCATCAAGAACGAAGTGTCGGTTTCAGACGACCAACCCACCGTTCCTCAGGCACCGCCGCAATTGTCGGTGCTCTGCCGAACGCTGGATCAAGTCCGAGGCGCGATCGCAGCCTCCGCCGAACGGATCTACGCTGACTTCCACGATCCCCGCGAGCACAAAGCTGCGATTGCTCTGGGGGCCGAACACAACGCGTCGATTTGGATCGCCTCGCTTCGGATCCAAAAGCCCGGCGAAATGGGACTTCTCAAGCAAGTCCTCAAACAGGGCCCGGCAGGACTGCTGGCACGAAACTTGGCCGCCGTTCGATTGGGCGTCGAAGCCGGCCTGCCAACCATCGCCGACTTCTCACTCAACGTTGCCAATCATCGTTCAGCAGAATGGCTGATCGAGCAAGGCGTCGAGCGCGTCACAGCATCTTACGATCTGAATGCCGACCAACTCGATCAACTGGTCAGTTCGATGCCCGCGGAATGGTTGGAATTGGTTCTGCATCAACACATGCCCATGTTCCACATGGAGCACTGTGTGTTCTGCAGCGTGCTGTCCCCCGGAACCAACAAAACCAACTGTGGGCGTCCCTGCGATCGACACGTGGTCCAACTGCGTGACCGGGTCGGCAAACTGCACGTTCTCCAAGCCGACATCGCCTGCCGCAACACGCTCTTCAACGCGACGCCTCAAAGCGGTGCCGAGATCGTTGGCAACATGGTCGCGTGTGGCGTCGGCTCGTTCCGTGTTGAACTGCTCAGCGAAAACGCACAGGAAGCCGAATCGATCCTGCGTCTGTACCGGCAATTGCTGCTCGGCGAGATTCCAGGACAAGAAGTTTGGCGATCACTGTCCGCCGAAAATCGCGTCGGTGTGACTCGTGGAACGCTCGAAGCGAAACGCAACCCCCTGGCTATCTTGTAGCGTCGACGCGAACAAGATGTGATTCCAGAGGCAGTCGCTCACGCTCGACCGTCAAACGCGACTCTTCCCACCGCGTCTCGCGAACACCCGAGATGTTCTTCGGACGCGGTCATGAAAGCCAGTGTGCCTGGGCCCCACGTGGATGGAAATCGCACGTGGATGCAGGTTCGCGTGCAGCTCAGGCGGTTTGGGGAGACTTCTTTTTCAACACAAATCCCAACACCACCGCAATCGCGTACGCCACCCAGATCGTTGCGACAATCCGGAAGGACAAAGGATCCTGGGCCATGTACTTTTCGTACACGGCAACGCCAGCTGCTGCGGTCGCTCCGATCACAGCCAATCCCATGAACACGTTCCAAGCCAACCGGTGACCGCCAGTGGGTCGATCGTCACCCAATATTTCGCGGCTGTTCATCATCAAGAAGAACGTGAAATACGCGATCGGCAACAACATCACCGCGAACGTGCTGGCCAGAATCGCCAACCAGAACTTCTTGTCCGGGTCCGTCCACAGTTCCACCCAACTCGCCCCGGACGCACCTGCGATCAACACGCCGATGATGAAGATCGTTTGACTGTTCGGACGGCCAAACATTTCGCGAATCGCGTAACCGTTGATCAACATCAGGATGATGATCGTTGAGAACCCCATTCCGAACACGCCCAGACCGAAGATCAATTTGGCGGATTCGTCCCCCAACAGCGGTGCGAGTGTCTGAGAAAGCTCAAACGCGTTGCGTTTGACCAAGGCTGCGGCGAGTCGCTTTTCTTCTTCCGGAAGTTCCGCGACCATTTGTAGTTTGGCGACTTCAGCGGTCGCTGCCGCTTCCGCACCCAACCCCGCGTCCACGCGAGCGATCAAGTCGCCCTTCACTTTTTCGTACAGCGGAGACTGCTGCATCACTTGCAGGTCAGTGGATGCCAATTGTTCATCGATTTTGTTGTGAAACGACGATGCCGACGCGATCACGACGCAGCTGGTGACCAAGACAAAGGGAATCGCCATGCCGGTTGAAAGGTCAAAACGAGCCAATCCACGGAAGGTCTTGTCCCAACCACGAGCCAACATGGAGTACGGCAACAGGAAGGTCATGTTGATCCCAACGGCGGTCGCGATGGCGGAGATCATCACGCTTCGCTGAGTTCCCATCAAACGATGCGTCCAAAAGGAACTGCCTTCCGGTGAAAGGTTCGCGACCGTTTCACGAAGGTCACCTGCCGGGCGAACAAACTGAGTCAGGTCAGGGACCAAGCCGGCGAAAATGCTGGCAAAGTCGAGTTGTCCTTTGGCCAGCAGCAAAATCGCGACGCCGAAGAAGCAGATCACGACCATCCCGATCAACGTCTTCAGAAAGATGTCGAAGACCTTGGCCGCCCGCCCCTGCTTGGTGTTCAGCAGGACGATGAAGCCCGCGGCAAAAAACAGCACCATGGTCACAATCCAGCGGGCCGAACGAGAATCGCCCAGTCCCTCGCCGCCACCGAGCGTCAACAGGTTTTTGTCCAGAGCGTCGTAGCAAAGACTGAACTGCGGCATGCAAAAGATCATGTTGGCAAGCACGGTTGCGATGATCCATCCCCAACCCAGCGCCGGGTTGATCTCGTTGTTGATCGCTTCAAACGGTCGCCGACCGGTCGAAAGCGTCACGTAACTGATCGCGGACAGCATCACCACGCCCAAGATGATTGCGACGAGTTGCAGCCACAACATGCTGGTTCCCCCCATCACTCCCAGGAACAACGATCCTGCGAGCGATCCGCCCCCGAGCGTGATGGCAGATTGCAGCCATCCCGGTCCCGAGAGTTTGATGTAGGTGCCCAGCGTTTTGCCTTCGGCTTGGGCTTTTTGCAGCATCGCCCGATCGGCGAGGACTTTGTCGCTGATCACAGCTTCGCCACCGGTCAGAGGGTTGGCTTCGGTGTTGGAGGTGGGGTTCGATTCAGACATGCGCGGTCACGAGGCGGGCGGGAGGTAGGAAACTGGCCAGATAATACCAGCGATGAATCACGCGTCGTTACCCCCTAGGGGCACAGAATCAGTCATACTGGCAAAGAACCATAGAAATGGAGATCAGGTCCTGACGGTTTCGGGCTAAGAATCGGCGAAATGAAGCCGACTTGTCGGTCTCATTTCGCAATCTGAACGCCAACGTGGCTTCCGCTTTCGTTGATCCTCGTCGCATTGCCGTTGCCGCTTCCAATCCGCGGTCCCACCTGACAATCCGCCTTCCTCGCCCTCCCACCGGTTTTTTGACATGAATCTGTTCGCGTTCATGGCTCGCCCCACCTCGCTGTCCTGCTCAGCCATTCTGGGCTGCGCAGCACTGCTGCTCGGATTGCTTGCCAGTCCCGTCGTTGCACAGCAAGAACCGCCCCGCCTCGAAGACACACACGTTGGTTGGGAATCGCAGCAGATCAGCGATCAGTTCTTCGCTGAAGGCTCCGCGGTGGGCGACCTGAACGGTGACGGCTTGAATGACCTGGTTTACGGGCCGGTCTGGTTCGCAGGCCCGGACTTTCAAGCTCAGCATGCCCTGGCAGAACCGAACGTGGTTCCGGTGGCTGGATACAGCCAACACTTCTTTTCTCACGTTTGCGATGTCAACGACGACGGCCACCCGGACGTGATCTCGATTGGTTTCCCGGGGCGCAACGCCACCCTGTACATCAATCCCGGTGAAATCGAATTCGGCGCTGACAGCCCAACTTGGAAATCTCACATCATTGCCCCGCGGGTTTCCAATGAATCTCCTGCCTGGGTGCATCTCCTTCCCGGGGGACTGCCTGAACTCGTGTGCGCTCGCGATCGCGTCTACGGCTATTACACGGCGGACGATTTGGATGATCCGACCCAGCCTTGGAAATGGGTCGCGATCTCGGAACCCGGCACGGCAATCGAACCCTTTGGGCATGGACTCGGTGTCGGCGACATCGACGGTGACGGGCGAAACGACATCATCGATCGCCAGCACTGGTGGAAACACCCGGACACCGACGACTCGGCAACGAAAACCAAATTGTGGCAGCGACATAGCTGGATCGCACAACCGTACGGCGGCGGAGGCGCTCAGATTCATGTCCACGATTTCGATGGCGACGGCGATTCCGACTTGGTCACATCCAAGAACGCCCACGGATACGGGTTGGCGTGGTTCGAACAAACCGCAGCAGGTCAGTTCGTTCCGCACGAAATCAGCGG
Organism: Rhodopirellula sp. P2; assembly: GCF_028768465.1. Lineage (GTDB taxonomy): Bacteria > Planctomycetota > Planctomycetia > Pirellulales > Pirellulaceae > Rhodopirellula. The sequence goes on from NZ_CP118225.1 coordinate 4,730,542, forward strand.
CGAATCGTCGATGAGCAATCCACACGGCTACGCCACGTCTCAAATGCATGCCTTGGAAGCGATTGACGTCGATGGCGACGGGCGACGTGACATTGTGACCGGCAAACGCTACCTCGCCCACGCCGGCAAAGACCCTGGCGGTCTGCAGGCTCCCTTGGTCGTTTGGTTCCGAAATGTGAAGAGCGACCGACCCGGCGGCATCGAATTCATTCCCCATATCATCCACGAAACCTCCGGCGTGGGAGTCGAAGTCATCGCCACCGACATCAACGGCGACGGACGAGTGGATGTCCTGACGGGAAACAAAAAAGGTTTGACGGTCCATTTCCAAACCGACCTCAGCGACGTCCCCCAAGACAAACGGCGTCACGTCGCCGAGCGTTGGCGAACCCCCAAATTGCCGCAAACAGAATACGCGACTGGTTTGAGTCCGACGGAATCTGCTCTGCACATGAACCTGCCCGACGGATTCGAGGTCGATGTCATTGCCAGCGAACCAGAATTGGTGCAACCCATCGCGATGTGCTTCGATGATCGCGGCCGGATCTGGATGATCGAAGGTAACACGTATCCCACCAAGGCTCCCGAAGGCGAAGGCAAGGATCGAATCTTGATCCTCGAGGATTCCGACGGTGACGGATCATTCGAAACGCACCGAGTTTTCGCGGAAGGCCTGAACCTTGCCAGCGGCATCGAAGTCGGCTTCGGTGGCGTTTGGATCGGCGCGGCTCCCGAGTTGTTGTTTTATCCCGATGCGGATCGCGACGATGTGCCCGACGCGGAACCCACCGTTTTGCTGGACGGTTGGGGATACCAGGACACTCACGAAACGCTCAACAGTTTCACCTGGGGAATGGACGGCTGGCTGTACGGTTGCCACGGTGTGTTCACGCATTCCAACGTTGGCAAACCCGGCACCGCAAAAGCAGATCGCACTCCGCTGAATGCGGGCGTCTGGCGATACCATCCGGTGCGACACGAATTTGAGGTGTTCGCACATGGAACCAGCAACCCCTGGGGCGTCGACTTCAACGAAGACGGCGATTGGTTCATCAGTGCCTGTGTGATTCCACACCTGTTTCATCTGTCGCACGGCGGACGTTACTTCCGCCAAGCCGGGCAACACTTCAACCCACACACCTACGACGACATCAAAACCATCGCCGATCACCTGCACTACGGGGACGGCACTTTCCAATCAGCGAATTCAGCCAACAAAGTTGACCGTGATTTGGTTCGTCGCACGGTCGCAACCACGTCCATGGTCGGCGGCGGACACGCTCACGCAGGTTTGACGATCTACCAAGCCGATGAATTTCCGGCTCACTACCGCGGTGAATTGTTCTTCCACAACTTGCACGGCCACCGAATCGTTCGCGAGCACCTGGAAACGGAGGGATCCGGCTACATCGGTCGACACCGCCCTGATTTCATGCTGTCCCACGACCACGAACAAATTGGCGTGGGAATCATGCAAGGCCCTGACGGCGCCCTTTATTCATCGGATTGGCACGACGACCAAACCTGCCACCACCGTGACCATGAAATCTGGGACCGCACCAATGGTCGCCTCTTCCGAATTCGCTACGGCGACCTTCAACCGTATCGCTTTGATCTGTCGACACAAAGCGTCGATCAACTGGTCGATAACCTGAAGCATTCCAACGCCTACTTCGTGCGTCAGTCGCAACGCATTCTACAAGAGCGTGCTGCTGCCGGCACACTGGACCGTGCCCAACTGGCGTCCAGTCTGACCGCGATGGTTCAATCCGAGTTGCCGCGTCGCCAGCGTCTGCAGGCCGTTTGGACGGCGTGGACATCCGGATTGTTGTCAGTCGAACGTTCGCGAGAATCCAATCACGTCCACGTCGCAACGGACCTGGCCACGTTGTTGGATGACAGCGATCCGGTGATTCGCGGTTGGGCTGTCCAGTTGATCGGTGAGGGGCATCCAACCTTGTCGAACGCATTGCTTGGAAAGCTGGAACGAATGGCGGCAACTGAATCGTCACCGGTCACGCGTCGTCACCTCGCGTCGTTTCTGCAACGCATCCCAGAATCACAACGCCTCGGTCTTGCGAGTGGCTTGCTGAACCATGTCATCGACCAAAACGACCGCAACCTGCCTTGGTTGATTTGGTACGGGATCGAACCGGTCATCGACGTTGACCCCGCTGGAGTGATGAGCGTGGTGTCCACTGGCAATTGGCAACCACTGCAACGGTTCGTGACTCGTCGCACGGCCACCACCCCCGAGGGTCGGCAAGCCTTGGTGGCATCCATCAGGAACAAGATTGAGGGATTGGACAAGGACGCCACCGTGAACAATCAATTCGACTGGATGCTGGAGGAGTTGTTGCAGTCGGCGCGCAGTCGTGGCGGGGTCGCGATGCCGGACGCATGGCCTCAGGTTTCACAACTGCTGCGGGAGAAAGCCTCGGCGACCAGCACAAAGGATTTGGCCGGAGCCTTGGCGATCCAGTTTGGAGACGCATCGGCTCTGCCCGAGTTACGGAAGATTCTGACTGATCCCGCCCAACTGGCTTCGTCTCGAATGGAGGCGTTGCGACTGCTCGCGCAAGCCAAAGATCCCGAGCTCGGCGAAATGTTGTTGACCTTGATCGACGATCGCGACATTGGCTCCCACGCCGTCCGCGGTCTCGCTTCGTATGACTCACCCAAAATCGCTCCGCTGCTGATCGAACGATTTCAAGCTTGGTCCCCGCAAAAGCAATCCGATGCGTTGGCAACCCTGACCTCACGGACCGACTCTGCCATTCAGTTGATCGCGGCAATGGAAGAAAACGTGATCCCACCAACAATCGTTCCGGCGTATGCGATCCGCAATGTGCTGTCGTTGCCGTTTGAAGACGACACAGCACGCAAGCGTTTGGAAGCTGCGTGGGGACGCATTGGAGCGACCAGTGAACAAGCCAAACAGAGGCACCAAAAGTACGCCGGGATGCTGACGCCTGCCAAGCTTGCGTCGGCCAACCGCACCGAAGGCAAGAAACTCTACGAGGTCAACTGTGGCAAATGCCATCGGCTGTTTGGCGAGGGCGAACCGATTGGCCCCGACCTCACCGGAGCCAACCGCAGCGATGTCAACTATTGGTTGGAAAACATCCTGCAACCCAATGCGGTGATCGGCAACGCTTATCAAATGACCACGTTCTTGTTGGCCGACGGACGAGTCGTTTCCGGATTGGTTCGTTCTCGCAATGAAGACGCCGTCACGGTGCAAACGACCTCGGAGATTTCCGTGCTGCCACTCGAAGACGTCGAAATCGAAAAGCTTTCGGAGACCTCGTTGATGCCCGAGGGACAACTCGAACCGCTGACAGCCAACCAAGTCCGTGACCTGTTTGGCTACCTGATGAGCCCCGGTCCTGCGTACACCCGCGAGTGGGCAATCGAAGCGGAAAGCCTGATTCGTTCCGCAGATGTCCAAGGCGGTCAAATCCAAGACCAAAACATGAAGCCATTCCACGATCAATGGTCGGCCGACAACCACCTTTGGTGGACCGGCGGCCAGGTGGGATCGACGTTGACGTTGACCGTGCCTCATCAGATCAACGGCCCCGCTGAAATCCAAATGCATCTGACGGGTGCGATTGATTACGCCACGTTGACGTTGAAACTCAACGAGCAACCCGAGAAGTCATTCGACGGATTTTCCCGCGACGTCAAAGTCATGCCCCCGATCACCTGGGACCGAGTCGAACTGTCGCCTGCAAAGCCGGTGACCATTCAAATCAAGATCACGGGCAAGAACGAACAGGCGATCGCACGTTGGATGGCCGGAATCGACACGATCTCGATCCGTCCACTGCACTGAAACCGCCTCCCACTCGTCCCGGCCCCCATCACGCCCCGCGCCGAACCCCAACCGCGGCGAGCGCCGTGCGGCTCACAAACCAACGCCCAAGTGAGCCGATGGCCGTTAGGCCCGGTTATCACCCACATCATCCCCCACAGCCCCAACCTTCCAACCAACAACGACCTCGCCACAGTCCCCGCACACAACCGCGGCGAACGCCGTGCGGCTCACAAACCAACGCCCCCGTGAGCCGCAGGCCGTTAGGCCCGGTTATCACCCACATCATCCCCCACAGCCCCAACCTTCCAACCAACAACGACCTCGCCACAGTACCCGCACACAACCGCGGCGAGCGCCGTGCGGCTCACAAATCCACGCCCGAGTGAGCCGCAGGCCGTTAGGCCCGGTTATCGACCAAACTCCAAACCAACCCAACCTCCCAAGCCAGCGACCAACTCGCCCCCATCACTACCCAGGCCAACCGCGGCGAACGCCGTGCGGCTCACAAATCCACGCCCACGTGAGCCGCAGGCCGTTAGGCCCGGTTATCAACCAAACCTCCCAACCAGTCACCCATCGCGTCCAACTCGATCTTGCGCCTCATCGACGTAGCGAACGACGCGTTCAAGTTCATCCTCTTGATCGATGAACTCGCAATCACCACCCGACGTCCAGACAGGACGCCCGATATAGACGGGCCAGCGTTCTCGCAACACGCGGGTGCAGTTTGCCTTGATTTGATTCAAAACCTTGCGTCCGGCCAGTCCGGTAGCCGTGACGACAACATGCACATGATTGGAACGCGGGTTGGCTCTCCATAGCTTCCAACCACAGTGGTCGCAGAGCCGCGTGAGTTCCTCCTTGATCGCATCACGTTGATCGGGTCGCAGCAACAGAACGTCGTGCTTGAGTCGGTCCCGATGCCATTGCTCAAGCCGTGGCTGCGGTGATTTGGCACCCTCTGTCCGCGACCGCCACCACCGCCGATCCCCCTGCAAAAAGGAGCCGTAGACCGTGAAGGTGATGAAAAAGGCGACTGGCTCGGAATTCACTTTGAAACCTTCCAGGGTCACATCATTGGCGACGACAACCGCTGCGCACACAGATTCGCCTGCAGTCCCAGCGCCCGGCCGAAATGATCACGAAGCACCGACGCATGGCCATTGTTCGCGCAACGAAACGCATTCGGCATCAGACAAGTACCTGACGAACATCAAGGATATCGCCACAGTACCCGCACACAACCGCGGCGAGCGCCGTGCGGCTCACAAACCAACGCCGACGTGAGCCGCAGGCCGTTAGGCCCGGTTATCAACCACATCATCCCCCACAGCCCCAACCCTCCAGCCAACAACGACCTCGCCACAGTACCCGCACACAACCGCGGCGAACGCCGTGCGGTTCACAAATCCACGCCCAAGTGAGCCGATGGCCGTTAGGCCCGGTTACCAACCACATCATCCCACACAGCCCCAACCTTCCAACCAACAACGACCTCGCCACGGTACCCGCACGCAACCGCGGCTAACGCCGTGCGGCTCACAAACCAACGCCCAAGTGAGCCGCAGGCCGTTAGGCCCGGTTACCACCCAAACTCCAAACCAACCCAACCTCCCAAGCGAGCGACCAACTCGCCCCCATCGCCCCCCAGGCCAACCGCGGCTAACGCCGTGCGGCTCACAAACCAACGCCCAAGTGAGCCGCAGGCCGTTAGGCCCGGTTACCAACCACATCATCCCCCACAGCCCCAACCTTCCAACCAACAACGACCTCGCCACAGTACCCGCACACAACCGCGGCGAGCGCCGTGCGGCTCACAAACCAACGCCCAAGTGAGCCGCAGGCCGTTAGGCCCGGTTATCAACCAAACTCCAAACCAACCCAACCTCCCAAGCGAGCGACCAACTCGCCCCCATCGCCCCCCATGCCAACCGCGGCGAACGCCGTGCGGCTCACAAATCCAACGCCGCGCGGCATCGCTAATGCCGGTACGGCTTCTCGCCCACTCTCACACGGGCCACGTGGTCCGTTCAAATGAATCGTCCGCGACGTAGTCCGTTTCGCCGACGAACAGGCGTCCAGCGTTGGGGCACTTGGCTTGATCTTCCACGCTGAAGTTCTCAACGGCGGTTGTGATGATCAACTTCAGTTTGCCTTCGTGAGGCACCAGCGCCGGACAGGTGTTTTGCGGCGACCCGGGTGTTTGCCAGACCGTACGAAGCTCGCCGCTCGCCAGATCGTAAAGACGGGTCTCACCGTGTTCCGCCACACCGGGATGAAAGATCGCGACGATGATGCCGCTGCCATCGGGCGTCAAAATCGCACCGTCCGGGACGCCCGGGTCGCTGGTCAGGTCCAACACCACGCGAGGCTCGCCAAGCGTTCCGGCAGCAACGTCCAACGAATACTCCACGATCGTTCGTGTTGGCGAATCGATGTCGATCAAGAACAAATTGCCCGCCTCATCTCGGCGGATCATCTTGCCGTTGCTGCAGATTTGATCGTCACGCAGGCGGATCAACTGTTGGTCACTCCCGCGATACAGGTACAACCCTGCCTTCTTCTCCGCGAACGCCAAGTCCTTGGTTCCGAAAAGAAGGTTGTCGTCAAATGCCAAACCATCGTTGATGATCGTGTTGGTGACGTCCTCGTCCACGCCCTCGCAGAACGGCGTCCACTCGCCGGAGTTGGTGTCAAAGATCCCGAGCGAACGTTCCACACCGGCCACAAACTTGCCCGCCGTTTGACATTGAAACGCGAACCCTGGGCGTCCCGGCAAATCGAACGATTGATTCGATTGCGTGGCGAGGTCCAACACGTTGATGCTGCCGTGAGTCACATCGGCGCCGTGCTGAATCCCCACCCATGACAATTTGCCGTCGCCCACCATCGCCATCGGACCTTCTGGCAGAAAACGCAAGGCGTCACTGTCAGGAACATTCAGAGGGTTGGCAACGCGAAGTACGGGTGCTGACGACATATCGATTTCAAAATGCGAGAGAACACGGTCGAAAACGACGGATTGTAGGAACCTCGGACAAGATCAACCACCGTCGACAATGCCTCGCACGGAAGCATCTCATCGAACCACGTTCAGATTCCCATTTGGGCCAACATGTCCGCGACGCGGCCCGCGTTTTCGGTCAGCACAGGATAGGACTCGCGGAAATGTTCGACTTGCGTTTTCCAACGTTCAGCCAACGTCGCTGAGTTCACGTCTTGTTCATCGAGCGTTTCACGAATCTCGTCGAGTTCTGTTTTCAGTCGTTCGATTTCAGCGGGATCCAAGTCGTCAATGTCGGCGAGTTGTTCATGAAGGTGAGCAATCGCGGCGTCCAATTCGCTTCGCATGATGGGGGTCTCGATCTTTGATGGGAGGTCATGTTCGTTGCCAGGAAATCAAACCGTCGTTGCGTCTTGTCAGACGAGGCAGCCTCACCATCGCTCCAAAGCGTGCGGGCGAAATCCACCGGTCCGTGAGAACAAACGCGGTCTTCAATCGTTATTGTATCGTTCGCAACTCTTCTTCGCGGAAGTGGTGACCATGCGAATGTCTGACGACCAGCCTCCGTGACAACTCTCCGCCGAGTGGGTCCCTTCAAACGGCCCATGCTCATGGAAGTTGAAACGATTCGGGGGAATGAACCGTCCAATCGGAACCACCGACCGAGTTTTGGGGGCACAAACCGCCTCAGGGGTGGTGCGACGGGCGTCAGCGTGGATTATTCTGATCCGTACCCACTCGACTTTTCTCTCCTTCCGTGGTTGTTTCATCGATGATGCGTCCTGCTGAACTGTTGGCTCCTCGAACTTGGCTCTTCTCTGTGGGTCTCGTTCTCGCTTCTTTGGTTTTGTTCGGGACGTCGCTCACGACCAGCTTCGCACAAGACGATGCGATGGCGGAGTTCGGTGAAGACCCGGTCGCGGAAGCACCTGTCGAGCCAGCCGGTCCCGGCGCCGCAGAACAACCTGCTGGCGATGTCGGTGCAGCCAACCCTGGTGGCGGCAACACAGCCCCCGCTGCCGCCGATCAATCGTTGCTGGAGTGGGTCTTTGAATCACTCGGGGCCGCCTACCTGATCGTGTTCTTGGCACTGTCAGTGACGCTTGTCTCCCTGTTCGTCATGAACATGTTGGCGGCACGACGCGACACGCTCTGCCCCACCGAATTGGTCGAAGAGTTCAGTCAACGAATCGCGGCCAACGACAACCAAGGTGCGTATGACCTAGCAAAAGCCGACGAATCCGTGCTTGGCCAGGTTCTGGCGGCCGGGTTGGCAAAGGTCAGCAAAGGCTACAACAAAGCTCTCGAAGCGATGCAGGAAGTCGGCGAAGAGGAAAGCATGAAGCTCGAGCACCGACTCAGCTACATGGCATTGATTGGCAACCTTTCGCCCATGATCGGGTTGTTTGGAACGGTCCAAGGGATGATCTCCTCGTTCCAAGTCATCGCGACCGGCGGATCGACGCCCAAGCCATCCGATTTGGCCGCCGGTATCTCAACCGCTTTGTTCACCACACTGGTTGGACTCGCCGTCGCGATTCCCGCGATCGCGGCCTACAACATCCTTCGCAACCGGGTCGCTCGACTGCTGTTGGAAGTGGGCGTGGAAAGCGAAAATCTAATGAGCAAATTCGAAGACCTGACGCCCAAGTCCGGAGCCCGCGGCTGATGCGAGTCAAACGCACCGAAGTCGACATGGCGGAAGGTGACATGACGCCGATGATCGACATGACGTTTCAGTTGATCGCCTTCTTCATGGTCCTGATCAATTTCGCTCAGACAGAAGCCAACGACAACGTTGTGTTGCCAAACAGTCGGTTGGTCAAACCACCCGAAGTGGCACTCGAGTTCCCGATCATTTTGCATGTGGGTGCCGACGGTCGTATCTTCCTGGGTGGCGACGACTACACCGCCGAAACACTCCGCATTGGTCTGGAACGAGAACTGGCCGTGGTTCGTGCCGAAGGCAAGGCGGTCAGCGATGCCAACGTGATCATCCGGGGGCACAAAGACGTTGCCGCCGGAGAAGTCCAAGAGATCATTCGCGTCTGCCAGGATTCCAAGCTGGAAAACTTTGCGTTGCGGGTCAAAGAGGATCGCTCATGAAGATTCGCAATCGCGAAACCAGCCAGGGCACAGAGCTGAACATGACCAGCATGATTGACATTGTCTTTCTGCTGCTGATCTTCTTTGTGATGACGTTCAAAATCGTTGAGATGGAAGGCGACTTCAGCATCAAGATGCCGCTGGCCGGTCAGGGCAGCAGCAGTCTGGATCCAACCGACCTGCCGTTGAAACTGCGACTTCGATCCGACGCCGCAGGATCCCTGGCCGGGATTGAACTGAATGACATCCAGATGGGCAACGACGCGACCAGCTTCGACAAACTGCGTGCGAAGGTCGTTGGGATGATCGGTTCGTCAACGCCGATGGAGGTCGAAGCGGGCGAGGGGCCCGAAATCGAAATCGACACGGATTACAACTTGCGGTACGAATACGTGATTCGAGCGATCACCGCGGTCAGTGGTTACAAAGACGGTGACCAGGTGGTCAAATTGATCGAGAAGATCAAATTCGCCAAGCCGCGGCGTTGATTCGCGATTGGCTGAACCATCCGTGAAGCCGTTTTGATACTGTTGCTCGTTGATCCTGTTACTCGATAACTACGACTCCTTCGTTCACAATGTGGCGCGTTATCTACGCGTCGCTGCTCGTCGGAACCGCACTGGCAACAACCTGCCAATGGAAGACGAGCCCGGCAAAGGGCTGCGAACCCAAGTCGTCCGCAGTGACACGCTGACGGTCGAACAAATTGTCGCGATGAATCCGAGTGCGATTGTGATTTCGCCCGGTCCCCACGGCCCCGAGTCCGCAGGCTGTTCTCTCGAAGTCGTCCAACAACTCGCTGGCCGCATTCCCATTTTGGGAATCTGCTTGGGACATCAGGCGATCGCGGCTGCCTACGGGGCGAAAGTCATCGTCGGCCCGCCGATGCACGGGATGGCGGTCCCCATCCGGCATTGTGGCGCCAGCGTCTTTGCGGGGTTGCCGTCGACATTGGAAGTCGGGCGGTATCACTCGCTCCGCGTCGATGCAACCACCTTGCCCGAGTCTTTGGAAGTCACCGCCTGGGCCGCCGACGATCCGAGCTTGGTGATGGGGTTGGCGGATCACGAGCGCTGCGTGCACGGGGTTCAGTTTCATCCTGAATCATTGTTGACCCAAGATGGACTGGCGATGTTCGAACACTTCATCGGATTGGCCCAACGTCATCAGCCCGATGCTCACCCGCTCACTCGCAATTCGCGGTACCAACGCAGCGCACTGCCGACCGTGTCAATCTCGCCAACCAAATCCGGCGGAGGCGTGAGTCCATGATTTTGGAATCACTGGTCACCACCCGGGACGCCATTGGACGCGTCAACCTGGCTCCTCTGGGCCCGATCGTGCAGCCGCCTGCTACGGCAGGCGGTCTGCCCACCTTTTTGCTGCGGCCCTACCAAGGTTCCACGACCTGCACGAATCTACTGGCAAACGGAAACGCGGTGATTCATGTGATCGACGACGCCTTGTTGATCGCGAAAACAGCAATTGGAAGTGTTGATGCGTCGGAGTTGGTCATTCCTGTGCCTGGACTGGAAAGCTCGCACGTTCGGCTGACGCGCTGCCATCGCTGGTTTGCGATTCGCGTGACGCAGCGTGCCGGCACACCGCCCAGACATGAACTGACAGCGAGCTGCTTGGATTCCCAGATCGTGGATCCCTTCTTTGGATTCAATCGTGCCAAACACGCGGTGATCGAAGCGGCAATCGCCGCGACGCGTCTGCATCTGTTGCCGGACGGCGAGATCGCAGAAGAACTCCGACGTGCCGCGATCGCCGTTGACAAGACAGGCGGCGACGACGAACGAGAAGCGTTGCAACTGATTGAGCGACACGTGCGAGAGACGAAGGTCTCATGAGCATCGAAGTTCAAACGGGAGCGCGCTTGCACTTTGGATTGCTGGACGTCGCCCCGCCGTTTGGCGGTTGCGGGGTGATGATCGATGGTCCGCCCACACGCGTTCGCGTGAGTGCAGCCTCCGCCTTCGCATCGGACGTGCGACATCGCGACCGAATTGCCGGAATCGTCCACCGTTGGCAACAAATGACTGGCAACGACTCGCCTCCGGCGGTTGCCATCGAAGTCCTTCACGCCGCTCCATCACACCATGGTTTGGGAAGCGGGACTCAGCTGTCACTTGCCATTGCCGATGCCTTGCTGAAACAAACATCCGGTGAAACGCCCGCTCGAGAACAAGTCCTCCAGTTGGCCAACCGAGGTCGCCGAAGTGCGGTCGGTTCGCACGGGTTCTTCGACCCCGGTTTGATCGTGGAAGGTCTCGACCGCCAACGATCGACGGGATCCCAACTCAACCCGATCGACCAACGAATCCAACTTCCTGATGCATGGCGAGTCGGAGTGGTGTTGATGGACGAAGTGTCTTCCGCAGAAACGATCAGCGGCGACGAAGAACAACAACAATTCGATGCATTGCACCCGGCACACGATGATGATCGGTCACGACTCGTCGGGATCCTCACAGAACAGCTGATCCCCGCTATCGAACGCGTGGACTTCCCGAGCTTCGCCAAGGCGGTCACCCAGTACAACCGATCCAGTGGCGAACTGTTCGCCCCGGTTCAAGGCGGTCCTTACAACGGCGAAGCCACAACCCAACTGATAGAACAATTGATCGCCATTGGATTGCACGGGGTTGGCCAGAGCAGTTGGGGCCCCGGTGTATTCACTTGGTTTGAATCAGAACAGGCTGCGCAACAAACCGCACGGAACTGGAGAGAACGATTCCCTGGAACACGCTTGCTCGTCCAACGCCCACTCGGCCAAGCGACTCCACATTGATGCGCGACGTCCGGCGTCCAAGCATTCAGAGCGTGACTCGGTGCTGCTACGAAATCGCCGTTGTTTGACGTTGGTGTTCGTACAACGCGATTCCAGCGGTGACGCTCAAGTTCAAACTTCGAACTTGTTCTCTCATCGGCAACCGCAACGCTCGCGGGTCATTGGGTTTCAGAATTGTCGAGGGCAACCCGCTGGTTTCGCGGCCGAACACCAGCACATCTCCCAGCGTGAAATCGGCTTCCCAAACAGTCCGCTTCGCAAACTTTGAAAAGAAGAAGAACCGTTCCGGATCCAGGTGTTCGCACAAAGACTCCCAGGACGGGACCGGTTCCCAGTCCAGGTACTGCCAGTAGTCCAACCCGGCTCGACGCAATCGTTTTTCGTCGAACTGAAACGAAGCCGGTTCGACGATCCAAAGTTTGGCCCCCACCGCCACGCAGGTCCGCCCGATATTCCCCGTGTTCTGGGGGATTTCCGGCTGATACAGGACGACGTGGGCAGGCGGTGCGGCGGATAAGGGTGGACTGTCGGACATCAACGGCACATTTCAGCGATTGGCGGTCAGCCGCAACATCAGCGACTCGGAAATGACTATCCTACGAGGACTTCGGATCTTCTCCCACCTCCATTGCGAGATCGCGTCTGAAACCCCGCCTGATTTTTGCCCACCTCCCTCGAACACTTTGATGCCCACTGGTTCCTCATGCCGACTCGGCCTGCATCCAGCGTCATCGGCCGTTCAATCGTCCCAGCGGTTCCCGCCTTCGTCGCCGGACATTGGCGAGCAGCCATGCATGAACGACACGTTGCCACGCGTGCGTTCGATCGACTCACTTCATCCTGGTTACCACTTCCACGTTGCAACATGAAATTACACCTGAACCATCGCTTGCCACTTTGCGTGGCCTTGTGCCTTGCCGCCCTCACGACTTCTCATGCCCAAGACGCCACCGACGCCCAGTCCGGCTGGACGGCGTTGTTCAACGGCAAAGACATGACGGGATGGCACGGCCAACCCCACTTTGACCCGTACAAACTCGCCGAACTGTCCGAAGAAGAACGTGCGACGAAGATCGAAGCATGGACCGCGGACGCCAAGCAACATTGGTCGATCGAGAACGGCGAATTGGTCAACGACGGTCACGGGGCTTACCTGACCACGGACGAGAACTTCTCGGACTACGAGTTGAAACTCGAGTACCGCACCGTCGCGAAAGCAGATAGCGGCATCTACTTGAAGGGCACCCCGCAAGTCCAGATCTGGGACTACACCGACGAAGGCAAGTTCAACATCGGATCCAACCTGGGCAGCGGAGCCTTGTGGAACAACTCGCCCAAGGCGCCCGGCAAAGACCCCTTGGTTTTGGCTGACAAGCCATTCGGCGAATGGAACACCGTGCACATCGTCCAAGTCGGTTCACGCACCTCGGTGTGGTTGAACGGCAAGCAAACCGTCGATCACGCAATCATGGAAAACTACTGGCGGCGTGACGAGCCATTGCCCCCCTCGGGCCCCATCCAACTGCAAACGCACGGCGGTGAAATCCGCTGGCGAAACCTGGAAGTGCGGCCTCTGGGAACAGAAGAAGCCAACTCGATTTTGGCAGCCAACCAAAACGATGGATTCGTTTCCGTGTTTGATGGCAAGACCCTCGATGGTTGGATCGGAGCCGTCAACGATTACGAAGTCACCGAAAACGGTTCCGTCCAATGCCAAAAGGGCCGCGGTGGCAATCTGTTGACCGAAAAGGAATACAGCGACTTCTCAGCTCGCTTGTTGTTCCGTTTGCCAGCACGAGGCAACAACGGCTTGGCCATCCGAGCCCCCAAAGAAGGCAACCCGGCCTATGCCGCGATGACCGAACTGCAAGTCCTGGACAACGATCACCCCGCTTACGCCAAGTTGGATGAACGTCAGTACCACGGTTCGGCTTATGGCATGGCAGCTGCAAAACGCGGCTACCTGCGTCCGACTGGTGAGTGGAACTTCCAACAAGTGACTGTGATTGGCCCCACAATCCGAGTGGAGCTGAACGGCAACGTGATCCTCGATGCCGATGTCTCCCAGATCGAAGACTACATGGCTGGCAGCGCTCACCCAGGCAAGACTCGCACCTCCGGCCACTTCGGATTCGCCGGCCACAATGACCCGGTCGAGTTCAAAGACATCTCGATCCGCGAAGAAAACTGATCCGTCGATCCGAGCTCTGAAAACACTCGAAACCCCGCCTGCAGCCCCGTTGCAGGCGGGGTTTCTGTTGCGCCCACAGCTGGACAACGTTTTGACAGTCGACATTCACCCCGAATGAGGCGACATCGCTCGCCTCCCACTCAGACTCCCGATACCCGCCAATCCCGATTTCTTCTAGAACTATTCGCACCCGCTCATCCCATCGCTCCCTCGCTCCTGACGTTTTCCGATCGCCACCCCATCGCTGAATCCGAACGAATCCCTGGTCGCCCCCGACTCGCCAACTCGCTGCCACGTCTGCTTTCGTCCTCGGTCACTGTGTTTTTGCAAACTGATTCCGAAGGTTGCCAACCAGACCGAGGTGTTGATCATGCAACACCGTCGCGAACGATCCCACCCCTTCAACACCGCCCGGATCGTCAGCCAATCGCTGCAAAGGTGCCAAGTCATGGTGGCTTACAACCATGAATTGGCGGAGCGGTTTGCCACCATGCAACTCAGCGATCGCGTCGGTCTGTTGTACCCCGGCGAGAACGCGAAACTGCTCTCGGACCTGGAGCCTGACGAACGCCCTGAGCAACTGGTCGTGATCGATGGAACCTGGCATCACGCCAAGACGCTCTTTCGCGACATTCCGCGTCTGCAAACGCTGCCCCGATATCGGCTGGCTCCCTCGGAACCCGGGCGTTACCGAATCCGTCGCGAACCCAATGAACACGCCCTGTCGACGCTGGAAGCCACCGTCGCGGCCTTGTCCGCAATCGAGCCCACCACACCTGGATTTGACCGCTTGGTGGATGTGTTCGACCGCATGATCTCGGACCAGCTCAACGTCTCCAAGTCCAATTGGCGTCACAACGAAGCCCGCCGCCCTGGATCCCCCAACGTGCCGCGAGTGCTGACCAAGGACATCAGCAAAATTGTCGTCGCCTATGGCGAACAGGAACGTGGCAACACCGGCGAAGGATCGAGCGCGGCCAACCAACCGCCCGCACCGCTGTACTGGAACGCCGTCCGCATGGGCACGGGCGAGTTCTTTCGATGTGCGATCCAATCAAAATCCTTGAACGACGAAGCGTTCATGGAACGCTTGCGGCTGACGCCAGACGAATTGCAACCGCTTGTCTCCGTCGACGACTTTCGCGAGCGCTGGCGATCGTTCGTTCGTGCTGACGATCACTTGGCCGTCTTTCATCGCAGCACGTCGAAGCTGCTGGAAGACGTCGCGGCAAATTTCTCACCCAGCATCGTTCTGAAATCAATCCACTTGAAGCCCCAGACCAAGGAAAGTGATCCGCGTACCCCCGCGATCCTGGCCCACCAAACCAGCAACTCCCGGCCGCTGAGACGTCTCGCGTGGGCAGTCCGCTTCGTCGAAGAATTGGCGGCCACCAAGGCTCCCGGTTCAGACGGCCCGTGACGTTCCTCTGTCGCCCCATTCGGGGCTGCTCATCAAGCGAGGAACATGGACCGGGGCCTCACGGCCCCGGCAATGGTTCTGCCGGCCCTATCGGGCCTTGCCAAAGGATGAACAACACCGCATCCAAGTCGCCACCCCATCCAGCGGCCAGCGGCTGCCCCAGCACTCTGCCCAGCGGCTCACCATCACTCCCCAACACTGGTTGATATCCCGTCCACGCCCCAGGCCTGAAAGGCCGACACAGCCTTTGCCGGGGGCGTCAGTCCCCGGTTCCCTGCCCCCCCTAACACCCGCCAAGCCCTGAAGGGGCGACAGAGATCGATAATGGCGATTTCTCTGTCGCCCCTTTCGGGGCTGCCCATCAAGCGAGGAACATGCACCGGGGCCTCACGGCCCCGGCAATGGTTCTGCCGGCCCTACCGGGCCTAGCCAGAGGATGAACAACACCGCGTCCAAGTCGCCAACCCATCCAGCGGCCATCGGCTGCCCCAGCACTCTGCCCAGCGGCTCACCATCACTCCCCAACACTGGTTGATATCCCGTCCACGCCCCAGGCCTGAAAGGCCGACACAGCCTTTGCCGGGGGCGCCAGTCCCCGGTTCCCTGCCTCCCTAACACCCACCAAGCCCTGAAGGGGCGACAGAGATGACAGTCTCTCCAGATCCCCAATTGAGAATGCCAACCACAGAGGAATTTCAAACAGGCCAAACCTGCAATCAGTCAAAGACATATCGCTCATCAAACTCAACTTCGTGCTTCAACAACAACTGCAAATACTCCTCTTCAAAGGTTCTCTTCCGATGATGTTCCATCTGCCCACCGATGTAGCGACTCACCGCATCCTTGTTGGATGGACTGACTGAAAATGCTCCAAAGCCATCCTGCCACCCGAAAGGAACTCCAAGAGCTTTTCCTTCGTTCAGGTGTTTGCTCGTATTGGATTTAATCTTGCCGACAAAATCGGAGACAGCCACACGAGCCGGGATCCGAACGAGCAAGTGAGCATGGTCGTAGTAACCGCCCACCTCCAACGGGAAGCCATCCAACCGTTTGCACACACCAGCGATGTAGGAGAACACATCCTCGCGAATCGAATCATTCAAAAGTCGCTTGCGACGCTTGGTACTGAACACAATGTGGTAGAGAAGCTGCTGATGAGTTGACATGGCTGCTCCAAGGAGTTTCTCTAGCGTCCCTTTCGGGGCTGCTCATCTCGCAAGGCAAATGGTCCGGCCCCGGCAAAGGTTTCCCCAGCCCAGTCGGACCTTGTATCGCGAATCGCTGTGTCTTGATCTTACACATCTCGGCCCAAGCATGTTGCGAACCTCCCATGGATCTTCAGACATGAAGGGCTGGTAACATTCCAACCTGGAACACTTTCCAATCACCCACTACTCACCTCAGCACTCAGGCCTGAAAGGCCGACACAGCCTTTGCCGGGGGCGTCAGTCCCCGGTGGTTGAAGCCCCATCTCCACCAAGCCCCGAAGGGGTGACAGAGATCGATAATGGCGATTTCTCTGTCGCCCCTTTCGGGGCTGCCCATCAAGCGAGGAACATGGACCGGGGCCTCACGGCCCCGGCAATGGTTCTGCCGGCCCTACCGGGCCTTGCCAGAGGATGAACAACACCGCGTCCAAGTCGCCAACCCATCCAGCGGCCATCGGCTGCCCCAGCACTCTGCCCAGCGGCTCACCATCACTCCCCAACACTGGTTGATATCCTGCCCACGCCCCAGGCCTGAAAGGCCGACACAGCCTTTGCCGGGGACGTCAGTCCCCGGTGGTTGAAGACCCCATCTCCGCCAACCCCCGAGCACACATTTTAGGATTTCCAAATCAGTCGCCGCGCATCCAGGGCCAGACTGAACAACAAGGGAATCACGAGCAGCGTGAACACCGTGGAAAACAGCAACCCGCCAACCACGATGGAGCCCAGCCCGCGATACAATTCACTGCCCGAACCCGGGGCAATGACCAGCGGCAACATCCCAAACACGCTGGTGCACGTCGTCATGAAAATCGGCCGCATGCGAGTGCGGACGGATTCGCGAATCGCGTCCCGTGGCGACATCGGCTCCGCGTCGCCCTCGCCATCGTGGTGCCGGCCATGCATGTTGTTGAGGGCTTGGTGAACGATCAAAATCGCATTGTTGACCACCACCCCAACCAGAATCACAAACCCCAGCATCGTTAGCACATCGAGCTGTTGTGTCGGATCGTTTTGACGGATGAACCACAAACCGATGAAGCCACCAACGGTTGCCAACGGAACCGTGAACATGATGACCAGCGGATACAGAAAGTTCTCGAACAACGCGGTCATCAACAGATAGGTGATCACCATCGCGAGGAAGAAACGACTCAGTGCCACACTGCCGATGGAATCCCAATTCCAACCCGTCCAGCGTCCCATCAACGAGGCCCGAACTTCCGACAGACGGTCGGCGTTTCCCGACAGGGTGACAAAGATGTCGTTGCCAAGATGTCCCTCCGCACGGGCGTCGGCCACAATTTCGAGAATCGTCGCTTGGGCCTCTTCCAACGCGATGTTCTCCGGTGGCGTGACCGACAGCGAGATCGCTCGCTGTTGTTCAACACGTCGGATCTCCTGGGACGCTTCCGTCGAAACAAACTCGGCGATCTGCCCCAGAGGAACCATGGCGACTTCCCCATCGGCCTCGCGAACCGCGATCGGCAAATCGGGGACGTCGTCCGGCGAAATCTCAATTGCCGGGTCGCGGATCAGCAACAGATCGATGTTGTCGCCTTCGAAATCGAAGTCACCGACAAACGATCCATCGATCATCGCACGAGCGGACATGGCCAGTTCGCTCACGCTGATGTTCAAGCGTTTCGCGACCTCTTGTTTGATCTGCAACTGCCGTTCAGGTCCGGCCTCGTTGTAGTTGCTCGGTGACGCACGAACGGAAAACTTCGAGAACGCGACTTTCAATTCCCGTTCCAAGTGGGAACAAGCCGATTTCAGGCGGACCAAGTCGTTCCCGCTGATCTCGATGTCAACGGCGTTGGAACTGCCCGCTCCACGACCAAAGATTGATTTCTGAGACGTCACCCCTTTGCTCGCCGGGATCACCTCAAAGGCTTTGTTGAACACCGCAGCGATGGGTTCCACATTGTCAGGCTCATCACTGATTCCCACCATGAACACACTGCCACGGGCCACGACAAAAAAGAACTCCTTCAAAGCGGGAATCGTGTGAAACTCTTTGCCAGAGCGTTGGTCCGTGATCGGGCCATAGGCGGACGCTTCCTCGGAACTTTTCGCACTCCAAAAAGGCTTCAAGGCTTGTTCGATCCGTTGCCCGACGTAGAAGTTCTCCATCACGGAGTAACCGGCTGGCGTCGACATCCGACAGAACGTGAAGTTCTTGTTCCCGTTGGGCAGGTAACTCGCTGGCGGCATCAAGATCATGCTGATCACGACCGAGACCAGGATGGTGAGTGTGATCAAAACAATCCGCAGCCAAGCACTGGCGATGCTGCGATAGGTCAAAAGGTGAATCAGCGATGCCCAACCGTTCCCGAGCCGCTGAAAAACAGGAGCGATGCCGAACAGTTGCGATGCTGAACGTGCGATCGGGCCGGTCGCCGTCGAGGGACGCAAAAACAGCGACGCGGCGGCCGGGATGACCGTGATCGACACAACGAACGACAATCCGACGGCGGCGCAAATCGCCAGAATCAGGTCGTAAAACAATTGGCCGGCTTCGTCTTGGATCGTCAGCACGGGCGCGAACACGGCGAGCGTCGTCAGGGTCGATGCCAGAATCGCTCCCCAAACTTCCTTGGTGCCATCGTAGGCGGCTTGTCGTGGGCTGGACCCTTGTTTGAGATGGCGATCAATGTTTTCCAACACAACAATTGCATTGTCGACCACCATCCCGACTGCGAAACTGAGCCCGGCCAAGGAGATCACGTTCAGGTTTCGATCGGCGAACCACATGATCACAAAGGTGCCGATGACTGAGATCGGAATTGAGACCGCGACGATCAACGTGGACCGAATGCTGCGAAGGAACAGCAGCAACACCAGCACGGCCAGCCCACCGCCAATCAACAGGTTCTCTTTGACCAGATTGATCGCACTGTAGATGTAGTGCGAATCATCGAACGCCATTCGCAGTCGCAACCCGTAACGGTCGTTTTTAAAACTGCGTAGAACACCGTCGGGGGCATTCATTTGGTCCACCACGACTTTGACTTGCTCGATGATGTCGAGCACGTTGCTGCCAGTCTTTCGCTTGACGAAAATCGTCATCGATGTTTGACCTTTGCACTGATCAAAGTGAGTCGTCTTTTCCAAGGCGAGCTCCACATCGGCAATATCCGCGACACGCACGGGGCTGCCCATGTCGTCGTACTTGATGATCGTGTTGCGGAGCGGTTCCAGCGAATCGTATTGGCCGAGAACTCGAAACCGAACGTCTTGCCGATTGTTGGCCATGTCGCCTGCAGAGGCGTTGATATTGTCCAACCGCAACGCGGCATTCAGTTCTGAAATCGTGATTCCACGCCGCGCCAAAGTGGTGGGGTCAAAGCGAATTTGGACTTGGTGTTGGCGACCGCCTTTCAAGTCAATTTCGGCAACGCCTTCGATTCGTTCCAGGCTGGGCTTGAGGAACCGATCGGCGTAGTCGTAGAACGTCGCCACTTCAAAATCGGGGTCTTCGGCTTGCAACAACAGGTACGCGATCGCGTCATCACCGGCGGTATCGGCGACATCGATGATCGGTCGGTCCACGTCTTCGGGGTACTCGGGAACCTCATCGATCTTGTTGGACACTTCTTGCAGAATTCGCTCGGGCGACGATCCCACATTGAACTCGAGCGTCGTCATGGCCGAACCGAGGCTGGCGACCGAAGTCATTTTCCAAAGTCCTTGGACCGACTTCAGCTTCTCCTCTTGTTCAATGATGATCGACTTTTCGATCTCCTCGGGGCTGCGTCCTGCCCACTGCGTCCGAATGGTGATCACAGGGCGATCGACGTCCGGCGTCAGCTGCACTGGAATTTGTGCAAACGCAATGATGCCAAACAACAGCACCAAGATCACGCCGACGGCGGCTTTGACGGGGTTCTCGATGGCGAATTTGATGGGATCCATGATGCAGTGTGTCTTGAAATCGTTCAGAAGCTGTTTTGTCCGGGGTGTGAGTCGGTGATCGTTCTGCTACCGATCGCGGTCACTCTTTTGTTGGCCCGTTCGGTAGGTCCCGGGGACAGCGGCGAGTTCGGACGTGTCAGGATCCACTTTGACACGTGCACCGGGAACCAATCGTTCGAGACCCTCCGTCACGACTTGCACCCCGGGTTCCAATCGCGGCCGATCGACTTTTCGGACCGGCGCGATCGCGTACGATTCTCGAGTGTGCGACAGCACGCGAACCGGGATGGGATGCGCGGTCCAATTGGGTGCCCCGTTCGTTTTGGGACCCTCCGGTTTCCCGCTGGTTGCCGCGTTGGGATCTCCCGCGGCGGAGTCACCTTGCTCGAGAATCCAAATGGTCGATTCGTCCGGCTTTCGCAAAACCGCGTCGCGGGGAACGAGCAGTTCCGTTGACTCGCGTTGGATGGGGATGAAAGCGCTAACGCCCATGCCAGGCAGAAGTGTGCCGTCTTGATCGTCCATCGCAATTCGAACCGGGAAGGTTCGGCTGCCGACGGATCCTTGTGCGTTGATCGACGCAACCTCGCCTCGCAGTTCAATGCCCAGACTATCGATCAGCATGTCAAGCGAATCGCCCACACGGATCAATGCCAGCGATTCCTCTGGCACCATGATGCGAGCGTCGATGCGACCACTGGAAACGATTTCCACAATCGGACTGCCGATCGGCAAGTATTCACCGACCTCCGCAAGCTTCGCCACGACGCTCCCGTCAAAAGGAGCGAAAATTTCCAGACGCGAATCGCGCTCGTTGGCTTCACGCAGCATCACCTTGTGCTGAGCGAGCGCCGCTTCGAGACCTTCGATCAGCGATCGTTTCTGCTCGGCTTCGCTGAGTGAGACCGCGTTGTGTTTGAGCATGTCTTCGTAGCGTCGCAGATCGGCTCGTTCGAATTCCAACGTCGCCTTCTGTTCCGCGATTTGCGTCGCGATCTTGTCCTCTTCGAGTTTGGTCCATGTGTCATCCACGCGAGCCAAGCGGGTCTTGCCAGCGATCACGGCACTGCCTTCATCAACGGGCAACTCGATGATCTTGCCCGCAACCTCGGTCGCAATCGTCGCACGACGAACCGCTATCAGGTCACCGACCAAGGTCCGGACTGGCGTGATGGTTTTCCGCTGAATCGAATCAACGCGAACGAGTTGAGCCTGAGGGCCGCCACGCTTTGCAGCGGGAGTTGCCGTCGCAACCTCGGAAGCGGAATCTGCGGCGGGTGAGAGCTGATTCCCAACCCAGTAGCTGGCCAGTCCGCCCAGCAAGAATGTCGTTGTGGAGACGGAAAGGACCGTGATCAGGAACTTTTGCGACATCGATTCGTTCGTTGTGAGTTTTTGTAGCATGCGCTTCGTACGCTGATGCGGAGCGATAGAAAGTCGTTGCGAAACGCCGATTCATTCCCTGCTGCGGAATCAGCCGCAGCGGCAATTGGATATCTCGCGTGAATCGTGATGCCAGATCGTCTCAGCGGGGCTGGACGTTTCCCAATGCAACAAGGCATTGAGAACAGGCAGGTGGCGGGGCCAAACGGGTTGGCGGATCGCAGTGGGTGGGGAACAAGGCAATGCGAGAACGCGTTCCGACTCGGGCCAAAATTTTTGCCCGCGTCAGGAGTGCCAGGAGGGTTCGTCAATTCAATTGGTCAACGGACAGTCTAATCCATCTCGTCGCCAATGAATTGAAATGGCCTTCTTCCTCGACAACTCGCCTTGAACAGCGAGATTTTCGCGGCTGGGGAATTGATTGGCAATGCGTCACGGCATCGCGAGCGTCTCGGGGCAATTTCTCGTCACGGATGCCGCATGACTCCCCCCGCCCGAATGCCTACACTGTTGACCACCGGAACAAACTGCCCTGTCTCCACATTCTGCCAGTCTTATGAATCTCCCTGATTGGATGCACCACCTCTCACAACGCCGCATCTTGCGATCGGCCATAAAGAATTCGCGATCATCGGCGATGGATTGGTCTCTGGAGGAACTGGAACCACGGTTGCTTCTGGCTGGTGACGCTGGCCAAGAAGTCGGCTTTGCCTTGGACTCTTCTGGAATCCAGGTTCAAGCAATCGGCGACACTGGCCAAGAAGTTCTGGAAGTCATCTACAACGAAGAAAGGATCTCGTACTTTCGCGTTAGCGACCAATGGGAGACCTATCAGATCAACGTGGACTACACCACGATTGATCCCAGCCTACTGCGGATTCATTTTGTGAACGACCTCTATGACCCAGCACAGGGAATCGACCGGAATGTTCAACTTGGATCGGTGACCATTGGCGATCAAGTTCTCGACAGCAACGCGGCGAACGTCTTCTCAACGGGAACTTGGCTCCCCGAAGACGGAGTCATCTCCGGCCAAGGACGTGGCAGCGTGCTGAACGCGAATGGGTACTTGCAGTACGGCACGCCCAGCGGATCGGAACTCATCGTTTATGCTCGCGGCGATGAAGGCGGCGAAACGATGAACGTGTTGGCCGGGTCCTTTCGTTCCGATCGAATCAGCTTGACAACCAAAATGACGGCTTACAAGTTCTATCTCAACACCGAGTTGGAACCGAGTTCAGTTCGAGTTGAGTTTCTCAACGATCTGTACCGACCTGATCTAGGAATCGACTACAACCTAGTCGTCGATCGGATCGAGATTGATGGTGTCGTCCACCAAACCGAAGATCCAACGACCTTCGCCCAAGGCGTTTATCGAGACGGTGCACTCACGTCGGGCAATTGGCAAACCGAGCGTCTCGAAGGACGTGGGCATTTTCAGTTCGATGCAAGCGATTTTACGAGCGAACGATACACGTTGGACGACTCAATCGCCGAGGCAGGCGTTTCCATCATTAGCCCCAATCTTCCTTTTGATGTTGAACACGAGATCACCTCTTCGGATCAATCCGCGGTTGGATGGAGCGAATCGTTTTGGACCGAATCAGGCCAGTATCAAAAGATTGTCCAAGTCCAACTGTTCGACGAAAACGGATCTGCGCTGACTTCGTTCCATCGCGGCGAACCTGTCGAACTGATTCAAGCCACAATGGAATTCCTCGATGATGACTCGCTGGAATCTTCGCAATTCTCATTGAAGGACCTCGAGGTCGACTCACAGGATCGGCTGCTCGCCCGTCTTCAGGTATTCCACTACAACGGAAACTACCGCAGCTATTCCAATGTATTGGTTCGGTTGACATCGGATGGACAATTGGATTCCTCGTTCGGCGACGGTGGATTCGTGCCAGTGTCATTGGGAGGCATCACGACCGCTTCCTCAATGACAATCGATTCCCAAGACCGCATTCTGATTAGCAATGCCGTGACGATCTCACGCTACAACGCGGACGGGACCGCCGACAACAGTTTCGGAACCAACGGTGCATCGGACATCCCGTTGCCGCAGGAACCTGACTTTTACGCGGGCCAATCGCAGATCCTCACGCGTCCTGACGATTCGATCCTGGTCTTGTGGGGAATCCCATCCAGTGCGAACGCGAGTGCCGGGTGGCTGATTCAATTGAACGAAGACGGCAGCACGGGAACCTGGTTTGGCGACGAAGGCTTCGCAAGCATTCCCTACCAACAGTTTTCAGAATTTTCGTCCTACAGCGAGCGGTTTGAACGGATGGTGCTGGACGATGAAGGAAGGCTCACCATCCTGGGGACTCAGGCACTGCTTCGGTTCACGATCGATGGTCAAATCGACCCCAGCTTTGGTGACGGCGGTCGGATCATTCTGCCAAGTTCCATCGTGACCGATGGATCGCTGTTGTTCGATAACACGGGCGGGACCTTCGGCCTCGATGGCTTGGGCCGTTATCTGGTCCATTACTTCAACGGAGTTGCTCGGCTGACGCCGGACGGCCAACTGGACACGTCATTCAGTGCCGATGGGATCTCGGCCTACAACCCTGATGAAATCGGAAGCCTGCAGCCCTATTCACTGAAAGAGGGAAAATTCGATTCCGATGGCGAACTTCGCACGTTGGCGCAGAACGACAACGGTTTCGGCGTCGCCTTCTGGCAACTCGTTTGAGTCCAAACCCTCACTCCTGCGGAATGTGGTTCAGCGTGTAGAACGCTTTGCGGTGCAGCAGTGGTTTGCCGTTTGCATCCAGCACGCCATGCGCATCCAGTTCGTGCACAAACAGTTCCCGCAAACCGTCCACCTTCAACTGAACTCGCAATCGGTCTTCGGAGACAATCGCTTCGCGAATTTTCAGATCTCGCTTCAACACCTCGTCGCTGCCGTAGCCGGACTGATACAGGTACGTGTGACTGGCCATTCCGTAGGACTGAACATCCGAGGCGGATTCGACGTTCACCGGTCGCGTGAACACCAATTCAAATCCCTCCGGCTGGGCACGCATCTCTTGAATTTCAAAGGGAGTCTTGCCCGTCCACGTCAAACGCTGCAACCCATAGGACGACGTTCCTAGACTGCTCCATCCCCGATTGGTCAGCCCCACGTAGACGCTTCCATCTTCCGCTTGCGCCATTCGCAGCACCGCCGACGCAAACCCGCGACGAAAGGGAAAGCAGGCGCCCTGATATTCGCCGTTGATCTTTTCCAAGAACACGCGATGAATCGATGCCTGCGTGAATTCTCCAACGAACATCTGGTTTTCAAACGGGCCAAACTTGCCACCACTTTGATCCAACAGGATATCCGTCGCGGATTGACCGGCCTTCTTGTAGGGAAACCAGACGACGGGGGGACGCATTTGCGGAAATCGCTTCAAAGCTTCTGGGTAGGCCAGTCCATTGGGCACTTCCTCGACGTCCTGGATCGTGGATCCTGCCAGGTTCATGGACGCCAGCGATTCCGGATGGTGAAAGAATGCCCCGGGACGCATGTGATTCAGCGAGTTCGTGGCCACCCAATTGCCTTGCTGATCGGTGTAGAACATGTCGCCGTTCGCATTGGCCCCCAACCCCGAAGGCGATCGCATGCCAGCACACATCGGATGCAACTTCCCGTCGGGATCCAACTTCATTCCCCAGCCACGCCAGGCAGCCTGCCGGTAACCCAACGGCGCATCGGGAACGATCTTCTGAAGTTGTTCGCCCTTCAGTCCCATCCCAATGTTCAACGTCATCCAAAGGTTGCCGTCGCCATCCAACTTGGGTCCATACGCGTACTCGTGGTAGTGGCCCGAGACGCCCCATCCCGACGCGAGCGTGTCGTACTCATCCGCGACATCGTCTCCATCGAGATCACGCAATCGAGTCATCTCGGTCCGCTGGACAGTGATCAGGGAATCATCCTGTTGCAGCAACCCCAGCGGTTCGTGCAAGGCGTTGGCGAAACGCTGGTAGGAAACCACGCCGGATTCCTCCTTATCGCCCGTGACCTGATCCACACCATCAAGCAACCAGACCTCGCCCTTCCGAATCGCAACGGCCACGCGTGAGGGGCTAAGAACCGCGATTCCGCTGACCTCCAATGCGATCCCGTCGTCGGAAGGCTTCCAGTTTGGGTCGCGAGAATCACTTTGCGACGCGGGGGTCGCAATCGAAACGATCCGGTAGTAGTCCTGTTCCTCCTCCGCCACCGCTGAGCCGGCTGCCTGAGCGGACATCAACAGTCCCATCACCCAGCCGGCCAGTTGCATCGCACGTGTTCGGCACATGTTTTGATTCACCATTGGTAGACAAACTCCAACGTCTGATTCGGGTTTAAATCAAGCCAAACCTGTTCGCTTGAAGCCACACTTGTCACGCCCTGCGAATCAAACCGGCTTTTCGACGACCGCACCTTCCGTCCGGATGCTCCCTTCAACGTGTGCGTATCGAGGACTTGGATCGACGAGTCCTTTAGAACCTGAAATTGAATCCGGTCGCTCGGTTGGACTTCGCCATCTTCCAAGCGAATCGTTCGCCGCAAGGCACCCTCGATCGTCGCTTCACAGCGATCCAGGATGATTGCACCGCCCAAGCGATAACGAAACGTTGGCACGCGTTTCGAATCGAGTCGGTAGCCCAGGAACTGGAGCGTTGCATTCCCCGAACCAGCGTGTTCCACCGCGGGTTGCAATCGAAACTCCACGTCGGACGAGATCGCAATCGAGTCCATCCCCAGCGGATCGATCGGCGGCGAGAAGCGTTCGAACCATGTGCTTCGCGCATCCACAAAGTCTTCCTTCCACGCGAGCGCCAGTCGCGGTGTTTCTGCGTCGAAAGCAAAGTGGACGCCCTCCGGGAACCCGACGGCGATCGCGTGCGTGCCCACGCCTTGCATGAACGTCCTCAACATCAAGGGCGTTTCCACCGGTTTCAATTCGTAGTTTGCCGCCAAGGCCTCTGCAATCTTCGGTGGAACGCCAACTTGATCCGAATGTTTGAGGTAGGACCACAACGCAGCAATCTGTTTCTCGGCGTCTCCACCAAAAACATTCGGCGATTGACTCGTTCCATCCGGAAAGAACGATGGCATGCGGGTCCCGCGTTTCCGCGAACCTGGATCCAACACGAACTCCCGGAACCAACTCGGGCGAATTCGATTCGTCACCCCTCCCAGATCAATGCCAACCACTCCCGCAAGGGCTTGGCCATCAAACACGTGGCACTGGATGCAGCCGACTTGTGTCAGACGCATTCCCGTCTCGGCCAACGGCACGTGATCAGCAAACACGTCAGCATCCGAAAGTGGTGATCCCTGATCGGCTGCTTCCAACGCTCTGACCAAGGGCTCCACTTCTGGCTGGGGGAATTTTGGCATGCGGATGGTCATGTGCGGACGCAGTCGCGTCGCAGGATGCCCCTCCAACACCTTTCGCATCCACGCGGAGGTGAGCTTCGCTCCCACGCCTGTTAACCCCGGTGGCAGTCGGCCTTCATCGCCCAGGTCCGCCAACGCTGTCGATTCAAAATGGGCCTTGCGATATCGGCCCACGCCACCGATTTCTTCTCGCTCATGGCAGGCATAACAGTTCAGTTCAAGGAACCGCTGCTGAATCAACTGGTGTGGGTCATTGGCCGATTCATCGTTCGCAAACGACTCGTCCTGGATCCCACTGGCAAACGTGGTCTTCTGGAACTCATCCAAGTGAAACTGGACACGTGATTCGCGTTCGGACTTCCAACAAGCTTTCGCCGAATCGAATGAAAGCTGATCCCAATCGGTCGCGAATTTGTCGTCGACAGCCGATCCCACGTCATGGCAATTCGCACATTCAAGCTGCACAAACAACTGCTTCCCGCGAGCGACCCACTGCTGGTCGGACTCACCAGCGGCAACGAATTCAGACTGCGTCGAACCCTCCGCCGTGCCTTCCTTCTCAAACAGATATTCCGCGATGTCGGCGGCTTCGTTCGGCGTCAGCTTCAGACTTGGCATCCGCCCCGATGGACGAACGTGTTCAGGGTTGTGCAAGAAGTGCGTCAGCGATTGACGGCTGTACTTCTTCGCCAGTTTCCCGTGCGGGACGGAGGGCACCTTCCGAGCAGCCGCTGCCAATCCCATGTCCTCCAGTTCTTCCGGATCCAGTTCGTCCAACAAGCGATCGACCGCCGACATGGGAGCGGAGTTCACCTCCTGCTTGGGATCCGAATCATGGCAAGCGACGCATCCCACTTGGTGATACAGCTCCATTCCACGAGCAGCATCGCCCTTGTTCCAGAATTCATCCTCCAGCGGATTGGCTCCTCCCGCTTTCAACACCGGAAATGGTTCTTGCAACGATCCGATGAAGGCAGCCAACGCGTTGATCGCTTCTGCCCTCTCCGGTTCCTCCAAACCCGCCAACACATCGGGCATCGTGGTGCCAGGTTTGGTTTGATGAGGCGAGTGCAAGAACTCCTTCACCCAGGACATGCTCAGCCGCGAACCGGCAGCACTCAATTTGGGTCCACGTTTGGGATCCAGCTCGTTGCGATCCGAGCGGTGGCAAGCGGTGCAGCTCAGCTCCGTGACAAGCAATCGTGAGGCTGCGATGGGATCGATCTCATCAAACCGAGCCAATCGTTCCACTCCGATCACAAACGGATGAATGTCGGTTGGACCTGGATCCTCCGCGTGGGAAATCGCGGCGCAGCACAAACTCAACAACAGAACGCCGCAAGGTCCTCTTCGTCCGGCAAAATGCTTCATTTGTCTCATGCTGCAAAACTCGACACGTGCTTCAAACACCGTGACCAAATCAGTCCACTCCCAATTCGATCGCCCACCACTTCAAATACTCCTGATCGGAAACATCAGGGTCGAGGCCACGGCGTTTCATGGTGCGTTCGTACCACGTCTGTTTTTCAGCCATCAACGCTTCCATGTCGACGGTCAAACTCTCGTCCACTCCGCCTTGATCACCCGTTCGCTGGATCCAATCATCCACCGCGCCGCGGAGTTGTTTCAAGGTTTCGTCATGGTCAGGTGAAGCCGCCAAATTGTTCATCTCAAACGGATCAGCTTTCAAGTCGTACAGTTCTTCCTCCGGGCGAGTCTCCGCCATCATCAGCGAATCCCAACGTCCCTCGGCGTGCAGAACCTTCATCAACGTCTCAACCGGATAGGACAGTTTCTTGTAGCTGCTCAACTGCAGGTAAGGCTTCTCAGGATGAAAGTTTCGGATGTACTTGAATCGCTCCGTCCTGACGCTGCGAATTCGATCGGGGGCGTCCCCGCAACGGTCACGAGCGGCAAAGAGCTGAGCATGCCCCTGCCAGTCTTGATCCAACAAGCTTTTCCCGGGCAGCTCGGGCACATCGATCCCTGCGGCTTCCAAGGTTGTTGGCACGAGATCCAACAAACTCGCCATGCCGTTCTCCACCGTGGCATTTGCGAGTTTGGCGGGCCAACGAACAATCAACGGGGTGTGCAAACCACCGTCGTACAACCATTGTTTGCCGCGGACATGAGGCCGACCGTGGTCGCCAAAGAAGATCACCAATGTGTTCTCACTCACCCCTTCGGAATCCAAGCGATCAAGCACCTGGCCGACCTTCTGATCCATCGCCTCGATTGTGGCCAAGTAGTTGGACCAATCGGCTCGCGTGATCGGATGCTCAGGGTAGTAAGGCGGAATGGGAGCGTTCGGACGCTCGCGATCACTCTTCACAAACTGGCGATGCGGTTCGTGAATGTGAACCTGCGCGAAAAACGGCTGCCCAGGCTCTCGCTCGGACCAATCGTAGGCGTCGAAATGTGTCTTTTTATCGTACGGATAGTTGACGCCGTACTTGCTGGCTTTTTGATTGCCGGCTTCCCCGTTGCCATGCGAGATGAAGTACCCCGCGTCTCTCATCCAATCGATCACCGTTGGAACCGAAAGCTCCTTTTGGTCTCGCGTCATGTGGTGATAGCACCCGATCGATGTCTGGTACCGGCCCGTTTGAAATGCCGATCGAGACGAGGAACACACAGGCGCGGTGCTGAACGCCTTGGCGAACCGGCGTCCTTGTGCAGCCAAGCGGTCCAAGTGGGGCGTCTCCACCTCGGGATAGCCGTAACAGGCCAACTCCGGGCCCAAGTCATCAGCGATGATCCACACCACATTGGGCTGGCTATCGTGGGGCTGATCGTCAGCGAAACTGTGAGAGTGGGCTTGCACGACAGCGCACACGAAGGCTGCGATCAAAATCAGATGCGTTCGCATAGACGTTTGCGAGGTGGGATGGAAAGGCAGGCATGGCCACGAACAAAACATCGCTTGTTCCGCTGGCCACAGGAATCAGGCAAGGAGCGACAGTCTAACACAGACGACTGAAGATGGTGCACGGGGCACCCTTCTTGTTCGGTTTCAAACAGGTACGCAGGAATGAATGGGGTCTAAATGAGTGAGCCGTTTGGACGTTAGTCTGGAATGTCAAAAGGTTGGTATTGACACGGAAAATGCGACGTTGATTTTCATTCTGTCCTACGCCCCAACGGGGCAGCTCTAAGATAGCCCCAGGCATCGCCTGGGGTTTCGTTACGGAGATTCCGACACCAGCCCCAACGGGGCGGCCCTAAGAAAGACTCCCCAAAACCCGCTAGGACCGCCCCCGTTGGGGCTTTGTAATCTTGGTCCCGCCACAACCCAGGGCGTTGCCCTGGGCTGGCATAGGGCTGCCCCGTTGGGGCGAAGTCGAGGAACGAAACCTGCGCAGTCCGAAGCGGTGTCAATACCAACCTTTTGACAGTCCACCGTTAGCCCCGGTTGTGCGTGGGAACCGTGGCGAACGCCGAATGGCTCACCTACCTGATGACACCTGCCGACCTGCTTATCCTCCCGCCAGCACCGTGCAGGTGGAGGAAGCGGTCGCAACCAGCTTTCCCTTTTCGTTGGTGATTTGGCATTCCACAAACCCAATTCGCAAGCCTCGCTGAATGACCGTCGCCTTGGCCGACAAACGCCCTTCTCGAATGGGGCGGATGAAGCTGACCTTCATCTCGATCGTCGAAAAGTCCTCGCTGGACAGCAACGTCCGACCGAACGCGATTCCCATCGCCGCGTCTGCGAGAGCAGAAACCAAACCGCCGTGCACTCGTCCCATCGGATTGTGATGCTGGGGGCCACACTGGATGTCCACGGTGGCATTGCCCGCGTCCGGATCTCCATCAGCGCACTCGCTGGGATGAACTTGAAAGCCAACCAATCGTGAAATGGGGGCATCCGAAAACCGCTCGCTCATCAACCCAAGCCCCCGAAAACAGAATCAGCCCGAAAATTGTAACGTGGAAACAAAACGAGGCCCCAATGGTGGAATGTCATGGTCATTGATACCTCCACGTCAACATTCCAATCGAAACCACACCGACAAGCAGACTCAGCGGCAGCCCAAATTGAATGTAGTCTCGCAATCGATACCCACCGACACCGTACACCATCGTGTTCGTCTGATAACCAAACGGGGTCAGGAAACTGGCCGAGGCCGCAATCATCACCGCCACCACCATTGGCATCGGGTCCGTCCCCAACTGGGTTCCGGCCGTCCAGGCGATCGGCAGCATCAACATTGCCGCAGCGTTGTTGGTGATCAACTCGGTGCAGATCACGGTGGCGACGTAAATCGCGATCAACGTGCCCAACGGACTTCCCTGAGCAATGCTCAACAACCCGCCAGCAATTTGCCCTGCCGCCCCGCTTTGTTCCATCGCCCGGCCAATTCCGATCGCCGAACCAATCACGATCAACACCGACCAATCGATGCTGCGTCGGGCTTCCGAGGTCGTGCAACAACGGGTCAGCACCATCGCACAAGCAGCCATCATCGCCGCGCTCAAAATCGACAACCAATTCAATGCCGCCACGATCACCATCACCAACATGATCCCCAACGCCAGCGGTGCCCGTTCGTGACGGCGAATTTCACCTCGATCGACGCTGCTGACAAGATAGAAATCGCTGCCGCCACGCTGTCGATGCATGAACGACTTGGAGGCTTCCAATAGCAACACATCGCCTGGTTCAATTCGAACGTCGCCCAGCTTGCCTTCCAAACGCCGTCCACCGCGGGCAACCGCGACCACCGCAGCGTTGAAGTTGGATCGAAAGCGTCCCTCGCGAATGGTTTTGCCAATCAAGCTGCACCGAGGACTGACGACAGCTTCGACCAGCGTTCGTCGCCATGCGGGAATCTCCAATTTCCGGGCTTGGTCACCGGGAGTCACCAAACCACGGATCTTTCGCAGATCGACCACGCTGTCCACGTCGCCCACCAAGATCAGGATGTCTTCGCCATACAGCCGTTGATCTG
Organism: Rhodopirellula sp. P2; assembly: GCF_028768465.1. GTDB lineage: Bacteria > Planctomycetota > Planctomycetia > Pirellulales > Pirellulaceae > Rhodopirellula. The sequence continues at coordinate 4,762,727 of NZ_CP118225.1, forward strand.
GTTTGGCGGGCTCGATGCGACCGTCAGCTCGTTGAACCTCAGCCACGTACAAACCGGGCAGAGCCCGCAAACCAGCCTCCTGCAGCGTCTTGCCCACCAACGGCCCCGTCAATTCGACCTGCATTTCGACGGTGTACTTCTGTGGGTCGTCCCCGACACTGACGGCTGGCTTGCGCTCGGGCAACAACCACTTGGACGCCCCGATGATGTAGATCAATCCCAGGATGGTCGCCGGAATCCCGGCGATCGCCGGTGTGAAGAAGCTGAGTTCCGACAACTGCATCTCCGCGCCGGCTGCAGCGGCGCCCGCCACGTATTTGTTGTACTCGTCGCGAACCAGCAGATTCGTGCTGGTTCCCATCAACGTGCACATTCCCCCCAGAATTGCGGCGTAGGAAAGCGGCAGCAACAATCGACTGGGGCTGATCGACAATCGTTTTCCCAGATCGCCCACCACTGGCAACATCGCCGCGACCACTGGGGTGTTGTTCAAAAATCCGCTCAAGAGCGCCACCGGCAGCAACATTCGGATCTGTGTGTCGCGAAGATTCTTGGCCTTGGACAGCAACCACCCCGTGGCCAGCTCCGTTCCGCCGGTGAGTTCCAATCCAGCGACCACCGAAAACAACAGAGCGATCGTGATCAGGCCTTTGTTGCCAAATCCCGCAACCGCCTGAGTCGGATCAGGCAACAGGGGCGTCCCCGTCAAATCCTGAACGACGACCAACACCGACAATGCCGTCAGCGCCAGCAAATCCGTCGCAGCGGCTCGCGTGGCCAAACCAACCAGCAGCGCAATGGCGACGCCAATGGTCAGCCACATGGGCCAAACGGTCGGCCAAACCAACGGGTCAAACAGAGATTCCATGCGGCAGAAAACGTGTTGAAAGTGCCGGCGAGTTTTGCGGCAGAGGGATGGAGGTCAGTTTCGATGCGGACAACGCCAGACAACTGGCTCCTACAGTAATTCAAACCATGGATATCGTCGCCCCCGCGATCCCATTAGACTACTTCCCTGACAGTTGATTGGATGCCCGAATGGACGGCATTTGCCTGCCGAACGCCATTCTGGAACCGATTCCGCTGGTCCCACCTTCCTCCCCCGTCTCGCCTGAAACACCCCATCATGCCCAACTCGACTGATTCGTCCGCACCGCCTGACCGACACGGTCTCTCAGGCGGCGCCCTCCTCATCGCCGGTTTGGTCATCGTGCTCTTGATCCTTCACCAAGACAATTGGTTGTGGACCAACGACACGTTGCTGTTCGGATTCATGCCCATCGGACTGGCCTGGCACGCCGGGATCTCGATCGCGGCATCCTTCACATGGTTTTTGGCGACACGCATCGCTTGGCCAATCGATGAAGAGGAGCCACAACGATGATGTATCTCGCAATGCACAACGGTGTCCCTCAATTCATCATCATTTTGGTGTACTTGGGTTTGCTACTCGCGCTCGGACTGTTCAGCAGTCGCCTGTTTCGCGGGACCAAAGAAGATTATCAAGTCGCCAGCCATTCCATCGGTCCGTTCCTGCTGTTGATGAGCATGTTTGGAACGACCATGACCGCCTTTGCCTTGGTCGGCAGCAGCGGCGAAGCCTTCCGCGAAGGCATCGGCGTCTACGGCATGCTGGCCAGCAGCAGTGGGATCATTCACTCCCTGTGCTTCTTTCTGATTGGTGTCAAAGTTTGGCGATTCGCTCGCGCCCACAACTACACCACCCAAATCGAATTCTTCCGCGACCGCCTGAACAACAATCTGGTCGGCTGGCTGCTGTTCCCGATCCTGGTCGGCATGATCATCCCATACCTGTTGGTCGGCGTGATCAGTGCCGGTGGTGTTGTCCAAGCCCTGACCGCCGGGCTGGCCCCGGACATGTTCCCGGTTCCTCTCGAAGGTGGCCCCGGCGGAATCGACCCGGCGGTGCACGGCGGCATTCCCGCTTGGCTCGGTTCGCTCACGATCTGCACGGTCGTGTTGGTGTACGTGTTCTTTGGCGGGATGCGCGGCACCACCTGGGCCAACACCTTCCAAACGTTGGTCTTCATGATTCTGGGAGTCGTGACGTTCTTCGTCATCGCCAACAAACTTGGCAAGCAAGACAGCTTCTTCGAAAACCTCCGTGTGCTTGGTGAATCCATTCCCGAAGAAGGCAAAACCAGGGTGGCGATGAGCAAGACCAAGTTCTTCACCTACCTGATGATTCCTCTGTCCGTGGGGATGTTCCCGCACCTGTTTCAACACTGGATGACCGCCAAGAAAGCCAGCACGTTCAAGCTGTCCGTCATCTGCCACCCGCTGTTCATCATGATTGTCTGGGTGCCGTGTGTCCTGGTGGGCGTTTGGGCGACCGGCGAATTGATGCCGACCAAGCCCCCACTGCCACGTTTGCCCGGTGGCGACCTGGTGGACGCGAACAAGGTGTTGCCTTTCCTGGTCAAAACACAGACCGCACCGATCCTGGGTGGTTTCTTGGCCGCGGGGATTCTGGCCGCGATCATGTCCAGCCTGGACAGCCAGTTCCTGTGCATCGGAACGATGTTCAACAACGACGTGGTCAACCACACGTTCGGCGAAGACCGTTTCTCGGACAAACAACAAGTCCTGTTCACACGGTTGTTCATCGTCGGAATCGTGGCCATCACGTACCTGCTCAGCCTCGGCAACGTTCGCAGTGTGTTTGCACTGGGAGTCTGGTGTTTCAGCGGATTCAGTGCCCTGTTCCCGTTGGTTGTCGCGGCGTTGTATTGGCGAGGCCTCACTGCATCGGGCGCAATCGCCGGTATTCTGGCCGCAATTTCCAGTTGGTCTTACCTGTTCTACCACGGCACCTTGGATCCCGAGGGCCTGAGCAAGTATGTCCTGCGTCTGCCAATCGGAGGCGAGACCTACGAAGTGATGCCCGTCGTCGCGATGGTGTTCAGCACGCTGATTGCGATGGTCGTGGTTTCCATGGTGACACCCAAGCCGCCGAAGGAAACCCTGGCAAAGTTCTTCCCAGATCAGGCCTGATCCAACGCCTGAAATTCGATACGCAGGAAGGTCGTGCAGTTCGAAAGTGCTGCACTACCGGACGTTTCTCATCACCCTCCCCCTGGGAGGGTCGAGCGAAGCGAGGGGAGGGTCGAGCATCGGATCCAGCGCGCACCCCTCCCCAGCCCGAAGCAGGCCGCCCTACCAAAGAGCGAGGGAACGAAAACCGCACGACCTCCAAGTTTTTTTGTTCTGGCCTACGAGTGCAATCCAGGTACAAAATTGGCATCCGCAATCCGAACGCCAATGGTGACGGCTTGGCGACTCACTCCTCAACGCATGGAGGAAGGGCACTCTTGCCCGTCAGAGTCGGCCAAGCCACCATCACAACCCGAAGCGTGAGTTTTGAAGTTGCGCTTTTTGCAATCGGTTTAATTGGCCAACGGCCTTCGTCATCGTAGCCTGGGGCATCGCCCCAGGGATTGAGAATGAAGGAAAATGGGTTGGCCAACGGCCAACATCAACCCGCAAGTTGTTATTTGAATTTGGCCGTTGGCCGAAATGGGGCCGTGGTTTTCTGCTCCAGAGGCGATGCCCCTGGCTATGTTGAACGTAGGCCGTTGGCCATTAAGCAGGTCGGCTGGAATGATCGGGCACAACCATGTGAGCCGTTTGGGCGTTAGCCTGGCCTGCGCGTGAAAACCGTGGCTAACGCCAACGGCTCACATACCCGATGACACCTGCGTACCTGCTTAGAAGAAAAAGCGCAACCTCAAAAAAGCGTGAGCGAGGGACTCCCCCCAATTCCCACAACTGCCCCATCCGGGGCGAAACCCAGACGCCAGCCACCATTTGGTTTTGAAATGTCCCATGGGGCGGCCCAATGAAAGACTCCTCAACCCCCGCTAGCGCCGCCACCGTTGGGGCGAGCTCGTGGAACAAAACCGGCGCAGTCCAACGCGGTGCCAACCCCAAACATTGCACACACCAGCGTTCGCCCCAGTTGCCCGTCGGAACTGTGGCGCAGGCCACAACGGTTCAAATGCGGAAAGGACCCTGCCCACCTGCTGATGCCCGCCACCAAATGCCCCTCCCACTTCGAGTACCATAGGCGGCCCTTCCCCTCTCTCCCACCGTCTCCCGAGGAATGACCCCACCATGTTCCGATCGTTTTTCTTCGTCTGCACTTTCACGTTGATTTCGTTGAACGCGGGGCCGTCTTCCTTTGCTGACTCACCCGAGCAGCAATCAACAGATGAGCAAACGCACGTTCGCATTCTGACGATCGGCAACAGCTTCACTCACAACGCGACTCGGTACTTGGATGATCTCGTTGAAGCCGCCGGTCACAAACTGACGCACAAGATGCTTTCCATCGGTGGTTCACCACTGGAACTGCACGCCAAGAAGGCGTTGGCGTTGGAAGCCGACCCCGCTAGCGAACTTGCCAAGTACAAGAATGGTGACACCCTCCAAGAAACATTGAAAAGCGAACCATGGGACTTCGTCACGATTCAACAAGTCAGCTTCAGAAGCCATGACGTGACCACCTACCGCCCCTACGCCCTGCAACTCGCGGAGATCATTCGTCGCGATGCACCACAAGCCGAGTTGCGACTGCATCAGACGTGGGCGTATCGAAGCGACGACCCACGATTCAGTCGCGCGAAACCGACGGTGGGTGAACCGGCGACCCAACAAGCCATGTACGAGGGGCTCCGCGACGCCTACCGAACGATCACAGCTGAACTGTCCGCCAATCGAATTCCCGTCGGTGACGCGTTTTGGATCGCCGACAACGATCGCCAGTTTGGCTACCAACCACCCAAAAACTTCGACGCCCAGTCACTCGAGTACCCAAGTCTTCCGGAACAAACTCACTCCTTGCATGTGGGGTACAGCTGGAGCAAATCGGACGACAAACCCAAACTAAAAATGGACGGTCACCACGCCAACCTCGCCGGCGAGTACCTCGGTGCGTGCGTGTGGTTCGAATGCCTGTACGGCGAAAGCCCGATCGGCAACGCCTTCGTGCCCGCCAAACTTGACACCCAGTACGCTGTCCACTTGCAAACGATCGCCCATCAAGCGGCCCAGCAAGGCGGCGATGTCGTTTTGGGTCCTGTCACATCACTGAGCGCCGCCGGAAAGGATTGAAAGCGTCCCCGGCAAGATTTCCGCGGCAGAACGTCCAACCAAAGAACAAATTCACCCTCCTGGCAGGAGGGTCGAGCGAAGCGAGGGGAGGTCGAACGCCAACACCCCGCAACCAACTGAGCCCCTCAGCCCCCCCGTGTCTCCACCCACCGTAGCCGACTGAGGCCCTCAGTCGGCCCGAGCGCAACCCACCGCCGCCTCCTCGTCCTGCATCAACCGATCCAACGGACTGACCACCTTCGCCTCATGTGGATTTCGCACGTGCGTGTAAATCTCCGTCGTCTTCACATCGCTGTGTCCCAGCAACTGCTGAATCTGGCGAATGTCCGTCCCCTGCCACAACAGATGCGTCGCAAAACAATGGCGAAACGTGTGGCTCGTCACATGCTTCAAAATCCCCGCCTGCTCCACCGCGCGTCGCAAGTGAGTTGGGAAGGTGCTCGCGTGCAAGTGATGACGGTGGATGCGGCCGGTTCTCGGATCCCGTGACAATCGGTGCGACGCAAACAGATACTGCCACTTCAGTTCACGATGCGCCGACGGATACTTCCGGTCCAACGCATACGGCAGATACACCGAGGCCGTGCCGTTGGCCAAATCATGTTCGTGCAGAGCCTCGCGAGTCTTAACAAAACGCCGCAGCGGTTCAATCAAATCATCTGGCATCGGAACCAATCGGCTCTTGTTGCCCTTGGACTGACGAATCTCGATTTGCTTGTTCGCGAAATCAATGTCCTTGACCCGCAACCGATGCGCCTCACTGATCCTCATCCCGCATCCATACAGCAACTTCGCGATCACCAGATACACGCCCTCGAGTCCCTCAAACACTTGGCCGACCTCACCAGGTGACATCACCGTGGGGGCCATCGAATCCTTGTTCGCACGGATCGCTTCGATCTTCCCCATCTCACGCTTCAGCACCAATTCGAAAAACTTCAGCAAAGAATGAAACGCTTGGTTCTGAGTCGACGGAGAAACGTTGCCATCGACCGCCAAATCCGTCAGGTGAGCCTCCACGTCAGAAGCGTGAATCCGGTCGAAATCCGCCAAACAATTCAGCCCACGATCCGCCATGAATGCTTTCAGCTTCCTCACGTAGCTGCGTTCGGTCGCGATCGCCAAACCAGCTCGACGCATCGATCGACGGAACTCCTGAATCGCATCCATCTCATTGGGATTGATCTTGCCGACCACATCGTCAATCGAATCCAACCCGCCTGTTCTCGCTTGCTCGATCAGGATGATCTCGCCCATCTTTTTCTTCAGCGGCAACAGGTCGTTCACCTCTCGACGCTGGATCGTCTCACGGTACTGAATCAAGCCTTCGATGATCTTCATCCGCTTCCAAGCCGGCACCTCCGCATCGCGACGTGACCGCAAGAACGCAATCACATCATCGGACGAAAACTTCCAATCCGGTTCCGTCTTCCGCCCGTGAAATTGGCAAAGCTTTTGGAACCATATCTTCGCCCAACGCTGCTTCTGTTCGGCACTCGCCGGTTTCGAAAACGTTCCCATCACAACTCAACTCCCGCACCTGAACCGTGTCAATGCAATTCGTGTCATCCAACCTGCCACCTCAGCAAGTCGCTCACCTCGTCGTTCTGCAACCCAAGTGGCTGTTAGCCTGAGAACCCTCCCTCCCAACCCGCCGCGTAAGCGACGCGTGAACAACAAGTCACGATGTTAGCGGTGTGGCGCAAGCCGCCCGGTGAGAAACCGGAGGGCTCGCGTCCTTCCGCTATGCAGGTACGCAGGTGTCATCGGGTATGTGAGCCGTTTGGGCGTTAGCCCCGGTTGGACGTGGAAGCAACCACGCTTGCCAAGACATTTCAAATGCCGAAAGACTCCTGCCGACCTGTTTAGCGGTGTGGCGCAAGCCGCCCGGTGAGAAACCGGAGGGCTCGCGTCCTTCCGCTAAGCAGGTACGCAGGTGTCATCGGGTATGTGAGCCGTTGGCGTTAGCCACGGTTTTCACACGCAACCGGGGCGAACGCCCAAACGGCTCACATGGTTGTGCCCGATCATTCCAGCCGACCTGCTACGTCACTTGTTGTTCTCGTGGTTCGAAGCAAGGCCTCCCAGCATCTCCTCCTCCTGCCGATCAAAAATGAGATTCTTCCAAAACGCTCCAAACGCAACCAGAGACACCGCCTCCACATCAGCCACCAAAACTGTCTCGCGTGCGTGAACAAGCTAGGCGGGAAACTCGCGGAAACCACCGCTCAAAGCGTGCGTTTTTGTTCACCGGGTGCCAAAAAGCTTGCAAGCCGGGTGCGGATCCCCAACAATATGACGGGAATTCCACTGGACACTTTCGCGAGCATCAAAGGATGTAGCCCTTGGACTCGCGTTCGCCGTCATCTTGTCAGTTGAGATCAATGAGAGGGCGCAACGTCTTGGAAGCGTCTCGGTGAGAACAAGTCACCCACGTGGACGAAGTCCGCGCCAACTGATGAGAACAAGTGCTCGGAAGGCGACTTATTCCCACCGGCAAACAGTGTAGAATAAACCTCACCACTTATTCCCACCTGTCCAACAGGTGATAAACAAGTTCTGCCAATCGGAGGCAAAGGTAAACCAAGTGTCGCCAAATTCAATCATCGTCCTTCTACTTTCATTGCTATCCACTGGATCATTTGTGTGTGCACAAGATACCCAATCTCACATAGAGGCCCTTGAAGGGTCGTGGGCGGTGGTTGGCATTACAGCCAACGGAGAGTTGGTACCGCGAGAAGAGCTAATCGGCTTCAAATTCCGCTTTAGCAAAAAGGAACTCGTGTGGCTTTCCCCGGACGGAGAGAAAGTGGACGAATTCACGATCAAACTTGATACTTCACAGAAGCCGTTAGCCATCGAAATGGTGGAAACCCGAGAAGAAGATGGGGAAAAGTATGAGAAGACGACGTTGGCTATCATTGATTTGAAGCATGATAAGCTTCGAATCTGCATGCCCCCGCGCGGTGAAGCGAAAAGGCCGAAGTCGTTTGAATCAAAGAATGGTTCGTTCCTCAGTCTGATCGTATTGGAACGCATTAAGTCAAGTACTTCGGATACTGGCAGAACCAAGCCGTGAACCGGAGCGGCGAAGTCAGGCGGACTTGAAATGGACAATCTTTCGTCGCCGCCCGGTTACGGCGGACGTTATTCGATTGACTCATGCTCGTATCGGCGTACGAATCACTGCGACATGTGGGGCTCGATCCAATGCTCGTTCAGCATTCGATTCAGGTCGCGAGCAGCGTAGATTCCGTGCTCGCTTGCCGGTTCGAATTGTGCCCCAGGTTGCGGCTCGATCATCCGCGCAACTTGCCGCGCCAACGTCGCAAACCTGATACGATGAATTCCGAACCACGCAATTGTTTCGACGTCTTCCAGGATCGTGGTGCGCTCGCTCCTGCACCGGTCACGCGTGAACGAATAACCATTGCGTGCACACTGAGCGGTGGTGGAGACCAACCTCACTTTCCAATCACACTGACCGCCACCGCCAGGTGACGCTCACCGTTCTGCCAACGAGAGTCTATGGTTGATCGCGGTCAACACGAACTGAATCAACTCACCAAGCGTTTGTTGCTTTCGCGCAATCGCCCGAAGCGTCAATGGCTGATCGAACGGCTCGGCCACATCTGGTCGCCGCCGCACATTCGTCATTGCTCATTCGTTGATCGACACCGACGGTTTCTCGTTCACGCGATTCCGACTGATGAGTCGATCTCTGCGGTTCAATCATTCATTGCTGATCCTCACGTCAATGTACGCATCGCGGTCGCGTTTGCGCTCGGTCAGCGAACGGTGCCAGATGAGATCGCTGTACGCCACCTAATGCAATTGATTTGCGACGATCATCCGCATGTCCGCTGCACCGCTGTTCGTAGACTCGTCTATTCACCTCGACCTAACCTCCTAAGCGCCACTGACATCGAACGTGGGCTCTCCTGTGATACATGGACCGTGCGATGGACGCTCGCGTCCGCGATACACTCAACCGATTTCGCCAATGTCGGATGGGAAACGCTTGTTGATTCAATTCCGAGGACGGCTGACTTTATGCTTTTTGAATGGCTTCAACACTGCATGCCGTATAAGGCTCGCTTACTTGATGATACGACGCTATTATCGAAAGTCGCGGAACGGGTGCGCGAGATCCCTGATGCGGACCCGTTTCGAGACCAAACCAAAGACATGGCCAATCGCTTGCTTGCACGCGTATAGAAGGCAGAACCATGCGGTGAACGGGAGCCGCCGATGATGCGGGTTTTGAATCATAGTTTTTTGGCGGCGGCCCCGTTACCGCTGCCGTTACCCGACTGAAGCTCGCATGGACTTAATGCTTCAACAACGCCTCGCCGAAATCCGATGGGGAGACTTTGATTCGGCGTGCGGCTTTGACTCCAACGAAATTCCCCGTTTGCTCGTTGCTCTCGAATCACCTGACACGACTACGGCAATCCAAGCCGCTAACCAGCTTTGGAACGTTGTTTCGCATCAAGCAAACGTTGGGCCAAATTCGGTTCCAACGCTCCCTTTCCTAATTGAACTCCTTTCGTCCGTTACGAATGAGATTCAAACTGAGATCTTCGATATCATCTACTGCTTTGCCTGCCACGCTCGGATGTGCGCGGATCGTATTGAATCGCTCTCGCTAACTGGATGGCATCGCGAACTGGCAACGCTGTTAGTTGCGAATCGTTCTACACTTGACGCATACAGAAAATCGGACGACCAAGACTTGGTAGACTGGGCGGAGGTGATTGGCGAAGAACTTGGCGTTGTTGCCAGCCGAATTGACAATCGCGGGTAACCAATAAGGATTTGACTTCGCGTGGATGCGGCGGTTGAGTCTCTTTCTCTTTCATGTTGCTTCGTTCGTCGCGGTTCAAAACGCGTCGCCTAGCCGAAGCTCAAGTCCTCTGTTCAAGATGCCCGGGGGTAAATGGCGAGGCGTTGATTGAGGATCTCTTGGGAATTGCTTCCCGGCTGCGTTCTCTAACGAAGAGGCAGGTTGGTTTTGAAGTAGGTGAATTGCTGATCGGCCGTTTGCTCTGTGCCTGTTCCGCTGGCGACGAGTTGGATGGAAGCGGATTGACGCTCATTGCCCGATTAATTTTGAGCTTGAGATTGCTGTCGCGACATACCTTCCTCCTTCGCCCTCCTGAAGACGTTCGAATTCGACCGGTCATTTCACTTCCCCGGTTCATGCGTTACCCACTGTCGTAGTAAGTCAGCCCATGCTCGGGACGGATGCCCTGCGACGACAACGATGTGTAGCTGACCTCAATCGCTCGCATGATCCCGCCGCACAGGCGACACTTCATCGGCACGGTCAGTGGTTCATCCTGTGGCGCGTAGCCGCTGCCCAGCCAGAACGTCCAGCCAAGCATCAGCCAGACCAACCACTTCACCTCCTCCACTTTCACCTTGCTGTTCCCGCTCATCCATCCGTAATGACGGATCTTCATGAAGTTCGTCGGCAACACGTGCTGCAAGAAGTTGCCCACGAAGTCTTCGCCGGCAACCTCTTTGCTCTGAACCACGTTTCTTTTGCGACGAATTTGGTACGTCACCGTTTCTGAGTTGACATCGATGATCCGGCTGTCGTTGATCGCGACTCGATGGATGTACGGTGCCAGGTACTTCAGCGTTGGAACGCCGTGCCCGACCGCCTGGATGTCGACGACGAAGTCTTTCGTCCAAGTCTCGCGATCGACTTGGTCATACAGCCCAGCGGCACGAAGCTCATCGGCCAGCTTCGCTTTGTAGACGCGGATCAGCGTGCCGTGATGGAACAAGAAGTTCTCCGGTGTGCTCTGCCATGATTCGGCATTGCCTTGCTCATCCAGTTTCACTCCGCCGCCAGGAACGACATAGTGAACGTGCGGATGATAGACCGCCGGGTCTCGCCCCCAAGTATGAAGCACGCCGAAGAACCCAAGCTGACATCCTTTCAGACTCTTGGTTGCCGCGCCCACATCGCGAATGCTCTGACTGCCGGCATCGAACAAGCATCGGTAGCCGTCACGTTGGTGAACGCGCAGCACCAAGCCGATCTCCCGGGGCACAGTGAAAGTGACCAAGAAGTGATGAACCGGCATCAGCTTGGCAGACTGCGTTTCAATCCAAGCCTGCGTCTTCTCGTGACCGCAGTTTGGACAGTGTCGATTGCCACACGAACGTCCGACCCAGTGATCGCTTCCGCAACCGCCGCACTGGTAGTGAACACCACCCAGTGCACCGGTGCGACAACGAGTGATCGCGCCAAGAACTTTGTCTTCGGCGATCGAGATCGAATCGGCGTGTTGCTGCAGGTATGCCGGTGCGAATTGGCGAAGAGCCTCCGCAACCGTGGGCATTTTCCAGAGCGGGTTTACTCGCCGCTGCCAGGCAGCCTACCGAACAGCCTTTCGATTTCTTGACGAGCGTTCGCCTCAGCGGTGTCAGTCAGATGCAGATAGACCAAGGTGGTCTGCAGCGACGAATGCCCCAAGTACTTTTGAATCACCTTCAGTCCCACGCCCGCTTCGAGCAAGTGCGTTGCATAGGAATGACGCAGCGTATGGATGCTGACCTTCTTGCCAAAGCGGAGGTTCTTTGTGATCTGCTTCATCGCTCCTTGAACGGCCGTTTCGCTCATCGGAGTCGTCGCTTGGCTGACGCCGTCTTTGGCAAGGCTGTGGTTTCGGCCATCTGCCGGAAACAGCAGGCGTGGGTGCCGGTGACTTGCCCAGTAGCTTCGCAGAAGTCGAACGGTCGTCGTCGGCAGCGGGACATACCGGTCCTTGGCTCCCTTGCCACGATGGACATGGACCCAGCCTCGCTGGGCGTCGATGTCACTGACCTGCAGATGCAGTGCTTCATTGAGCCGCAGTCCCAGCGAATAGACGGTCCAGAAATAGACGAACATTCGCCGCGTGGTCGCCGAGCCGATCAGTTCATGAACCTGCTCGATCGTCAGCACCTCCGGCAACGTGGTGATGTTCTGGAGCTTGAGCATCTTGATGATTTCCCAGTCACGCTTGCAGGTGTGCGTGAAGAAGAACTTGATGCCCGAGAATGCCACGCGGAGTGATCCATAAGCAAAGTTGCGATCGTTTTTCAGGTGCAAGAAGAACTGCCGCACATGCTGCTCGTTCACCTGGTCGGGACTGCAGCCGGCGAAATCAGAGAGCTGCCTGACCGCTCGGATGTAGCCATCGTGAGTTCGTTTGGCCTTGCCGGTCAGGTGCAAGTCTTCAGAGAGTCTCAGGCGAAGACTTTCAGGGAAGTGGGATCCAGGTACATCTTGCGAATCGTTTGAGCTAAACTTGGACATCTTGGTTTCCTTTTCAGGAGGAGTTGCTGAGCTGTTCCCAGCGAACAGCTCCTCCTGAAAGGATGCTTCCAATAATCCGTCACGCTTCCGTTCCACCACCAATACGAAACCGCCGCGATAGCGGCTTACTTGAACCATGCGATGCAACGGAGCCGGGCTTGCAAGGTTTCACGAATGGAAAACCAAACGTCCCGGCCCGCTGATCGCAAACGTTCTGGAAACCGAAACGCATCTTCGATTATTCTCGCTGTTACCGCGCATGGACACTCAGATGTACTTCAATCCCTCCCGACCGTTCTTAACGATAGCGCCGCTTATTTGCCTAGCTGTAGGACAGCTGCACGCGGGCGATTATCACGCTAGTGGATTCTCCAAGGGACCGCATATCGACAGTGGATCCTTTGGTGGTGACTTTGACTTCTCTGTTAAGGCGCAACCCACATCAAAGACTGAACGGCGATTTCTCTCGCTATTAATCTCAACTCCCGATCGTAACCAACCAACCCTCGCGTTCAGCATTGTGCTCGCTGACGCCAAGGCCAAGGCTGAAGTGACGGATGTCTACTACAGCAAAACGCACGGAGTCGCCGCCTGGACATTTCGAGTCACGATAGACGGGCACCCTACGACCCTCATCTACCAAGTCAAAGACAACGGAGACGGAAAATTCACCGATGTACTTGCGATTGCCAACCGCGCGATCAATCTAGATGAGGGACGGTTGATTGTGATCGGAACACTCGATGACGATGGTGGCCTCGACCGAGTCTCGCAAACAGGGTGTCGGGATGGCCTGAAGTTCATAGTGAAAATGAAACAACGCTTCCGTCGGGATCTTAACGCATTCAATGCGAATATGGAGGACTGGGAGCCAGAACCATGAAATGCACGGGAGAACGGGTGGTCCGTTCTCTCGTCTGCTTGCAGGTCTTTCGCCCGTTCCCCGTGATTTCTACCGTTGAACTTAATCGAGTCGTCCGGCGGCATGCTCTCTCCAGTGCACGGGTTGGCAAGCTCTTTCGGTGGGTGGCCGCTTCCTTGCGGGGGTGATGGTTGGCATCCCTGCCAACCATGCATGTTCCATCAGCTTCGCTGACTCGAACTCTGCGGCGGGAACGTGATGGATGACGGCAGTGGCGGTCTTGAAATAGCACGCTCATGGGAAAGAGCGTCTTCGCCAAGGTTTGATTAAAACGGTTGTAGGACTTGCGCTTTTGGATTTCGCAAGCACTGTGGAATGCTTCCGCACACCGAACCCTCGGAGTGCGATGCTTCCATCCTGCTTTGAGACAAGTGCAATGGCTCCCTCCGAAGAACATTCTTGCAAGCTGACTCGCCGAATGGCTGAGGACATGCTCATCCGAAACATGGCCCCCGCAACCATCAAGGCTTACACCTATCACGCCAGAAGGTTTGCCGGGTTCATCGGTAAACCGCTCGGCGAAGCAACCGTCGAAGACGTTAGAACCTTCCAGCTTTACCTGATCCAAGAGAAGAAGGTCGCCTATAGCTCATTCAACCAAGCGGTTTGCGCGCTACGGTTTCTGTACACGCACACCATCCGGGTCCCTTGGCCCGTCACGATGGTTCCTTTCGGGAAACGGCCCAAGACCTTGCCGATCGTGCTCAGTCGCCACGAAATCGACAAGCTGCTTCAATGCACCGCCAACCTGAAACACCGAACCTTTCTGATGACGCTGTACTCGGCGGGGCTCCGGTTCTCCGAAGCGGCCCACTTGAGGATCGCCGACATCGACTCGGATCGGATGATGATTCACGTCCGACACGCCAAGGGAGCCAAGGATCGACTGGTGCCGCTCTCGCCAAGGCTCTTGACCGAGTTGAGGGTTTACTGGAAGAAGTACAGGCCGACCGACTTGCTGTTCCCCGGCAACTCAGCGACCAAGACCTACGCCGACACGTCGATTCAAAAAGCGATGAAGCGGTCTGCCGAGAAAGCGGGAATCAAGAAACGAGTGTATCCGCATGTGCTCAGGCACTCTTACGCGACCGGACTGCTCGAAGCGGGCGTGGACTTGCTGACGATCAGCAAGTTACTCGGGCACGCGAGTTTCGTCACCACGATGATCTATCTGCACTGCCGGCGGGAGCACCTTTCCAGCGTCCCCAGTCCACTGGATTGGTTACCGGTGAAGCAACTGCCGACGTATCAGCCGCCCCAAGAGAACAGCGGGATCTCGGAGCCCAACAGCCCAAGCTAAGCCTCACCGATATCCTGCGGCTGGGTGCCACCGGCGCGGTCAACGATTCGACGTGCCCTCAAGTCCAAAGCGTGTTGGCGAAGATCTCTTTGTGCCGCACGCACGTGATGGGAGGACGCAAGTTCCAGTGTCGCGATTGTGACGAGGTCACGTCGCTTTACAACTCTTGCGGCGACCGGCATTGCCCGACCTGTAGCGGTGGCAAGCGAGTGGACTTCAACGACAGAGCATCGAATCTGATCCTGCCGGGAGTGACTTACTATCAAGTGGTCTTCACCCTCCCGAGCGAGTTGTCTGAGTTGGCGTTGGCGAATCGAGAAGAGATGGCAGACCTGCTGGTTGGTTCGGCTTGGAAGAGTCTTTCAACACAGATCAAAGCGGAGCAAGACTACGATCCGGCGGCCATCTCGGTGCTGCATACCTGGAATCAAAAACTGGAAGCTCACTGGCACGTGCACTTGTTGGTTCCCGGCGAAGGGCCCCGTCTCAACCATAGTAAAGGGCTCAGTGGTGCAGGTTGGAAGCAAGCGACGGCGCCGCCGGATGCCAAGAACTCCGATGGCTTTCACTTGGTTCGTGCTGCCGCACTTCGCGAGACCTACAGAACCAGAGCGATCGCGAAACTTCGACGACTTCGCCGGGCAGGCAAGCTGAAGCTGGGCGGCAAGTTTGAACATCTCCAAGAAGACGAGCACTGGGATGCATTCATCGAGAAGCTGGAATCGAAAAACTGGGTGGCCTTCATCCAGCCGCCTCCGGCCGCCACGAGCAGTGCCACTCAAGTGGTCAACTACCTGACGCGTTACCTGACCGGCGGTCCGATCAGCGACCACCGAATCACTTCGGCCAATGGTAGGGAAGTGACGTTCCTGGCCCGAGAAGGAGTGAAAGCTGGCGGGGATCGCCGGCAAGTTCCGATCACCCTGAAGACGAGCGACTTCGTTCGTCGCTGGTGTCTTCACATCCAGCCGGACCAGTTGACCAAGACACGCTACTTCGGTGGCTGGTCCAACAACCGGCAAGCGACCTATTCGGCTCGATGCCAGGAGTTGCTCGAGTCACTTGGACGCGATGTGTCAACGGTCGACGAAGCGACGTGCGAAGAGGAGCATCCCGACTTGCTGTGCGAGCACTGCGGCAGTGACCGATTGGAGCTGGTCGCTCAGACGGCGAAGCCATCTTGGAAAGAACTGATGTGGCGAGAGAGCGACAGTTGCCCGTGGTGGTATGCCGACCTGCAACGCGAATCGCATCGGAAGTTCTGGGCGGAGTCCTATGGGGAGGGATTTTACGATTGGTACAGGGAAACTCAGGTAGAAAGTGCAAAGGGAATCTTGGCGGAACCAACTCGCCGGATTCAGCTACCGCTGCCAGGATTTTCGCCAGTTCGAGACCATCATGAGTCGTATCTGATAGACTCGTTCTAGCGACCGGGAGCCTCCCGATCGCTCGGTTGCCCGCTACCCAGTGCGGCGACAAAGTTCAACGCACGATCTATCCGCAAGACAGGCGACCAAGCTCTACCGCAACGTGGAGCTTTTTCAACGCCTGCCCAGCGGATAGATCGCAATTCGTTACCCGACTGAACTTCCTTCTGGACATCTCTGAGCGATGCCACGCATATCCGAATTCTACGGCATCGCCGTCTACATCTACTATCGGGACCACAATCCCCCGCATTTTCACGCAATCTATGGCGGATCGGAAGCGGTGATTGATATTCGCACTGGTGCTATACTGGAAGGAAAGCTTCCACGTCGCGCTGGTAAGCTCGTTGCCGAATGGTGCGAACTCCACCGCGACGAACTACTGGCTGACTGGGCACTCGCCGAATCTCAGCAGCCGCTGCTGCCCATCGAACCACTGGACTGATACCGATGATTCTCCATATTCTCGACGCTGAACTCGCAGGGCCGTTTTCCCTGCACTTGCGGTTCAGTGATGGTTGCTCGGCTACCGTTGACCTGCGGCCATTGTTGACTGGTCCCATATTCGAGCCTCTGCTAGATCCGAAAGTCTTCGCACAATTTACCGTTGATCCGATATGCAAGACTGTTTGTTGGCCGAACGGTGCGGACCTCGCGCCCGAAGCAATTCGTTCCATGGTTGCGACCGAACAAGAAATCGTGTGAATTCAAGCCCGAAACGCAATTTTTAGAGCACTGAAAAAACGAAAGGTTTTTCAGTGCCCCCTGGCGAAAGACCGACTGAGCCCGCCAAGCTGTTTGGAGCTTCAAATCCCAACAACTCAGACGGACTCAGTCAGCTATGGCCCATCTTACCTTTCATCAACGCGTTACCTAGTGAGACGCCACTCACGTCGGGCCTTGTTGAGCCGAACGATGGTGCTTGACCAGCTCCGCCGATCCGGTAGCGAGAATGCTACCGCAGTACTCCGGTGCAAAGAGATGGCTAAACTACCTCCGTCCCGTTTGTTCGATGCCGTCCCGTTTGTTCGATGCTGATCTTTCATCGCGACCAGCCGTCGGACAGCTATAACAAGTGGGTGCTCCAGCCGTCGAACTGAGTTGGTGCCATCGGCACGTGTCCCGTGTTCGGGACACTCAAAAGGCAAGTGTGTCATCACGAGTCGCTTGAGGGCACGACATGGATCGTCCAGTACACCTCTTCCTCAAATGAGTCGCCATCCTGGCCGCGAATCCTCAGTTGCAACTGCAATTGATCGACAGGCGCGAGCGTCGGCAGAAGCAATCGCAATCGCGACGAACCTGGTTCGTTAGGCACCGCGTCGACCTCCACCGATTCTGGCTCCAGAGTTTGGGTGCCAACCTTTGGGTTCTCTGATTCAGCGGTGCCGGGGATGTATTGATCCGATCCATACGCCTTGCTCCACAAGTAATCCCACTGGACGATCGAGACAGCGTTTTGATCGAGAACCGATTCTGGGTCGATCGCAAAGTTGAGGTCGAGTTCTAAACCGCCCTTCACGACGCGTGCATCGGTGATCATCTTTGGTGGCGTGCCGGTGTAGCGAAGTCGCTGCACCCCGCCATCCTCCAGCCCAAACCGACCACCACCGTTCCAACCCTGCAAACCGGTCGCATAGACCTGGCCGTCGTGTGGGTTGACGCGACCGCGCATGATCCCCGTCGAGAAGTCAAACGGCAACTTCACAATCGCGGCCTGCGAGGTTTCCCCGATGTCCTGAATCATCATCATCGACATCCAACCTTTGCCGAAACTGGTGTGAAGCAAATGGTTCGACAGCGGGCCAAAACGCTCATCGTCCACCCAAATCTCGCCTCCGGAGGAATTGTCAAACGCTTGCGGCATCCACACCAAAGGTTGTTCGAAGGTCTCCGGAGCGACCACCTTTTGGATGTCAATCTTGCCTCCATCCGGTGCCCATTTGTTCGGAATCGAATAGGTCGGTACCCAACCATGAAAGCTGCCTGGTTTGGCAATCGAGACTTTCGACGCGGGCGTCCACTGGCCTTGGTTGTCACTGACGGTGATTCGTCCGTCGGGCAAGGTTCCTAAACCATTGGGGGTTCGGAACCCGGTGCAAACCACTTCACGCTCCTTCCCATCTTTGGACACTCGCCAAACAGCACCGGGCAAAGCAAAGTCGGCGCCATGCCCGCTTTTGGCGTAGTAGAAGTTCCCCTCTGGATCCGTTTGCAGATCAAAGTTGAAGGCGTGAAAGTTGGTGGAGACATCCGAGTCGGCACTGAAACTCTGGTAGAAATCCGCTTCGCCGTTTTCATCTGAATCGTGCAGACGAACCAATCGATCTTTGCAGGTCACGAACACGTCGCCATCGACAACCTTCACACCAAACGGTTCGTAGAGACCGGCGGCGTAGCGTTTCCAATTCAGTTTTGTAAGCGTTTCATCGATACCTGAAACGATCCAAATGTCGCCACCGTGGGTCGCGATTGCCATCCGGCCATCGTCGTAGAAATCAAGAGCCGTGGTCCGGAACCAAGTGTTCCAAGGAGTCGAATCAGGTCGCGTGAGCGTATCGAGCGCGTATCCATCTTGTTCCAACCCCAACGTGCCGACCGTCGTGATTTCCCCCGGCCATCGCGGCGGTGCAGGTTCCGATGATGCCCGCTGAATCAGCGCCGACAAATCGGCAACAGGTTGTTCCCGCAATTTTTTGGACAACGTCTGAAACGCAAGGCGTTCGTGTTCCGCTTCTCCGACACCGACGATGACACGCATCTTTCTCGCCGACGAATCCGCCGGAATGGTCAACTGCAGACGTTGCTTGGATGCAAGTTCCCAGGACACATCCCGGTTCTGACCGGCAACAATCGCTGCCGTGAACGCTTCGTTGGTTGAGTCCGAACTCTGAAGCGAGGCCACTCCAGTCGCCTCGTCAACGTTCCATTGCGTCGCTTCGGCGGGCCCCGTTCCGACGGACAAGACAAGCGAATCTCCCGGACCAATCCATAGCTCATGAGAGAGCGTCCGCGAATCAATCGCCACCGCTCGTTCCAATACGTCTCGACCGTCAATCTGGTAGCTCAGCACCACCTCATCCCCGTGCAGATGGTACCCACGATAGTCCATCCAGTTGGGTGGCAACGGTCCGCGTGGCAAGCATCCTGCGCGCGAATAGTCGAGGTCCCCATCGTGTCCCCACTGCCATCCCGCGAGTCCAGCGACCGGCGTCCCCTCTGGATTCGCGGTTCCTTCTCCACGCGGACGTTGGTGTTGGGTTTCGCTGAGGTCCAAGAACCCGCCCGTCCAAACCTCCGCCAAATCCATGGCGTGCAGGTTGTAGGACACCGTCAGTTCTCCGAGCGGCAACGTCAGCACGCTCGGGAAGTCACGCCGAAGTTGGGAACCAAGAGCCACCCCAAAGTCTCGTTGCTGGATCTCGAATCGCTTGCCGTCTTCGGTGCCTTGGGGCAGCGTTTGCAGGTAAGCCTCGTTGATCGGTTCGTAACCTGGGTTGTGGTCCTTCATCAGCGTTTCGCGAATGTAGTGAACCACCTGATAACGTTGGTGTGGGGTCAGGTAGGTCATCGGTCCCATCAGCCCATTGCCCTTCGTCAAGGTCATGAACATCTTGTAGGGATCGGCACCAAACTTCAGCTCCTGCGAACGGAACGCGCGCGCGGTCGGCAACGCTGGTTGCTGGCCATCGGTTCCATGGCAATTGGCACAATCGCCTGCAAACAACTGACGCCCTTCGTCGATGTCTCGCGATCGCAACGAACGGAGAATGCCTGCGTGATCCAGGTTGACCGAGTCATCCTTGACAATCAACTGCTCTGGCGATGGCCGCAATATCTTTTCGACCACCTCGCCACCTCTCGCAACGTTCATCACGTACCGCAACAGATCCAAGAAATCACGCTGCGACTTGATCGACTTCATCAACCCCGCCGGCATCATGGATTGCTCGTCCTTCTTCATCACTTCGATCTCGTCGCGAGACAAAGTGAAATCCTTCTCGGGCGATTGTCCCAGTCGCATCGTGATCGCAGTGTCATCCTGCTTCACCAACATTCCTTTGAACACTTCCCCGTCAACGGTCAACACCGTGTACGTCTCGTATCCCTCGCGAATGTGCTTGGAAGGTCGCAGCAACGCATCCACGAGATGTTCAGCGGGCAGTTCTTGACCAAGTTGCGAAATGGGAGGTCCAAGCGGCGATGAATTGGTCCCATCGCCATGACAACTCACACAATTGGCTGCGGACTTGAAGTACACCAGAGCTCCGCGTTTCGCGTCACCGCGAAGACGCGCTTGCTGAGCCAAGTGGAACGGGTCAGCCTCTTGAAGCTGCTGCTCCAAAGGCACCGCCTGACGCAGCGTCGTCGTCGGTGGGGCGGCGACCGCAGTGACGCCAAACAAACAAAGCATGCAGCCAACGCGAGTGACGAAAGCAACACGTTGACGACCAATGACAACAGACAAATGCATGATTTGATTCAACGGTGAATTACGAACTCAACATGAGTGATGACCATTCCACCTGCTCAGAAAAGAATCCGCTGCAGGTCGAATCATCAGAAAGCAGGATAGTCGAAACGGGATTCCAGGACGGTTTGGAAACATCATCGAAGTCCCCTTCCGAATCTCTTTCGACTGTTCCGGCAGCGTGGGGAGGTCGTGCAGTTTTTTAGTCTTGTATTACCAGGCGTTTGTCATCACCCTCCCCGTGGGAGGGTCGAGCGAAGCGAGGGGAGCGGCTCAGCATTGGATCCAGCGCGCCACCCTCACCGGCCCGAAGCGGTCCGCCCCTCCCAAAGGGAGCGTGAAGGAAAACTGCACGCCCGCGCAGCGGGAGGGGTCGGAAAGCGAGCGTTCAGCGAGATTTCCGGGGGAGGACAATCCGCGCCGCTTTCCATGCTCGGCTCCCTCCCCCACGTACGCCTGAACGGCGTCGCTCGACCTCCCCCAAAACTTCGTTTCGGGAGAGGTTCTCAAAGGCTGAAACCCGCTAAAACGCGGCCTCGATGAACCGCACGACCTCTGGGATGGGAGAGAAGACAAATGACGAAGTTGCTTCCTGTCGGATCCTCAGTTCAGCAGCTTCTCAACCAGCGGCACAATGTCATCCGCATAGTTGAAGCCGGCAGTCTCGCCAACATCCGAAAACTGCTTGACCAACTTCCCCTCTGCATCGAACACCAACACAGCGGGAATCGAGCCGATGCCAATGGCCTCAAACACTTCGTCGCTCGGTGTTTGGACGATGAAATTATCGAATTCCGCGTCGACACTCGACAGAAACTCCGTGACCTTTGGCTCATAGGATTCTGGCGGCCGGCTCTTGCGTCCGTCGAAGTCCACATTGGCACCGATGGCAACCACCTTGTCGCCAAACCGTTTCTGCATGGCCACCAAGTTGGGAAACTCCTTCAGGCACGGCCCACAGGCCAAGGACCAAACATCCAACACGGTCACGGTGCCACTTTGGGTTGCCGTTGCGCGAACTTTGTCCCAAGCCGCGTATTCAATCGCGACCTTTTTCGCAGAAGCCACCAAGTTGGTGGAGGTGTCGCCGGTTGGCTCGCTGACGCTGGATGATTCGGCGGACGAACCGAGGTCCAAATCATCAGGCAAACTCATGCCACCTTCGCCAGGATTGTTTCGCTTGACGGGCGCTTCCGGCAAATCGCCGTCGGGCAACGCAAATCCACCTGGGGTCTTCAAGTTTGGTTGAGACGCTTCGCGGGGGGACGCTTCCTCCACCACTTCCACCTCCGTTGTTTCGGTTGAGACTTCCGGGGCCTCAGGCGTCGGCGACGAAGACGAACCACAACCACCCACCATCATCATGGCAGGCAACAAGGCATAGCGGATAGAACGCGAAAACGACAATCGATCCATCGTTGAACTCGGCATGGGGAAACGAACGAACAACCAACCACTACGGTAACAAAATGTCCAAACCTTGGCACTCAGCGACGCTTCATTCCGTTGAAACTCGCCGTTGCTGACAAGGGGTCCTCCGGCCAATCGTGCTTGGGGTAGCGACGCCGCAGCTCTTTTCGAATTTCGGCGTAAGTCGTGGCCCAAAAACTAGCTAGGTCGTTGGTGATCTGTTGCGGACGCCCGTTTGGCCCCAGCAAGTGCAACTGCAACGGCACGCGGCCACGCAAAATCCGCGGTGTCTCCGTCCACCCAAAACACAACTGAATTTTGACTTCGATCCACGGCGGCTTGCCTTCGACGTAGTGAACCGGGACCTTCCGTCCGCCCGGCAACTGGACTTCCTCCGGCGTTTCCGCTTGCACAATCTGCCAAGCCGGGTAGCCGATCTTCCCCAGGACGTGATCGGCCCAAGGAGCCGACTTCAGCTCTTTCAAACTCGAGCGACTCGCGCACAGTTCGCGGAGCAATTCCAATTGCAGCTCTTCGCTGACTTCCGGAACTTGCTCTTCAATTTCTGCGACCATCCCGATCCGGTGCAGCAACTTCTGAAACTTCTCGCCAGCGATGGGCAGCCGCGTTTTCACATTCTCAAACAGAATCGCCGCGGTTTCCTCATCACATGGAACCTTGGCAGGAGTCTCCCGCAGGACCAGGTCCCCGTACCGAACCTGCCAACGACACTGAACAGCCGATCGGCCTTCGTCCCATGCTTGAACCTCCCCTGTTTCCACTTGATCGGGATCCAACCAATCTTCTCGAATTGCCACGACTGCACGCACGCGAGATTCGGTGCCTCCCCCATCCACGTCGTAGCAAAGCACCAATTCCTCACTGGATATTTCGCCCAGCATTCGCTTCAGACCAACCACACCGCGACCACCCACCATCCTGCCACGATCGGGTGCATCTGAACGACGTAGAACGACACGATCGGGATACGCAGCCAACAATGCACATGCAACCGCAGTCTCACGATCACGTTCCAGCTCGTCAGCACGCTTTTCCGACGCTCCACTTGGCAAACTTTTCCGGATGGTCTCCGCAACTTGACGAATGGACTTGATCGCTGATGTCGGAACCGATCGCGGCACTCGATTGTTCTCAATCGCATCGACCTTTTCGGCCAGTGTCATGGCCGCGATGCCTTCCATCGGATCCCGCTCGCTCATCAGTGCGGCCAACACGGCCACGGAAGCCTTTGGCAACACGCCCACCGCCTCCGTTGCCATCCGCGCGATCCGTGGATGCAGCGGCAAACCCGCCATGACTTTCCCACGCGAGGTGATCCGTCCACCGCGTCCGATCGCGCCCAGCATCCGCAACAACGCTTGAGCGGATTCCACCGCGTGCTCCGGCGGCGGGGTCAGCCAGCGCATTGCAAACAAATCGGTTTCCCCATGGCTGGCCAACATCAACACCATGTCACTGAGGTCGGCCCGCAAGATCTCAGGCACGTCGTATTCGTTTCGTGAACGTTGGGCCGCTTGGCTCCACAACCGATAGGCATCCCCAGGAGCAGTCCGCCCGGCACGCCCCGAACGTTGGTCGGCGGACGCCAACGAAATCGAAGTCGTCTCCAGCCGAGTCAATCCGCGGCGAGAATCAAACCGGGGGACCTTTGCCAACCCTGAATCCACCACCGCCGTCACACCATCCACGGTCACGGACGTTTCCGCAATGTTGGTCGACAGCACGATCTTTCGAAACTTCGTGGGCCGGATCGCTTCGTCTTGTTGTTTGGGCGAAAGCGATCCGTGCAGCACGACCACCCGCGCATCACCCGCCAGGTTCGCTCGCTCCAATTCCGTCTGGACACGTCGAATCTCTCCCACCCCCGGCAAAAACACCAACACATGCCCGTCGCTGTTCTGAACCGCGTCGCGAATCGGCTCGACGATCCGTCGTTCAATTCGCTCCCCCGGTTGATCTTCGCCGTGATGAATCGCGACCGGAAAGGCACGCCCTTCGCAACGAAGCGAAATCGCGTTTTCAGAACGCTCTTGATTCAGATAGGCAACGATCGGTTCCGTTTCCATGGTCGCTGACATGACCACCAAACCCAGGTCATCTCGCAGCTCAGACCTCAACCGATGGGACATCGCGAGCGCCAGGTCCAATTCCAACGTCCGCTCGTGAAATTCATCCAGCACGACGCAGGCAACGTTTTCGAGCAGCGGGTCGGATTGCATCCGCCGCAAAAACATCCCCGTGGTCATGAACACGACTCGCGTCGCTGCTGATTCACGGCGGTCCAAGCGAACGTGATAACCAATCGTTTCCCCGACCGATTCACTTCGCGAGCGCGCAACCCAGTCCGCAACGGAACGGGCCGCCAAACGCCTGGGCTGGATCACCCAAATTTGACCGGCGATGCCGTTGTCTTCCAAGCTCTGCAGGACGGCGGGCGGAACCCCGGTCGTCTTGCCTGCCCCGGGTGGCGCCTTCAGCACCACCGCTTTGCCACCGGCGACCGCCAGTCGCAGCGGCGCAAGAACCTCTTCGATCGGAAGTCGTGTCATGGAGACTTGGAATGCAAAGCTCGATCCGCCAAATCCAAGTAGCACTTCCAATCGTAATCGGCCAAGTCATGCTTGCCCTCACGAAGGTGATACTGCATCGGGCCCGCGTTCAGGACCGCTTGCCCACTCAGCATCGACGCGTCCCGAACCACTTTCGCGTTCTCGGCGGACATCCCCAACAACTGGTACACCGGCGCGGCGGCCTGCCAAGCGAGAAATTCTCCTTTGGGATCTGCCCACTCGTCTTCCGTCGCACTGCCCACTGCGATTGCACGTGGTGCTGACAAGGCGATCAATTGATGTTGATCCACCGGCGATGCGGATTCGTTCTCGTTGTATTGAAGGTACGCGTCGCAGAACCAATGGGGAAAGGATGTGTTGATGCGTCCCACGGTTTCACCAATCGCTCGGCGAGAAAGCGCCGCTCCGCCGCAGCCCGAATCGTTGCTGATCACCATCGCGAAACGTGGGTCGGTCGCACCGGCCCACAACGACGTCTTCCCGAGTCGAGAATGCCCGAGCACTCCGACGCGAGCGGCGTCGACATTCAGTGTTTCGGTCTGCTCAATCGCATCCAAAACGCACGACAGCCCGTACGCCCAACCCGCGATGCTGCCGGGGCGATGCTCGGCAGGCAACGACTCAATGAACGCTGGCATCAATCCATGCACGCCATTTTTGAAACCGTCGTCGAAGTCGGGATCGATGTCACCGTAATAAACCGTGATCAGCGCATAACCTCGATCCGTGATTGTGCTCGATGGCCAACGACTCGAGGCCACGCCGCGTCCCTTTTCGGTCGGCTTGTTCCCATCCGTCGAACCATCGCGTCGATCGCGAACCCAACTGGTCGGAATGCGAAGCTTCGGATCGGCATCGACGGTGTGGTTGCCTTGAAAATTCAAACCCAAAATCGCGGGCACGGGAGTGGCTGACTGAGGCACATCGGCCAAGACCTGAACGACCAACGGTGCGATCTCGCTGGAGGCATCCAATGGCAGAATCGAAACATCCAATTCATGCCGCGTCACTCCAGGTCGAAAATCCTTGTCACTGCGAACCAGCTTCACTTGAATGCGGCGATGTTCGGGCATGATGCCAAACACGTGCTCTTCAAACAAACGCAACGTTTCAGCGCGTCGCTTCCCCCACTCCTCCGCCGTCGTCACGGAATCTCCGTTCTGAAACTTCAATGCCGGCGGCAACTCGTAGGATGGAATCTTGGACTCGTCGTAGTTCGCGACAAACTTCTTCGGGGGTTGAGCTTGTGAGTCACCGGTCGCAGTAAAAGTCATCAGGAACACCGTCCCCGTCAAAAACAAAACGCCATGAAATGGAGTGTGCATCGTCGCCTCGTCTGAAGTAAGTCATGTAAATGGTGCACGCTGCTTGTCAATCAAACAACGCCAGCGTTCCAGGGTGTGTTCAATCCAACGAATAGATCTGCAGGTCGTCCACCACCACGTTTCGTTTGATCGCCAATCGCAGCAAGCGTTTGGTAGGATGAGCGATGCCTTCTGATGTGAACGAAGCCACCTTTTCGCCGTCAATCGAAACCGTCATCGTGTCGCCCATGACCTCTGCGGCAACGTGATACCACTTGCCGGTTTCCAATGGATGGGGAACACGTTTGGTCTTCGTTTTCAGCTTGGCTTGCAGTTCGCTGGGCACCTTGCCTGCCCTCCGCATCTCTCTGGTCTTCAAGTCCATGGCCCCTGTTTTCAAGTCGGAGATCTCAACGGACTTGATCCCAACGGTCACGCGAAACAAGTGCCCCGCCCAGACCTCTTTGTACTGCAAATCAGCAAAGTTCAGCCCCAACGAATCCTTCTCATCCTCGAGCATGAACTTCATCTCGACTCGGCCATCGCGAAAATCCATCGGCTGAGTCACCGAGACCCCGTGGTCCGCCGTCTCGTGAATGAAGATGCGCATCGCACCATCCTTCAAATCCACTTGCTTGTGCCCGTTCGCTCGGGATTTGCTGTTTGTCTTCCAGCCGTTGCCGACTTCGTCAGTTTGTTCTTGTGACTCGTTGCGTTCAAAGCGATCTTCGAAAATCAGCTTGCCCGTCTTGGATTCGTCCGCCAGTGCCGGGGTACCGCTAACAACCACCGCCAAAGACGCCATGCAAAAACTGTGCACCGAAAATTCGCGGAAGCGACGGACGCAGCGACGCGAAAGCGATGGCGTCAAAAACGGGGACTGGAACATAAAACGCTCGATCAACGGGGGTGGGGATGGAGGTGGGCAGAGGCTTGGCACGCGATCGCGAGGGTGGTACCGGAAGCCGATCGCCATTTCAAACGCGTTCACCAAGCTGCATCGACGGAGTATAGCTGAGCGATTCGGCGTCTGTGCAATCCACCGCCATGGTTGCAAACCAGTTATCTTGGAAGGAAACGGTCTTCCCAAAGAGCATTCGCTTCCCAAAGAGAATTCGCTTTCCAATTCCAAAGACAATTCGCGGTCAGCCTCCCCACCCGAGTCACCCCCATTCCATGCAACGCATTCCCTCGATTCACTCCGTTTGCTTCACGCTCTTCGCCGTTTGCTTGCTCGGGCGTCCAGCCATGGCCGATGATCGCCCCAACATCGTCTGGATCATTCCCGATGACATGTCCGCGCATTTTTCCTGCTACGGGGAGACCGCCATCGAGACGCCCCACGTCGATGCCTTGGCCAAGGGCGGCGTGCAGTTCAACCAGGCGTACGTGACCGCGCCGGTTTGCTCCACCTGCCGTTCCGCGTTCATCACTGGAATGTATCAAACATCCATCGGTGCTCATCACCATCGCAGCGGTCGCGGAACCGAGAAGATCGAACTTCCCGACAACGTGACGATGGTGCCCAAGTTGTTTCAAGACGCGGGCTACCACACTTCAATCACCGGCTGGCCGCTCAACGGACGCTTCGGCAAAACGGACTACAACTTTGAGTGGGACGAATCCATCTACGACTCCGCGGACTGGACTGATCACCGACCTGAGCAACCGTTCTTCGCTCAAATCCAAACCCAAGGCGGCAAACTCCGTGGGAAAGACACGAAGGGCTGGAACAAAGTCGCCAACTCCGCACGCAAGCTGTTCGGTGAATCAACACCGCTGGATTCCGTGATCCTGCCGCCGTATTACCCCAACCATCCAGACATCGTGCGCGACTGGGCCGCTTACCTGGATTCGGTCCGCATGACCGATGCGATGGTCGGCGAAGTGGTCGCAAAGCTGGAAGAACAGGGCGTCCGCAAAAACACTCTGATCCTGTTCATGACCGACCATGGAATCAGCCACGGCCGGGGGAAACAGTTCCTGTACGACGAAGGCTTGCACGTGCCGTTGGTCCTCAACGGCCCCGGCATCGAGCCTGGCACCGTCCGAGACGACTTGGTCGAGCACATTGACATCGCGGCGTTGTCATTGGCCGCAGCGGGAATTGAAATCCCTGCGGCGATGCAAGCCCGCAACATTCTTGCCGACGACTACGAACCGAGAGACGCCGTTTTTGCGGCTCGCGATCGATGCGATGAAACGGTCGATCACATTCGGTCCGTTCGAACGGACCGCTTCAAGTACATCCGCAATTTCCTGCCCCACCGGCCCTATTTGCAACCGTGTGCGTACAAGGATGCCAAAGCAATTCTGATCGCACTGCGTGAGTGCCACGATGCCGGCACGTTGGATGAGAACCAGTCACTTCTCTTTCGAGACGTCCGGCCGGAAGAGGAGTTGTATGACTTGGAAAATGACCCGTATGAATTGCACAATTTGGCCAGTGATCCGGAACACCAATCCACGTTGGTTGCCTTGCGTGAAAAGCTGAATGACTGGATGGCGCAGACCAACGATCAGGGGCAAACGCCCGAGCCACCTGCCCAGTACGAAAGCGACATGAAGGTCTACCTGGACACCCTGCGCATCCGCTCGACACCCGAGCATCTAAAAACCGTGGAAGAAAACATCCAGTGGATGGAAACCATGGCTGCCGAGGGCAAGTGATCTCGCCGAGCAACATTGAATGGAAACCCGAAGCGTCAGCGAGGCACCGCACAGCATCCCGACGACGGCCCCATCCGGGGCGACTTTGTTTGTTCCCGCCACCGGTCTCGGGGCTTCCACCCCGAGCTAACGACGGCGGCCCCTCCGGGGCGATGCCAGGAAACCCGACGCGTCGCGGGGCTGGCACTGACTCCGACGTGTTGGCGACGACCGCAGGGCATCATCACCGGCACCTCCCAAACCAAACGAATCGGGAGTGCGCATCTTTCCCCAGGTGAAATTTGCGCACTTTTTAGGGGAAACCCCCATTTTGGGAGTGCACAATTCGACTACAACCGCTAACATGGGGGGACAAAGGAGACTCCAATGAACGAAACACTGAACACCTCGGCGAAGTTTGCGGCTCGCGACACCATTGACAGTCTGCCCGATGGCGCAAGCTGGGACGAAGTGCTGTACCGCTTGTACATCCGACAAAAGATCGAATCTGGTCTCGCCACCGCCGAATCGTCACGATTGGTTGGCACCGAAACTGTCCGCGAACAATGGAATCAAACTCGCAATGCAAGTTAGTTGGACCGAATACGCGGTTTCGGACTTGATGGCGATTCGCGACTACATTGGGCGCGATTGCGACAAGTTTGCGGACTTGATCTTCGAACGCATCGTCGAGCAAACCGAACGGCTGCTGGAATGCCCTGATGCGGGTTCCATCGTGCCTGAGTTTGGTCGCGCAGATGTATCCGAGATCCAGGTCAACTCGTATCGCATCGTTCACCAAGTGTTCGACGATGAGGTTCGGGTCCTAACGGTGTCGCATGCGACCGCCCCCTGTGCCATGCACGTCGGCGATCTCTAACGAGACGGCGTCACGTTTCCGCGAATCATCACCGAATCTGCCGTTTTGAAATTGCGGCGATGCGATTTGGTTGAGCGGTCAAGGGCTATCTTCAACTTCTACGCGGCGGTCTGAGCTTGCCCGTTGGTCAACCAGCGACAGGCTACGACGCCGATTTCACGGAAGGTGCCACTGCCCCGCGCAGAGCTGGGGTTTCTCCCCTGCCCGAAACCACCAGCGGTTGCTTTATTCCAGGCGTCGATATCGTTTGGAAAACACCAGCATCGTGACCATCCACCAGCCCCCCAGAAACAAGGGGGCTGCGTCAGGGAACGCAATGCATGCGAACGCCATCCCGATGAAGCCCATCCCCAGAAGCGCGCTGCCGCCCCACATGTGTCCCGCAATGGCGATGAAGGCGAACCCGCTCATGATGCAGGCCATCACCATCACGCCGGAGTGATCCAGGTAACCGCTGATCCAGAGCAGATTGATGCTGGACAACGCGACCAGATACCCCAGCCACACCGACCAAACCGGGCGTTCCGCCGAGACTCGCGGCAACCACAGCCCGTCTCGAGCTCGTCCAATCACCCATGCGATCCCCGCTAGCATTGACACCCGCGGCACAAAGTAGCCCCAAAACGCGGGCGCACTCCACGCCGACAAGTCATTGGGTGTGTCGAGATAGATCCACTTCATCACCACAAACATCGCGACGTGAGTGGCCAACACAACGTAGCCAATCCGGCGCAGCGCCAATCCCCAATTCTGGAACGCATGCAAGTGCTGATCCCGCGCTAGCTCTCGCGACATTCGATGCACCAAACCATCTGGCGCGGCAAGCGGTGTGTCACCTTCCAAGATCCGATCCAAATCATCGGCCAAATCGTCAGCGGATCGATAACGTTCGCTCGGGACAAACGCCATCGCTCGTTCGATCACGTGATCCAAATCGACTAACTCGGGCAAGCGTGGCATGCCGCCCGGCCAAGCCAATCGCAACGAAGGGGGTTCATCCGATAAGACTCGCGCGAGCACTTCCGCTGTTGAATCACCACGATGAGGAGGTGATCCGGTCAACATTGCGAACAGGATTCCCCCCAAGGCGTACACATCCACGGCGTCGGTGAGATCCCCTGAGCCGCGAGCCTGTTCGGGGCTCATGTAGTGAGGCGTTCCGAGGACCTGCCCGTTGCGAGTCAATTCCGGCGAATCACGATGAAACTTGGCCAATCCAAAGTCGACAATCTTCGGGACACCCTCATCCAGCAACACATTCTCGGGCTTCAGATCGCGGTGAATGATCCCGCGGGAGTGTGCGTAGGCAACGCCTCGACAAATGTCACGAACCAAAGTCACCGTCTGCATCACGCACGCTTTCAGCTCCGCCTTGCCCAGTTCATCTGCATTCCAGCACGTCCGCCTGTCGTCGACTTGCGTTTGCAGTGAATCGCCGGGGACCATTGGCATCACGAAGTAGTCGATCCCTCGCCAACATCCGATGCTGTGAATCGCCAAAATGTTCGGATGCGAGAGGGATGCCGCCGCTTCGCTTTCCACGCGAAAACGAACCCGCATCTCATCGTTGGCCAGGACTCCGTCCCCGATCAGCTTGATCGCGACCACACGCCGAAGTGATTCCTGCTTGGCTTCGTAGACAACGCCCATCCCCCCGCGGGCAACTTCTCGCACCAATCGAAACTCACCGATCATCTGCCCAACCAACGACACGGGTTCAGGCTCTTCACTGCCCAACCAACGGTGGTTTCGGAAAAAATCTTTCAGCTCGTCAGCGTGTTCCGGATGTCGCTGCAGGTACTCGTGTGGATCCGGTCGTTCGCCTTCCTCTTCACGCAGCAGGATCTCTGCCAACACGGAATCCAAGCTCGATGGCGAATCGGAATCGTTCACAAGATCTTCAATGCAAGAAAAATGGCCGAGAAACGCCCTGCGTTTCCCGGCCATTGTAGCTTGCGAGCAGCGAGGTCGCCCGCTGTCTCAGCGACATCGCAGGCAACTTCCAACCACGGCGTCCTGATCCGAATCTCGGGGACCGGTCAGGCAATCAACTCGTGAATCACTTCTCCACCGAACTGCGACAGTTGTTTGTAGCGTCCGCCATGGAAATACGTGAGTTTGTTGTCGTCCAACCCCAGCAAGTTCAACATGGTCACGTGCACGTCGCGAATCGGGTGAACACACTCGACGGCCTTGGCTCCGATTTCATCGGTTGCTCCCACGACGGCACCTCGACGCGTGCCACCGCCAGCGAACCACATCGTCATCGCATCGATGTTGTGATCCCGACCCAACGCCGTCACTCCACCACGATAGTTGTTGTCGGGGGTGCGTCCGAACTCGCCTGTCCAAACGACCAACGTGTCATCCAGCATCCCGCGTTGTTTCAAGTCTTTGATCAATGCTGCGATCGGCTTGTCGACACTTTTGATTCGAGCCGCGTGCCCTCGTTCCAAGTAATCATGGCTGTCCCATCCACCTGAGAAGATCTGCACGAAGCGAACGCCTTCTTCCACCATTCGACGAGCCATCAAACATTGCTTGCCGAAGGCTGCTGTTTCCGGATCATCCAAGCCGTAGGAATCCAACACGTGCTGAGGTTCGGTTTGCAAGTCGATCAAGTTGGGAACCGAGGTCTGCATGCGGAACGCCAACTCATAGCTTTCCATCCGTGCGGCCAGTTCTCCCGCGTTGGGATGTTGCTGCAGCGAACTGGATTGCAAGTGATCCTTGTTGAGTGCGGCCAACTCATCGAGCATCCGCCGCTGGTGCTCACGGCTGCGATAGTCACCAGGCTTCAAATCCAAAATCGGAGAGCCTTGGGCACGTAGCGTTGTGCCTTGATAGTAGGCGGGCAAAAAGCCATTGGACCAGTTCGCGCTGCCGGCCTGTGGCATCGCAAGTTCCGTCATCACGACAAAGCCAGGCAAGTTCTGATTCTCGCTGCCCAACCCGTACGTCGCCCAGGCTCCGACAGCCGGGTCACCGCCCAGTCGACTGCCGGTGTTCATATGCAGCAACGCCTCGGGGTGATTCAACGACTCCGCTTGGCAACCGCGATAGACACACAGTTCATCCGCGACTTCCGGGTCGGCTAGATGGACGAATTGATCACACATGTCCAAGCCAGATTGGCCGACCTGGCGTGACTTGAACGGGCTGCCGACGTAAAACCGTTTTCCAGTCGCCAAACCTTCGGTGCGTTTCGATTCGGTCACATGCAAGCGATCCAATTCGGGCTTGGGATCAAACGTGTCCATCTGCCCAGGGCCACCCTCCATGAAGAGCATGATGACCGCCTTGGCTTTTGGCGGAATCATTGGCTTCTTAGGAGCCAACGGCGAGGCGGCCGAACCGGAGCCGGAGGCATCGACGTTGTCGGCAGCCAATTGTGACGTCAGGGCAAGCGAACCAAGCGACGCACCCAGGCCACAAAAGAAATTGCGACGCTGTAACATTTGCCACGAAGACTGCATGGGATTTCATCTCGAATGAGGAAGGCGGGGATTCTGCGGGACACCCTATTCTAGCCGAGCCCCTTTCGATTCGTCGAATCTATAGGGGACCTTTCGGCCAATCCGGCTCAATTGACCCGCGTTTTCTATAGATCAGGGCTGCGCATCGAAGGAGTGATTGATCACTCGATTCCCATCTTGTTCGATGGCACGCAACCACATTCGTGTGCCGATCAATTGACTCCCCAGCGGCCAGTCAATGTTTCGCTCAACCGTCTCACGTGGTGGCAGCACCAACACCCGACGCTCGTACTGACGCTCGCGGCCAGCGAACAACAGGCAGTCAAAATTCGTCAGCCGATTGGTGTGATTGACCATCTCGATTTTGACTCGCATCCGCCCTCCCTGATCGTCATCGATCAGCCGAGTGCTGACCCGAATGTCAAATCCGTCGGGGCCAATGCTCATTGTCCGGTGGACTCGAATCACGGTCGGAGGCAATGTCTCAAAACGGAAATCCAGTGGCAGTTGGTACGCACCGATCGTGGCATTGTTCTCCAACGTCACCCCAAACTCGACTTGATTGGATTCATTGGGAAGCAAATTCCAGGGTTTCATTCCCGCGTCCAAACGCCAGGAATCAGGGGCCACCATGGCGATCTCGCCCGACAACGACTGCTTGATCGGGTTGCGGAACCTCACGCCCAAGGGTTGCTGAAGTCCCAACAACGAATCGATCCGAGTCCGATCGAGACGAACGGACATTCGAAAATCGGCAAGTGATTGATCGATTCCGACGTAGAACTTCGGCACGCGGTCGACGACCAATCGTTGCACACGTCGTCCCTCGTGTTCAATCACTTCGACTGGTTTGCGACGCCCCCAGACGTCCACTTCGTAGACGTTCTCACCCAAGTACAAATGCTCGACGGTTGGTGAATCGGACCACACCATCAGCAACGATTCCGTTTCGCCTCGGAAGACAATGTTGTCGCTATGGTTTTGCAATCGCAAAGATCCTGCATTGGTCCGATGCCCCAGCAGCAGACTGGTGGTTCGGAACGGGAGCAACAGTTCGTCAGGACGCCCGTCGCGGGTCAGGACCGCTGCATCATCATCCATGGGGGCACTCAAGAACGCCGCGCCCACCTTGTGCCCCCGTGTCGCCGCCATCCGAAGAACCAGATCACTGATTCGTGAATCGAGGTCGTACTTCTTTCGCGAAATCGGATTGATCGTCAACCAAGTGGCTGGCAGACGTGCCGTCGCGCCTCCACCGGCCATCACCGCCTCTTCACGTGCTTTCACTTCGCGATCCAGCATCGCGTCCATCTCCGCCGCCGTCAGTGGCGACGACGAATGACGATGCAACCCTCGCCAACTGTCACCCACGGATGCAGGCGGCGTGTCCACCCAGGACCACGCGATCATGGTCTGGATGGGCTGCCCGAACCCTTGCAGGCCAGTCGAGATCGCTTCCAATGTTTCCAGAATATTGGATTGCCCCATGAAGCTTTGGTCATCATCGGCACCCAATTGCCACAACCGAATTCGCGTCGTCATTCGGTTCATGAGCGGTTCCAACTCAGGCCGCCAAGCCGATTCATCGCGCAGCAGGTTGGCCACCCGCGTGTCCGATTGCTCGCGGAGTTGGTAAGCCGGCAAACGATCCTCCGGCGGTTGATCCAACAATCCGATGGGCTGAATCCCAAGGTCACGCAATCGAAACGCAAGCAGCGCTGCCGCATCGGCATGATCGCTGTCCTCGGGACCGAACCAGACCGGTAGCTTCGCCCATCCGATCCCTACCAATTGCATCCACTTCGCCAATTCCCGTTCACGCAACTTGCCTTTCCGGTGCCGCTGCATGATCTCCCCAGGCACCGTCCATCCAAACGGAGTCGGATCAATGATATCGGATTCCGACTGGAAGGTCGCCAGCGATGGCAATCCAAGAATGGATTCTTGCGTGCGGGATGGATCGCCAAATTCGGCGGGATCATTGGTGATCCGCCCCAACACCACAAAGGAGGTTTCGTTGGCCAAGGAAGCACCGCGTTCGTTTTCCATCGAAGCGGCAATGCGATAGTAACCAGGCTTGAGGTCACTCAGATCCCATCGGTACCGCAGGGAACTTGAACCATCCAGTTCAATGTTCCCTTGGCTGGGCGAGGTGCCGTCCGCGAGCGCGGAGTCCTCTTCTTCCTTCACGTCACCAGGCTGACCCGATTCCTGACTCTTCTCTGCCTCGGCTTCCTCTGCTAGCAAACGCGCCGCCTCTTCGACCGGATCGATCGCTCGCGAGAACGTTCCGAGCGTTCGCCGTTCGTGATCGTACAACCTCAACCGCAAACGGGTGTGCTCATTGGACAATCCCAGCATCTCACTCATCACGACCACCGTCTGCCCGGGCAAGTACACTCCCAGGTCATGGTCCGTCGCAATTTTCAACTGCGGGAATTGCCGAAACATGACGTTGTCGAATCCGACTTTTCCGGTGATGTCTTCCAGCCCATCTTCGCCCCCACCAACCATCAACCGAACATACATGCGGTCTGAATTTCGTGGTGGCAAGAGGTCCTTCAGCACCAAGGTGGTCCAGTCGGTTGTTTGGGTGACGTGTTCCGTTTCTCGGACTCCAAGTTCCTTGCCTTCCGAATCTTGGAAGACCACTTGCGCGAAGACGTGGTCGTGAACCAATCCCTCCGTCCGAACATCCACGCTGAACTGGTACTGAAACGTCGGGTTGGCGGGCAACGAAGGCGACTCGACTCGGGCCAGCCCACCGTCCAGCCGAATCGTCAAGCAACGGTCCACCAGCAGATCCGCCATCGAGGGTGGCAGCGGTGACAACTCGGGATAGAGTCGCCGCAGTTTTTGCCACGGGCGGAGGGCCGCGGTGTCCAGAGGCAGGACTGCTTTCTCCAGCTCCGGATCACGGGCCTCGATTTGAATGCTGACATAGTTGGGAAATCCCGCCCCGTCATAGCGCAACCAGTTGTCCGGCCAGCCGCCGAAATCCTTGTCGGAAGCTCGGGAAAAATCCCAACGAAAACGTCTCAGTCCGGCCGGTCCGCGCGTCGATTCCACGCTGCTTCGCTCGATCAATGCTTCCCGGGGAATGCGTTCCCGCCGCTGCCGCTCGTAACGCGACCCATTCTGGGCATCCGCCTGGGGAAGTGAATTTCCCACCACCAGCCACACCAGCATCAAACTCGCAAAGATCGTGCGTGGCCAAGCGTCCCGGCGGACGGACCACGTCGCCCCCCCAGGATCCCCCGCAAACACGCCTTGGCCCCGTGCCATTCGCAAAGCCACCGCCAATCGGTGAAACACGCGACCCCGGCTCGATGTTTGCGACCGGAAGGCGTATTGTGAAGGGTCGAGTTGGATCAAGTGGTCCACCATGACCTGGTTGCCTGCGTCGGAGAACGAATCGATTGGCTGAATTGAAACTTGCCGTCCGGATGGACGCCATTCCGGGGGCCGGTGCCTCTGCCACCGCACTGCGTAAATCATTGACCATCGCAGCATCGATGGGCGTTCGAAGTGTCGAATTGTGTGGTCGCACCCACGTGCCCGTATCTGATTTGTCGGACACCGGCGTGCGGACCTTGCGGAAAATCCTGGACGATTTGAATTTGCGGATTGCATCCATCCGGTTTCCAACCCGGTTTGGGTACGATGTGACGGACCATTTGGATGAGCGAGTCGACGCCACCAAATCGGCGATGAAGACGGCTTACCGCTTGGGGGCGCCGTTGATTGTCAATCAAATCGGGACCGTTCCATCCCCGCCGCAGAACATTGACCAAGCGGTCAAAAAAGCGGGCAGCTCGCTGCTACTCGATCCGTCCGCGAAAGCGGGCGATTCCGATTGGAGCAAGGATTTGCCGGCCGACTTGGCGGCAGAACTTGCCAACTCAATCGCCGCCTCCCGAATCGGCAAAGCAATCGCCGGCCAGGGTGTGGCCGGCAGCGACGCGTCCCGGTGGGAAACATTGCGCGAGGTCATGGATGATCTGGGTCGCTACGGCGCCAAAGTCGGCTGTTTTCTGGCGGCAGAAACGGGCACCGAAGCTGGTACCGACTTGGCTGCCCTGCTGGACGCAATCCCGGATAGCTTCATTCCTGTTGCGTTGAACCCGGGCCAGTTGATCATCAACCGATTCCGAGTGGACGAGGCCATCAACGCGCTCGGTTCACGGATCTCAATCGTGCATGCGGTGGACGGTGTCTTGGACCTGGCCGCCGGTCGCGGGATGGCGGTCCCGGTCGGCGAAGGCACCGCCGACTTCCCAGCCTTGTTGGGGCAACTGGAAGACATTCCGTTCCGCGGACCGATTGTCGTCGGTCGCCCCGAGATGCGGCCAGAAACCGCCATCACAGAATTGCAGCAGAGCCTGGAATACCTGCGGAACCTCTAGATCGGTTTCTCGCAACGCAAAATGGAACATCGGCCAATCCGATTGGCCGATGGGGCACCGCCTCGTGCTGCCGCAGCGAGTGGCCTGAGCCAGTGCCGCGTCGCCCTTCGTCTTGTTCGGACATCGGTTCCATCGGCTGGTTGCTTTAGAACCCCAGTTGTTCGGACGATTCGCGTTCGGTTTCGGTGCGATCGTACATCGCTTGGATCAGATCCATGTCGCACTGACGCTGTTCCACCTTCCGACGCGCGAACATCCGAGCTTGCGTGTTGATCATCACCTCCGGCGGCAACAAGGAGGTCTGACCAAACAGCCGGGCGTAGTTCACGTAACTGGGCACGTTGCTGGTCACAAATCCGTACAACATGCTGCAAACACCGATCACCTTGCCGGTGAAGATGCCCGTGTTGATCGCTGACTTGGAATAGTCGCCCATGATGCAGCCCAGGAATTGCATTCCCGAAGCCATCTTTCGATCGCCATACTCGATGTTGATCTTGCCGTAGGTGTTTTTCAGGTCACTGTTGCAGGTCCCCGCACCGAGGTTGATCCAACTGCCCAAGTAACTGTGCCCCAGGAATCCGTGGTGCTGCTTGTTCGTGTAGGCTTCGATCACGGACGCTTCGACTTCGCCGCCAATCTTGACCGTGTGTCCAAGTGAAACGCCGTCTTTGATCGCGGAATGTTCCAGCACCCGGGTGCTGTGCCCCGCGTGCAGCGGGCCTTCCAAGAAACAGAACGGACCGACCTGAACGTCTTCGTCGAAAACAATCGGTCCACCCGAAGTATGAATCGACGCGAATTCTCCGATCTTCACTCCGGGGCGAACAAACACACCGTCTTCACGCTGGGTGTAGTCACCATGTTCGATCCGGTAGTTGACCGAATCATTCATCGCTTCCATGTGCGCGGCAACCACCTCGTGTGGCCATTGAAACGCTTTCAGGGAAGATCGTGAACTCACGTTCTGATGGGCGATCTGTTGCAGCCTCTCCAGCGGACTGAGCCCCGGCTCCGAGTTGGGCGACTTCGCAATGTCACCCGCCGTGATGAAGGCGGCCAACAGCTCAAAATCGTTTCCATTGTCGGTGCCAATCACGGCAGCGGTCTGGCCCGCTTGAATCAACTGCTTCAGCGTTTCATAGGTCTGCACCGAGGGCACCAACCGAGCGTTGACGAGCAACACCTCTTCGTCCACCGCAATTTCCTTGGCCGGTGATTGAAGTCCGTGATCGGCCTCTTGAATGGGCAACAAGTACTCGCGAATCAATCCTTGAATCTCGCATGCCTTGCCACCGGTCGAATTTTCTTTCGCAAGTGTCTTCAACCAATCGAGCAATTGGAAACTCGCGCATGTGATCGCATAAGCCGGCCGAGCGTGAACGATCGGGCAGAGCTGTTCCACGCGAGAATCTTCGAAGCAGAGAATTTTCATGAGCGGGACAAGGCGTGCGGAAAGCGGAAGTTCAGACGAGCGAGCGGTTCGGAATCGGAAAGCCGGTTGCAACGATGAGGGAGTTTACAGGGCTTCAGGATGGAGGTCGCGGGGACAACTCGTGGCAAATTCATTGGTCGCGTCGGGGGGACGAAACTAAAGTGAAGTGAAGCTCATCGCGATGCCCCCTGTCGGATCCAAACGGGAAATTTTTCGATTTGTTCTGCGACACAAGCATCCCTCGCACGCCAAGGCCATCGTTTGCCCCATTCGCCTAAGCTCTCTCGACGACGCAAACTGCGACGAACGATTTTGGCGTCCGTTTGGGTGGCACTGAACACCTCCACCTCCACCAGTTTGGCAGCAGACCCCGCGGAGGCTGCTGACGGTGTGACCGTCGACTGGATGCAGATCGATTGGACCGCCAACGCGGAATTGGATTCACGCCCCTCCGCGGAAGTGATCGCGAAGATCGATCGGAATCTCGCCCAGCTCGAATCTGATTCCGCCATCATCCGCCGCATGACTTCGGACCGGCTGTTCTCACTAGCGATCCACGGCGGCGATGAAGTCCGCCGCGCCGTGCTCGGGCGACTGCGAAGCCTGCGTGTCTCGCTTTCACTGGACGTTCGTCAAACCGCGGATCAATTGGACCAACGCATTCGACTGGCGGCTCATCAGCAGGCCATCGAATCGTTGGCCCGTTCGCCTTGGGACGACCTAGCAGCCAACGTGGACGATGAACGGAACCGTGAACTCGATCAATGGTGGCAGCATTTTTCCGAGCGAGCCGGTGACGACGCCGATTCGATCCGGCAATTTCAACAGGTCGCCAAATCAGCGGGGCCGGATTGGCAATGGCAGCCTGCACTGCCCCGCTGGACACCTTCCAATCGATCCGCCTGCGATCAGTGGGCCTGTCTGCTGGGAATCTGCGTTCCCGATTGTGGAATCCGATACGTTCCCGCATCCAACACTCTGAAACGGCACCTGCTGCAAGATGGTTCTCTCTGCTCCCGCGGACAAACGCCGGGCGATCGCGTTGTCGGACGGCTGATTGAGTCCACGCTGCAACGCAATCCCTACGGTTGGTCGCTAGAAACTCGATTGTCCATCGGTTTGATTCATCAACGCACCGAACTGGTCCAAGGATTGTGCGAGCAAATCTGGAACACGCCCAACGCAAGGCCTCGTGACATCGCCTTGTCCCTGCTGGCTGCCGATCGTGTGCAACACCCATCCCGAATGGATCACCTGAATTTGCACTTGGATGACCGTCGCGTGATCACAGTCCTTCCTGGACAAGCCCACTTTGGCGTTGGCGAAGCGAACTGGCCGCGATCAATTGTCGTGCCGCGGGTCTGTGACGTGGCTCAATACTTGATTTGGAAAGACCAAGGCATCGACGCACGCCAAGAGGGCATGACGGCGATTCAAGCCGATCCCACTTGGGGAACTCGGTTGGAATCCATCGGTCGCTGATTCGCAACCCGCGATCCGACCAATCAATCTCGTGAGTGTCGGCGATCCAATCGCCCGCGGTTCTCAAGGCGAACACCGACGTTCCGGTTGGTTGTCGGAGTGCCTGTTCAACCCAGCCGCAACGTCGGCTGCTGGAGACGCGACTCAGTAGCTCGGCGGGGCGTCAGCGCGAAGCTCTTCGAGCCGCTGCTGCTGATGCCAGAGAATACTCTCGGGAAGCACGCTTCCATCTTCGTTGTACGAGTCTTCTTGCGTGCTCATCTCAGCGACCTTCGCCTCCAGCCGTTCCACCTGCGTCTTCCATTGAGCAAATGCGTCTCGGTGGTCCGGTTTCTGGCGAGTTTGCTCGATCCAAAGTCGGCGTTGCCGGTCTGCGATGAAGGCAGCGTCTTCTTGCTTGGCGGCCGCCAAGTACGCTTCATTGCGTTGCTTTCGCATTCGAAAGTCCTCGTCGGTCGGAACCGAATGCGAGGTGCTGGTCGCAGGAACCACGGCGTTGCGGGCCGGCGAAGCGCTGACCCAAGCCACGGTGCTCCGAACCAGCACAATGCAGCCAGCGATCGAACCAATCGACAAGACTGCGAAGATAGCCAACTTGCCAATCCAACTCGACTTGGCAGGTTTCTTGGATGCTTTCCGAAGGGGTTCTTCGAGAAGCGAACGGTGGTCGGAAGATGAGGAGTTCATGTCATACTCTAGGTCACAAGTTGTGACCGTGATCTCAAATTCCCTGGTGAGGGAATTTTTCCGAGAGACGAATCTCAGTCGGTCAAAATCGTCGGCAGGTTGTTGGCAATTTCTTCAAACGCTTCCACCAGTTCGTCACCGGAATCGGCGTGGTAGTGCTTGCCCAGCCCCGTCACGGCGACCTCTTGCATCGTCGCTTGGTTCGCTCCGCTTCCGAAGGTCACCGTTTGAATGTTGAGATTCTCTGAACTCATCAAATTGCGGGCGATCGTGTTCGGTGCCGTGCCGTAGTTGTGAATGCCATCGGTCATCACCACCATTGTCTTCGAGGCGTAAGGACGAGCGTTCTCATGCGTGAGGGAAGTCGCACCGGAAGTCATGCCATTGCCAATCCCGGTCGAACCACTGGGGCCGAGACGCGCAACCGTGGCACGCACCGCATCGAAGTCATCCAACAACCAGCAATCCAAACTGCCGTGACTGTTGTAGCTGGCAATCGAAACCTGTTCGTTCTGAGGCGTTTGATCGAGGACTTGCAAGAAAGCGTCGACCGCCATCACCAAGTCTTCCCAAGGCGTGTTGGGGGCAGGTCCCAGACCGTAAAATTCTTCCCAGGCATAATCGTACAGGTCGTCTTCGCCGTAGCCGCGGTTGTAATTCACCCGGCGAATGTAGTCCGGGCGTCCGTTGCGATAACGCCACTCCAAATCAACGATGCCTTCGTCTTCGGCCGCAATCAAACTGTCTTCTGCCCAGGGATCGGCTCCATCAGGCCAGTCATAGGTCTTCCAATCCATCGAACCACTGCGGTCGAGCACCAAGCTGATGTCCCGGTCCACTTGCATTGCGACGGCGGAAGTCACCGGACGAAAGTCACTGATCGAAAAGGTGTTTGGGAAAATGAAGGGCACAGGGCCCATCAGCGATTCACCGGTTCGTTTGCCGGTCACGCGGACGGAGCTGACAGCCACCATGTTGGCGGCCACATCCCCGGTCGGAACCTTTGTGAATTGAAACCGGCCCGTCCGACCATCCGCCTGTGCCGACACGCCGAATTCAAATTCGTTGGCTCCGTCGTTGGTGTTCAGCTGATACGGTTCGCCGGCCACTTCATTCATCGCGGCGGTCAACCGAGCGGCCTCTTTCGCGGCCTCAACCGTTTGCTCCTCACTGAAAGCGCGTCCGCCTGCCCGAGCTGCCGCGTCGGTCGCAATCGCCAATTCAGTCTTCACCAACTGCATTTGTGCCAGGTTGATACAGAATGCAGCCAGCAGAGCCAGCATGGGCAACACAAACGCCATCAAAACAGTGATGCCGCCACGACGTGTTTCGTCGCCTCGCGTCATCTTGTATCGCATGGGAAGGGGGGAAACGGACATCATTGAAACTCCAAAACGAAACGTTGGCTTGGTAAATCGAAAAAGGATCCCCCCGGACCGTTCTTCATTCATGAATCAATCGACTTGAAAAAAGCCGTTGTATCGTTCGGTCTGCATCGTTGCAGACGATGTCAATCGAAGATTGCCCAAGAACATGGGTGTGAACAAAGCCACGTCATCCAAGTCGATGCTGACAGTCACAGTGACCTCTTCGGTGTCGTCATCGATCTCGGTGCAATCGACCTCATACCCGCCGCTGAACAACGACTGCATGATCAACTCGGCTTCACCGACGGCTTCGTCTGCGGTTGCGCCAGGCACAATCGCCGTGCGAGCCGCGTAGTAGGCCGCGTCTTGGGCAAGGTTCCGCGCCATGTTCATCCGCGCCAATTCCATGCACATGAAGATGGTCAGCAACAACAGATTGCTGACAATGGCAAACTCCACCAACGTGGCTCCAGCTCGCTTGACCGACCGAGGAGCCGGTCCACGACAAGGCCGAACGGATGGTCGCGGAACGATTCCGTTGCGACGACGCTGACGAACGTTTCGGGTTTGGTTTGAAAGGGACTTCGATGAAAAGATCATGGTGGCGATGCCTAGTCTTGATTCCTGAATTCTTTTCGCATCGTGATTCGATGCGTGATATCCAGGTCGTTGTACAAACCAGCCGGAGCATACAAGTTGCCGGCAGCGGGAACCGTGACCACAATCGTGACGTGTTCCAGCGTGTCAGCCGTGCTGAACGTGCTGTTTTCGAGAGTGACCGCGCTGCCTTCGTAGCTGACACCTCGTTCGTCCAAAATTTCATGCACTCGGGCAATCGCAGCTTGATCCGTGCCGCCCCGGTTGATGCCACGCCGAGCGCCTTCATAGGCGGCGATGGCAACCGTTTCTTTCAAAAAGAAGATCGAGCACAGATCCACCGTCGCAAACGTGAACGTCAGCAAGACCGGCAAGCAAAACGCGATCTCCGCCGTCGCGGTTCCGCGACGTGGTTGATTCAGGTTGCCTCCGGAACGCGTCCGGCCGGCTGTGAGAAAGCCGGAACGCGTTCGCTTGGAGGCGTGATTGACAGGATTCATGATGCGGGGACCAAAGGCGTTGGCGGCCAGTGAAATGTCGGGTGACGAGTCTCGTTGCTCTGGCAATTTGAGCTGGGGGAAGACAGTCGGGCCCAAAAGGTTGATCAGGTCAGGGAAGACAATCAGGTTGGTAAATTCGTAGGGGATGGTTCTCAAGAAGAACCTCTAACGAAAACCTAGCTCTGAAAATTCACCTGGGCGTGAAAAATCTTTCAAAACCTTCTAACCTCTGCGCCAGGCCGCGTTTTGTGTGCCGCTTCCTGCAACCGACAGCAAAGTCCGCATGATTGATCTGACCTTTCCCGCACCCGTCATTGATTTGATGGCAAACACGCTGATTGAAACGCAGGCCCTCGTTCAAATTGCGCCATCGATCGGCGTGCTGGCAGAGATCGCCCCCATTTGGTTGGCGGGTTGGATCGCGGCGTGGCTGTCACTGTCCTCTGCCGCCCAGACCGGGATCTTGGCGCTGCTCGGGATCCTGGGCGGTGCTCTGGCCAACCACATCATTCCCACTTGGTGCTGGTACCCCCGTCCAATTTCACCTTGGGTTGATCGAGCACGCTGGCCGTTGCTGCCTGAATTCGAAACGATTTCGCGATCCCTGCCCGCACGAACTTGGGCGGATCGCATCCCCGTGTGGGGTTGGTTCCGCTTGCGGCGCGAATCCGAGATGTTTGGGCGTTGGTTCTGGGTCCGGCCGATTCTGATCGAACTTTCACTCGCCGCGGTCTTGCCGCTCATGCATCAAGCCTACTTGGCCGGGCAACTGCTGCCGGGCGGAGTCACACCGGCCACCGTTGCGGCGTGCGCGGACTGGATGGCGTTGCTCTTCTTCCTGCACGCTGCCTTTTTGGTTTGGTTGGTCGCAGCCACCTTCATCGACTTTGACGAACGCACCATTCCCGATCTGCTGACGATTCCGGGCACGATCGTGGCCATCGGTTTGGGAACCCTCACACCGTTCGCCTTCTTGCCGGGGTTGGTGGTCAAGAATTCGGTGGAAGGCATCGCGCCCGTTTTGGCCAACCATCCGTTTGCTCTCTCGCCGTTCTGGACCAGCCCTCGTGGATTGATGACCGGCCTGGCGATCTGGGCGGTTTGGTGCTTTGCGCTGGCAGACCGACGCTTTTATCTGCGCCGGGGATGGTCCAAAGCCTGGGGCTACTTTTGGTTTGGATTGACCCGCCACAACTCGTGGAAATTTTTGGTTGCCATGTGGCTGGTGGGTTCCGCCATCATCGTCGCGACTTACTCCACCACTCCCATCGGTTGGATG
Organism: Rhodopirellula sp. P2; assembly: GCF_028768465.1. GTDB lineage: Bacteria > Planctomycetota > Planctomycetia > Pirellulales > Pirellulaceae > Rhodopirellula. The sequence continues at coordinate 4,807,358 of NZ_CP118225.1, forward strand.
GGCATGATGACCTCGTTGACTGGACTGGCGGTGGGCGGCGGAATCGTCTGGGTGGTGCGATTGGTTTGCGGTTGGGCCATTCAAATGGAAGCGATGGGATTCGGCGACGTCACGCTGATGGCCATGATCGGTGCCCTGATCGGTTGGCAAGGCAGCATCCTCGCGTTCTTCCTGTCCCCCATCGCGGCCCTGGTGATTGTGTTGGTCGTGTTTGTTTTGACTCGCGATCCGCGAACGCCCTTCGGCCCCTACCTGTGCCTGGGAACCCTGTTGGTCGTTTGGTACTGGGACGACGTCTACAACGCTCGGTTCCGCACGACGTTGCTGCTGATGGGCGACGTTCTGCTTTGGATGGCGATCGCCATGCCACCGATCCTGGCGACAATGATGTGGATCACCCGAAAGATCCGCTTGCAGGTGCTTCCGGATGCAGACTGAAACAAGGCGTTCGGACTCATTCACTTCCTTCGCGGGCGTGGTCTGTTGATTGAATGCGTTTCGCAGATTTCGCGATCAGCCGATGGGCGATCGCCCAATGCCATCTACTTTAGAACCAACCGAGGGGATTTTGTTAGCGGAACGGCGCAAGCCGTCCGGTAAATCGTGGGTGTTTTCCGGCGCGTCACCGGACGACTCGCGCCGTTCCGCTACAAAGTAGATGGCATTGGGCGATCGCCCACGGTTCCCGGAGGCGAACCGGACGCGATCGCGTTCCGACTGATTGACTCCACAGCCTGCTACGGGCGGGTTCAACTCAGTGCTGAATCGGCACTTCAAACCCGCACGACCTCTCAATTGAGTGGAAATGAGTTCGGGACAGTCCAGTCAAAACAGCAGCAGCAAAAAACCGCCGACGAAGGCTGCCAACACCACCCACACGGTGATGTGCCAAAGTGGTCTTCCCCCCGCCCAATTGGTTCGGGCGGTCGAATCCGGGAACTCGCGAGCCAGAAAGTCCTCGTAGTCGTCCTCGTCCCACTCGTCGGAATGCTCTTCGCCTTCGCTGGCATCCTCGTCGAATTCATCGTCGGCGCTCGCTTGCCAGGAATCATCGTCCCAGTGGTTCGTCATGGAAGGTCGGTGTTTGGGGGGCGAATTCGCGTTCATCTGCGTTGGCGGCACCGGTCGCCGCTTCGCTCGTCTGTCGCATCGCATCATGGAGGCGGGGCGGTTACCCTACCAACATGACTGATCCCTTTGCATTGGTCGATCGCTTTGGTCGACGCCACGACAGCCTTCGCATCAGTATCACGGATCGTTGCAACATCCGCTGTTTTTACTGCATGCCCGAACACGACGCGGAGTTTCTGCCCCGCAGCGGCGTGTTGACGTTCGAAGAAATCGAGCGATTGGCCGGGCTGATGGTCCAACGTTGCGGCGTGCGTGACATTCGGATCACAGGCGGAGAACCTCTGGTCCGGCGTGACTGCGTCGAATTGACTGCGATGCTGGCCCAAATCGATGGTTTGGAAGACCTGTCGATGACCACCAACGGAATGTTGCTTCGCGAGCACGCCGCTGATTTACGAGCCGCGGGATTGCAGCGCCTGAACATTTCACTGGACACACTCGACGAAGCCACCTTTGCCAAAATCACTCGTCGCCCCGGCGTGGACCGAGTCATTGCAGGAATCGATGCGGCCATCGAGGCCGGATTTGAATCGATCAAGCTCAACGCGTTGGCCATTCGTGGGATCAGCGAATCAGAACTGGTTGGTTTGGTCCGTTTTGCGATCGGAAGAGGCGTCACCTTGCGTTTCATCGAGTTCATGCCGCTCGACAGCGACCGGGCTTGGCAATCGGCCGACGTGCTGTCCGGAGACGCGTGCCTGCAATTGCTGAGCGAAGCGTTTGGCGAAGTCACTCCCATGGGCCGTCAAAATCAGTCGGCCCCAGCGGAAACGTTCCGTCTTGCTTGTGATGGCCGCGAAGGCACGATCGGAATCATCCGCTCCGTGACCCAGCCGTTTTGTGGGGATTGCAACCGTTTGCGATTGACCGCCGACGGTGGGCTGCGAAATTGTTTGTTCGCTCAAAGTGAGACACCGCTGCGTGACGCCATGCGAAGCGGGTGCGACGACAACCATTTGATACAGAAGATCCAGCAATGTGTGAGCGAGAAACACGCCGCTCATGGCATTCATTCGGATGATTTCCGGCCTCCCGATCGTGCCATGCATGCCATTGGTGGCTAGTTCGTTGTCCACCCCCGCGTTCCGAATTCGTTCGCTATAATCGCTCGCATGAACATCGCCAATCTGCTCGACAAACGACGATCGAACTGGGGCGAATTGGAACGTCTTTGCGAGGCCATGGAAGTTCGAGGACGAACGGACAAGGCTGGGCCTCAATACAAAGGTGCCGCTGGCATCGTTCGTTTTGCAACGCTGTATCGCGGTGCCTGTGCGGACTTGGCACTTGCCGATGCGTACCAATTGCCTCCCGCCACGGTGACTTACCTGCACCGGCTCGTCGCGCGCTCACACAATCAGCTCTATCGGGCGGGCAAATTCGAACCCACCGGTTGGTTCGACATGATTTTTCGTGTCGCGCCACGCGAGATTTATGGCGATGCTTGCGTCCGCGTCGCCACCATCGTGTTCTTCGGTTTGTTCGCGCTGTCGATGTACCTGGGCTACCAACAAACCCTGTTCCCTGATTTTGCCAACGTCGTTGTCGGCGAGGCGGGCCTGGAACAGATGGAAGAGATGTACGAAATGGAACTGGTCGGCAGTCTCGACCACTACATCAGCATGTCCAGCTTCTACATCATGCACAACACTGGGATTGGGCTGAAGTGTTTCGCCTATGGAATCCTGATCGTGCCGTGTCTTTACATCTTGTCCAGCAACGCGGTGACACTGGGAACCGTGTTTGGCTACATGGCTCGCGAGGACGTCGCCAGTCGCGACAACTTCTTCGAGTTTGTCACCGCCCACGGTCCCTTTGAATTGACCGCGATCGCCTTGTCCGCCGCCGCGGGACTGCGTTTGGGGATGGGGCTGTTCGCCACCGGAGGCTTGAGCCGAATCGACTCGGTTCGACGGTCCGCGGTACGCGCCGTTCCAGTCATCTCCGCCGCAGCCGTGTTGTTTGTGCTCGCCGCCTTCACCGAAGGTTTCATCTCCCCCAGTCCACTGGCATACACCTTCAAAGCGGGGTGGTCGGTGATGTCTTCCAGCATGATCAGTTTCTACTTCGTCGTCCTCGGCTTTCCCGGCAATCGCCAACATCGAACCGGCGGACGTCCCATCGACACCATCTGGGATGACGAGTCGACCGAGACATCCGAATCCAACACGCTAGCCAACCTCAGTGGCGGGAGCTCGAGCGTCCGTGCAGCTTGATCGCACTCACATCGCTATCCGAGTCCGATCACTATCGGAAATCGGTGACCTGGCTCTGTTGATGCTTCGCCGCTATCCGGTTGCGGTCACGCGAGCCTTTTTCGCCGGCGCCGCTCCTTGGATGGTGATCAACGCGATCCTGCTGTCCTTCTTGCCGATGCGAATCGCCGCGGACGAGTTCTTCACGGACGACTCCCTGTCCGATTTGATTCGCTACGCCAGTTGGATGAGCGTTCTGGTTGTCCTTCAAACGCCCTTGGCCGGAGCGTTTTCAACGTTCTATCTGGGCCAAGCCGTCTTCGAACAAAAACCGACGTTGCGACACACCTTTGCCGAAGTCTGGAAGCTCCGCTGGCCGCTGCTTTGGATCCTCGGTGTCAAACGGCTGGCGATCCCCACCACATTGCTGCTGGTTTTCCGAATTGGCACCGACTCAGACATCTTTCTCGATTTCATCTTGCCGTGGCTGATCGTCATCCTGGCGGCCATCATCCGCAGCAATCGTCCCTTTGTGCCCGAGATGATTGTGCTGGAGCGTTGCCCGCTTCGTTCGCGATCGTCCAACGTGATCACGCTGGCGCGACGCTCCAAAGGGCTTCATGGACCGATGTCCAGCGAACTGGGTGGCCGATTCCTCACCGTGGCTGGCACGTCTCTGGTTTTGACTTGCTCGGTCTACTATTCGATGATCTGGGTGCGCGGGATCGCCACCTCCAATTGGTCGACCGATTTCATCGCGATGGTCGTGTTCCTGCCGTTGGCATTGTGGATCATCGCGGCCTTCACCGTCGTGGTTCGCTTGCTCGGCTACTTGGACGCTCGCATCCGACTGGAGGGCTGGGAAGTGGAACTGGCGATCCGAGCCGAAGCCATTCGCCAATTCGGTGAAGATGCCATGACTGGACAATCGAGCTCCCCGCGTCAACGACTTCCCCGGACCGGATCTCGTCGCAAACGCCCCACCGACACGCCCCTCCCCAACCACGAGGCCGAAGAAGCCATCCTGGTCCCAGATTCCGATTCGGACGTGCAAACGACTCCGCCTGAAATCGAGGTCCGCCCATGAACGACCTCTCCCCTGCCCTGACAAATCCAGGATGCCTTGGCCAACGCCACCGTTCGCAGCTGGGTTCTTTTTGTTCCCGACGAGCCCTGTGGTTCAGCTGCGTCTTGCCCTGCGTGTTCATCGGTGTTTCCGCGTCAGCCTTGGCAGCAGAATCGCCCCCCGATGCAGCGCGGGTCTCGCCCGTCAGTGACTCGGTTTGGTACGACGAAGACACTGGCGACCTGGTTCCCGTCGAAGTTCAAGACAAACAAACCGACACGGAAAATCGCGGCAGTCGTTGGACCGCCGTGACATCCAACAAGTCCACCGCAGCAACCCCCGCTCCTGCAACCACCACCGGTTTTCCGTTTGCCCAGTTGTTTGGCTGGTTGATGTTGGGTTTCCTGCTGGTGGGATTGGTCTCGTTGTTGGCATGGGTATTCGCCAACAGTGACTTTGACTTCAGCCATGGAAACGTCGAGCAATCGCTTCTCGAAGGAGACCGCGTTGATCGACAAACCCGTCAACGCATGGAACATTTGCCCGAGGCATTGCGAGACACGACGGTCAACCCGCGTTCCGAAGCCGAACGGTTGATGCGGGAGGGCCAGTTCAACGAAGCCATCATCTACCTTTATGGGCACCAACTGTTGCTGCTCGACCGAGTCCACTGGTTGCGGTTGGCTCGAGGCAAAACGAACAGCCGCTACGTTCGCGAAACCAAACGCTCTCACCCCAACTCGGGAACTCGATTGCAGCAAACCGTTGCCGCTTTTGAACGCGCCTACTTTGGCCGGCACGAATTGTCGCCATCCGAATTTGAACGACTGTGGCAACTCAACGCGACGCTGGAACAAGAGATCCAATCCGCCGACTCCGTTCGACAACCGGGGGCAGCATGAACGTCGCCTCCCTGACCGCCCGTCAGAAATACCGCGAGTCCGCGCCACAAGCTGGCCGCAGGTCGACTTGTCGACTGGCCTTCGGGTTGCTGGTGCTGTGCACCCTGCTGTTGTCCGGATGCAGCCGATTGGACACGACCTACGGAAAAACCGACGGGGCGAAAGGCAAACAAAGTCTCAACGGCTTCGGTGCTCTGCGAGAAACACTCACGCGGGAATTGACTCCAGCCGAACGCTCGGAACTGGGGGACGACTGGCAAGACGCCGAACTGCGAGCTCGCAACCTGACTCGATTGTCCTCTCGGGCCAATCAACACGACGCCATCGTTTGGATCCCGACCGCTTGGCCACCCGCCAACCCAGTCGAAGTCGCTGACTGGATGACGAAGTGGCTTCGAAACGGCAACCGCACAATCGTCTATGTCGTCCCCGACGAAGGCAGCACGGAAGCCTACTGGCGAGAGGCCTCGCAGGTCGCCCCTCCTGAACAACGACTGGAATACCGCCGCCGATCGGCTCAACAGATCAATTTGCGTTTGCTCCAAGATGCGCAGCGCGATGACGTGACAGTCGGAAAACTGTTCACCGCTCGTGGTCTGCCCGCGCGGCAAACCATCGATGACCGCCGGATCGTCTCCTATGACCTGCACCCCTTTGACCCCGCACGCAACCCGGTCGTGGGCACCACCACTCCAACCGTTCAACCGACGGCTGCAGTCGAGGAAGACAATTCTGCCAATGACGCCTCTATCAACGACGAAACGGCGGGCGTCCCAGCAGAACTCATCGAAACGGAACCAGGCCAATCCGAACTCGACCAACTCTTCTCGGACGAAGACTCCGCCGACCGGGACGAAGCGACCGACCCGCATCAGACCGTCGAGGATGATCCGACGGATTCAACCGAGAACGACCGTCCGTCGCTCTCGTTCGAACCGCTCGACAAGGCCGAGGACGTCACGATCTTGGCCCGAGTCACGCACCCCAAGTGGAAAGATTCGCGAATCCTGGTTGTCGCCGGCGGAGGCTTGCTCACGAATTTCGCGATGACGGATCAACCCGCGTTGGAAATGGCCGCTCGTCTTCGCCACGAAATCCTATCGACCGCTAAGGTCGGGGCGGACGAACGCGTAAGCCTGGGTTTCTTGTCGACCGATGACATGTGGGTTCCCATTTCAGACGCTGAACCAGGCGCCCCTTCCCAAACCGGGATGGAAATGCTGACGACCTGGCCGATCAGTCTGATCACCCTTCACGCGTTGTTCCTGGGGGTGGTGATGTGCCTGATGCTGTTGCCCACCTTCGGCCGCGCCCGGCAGGTTGTCTATCATCGTTCCACCCACTTCGGCAACCACCTCACGGCGATGGCTGTTTTGATGCGTCGCGCCGGTGGGATGGACTTTGCCAAAGAAAAGATCAACCATTACATGCGAGTCGTTCGCGGCGAACCCGAGTTGTTTGTGGTTGCGAAGCAGACGCCCCCTGCCGCCCCCCAGCCACCCACGCCTGATCCCCAAACCACGAACGAGTTGTCCCCATCGGACACATCCTCGGAATCTGATTTGATCGAGGCCGAAGCCCTCGCAGACCCTGTTGCACCGTCACTTGACCCGCCAAGTCCTCACGAGCCCGTTGAGAAGTCGCCTTGAACGATCCTTCCTTGCCGCCCATCTTGCCCGCAGACAACTCCGGTCCCGAGATCCCTGCCGCCAACGACGCCGCGTCCGCCCAACTCGGTGCCGCTTCAGCGGCGCCGGAATCACCACCGATCTCACCCGAATTTGCCAAGATCAAGCAGCTCTTTGAGTTGATCCAGGCCGAAGTCGGCAAGCTGTACGTCGGGCAAGACGAGCTGGTGCTGGGCACGTTGACCGCGTTGTTCTCCGGGGGCCACGTGTTGATCGAATCCGTGCCCGGCTTGGGCAAAACGCTGTTCGTCCGGACGCTCGGTCGAATTCTCGGGTGCGAGTTTGGACGCATCCAGTTCACCGCCGATCTGATGCCTTCGGACATCACCGGGGCTCCCATCTTCGACATGCAGAAGAGCGAGTTTCGTTTTCGCGCTGGTCCTGTCTTCACGCAGTTGCTGTTGGCCGATGAAATCAACCGCTCGCCTGCCAAGACTCACGCGGCGTTGCTTGAGATCATGCAGGAGTACCGGGTCACGATTGATGGAACCAGCCACCCGGTGCCGAAACCGTTCCTCGTTTTGGCGACGCAAAACCCTCTGGAAAGTGAAGGCACGTACAACCTGCCCGAAGCCCAACTCGATCGTTTCATGTTCAAGTTGATGGTCGATTACCCCTCGGCCACCGAAGAAGCCGAAATTTTGAAAATGCATTCGCTGCAAGTCGACTTTGGGCAGCGATTGGAGGAGGAGATCCAACCGATCACCAACCCCGAAATCGTTCAAAAGGTCATCGCGACGTGCAGCCAAGTTCGGGTCGAAGATCGTTTGGTCGAATACATCAACTCGCTGATTCGCTCGACGCGGACCTGGCCAGCCTTTCACATCGGTGCGTCGCCACGAGCCGGAATTGCACTGATGCAATCTGCTCGAACGATCGCCGCCTTCGCCGGCCGAGATTTCGCGGTGCCAGACGACGTGATCGAGATCATTTTGCCCGTTTTACGGCACCGAGTCTCGTTGACCGCGGAGGCCGAAATTGAGGGTCGCAGCGTTGATGAGGAATTGCGGGCCATGATTCGGGGAATCGAAGTCCCTCGGAACTGAAAGTTGGCCATTCCCCCTTGCGAGAAATCCAGCCAGCCGATATTTTCACGCCCACGCGAGCGACGCGAAAGCGATTCGCCGCTCAACAATTCATGCCGCACCCCTAGCTCAATTGGATAGAGCATCGGTCTACGAAACCGAAGGTTACTGGTTCGAACCCAGTGGGGTGTACTCAAGAAGCCGTGTTCAGCCATCCGCTGACGCGGCTTTTTTTGTGCGCCTGCACCATCCGCCGAACAACAACCGCGGAGCGGTGGCATCCGCCTGCCTTGGGTTTCAACCCAAGGTGAACGCCATCAACAACACGGAACAAGCCGCGGAGCGGCGACAGCGAAGCCTCGCAAAGAGGGGGTTGCTTGGTTGCTGCCACCCCGCCTGTCGTCGCTCCGCGACTGGTTGGTTTGGTTCGGCTTCCCGGGACCTTGGGTTGAAACCCAAGGCTCATCGGCTGCCGTCACTCCGTGACTGTTGAACGTGCACCTTGCCCGGTCGAACGCCGGGGTGATGAATGCGGTCACCATGGTGGCTCGGTCAGGAAGGTGGCTGGCATCATCCGGCATCATCCGCCGAGCAAGAACCGCGGAGCGGTGGAATCTGTCAGCCTTGGGTTTCAACCCAAGGTTGGCGAGATCAACAACCCAAACAAGCCGCGGAGGGTTCGTTTCACAGCTCGATGATTTCATTGTCGGCGACCAACCAGGTTCGGTCCCCGTTCTGGGGCTGCACGACGTGGGTTCCGGTGAACTCGCCGATGGCTGGAAAGACGAGACAGCCGGACGAATACCAGAAGCACGGCAGCTTCCCAAATGATTCGCGTCCCGAGCCGATTCGAATCGCTGGGTGCAAATGACCGCAAAGCAACAGGGCGGCTCCGTCGGGCACTGAGCCAGGATGGTGCGAAAGCGCCAGTTGCCCCATTCGTTCTCCTTCTGCGACTGTTCGAATCGGCCATTCGAGGGGCAAATTCCCGACGTGTGCGTCGTGGTTGCCTTCGACCAGCAGGAACTCCACGGATGGGTGCTCAGCAAAAAACGATTCGACGGCGGCGACGGTCTCGGTCGTGAGCGATGATCTCGCGTGGAACAGGTCCCCGAGAATCACCAAGCGAGACGCATTTGTATCGACCAACAATCGTGAGATTGTTTGGAGCGTCCCACCACTGCTTCCCAGTGGCACCGGAAACCCATGTCGGCGAAACGTGGCATCCTTTCCCAAATGCGGGTCGGCGACAAACAGCGTGTCTTGCGCCGGGCAAAACGCTGCCCGCGCAGCGAAGAGTTGCCATTCGGTCCCGGCCAGAGTCGTGCATACGGAGCCCGACGTCACGGCTTTCCCGCAGCATGTTCGAGGTCTTCTTGCATCCGCCGAATTCGATCGGCCAAAGTTTCACTGCTGACCCGCTCCCGCAGCTTGTCGACCCAAAGCCCGAACGACAAGGGCGTCACTCGCTTCGGTTCATTGACAACGATGCGGCTGGCTTGCATTCGCAGCAACGCCAGACGCATTCGCGACGATTCCAATTGCTGCTCCAACACTTCCCGGCGGCTTTGTTCCAAGAGCATGTTGCTCGGATCGTACTGGCAGAAGACATCGAAGAAGAGATTGCTGCTGGCTTGCAGATGACCGGCACTTTTTCGCCGACCGGGCAGGCCGGGGTGAATCAGACCGGCGACGCGTGCAATCTGACGAAACTGTCGCTTCGCCATCTCCGTCGAATTCATGCTTTGCAAAATTTCTGCGACTAAATCTCCGGTCGCGAACACCCCGGCGGTCACGGCCTGCTCGACCTGGATCGGCGTGGGGGACTGCAACACGATGCCGTGGTCGTTGCAGCCGATGGAAAACGTTTGCTTCCGCAGCCTCGACATGCGATACGCAAACAGGGCTGCCAGACCTTCATGAACGAGGCGCCCCTCAAACGGATACAAGAACACGTGGTGACCGCCGCGAGTCTTCACCTTCTCCATCAACACCTCATCCCTGCGTGGCAGAGTGCTCCACTGAGCTTGCAATTCCAACAATGGTTTCAGCGACTTCATCTCTCGACCGACGAACGTCCCCTCGGAAGCTTGTTCAATCCGTCGTCGCAAACCGTCACTCAATTCGCTTGAAAGCGGCATTCGGGCCCCCATCCATCGTGGCACCGTGTCTGGTTTCCCGGTTGCCCGACGGACGTAGGCCGCGTTGTCCTTGACACGAACCAGCTCCACCAACCGACCAGCAAACAAAAACTTGTTGCCGGGCTGAAGCTTTGACAGGAAGCTCTCCTCCGCGGTTCCGAGTGTCTTCCCCTTTAGGAATTTCACCTGCATTGATGCATCAGCGACGATCGTGCCAATGTTCATGCGATGGTTGGTGATCGTCCGACGCTGTGTCACCTGGAATCGATCGTCCGCCACCTCGACGCGGTGGTAGTCAGGGTACGCTTCCAGTGATTCGCCCCCGCGAACGACAAAGTCCAAGACCCATTGCCACTCGAGATCGGTCAGTGATCGATAGGCATGCGCCGTGCGCACTTCTCTCAACAGAGCATCCTTGGTGAATCCGCCGCCAATCGCGATCGTCACGACGTGTTGAGCGAGCACATCGAGCGGCTTGTTCAACATCGGCCGAGCCTCCAAACGCCCCCTGCCAATGGCATCCTGTGCAGCAGCCAACTCGATCAGTTCAATCGCGTTGGTGGGAACAAACACCAACCGGCTGGTGGCGTCCGGTTGATGCCCGCTTCGGCCGGCGCGTTGAAGCAATCGCGCGGCACCTTTGGGACTACCGATTTGGATCACTAAATCAACGGCGGTGAAGTCCACTCCCAGATCCAAACTGCTGGTGCAAACAACTGCTCGCAGTCGCCCTGCACGCAGCCCATCCTCCACCCACCGCCGCACGGACATGTCCAGCGATCCGTGATGGATCGCGATCTGACCAGCCCATTCCGGTTTCTGCTTCAACAGTTGTTGATACCAGATCTCGGTTTGTGATCGAGTGTTCGTGAAAACCAATGCACTGTTGACTGTTTCCAACAATTGCACGACCTGAGGCACCATCTTGGTGCCGATATGTCCCGACCAGGGAAAACGATCCATCTTTGCCGGAATGATGGACTCCAGTTTGATCTTCTTCTTTTTATGTCCTTCCACCACTTTGACTCGGTCGGTCGGGGTGTCCCCCATTAAAGCCTCACAGGCCTGTGTCAAATTGCCCAGCGTGGCCGACACACCCCAGATCCGCAGATCGGGATTGAGTGAGCGAAGCCGCGACAGCGCCAACTCCGTTTGAATGCCACGCTTCGTCCCAAGGAGTTCGTGCCATTCGTCAACGATCACACATTCCAATTGCGTCAACTGCGCCAGCAGCTTCTCATGCGTCAACATCAACGAGAGACTTTCCGGCGTGGTGATGAGTGCCGTCGGAAGTTTCTTCAGTTGCCGCTGCTTCGCACTCTGTTTGCTGTCGCCCGTTCTGGACTCAAGCGTCCACGGCAGACCAAGCGCGTCGAGCGGTGCCCGGAGCGATTTCTCTGTGTCGCCGGCCAACGCACGCAGCGGTGTGATCCAGAGGACGCGGGCCGGTGGACTTCGTTTGGGATTCCATTTCGTCCTGTCGGGGTTCTCCTGCAGCCATTTCAGAATCGGTCCCATCCAGACACCCAGTGTCTTTCCGGTCCCGGTCGCAGAGTGCAACATCCCGCTGAAGCCATCGCGATAGCTCCGCCAAACCGTCCGTTGAAACGCAAACGGCTTCCACCCAATCGACATAAAATAGCGGTCGATGGTCTGAGAGGGCGTTGCGGGCATGAGCTTGAGAGATTTGATCAAAGGATCCGATTGGCGGCTTGGAATGATCGTCAGGGATTTGCTGCTCCAGCAAAATGAACCGCAGCGGTCGTCCGTCGACAACGCAATCGGTGTGCCACCGAGCGAAGTCATCATCACAACCCGACGCGTCAGCGAGGGACTCACCACCGAGCAGCACGGTCCCTCGCTCACGCGTCGGGTTGGGAATGTCACCAAGCTCACGTCATTCGCCGTGAAGCGCAACCGTCCAAACGAGTGGCCCATCGCCTTGATAGAATCGCGTGCGCCTCATCATCACAACCCGACGCGTCAGCGAGGGACTCACCACCGAGCAGCACGGTCCCTCGCTCACGCGTCGGGTTGGGAATGTCACCAAGCTCACGTCATTCGCCGTGAAACGCAACTGTCCAAACGAGTGGCCAATCGCCTTGATAGAATCGCGTGCGCCTCATCATCCCAACCCGACGCGTCAGCGAGGGACTCACCACCGAGCAGCACGGTCCCTCGCTCACGCGTCGGGTTGGGATTGCCACCAAGCTCACGTCATTCGCAGTGAAACGCAACCGTCCAAATGAGTGGCCCATCGCCTTGATAGAATCGCGTGCGCCTCATCATCCCAACCCGACGCGTCAGCGAGGGACTCACCACCGAGCAGCACGGTCCCTCGCTCACCCGTCGGGTTGGGATTGCCACCAAACTCACGTCATTCGCAGTGAAACGCAACCGTCCAAATGAGTGGCCCATCGCCTTGATAGAATCGTGTGCGCCTCATCATCACAACCCGACGCGTCAGCGAGGGACTCCTCACCGAGCAGCACGGTCCCTCGCTCACCCGTCGGGTTGGGAATGTCACCAAGCTCACGTCATTCGCAGTGAAACGCAACCGTCCAAATGAATGGCCAATCGCCTTGATAGAATCGAGTGAGTCTCATCATCACAACCCGACGCGTCAGCGAGGGACTCACCACCGAGCTGCATGGTCCCTCGCTCACGCGTCGGGTTGGGATTGCCACCAAGCTCACGTCATTCGCAGTGAAACGCAACCGTCCAAATGAATGGCCCATCGCCTTGATCGAATCGCGTGCGCCTCATCTTCCCAACCCGACGCGTCAGCGAGGGACTCCTCACCGAGCAGCACGGTCCCTCGCTCACCCGTCGGGTTGGGATTGTCACCAAGCTCACGTCATTCGCAGTGAAACGCAACCGTCCAAACGAGTGGCCCATCGCCTTGATAGAATCGCGTGCGCCTCATCATCACAACCCGACGCGTCAGCGAGGGACTCCTCCAGATGGTTCACAACGTGTCAATGCAAGATCCGTTCGCATTCTTCATCACTTGGCCAACGTATGGGACCTGGCTTCCTGGCAACGATCGCGGATGGGTCGAGTATCACCATGGGTGGCAATTGCCCAATCGAAATCTCGAGTCAATGTGCACGACACAAATGAAGGAGAAGCAGTGCCTGCTCGATCCAGGCGAGCGAAAAATTGTCATCGCTCAAGTATCAGAAACTTGCCAATTTCGAGACTGGACGTTGCACGCGATTGATTGCCGATCCAATCATGCACACATCGTGGTCAGCGGTGCCAAGACGGCCCCCAAGAAGATTCGCAAGGATATCAAAGCATGGTGTACACGAAGGTTGAAAGAAAGGTCGAATCAAAATCGCTCCAATTGGTGGGCGGAGAGAGGAAGTATTCGATACATCTGGAACGAAGACTCGCTCGCGAGAGTCGTGTTGTACGTCACTGAAGCTCAAGATCGAAAGGGACTGGAACGATAGCTGCTCGACGCCCGAGGGACTCCTCACCGAGCAGCACGGTCCCTCGCTCACGCGTCGGGTTGGGAATGTCACCAAGCTCACGTCATTCGCCGTGAAACGCAACCGTCCAAATGAGTGGCCCATCGCCTTGATAGAATCGAGTGCGCCTCATCATCCCAACCCGACGCGTCAGCGAGGGACTCCTCACCGAGCAGCACGGTCCCTTGCTCACGCGTCGGGTTGGGATAGACATTCGTCAGGGCAGCAATTCGAGTAGCTCGCTGAGCTGGTTCGCGTCGGCCGCCTGTTTGTCGTGACGCCAACGCAGAATCCTTGGAAACCGCGTTGCAACGCCGCTCTTGTGTCGCGGACTGCGCTGCAATCCCTCAAACGCAAGCTCCATCACCAGCTCAGGCGACACGCTGCGCACCGGTCCAAATGATTCCTTGGTATGGCGACGAACAAACCGATCGACTTTCCGAATCTCGGCATCCGTCAGTCCGCTGTAGGCTTTTGCAAAGGGAACCAGTTTCTCTTCGTCCCACAGTGCAAACGTGTAATCCGTGTACAGACTCGCCCGCCTGCCGTGTCCCTTTTGTGCATAGATCAAAACAGCGTCGATCGTGTATGGCTGGACCTTCCATTTCCACCACGTTCCTCGAACACGCCCGGTGTCGTAGACGGCTTGCTTGTGCTTCAGCATCAAACCTTCGGCGTTCTGTTGGCGACTTGATTCGCGGATCTTCCGCCAGGTGTCCCACGAGGATCCCTCGATCAACTTCGTCGCACGGAGGTGCGGGTGCTCGATCGATCGCAACAGTGACTCGAGTCGCTGACGACGTTCGCTGAACGGGAGCGATCGTATATCGCTGCCACCGTCTTCCAGCAGATCAAAGGCATGGAAGACAACCGGAACTTCCGACAAAAGCTTCTTGCCAACAGTCTTTCGACCAATCCGTCGTTGCAACGCGGAAAATGGAAGCACTTCCCCATCCGATTTTGCCGCCAGGATTTCCCCGTCCAGCACGGTCCCGTTCGGCAAGCAGGCGGCGGCTTCGTCAATCTCCGGCCAACGATTTTCCATCAGATCTTCCCCGCGTGACCAAACAAAGGTTTCGCCCGCTCGCCGGATCACCTGGCCGCGAATGCCATCCCATTTCCATTCCGCCACGTAATTCGAAACGTCGCCCAGTGGTTCTGGTCCGAGCTCATTGTCGAGTGCGTGAGCCAAACAAAACGGGTATGGCTGGCTGAGTCTCGTGTCCTGGGTGTCGGAGTCAATCAGTTGCTGGAAGAACTCAACCGATGGTTTCCAATTTCCCATCAGACGGTGTGCAATCACATCAGCGGGAATCTGATATCGGTCCGCGATCGCGCGTGTCACCAAGCGTTTGCTGACCCCAACACGAAACGCTCCCGTGATCAGCTTCATCACCACAAAGCGAACGTGAACGGGCGTTTGTTCCCAGATCGTGAAAATCGCTGCCCGCTGATCGTCCTCTTCCATGTTGCGAAGCGGCAACAGACGCTGGGTGACCCAGCCCGCAAGGCTGTCATCTCCGGCCGAGGTCTTGCATCCGGTTTCGAAGAATTCGGACTTATCCAACATTGGGGAACTCAACGCGGACTCGTTGCCTTCGCATTCACTGGACTCCCTCGGAGGCAGCGCGAGGTTGGCTCCCGTCCATTCCTGCTCTTCGCCCACCGGAACCACCAACGCCAAGGTCTCCGCGAGGTCGCCGACTGCGTGATACGACTCCTCGAACAACCAAGTAGGAATCCCAGCTTGTTCCGCAGCCCAAACTCGCAACCGTTTAGTTGGCACAAGCTGACGAAGTTTGCTGCCTGAAAGAAAGTGAATCGCCCAGGCTGCGTCCAACCCGTCCACTTCGCCGAAGTAGGCCGACATGGCTGCAATCTTCTCGTTCGTTTTCGTTGTCGAATCCAACGTGTTGTAGAGCTGTGCGAACCGAATCATGAACCGGTCTCCGATTCGGCAAGATGCTCCGCCGCCTCGGCATCTTCGTCGCTTTCGCCACGAGAGGATGATTCCAAGACCTCCGCCTGACGACCTTGCTCGGTGAGGTAGCGTGCCACGACCGCACTGTACCCGTGCGTGACCCAAACCGTTTCGGGATCGCACGCCTCGACGGCCTGCATCAGCGAAGGCCAATCGACATGATCGCTGACGATAAAACCACGATCCACGCTGCGACGTCGCCGCGCCCCGCGAACCGCCATCCAACCACTGGCCATCGCCGTGCTGACACGTCCGAACTTTCGCATCCACGGCGTCCCATGCGAACTGGGTACCGCCACCACCATCCCGCCCTTCCAATCATGTTTGCCCTCGATCGAGCCAACGTAAGTCGTTTCGGGCATCGCGACTCCTGAATCCCGGTACGCTTGAGTCCCTTTTTCAACTGCCCCATGGGTGTAGATCGGCCCAATGGTTGTGTCCAATTCCGCCAGCAACCTCTGGCTCTTTCCAACCGCGTATCCATACAACACGCAACACTTGCCATCATCGCGGCTCTCTCGCCACCACTGATTGATCGCGGACGTTGTCACCTCGTCCGGTTGCCAGCGATAAACTGGCAATCCAAACGTCGACTCGGTGACCATCAGGTGACACCGGATCGGCTGCCAGCTTTCGCAGGTTGGATCGTCGCCGAGTTTGTAATCACCGGTGACCACTTCGACGCGGCCTCGATATTCCAGTCGAACTTGGGCGGAACCCAGGATGTGGCCGGCAGGATGGAAGCTGATGTCGATTCCGGCAATCGAAACGGATTCGCCATAGTTCAAAAACTCGAACTCGGCATCATCGTTCATCCGCATTCGCAGCAGGTGCTCGCTGGGTTTGGCCGCCAAGTACCGGCGGCAGCCCCAACGGGCGTGGTCCGTGTGCGCGTGACTGACAACGGCCCGTTCAACTGGGCGGTTGGGGTCAATGTAAAAGCCACCGCGTGCGCAATACAAACCGGTGGGCGTTGATTCCAGAATCATGCTTGGCTCGCCGCGATTCTCAGGTCACCGACAAGTTGTTCTTGCATCTGGAATCGCCGTGATTCATCCGGCATCCTCAGAACGGCAGCGGGGTGCCAAGTCGCAAACGTCCGGTCGCACCACTCGGTTTGCATCCGCATCCCACGCGATTTCGTGATGCGGAAATCGCGTCCCAACAAAGCTTGCGACGGGGTCGCTCCCAGGCACACGATTGTCTTCGGCGCGATCACTGCCAACTCCGCTTCCAACCAAGGCCGACAAGCGTAAATCTCACGTGAGTTTGGCTTCTGATGCAATCTCCTTTTCCCTCGCTCGGTGAACTTGAAATGCTTGACGGTGTTGGTGACATAGACGTCGTCGCGATCGATCCCAGCCTGCGACAAGCACTCGTTGAGGAGTTGCCCAGCGGGACCGACGAACGGTTTGCCTTGAAGGTCTTCCTGGTCGCCGGGCTGCTCACCGATCAGGACTATCCTGGAATCTGGATTGCCTTCGCCAAAGACGACTTGCGTTGCAGCATGGCACAGATCGCAGGCCGAACATTGCCGCGCCGCCAGAGCAAGCTTGGGAAGATCGATCTCTGACGGCATGAAGTGCATCGCCGTCTGGCCAAATCCTTCGTGCGTTTCAATCATCTTCTCGACACGAGTCGGTGCTTGCTCAAGAAGCTCCGGTATCAACTCCGCTTCAGGCAATGTCGCCCAATGACGCACTGGCATCTCACGTTTCATCGTCGCAACCTTCACCCGAGCCGGATTGAAGATGGACGCGTAGTAAGTCTTCCAAAGCTCTTCCAGCGAATCTTCACTGTCCACTTGGCTGGCGGGTACCCCGCGTCCAAATTGCAATTCGCTTTGGTCCCAGGACGCTGATTCATCCGGTGTAAAAATGGACCAGTGCATCCCTTTGAAACGTCTCGCGAAGAACGGAGCCGCCAGACGCACGATCCGGTGGTCCGGACGATGCCAAGCCACAAAGGTCTCGGGGTCATCAGCGACCTTTCGAAACCGCACAAACGCTTTCATCTTGTGAACGTCCCGCGTGACCGCCTTCTGCATCTGTGTCAGTTGGTAGACATCGTCGTCGGTTGTGATCTTCAGCAATTCACGCTGCTCGCTGAGGATCCGCCACAAGGTTCGGTAGAGCAGTTCCCAGCGACCGGCGTCGCGATGGCAGGCGACCTTTTCGGCGAGATCGAGAAAGGAACGCGGAACGGTCGTCTCTGAACTCGCCACGCCGTTCGGCTTGCCAGTGGACTCATCAATCGGCTGGCTGGCTTCCGAGCCCTTCGATGAGTCCTCAAACAGACTCGGTTGGTCTGGATCCGCTTGCCAACGGACATCGGCAGGACGCACGCCCAACCTGAGCAGCCGTCTGGCCTCGGTTCGCCACTGTGGAAAACTCTCAACGCAATTTGTCTGAATCATGGACATCAAACCTCCCCTGAAATCGCCGACGTGGAGGCATCAAACAGCAACAACTGAGTCGTCGGTGGCTTGGCACGTTCCCCAAGATCGAGCTTGTCCAGGCTGGCCAGTCCAGGATTGTGGTCGGCCGTTTCGACAAACCATTTGGTTCGTTTCCAAGCAACACGCAATTTCCGCAGATCCGCCGATCGCAGACTTTGGAACTTGCGGATCTTCAAAATGCGGTCCACGCTGCGAACACCAATCCCGGGAATGCGAAGCAACTCTTCCCGGCTGGCTCGATTCACGTCCACTGGAAAGAAGTGGCGGTTTGCGATCGCCCATGCCAGTTTGGGATCCATTTCCAGTGACAAATTCGAGTCGCTCTCCGCGACAATTTCACTGGCGTCAAACCCGTAAAATCGCATCAGCCAATCGGCTTGGTACAAGCGATGTTCACGCACCAGTGGAGGCGATTGCCCAGGCAGTCGTGCGTCGGCGTGAGGGATCGGGCTGTAGGCTGAGTAGTACACACGCCGGAGACGTTGACCGGCGTACAACTCGGAAGCCGTCTTGAGTATTTCCAGATCGGGAGTCGGTGTCGCTCCGACAATCATTTGGGTGCTTTGGCCGGCCGGTGCGAATCGCGGCGGCTTGAAACCAGACTTCTGTTCCTCCTTCGTCTCATCGATCTTTTCGCGAATCCCACTCATCGTGTCGACGATTTGCGGCTTCTTCTTTTCTGGAGCAAGTTGCACCAAGTCGCTTTCGGTGGGCAGCTCGATGTTGACACTCAGCCGATCGGCCCATGCACCCGCTTGCTCGATCAGTCCCTGCGAGGCGTTGGGGATCGTCTTCAAATGAATGTAGCCGCCGAAATGTTGGTCGGTCCGAAGCCGGCGTGCCACCTCGATCAGCTGCTCCATCGTGTAGTCCGAGTTTTGGATGATCCCAGAACTCAGAAACAGTCCTTCGATGTAGTTGCGTTTGTAGAATTCCATCGTCAACGAAACGACTTCATCGACGGTGAAACGAGCGCGAGGCGTGTCGCTGGAGATGCGATTCACGCAGTACTGACAATCGTAGATGCAATAGTTTGTCAGCAGAATCTTCAACAGCGAGACGCAGCGACCATCGGGCGTGTAGCTGTGACAAATTCCCATTCCCTCCGTGCTGCCGATCTGACTGCCGGGACGAGTCCCCTTCGCTCCGCTGCTGGCGCACGACGCATCGTACTTCGCCGCATCAGCGAGGATCGTCAGTTTGTCACGAACTTCCATTGGCGAATGACTCGTTTGGGGACTCGCCAGAATTCCGTGGTTCGGTTCACGCTTCCGTGACGAGCAGGAACTCTGGCGAATCCCACTCCAACGACAACACATTATGCGGGTCCGCAAAGCCCATGCCGATGTCGCCATGCAATGAGACAGCGGTTGCCAACGAGTTGCCTGACAACGGCGGTTCGACCACCAAGCGGACGCAAACCAACTCGATCGCAAGGTGTCCTCGCAGCAACTGCTGGCCGTTGGCAGCGGATCCCGCAAGCTGCCCTGCCACGGCGCAAACTGGCGGTTTGATACAACGCTCCTTGTTCAACGCTCCCTTCAATGAATTCGAATTCTGCAGCAATCCCGATCGTTCGTTGGTCTGACTTCTGAATGCCTGCCAGGCCTGGGCACTGGCACCGCATGAGCAATCCCGAGATTGTCTTGGCCCCGTTGGCACAGGAGATGCATTCACGATGCATCAACGCGAAAACGATCACCACGACAGCACCTTCCCTGACAAGAGAGAACCAATCAGCAATGAACACTCCATTGAATCACGTCACATGTCCGCAGTGTGGGAAAGTGGTTGATGACCGCGTTCCCGCCTGCCCTGACTGCGGGGAAAAGATCTACGTCAACGTGCCTGGCGACATCACCCCAACGAAGCATCCACCGTTGGATTCACACGACTCAGTTCAAGAACCGAAAAACTCACAAAGAGATAACTGAAAATGGCAAAGTACAACGAAGGGTCCAGCGTGAAGTGGAAGTGGGGGAACGGATACGGACACGGAACGGTGCAATCCAGCTTCACCCAAAAGGTAACGCGGAAAATTGATGGCTCGGAAATCACGCGAGATGGCTCGGAAGAGAACCCTGCCTACTATGTTGCGGTTGACGATGCGAACAATGTGCTGAAGCTTGAAAGCGAACTTGAGAGCGATTGATGAATCACTGACACCGATGTCGAAACAGCAACTGCCGCCGGAAAACATCGAGCGGGTCTTCCAAATCCTCTCCCGAGAAATGCCAGGTCGTGCTCCGGGTGCGATGGGACCAAAGGGACAACCCAACCCGTTTCGCACGTGCATCTCTTGCATGCTGTCCGCCCAGTCACGGGATGCCAACACGGCCTCCGCGACAGCGGCTTTGTTCAAGCTGGCGAGGTCTCCCCGAACCATGCTCCAACTGAGCGAGAGTCAAATCTCGGAAGCGATCAAGCCGTGTGGTCTGTACAACGTCAAAACCAAAAACGTTCGCAAATTCTGCCGAGCGTTGCTGGATGAATTTGGTGGAGTTGTCCCCAGCACCCGTGCGCAATTGATGCAGCTCCCCGGTATCGGCCGAAAGTGTGCCGACATTGTGATGCAGTTTGCCTTTGGGATCGACACAATCGCCGTTGACACACACGTTCATCGCGTTTGCAATCGGACCGGCATCGCCATCGGGACCAATGCCGAAAAAACGGCGGAAGCGTTGGACGAGATGGCTCCCCCCTGGGCTTTCGCGGAAGGGCACTTTTGGCTGATCCAGTTCGGCAAGCGTATTTGCTTGTCGCGAACGCCGAAATGCGAGACTTGCCCGATCAATGAATTCTGCCTGAAGCGAGCTGACGATCGGCGAAGCGAATCCGAGTGAGCCAAGCACCTCGGACAGTTTCAAATTGCTTGGCCGCAGTCGCTGAACATCGAGCAGACATCCACGCCGATCAATCCGACCTCGACGATTCGATCGCGTTCAGAACAAACGCCTTCTGGTCCTCAACCAACGCGTCCAAGGAGGCGACATCGAGTTGAGTGGCCGAATCAATCTTGGCAGCCAATGAAGGCATCGCGTCTCGACCAAATTGGCAAAAGGTGGCCCCAAAGAGGGACGCTCCGCGGAGGTTGCAGTGTCGAAGGTCAGCCCCAGAGAGGTCCGCTCCTTCCAGGTCCGCGTTCTCGAGGCAAGCCTCTCGAAGGTCGGCCATCTGGAGCTTCGCATTGGAGAGATTGGCGTTACGAAGCTCAGCCTGCTGAAGATTGCAGGATTGGAAATCTGCATCCCGAAGCTTCGCGTTGGTCGCTTTCAAACCGGCCAAGTCTCGATGGGACGCTTGGATCCCCCGAAGATCTTGCCCTCGAAAATCTCGGGACTCGATCACTCGCAACGCGGCTTGCTTGGTCAACGTCGGTGCCATGTAGCGTTCCTCATGCCACGGATCCGCCCCGTTGTGGTAACCAGCCTCGGATTCCCAGTAGCCCAGGCGTTCTTCGTTCAAAAACTCAATCCGACGGATCCACTTCACGCTTTTGTAAAAGTACTTGCCGGGCACAACCATTCGCATCGGACCACCATTTTCCGTCGCCAGCGGCTTGCCTTCTGCTTGCAAAGCGATGATCGGGTCGAGTTCCAGCACCTCGCTGAGCGGTAGCGAAGTCGAATGATTTCGCTCACTCCTTGCGACAAACGAAACGAATTTCACTTCACCGGTCCAAATCGGCGTCCCCGAGTCGTGCAGCAAATCGAGCAAGCGCACGCCAGTGAATGACATCGCCGGTTTCGACCAACGCGTCACGCAGTGAACATCGATTTGACGAACCACCTGCGGCATCGCTTGAATCTCGTCGAGCGAAAACGTTCGCGAACTAGAGACGCAGCCACAAATCTCGAGCGACCAAGGCGAATCGGTGTCGCCCGGGTGTCGTTCACCAACAATGGGCCAACGATCACCACGAACAAGCTGTTGATTGGGAGGAAGAGTGTTGTCAGTCATACGAGGATCGTACACGCACAAGCGTTTTTGAGCGAGAACGATAGAAGCATCTGATTGGATCAATCCCGGTACAAAACGTGATTTCTCATGATCCAAAGTAGGTCTCTCCCTCCATTGATCCGTTCGATGAGTTGTCCATCTGCTCCGTACAGCAGGACACCGCCATTTGAATCGAAACCATACCGAGAGAACATCTTGGCGTTGCCGTCATCGACCGCAATTGGGAGTTGAAGCTCTCCCGCCCATGCGTCTCTGTTTTCAGGTCCTGAGATTCTGGTCCCGACGACACCAACGACTTGAACCCCTTGATCACCATAAAACTGGTGCACAAGATTCGCTTCTTGGAAACTGCGTTTCGATCGTCCGAACACAAGCAGACGAAAGTCCGCTTCTCCTGAAACAACATCGACCGGATCGCCTTGCAACCAATTCGTTGCCCTCAATGGCTGGATCGTCTCCGGAGCCTGCTGATACCGGGCCAGTTCATTGAGCTCCGCTTCCAACGCGGAGTGGACTTTGAGTTCAACGTCTTCCCAGGGCGCCGCGGCAACGTCAAACAATCGACTGGATTGCCGCAACCGTTCACCAAAGCTCGATCTGAATTTCCCATTTGCTTCGAGAGCATAATGGGCTCCTTCAATCAGTCCATCAAAATGGACGGCTCCGTCTTGGTCGGTTTGCTTGGTCCGTATGGTCGTCGACATGTTGCTCCCACGATTTGAGCGCGATGACACCTGAATTTTAAGCGAGACCGGAACATCCACCAAAGCGTTGCCGTCCGAATCAATGACGACGCCCTTTAAGCTTCCTTCGGGTGCCAGCACCATCTCGAGACGTTTCGCATCGTTTGGCAAAATCGTCACACGAGACAGCTTTTTGGTCGGATGAATCGCATAGACCACCTGACCACTTCGCCATCCACGAACAACAGCAAACTTTCCGTCAGCATCAGTCAGGATGGGCTCTTGCCGTAAACCTTGAAGAACGATGGCATTCGCAACGGGCTCGCCTGACTCAAGTAGCACTCGTCCCTGAATTGGAGCAGATCGGTTCGCGGTGAACGTTTTCATTTGAACGGTCTCGTTCGCCGCAACATGGATTTCCCGCCGATCGTTCTTCGGGATCTTCCATTGACCCTGAGTATCTTCGATTTGCACAGAGTATTCGCCTTCGGCGACCTCGCCTTCGTAATAGCCTTCCTCATCGGTGCGAAGGCGGTGCCCCTGCCGATGATTGGCGCTAAAAGAGATGGACATTTGCCCAACTCCATCGCCCGTCTCTGCATCCACTACTCGGCCTCGGACCGTTCCTGTGTGATGAAGCGAGAACTCCATCGTGGGCTTGTCTTTTCGGTAAAAATGCCAGGACCGACTGACAAGCGTTGGGTGCTTGATCGAGATGTTCGAGTTGGCATCACGTAGTCGCGTCTCAACGATCCCGTCTTCGGGGACATCACAAACGACCATGAATACGCCACCGATCTCATTGACCACCACTTCGATCTTCGCCTGATCTATTTTGTCCGAGTCGGTGGGACTTTTGACGACAAACTTGACCGGATCTCCCTTCTCGATCACGGCGGTCAAAGGTGTTTCCGAAAGAAGAGTTTCCCAAATCGGCGTTTTGGCAAATTCGGGATGCACCAGCTGAACGTCATAAAAGCTGGCTTGCGAAATGGAAGGGATCTCCATACGGCCATTTTCGTCCGACGTTGGCACAGGCAAACCGAGTTGCTCCCAGACATCACGGTACAGATACAGACTGGTCAATGTTTCGCCTTTTAACTGCAATTGATTCAGGACAGCCCCAGCCACGGGTTGCCCCTCTTCGTCGACCACATCGACAATTCCGATCGCCTCTGGCTGCAGTTCAAAATCCAGGTCGAGCAAATCAGCGTTCAACGGTGGCGAACCGGAATGGCGATGAACACGTCGCGTTTGAATTGCATAGCCGCTCGCGTAGGAATAAATGGCCAGTGATTTCAAATCTGGGTTGGTGAGTGGAATGTCAGTGAATTCGAAACGCCCCTCCGCATCCGACGCATCCACCAAGCTCACCACCTCACGCTGCTCGCTCAGTTGGTAGAAGGCAACCACCTTTGCACTTTCAATGGGTCGGCCGAACTCATCTTTGACGTATCCCGAAAAGGCCGCATTTCTCAATAGCTCTTCGCTGTCCTCGTTGGGCTGTGTGACGACCGGAGTCTGGGCCGGGGATTCGCTGGAGCCCGTGATTTGAGGCTCAATCGCCTCGACCGGGATCGCCAATTGGCTACCCATAGCCAACACCAATAGAACACCAAGCCCGATTAGCGAACGACCTTTCCAAGTCATTGCTGTTGTCCGATTTCGATTCGCGTTCAGCAGCGATTGGATTCGTTGTTCGAGCTTCCATCGCGAGGTGAACAAGCCGACCGCTCCGAACGGAACCAACGCATGATTTTGACGCTGGGTGATTTGCAATAGAGTCCGGCAATAGCTCGGCGCATCGCAATTTTCCAGCACATAGTTGTCGCAAATCTCTTCTCGGGCCTCCGCAAGACAACGATTCAGACGATGTACCAACGGGTTCCACCAATGAATTGCTGATGTGAGGTGTTGTAGGATCACAACCCATTGGTCTCGGCGTTTCACATGAGCCAGTTCATGGATCAGAACTTGACGCAAATCCGATGTCGAATCGTCCTGAACCATCTCACGAGGCAAAACGACCACCGACTGAATCAATCGAGCGGCGATGGGAATCTCGACTTGGTCAGAAGTTGCCAAACGAACGGACTCGGGTCGGATCCCGACACGTTCGCAGGCTTCGGCGAAGCATTCACACACGCGGGGGCTGGAGACAGAATTGGAGCTTCTCAGAATCTGACGCAAACGAACCAAGCCGAGCACCACTCGAATCAATCCAACGAGCGTGCCGAGCAGTGACACCACTACCAACGCCGGAAACACAAACCACGCCGCTCTCATGAATTGCCCCCTGAGCGGCTTTGCCTGGATTGCTGAATCGCGAGACGCTCCGGTCGCCAACGCGGGCTGGTACGCGTGTGATGTCACTTCCACATCGCCTTGTGACAATGCTTCATTTTCTTCCCGCGACACTTGGTCGATTGGTGTCGACTCAATGTGGCGCTCCATCAAGCTGGCCACTTCCGTTTCGGCCCGCAATTCTGCTAGCAACGGCAAAAGCATGTTGGATTCATTGTCCATCGGCGTGTCGCGTTCGCTGGCCAACAACCCCGGCAATGGGTTGCGAGAGGCGACCTGAGGCGTCCGTAGCAGCGCGATCCAGGCTGGGCTGACAAGGATCAACACCAAAGCAGAAAGAAGCATTCCGTGGCGTGCGGTTGCAAACCTTCGCAACATCCGATTGGCCGTCAAAGCCGCGAAAGAAATCAAGCCGGCGAACAGCACGCAACTGAGAACATAAGGTGGAAGATTCATGCTCAGCGACCTCGCTTTCGAGTGGCTTTCGACTTGGTCTTCTTCAGAGAGGTCTCTTTCGCTTTTTCAGCCGCTTCATCAATCATCGCCGTGATCCGCGTGGCTTCTTCCTCCGTCAGCCCGCGGTATTCGATCAACGCCGTCACCATGTCCTCCGGTGAACCAGCGAAAAATCGATCCACCATCTGAGCAACCTTGACGCCCAAAGAACGCGTTTTGGGTTGAGCGGCGGAATAGACAAACGTCCTGCCGCATTCGCGATGCTTCGCCCAACCTTTAGCTTCCAAACGTACAATCGTTGTTTGGACCGTATTGCGTGCGACGTGTCGTCCAAGGCCGGCCAGATACTCCCGCACTTCACTGACGGTCGCTTCGCCGTGCTTCCAGAATATTTCCATGACCTCCCGCTGGGATTCAGTCAGCGGCGGCGGTGTGGACTTCGTCATCCGTTTCTCCTGGACCGTGGTTCTTCAAGTACTTTCCTTCGACGACAACCTGTAGGCATTGTGCCGACAATCCGTAGGCAGTGCAAGTCGTTTTTATCCAGAAGGTCACAGCGTGCTATCTTGGTGGGAATCAACTTGTCACGTGATTGTCGACGGACGTTCAGACTCAACGAGGAATTTAAAATGACTGCATGGACATTCGCTGCGACACGCTGGTCGTTCGCTGGTTTTCTGTTGCTCACGCTGGTCTGCCATGGTTCCGTCGAAGCAGATGAAACCGCGACCGAGTCCCGAGCCGAATCGCAAGCGTTTGAACTGCGAGTCGTTGACTTGGAAGGCAATGTCGTCCCCAACGCAAGCATTGAAATCCGGTGCCGCCCCAGAATTGCAGCCACCGACATCGTGGTGGGTACCTCTGAAAAGAAGGGCACTTACGGCGTCATGGTCAAAGCTGATTCCATTGGGGTTCTGCGTCTGCAGAGGAAGCAGTTCCCAAAGAACATTTCCTTTTCGATTGTGTCGGAGGGCTACGCTCCGTATTGGCTCGCGTTTGATACAAACAAGAACTCCATGCCTGATTCAGCGACCGCACGAATTGAGGCCGCGTGGGCGGTGGGTGGAGTGGTGCTCGACCCTGGCGGTCGCCCCATCGAGGGCGCCGAAGTTCATCCGAGTCTGCCGTTTCGCATGCCACCAACAGCGACGAGATCGTTGCATGTTGGTACCACGATCAAAACCGACGCGAAAGGGCGTTGGCGGTATGGACATGTTCCCATCTCCAAACGTGACGTGGCGGTCGCGATCAATCATCCCAAATTCGGCCCAGTGAGAACCAATCTTTCTCGCAGTGAGTTTGAATCGACTGCGGAACAACCATCCTCGGGCAGCGTCACCTTGACGCAAGGGTTGACATTGGCTGGTTTTGTTCGTGACCTACAAGGCAAACCAATCGAAGATGCGACCGTCAGAACCAAGTTTCTCAACGAGATTCGGGAAACAAAGACGGACGATTTTGGACGCTATCAACTGACGGGCTGTGAAGAAATGCATTGCCGTGTTGTCGTGATTGCCAAAGAACGTGCCTTGGAAATGAAAGAGGTCCACATTCGTCCGGGAATGGAACCGGTCGACTTTGTCTTGCCTCCGGGTGGACATGTCAAAGTCCGCGTCGTGGATGCCGACGGAAACGGGTTGCCGAAAACCAGGATCTTCCTGCAACGCTGCCGACTACCAAGTGACGTTCAATCGATCAGGTAATGGTTATGTCGTTCGCATTGAAGCGGACGGATATCGCGTGGCTCAATCACGCGACTTCGAATATGACGAAGGCGAAGTGACGTTCGATTTTCAAATGCAGCGAGCTGCAAGTCTCACTGGGCAACTTGTCGACGCAAACGGGCGTCCCGCTTCTGGTGCCAAACTCGCGATCTCCGATCATGGTTCCCAAATTTCAATTCAGGACGGAAGGTTCGACGATTCTTCGACTTATGCAACTCGTTTGGTAGCCGATGAGAAAGGCCAGTTCCGCGTGCCGGCGCGTGAAGCCCCTTTCCATTTGGCAGTGCTTCATGAACAGGGCCATGCATTGCTGTTTTCTGAATCGATTGATTCCGATGCCCCAGTTGAACTCAAGCCTTGGTCATCGATCGAAGGCACTTATCGAATCGGTTCGAAACCAGCAGCCAACTTGCGTCTGAGGATTGACCTGAATGAATTCCATTCGGATCATCCGATCGGTGGGCGAATCTTTGCGTCAGCAATCGCCAGGACCGATGAACGTGGCCGTTATCGCCACAGCCGACTATTCGACGAGTCAACAATCGTCGCTCGCGAAATCATCATGATGGTGGACGATGGTGCAAGAGAGGTGGCTTCTACGCCAAGAATTCCGATCACACTTGATCCTGGCGAACACCGAATTCTCGACATCGGCGGTTCCGGATCTGTCGCCGTGGGACAATTGAGAGCTCCCATCGCCCATGACATGCCAATCCATTGGAAACTCGCAAGCGTCTATGTTTCTCGCCACCTCGTTGCACCGGTTCCGCCAGTCGACCGAAAGACTTTGAATCAGAAACCCGGCCAATGGGAAGCATGGTTGCGTACTCCGGAAGGGCTGGGATTCCTAGCCAGCAGCAAGACCTACAAGCGTGAGCGTTCCAAGTCGATTCGGTACTACGCCACGGTTGGTCCAGATGGAGTTTTCCAAATCAACGACATACCTGCGGGCGAGTATGAACTGAGGGCCGATCTCGGTGAGGGGCAAAAGGGTACCATCCGGAACCACCGATTCTCGGTGCCATCGACCGAGGATGAGCAAGCAACCGGTGCAGTCGATCTCGGCATCATCCAATTGGAATGACCAAGCTGACCGCGATCGAAATCCCGCTCGGTCGACATCATTCCCTTGTCGCACCGAGTTCCTCACCAATCCAACGACAACGATCCGCCGACATGAACCTGTTCGAAAACGTGCCAACGCATTTACCATCGGAACTCATCGAGGTCTTGGCGGAAGGTGAATCGGTTCGCATCGAGCGAATCGTCTCCACGGGCCACTCCACCGATCCCGGCGAGTGGTACGACCAAGCGCAAGACGAATGGGTGGTCGTCCTCAAGGGAGAAGCCCGCCTCCGCTTCAGCGATGACAAAGTCATCTGCATGAAACCAGGCGATCACCTCCTCATCCCCGCCCACCAACGCCACCGAGTCGAATGGACCACCCCCAACGAACCGACCCTCTGGCTCGCCGTCTTCTTCGAAAAGGTGTCAGGTACCTTTTTGGCAGAATAGGTAAGATGCTGATCACCTTGATCGATTTGACAATCGCCCACTCATGACCGGTCTGCCAGTGACATCGCCGCAGGATCATCAAGAACTCCGTCCCCTTGACCGGTTCACGAAGTTCGAAGGCCAAAGTTGCGATCGTTTGAACCTGCTCGATGAATCCGTCCAAGATCGCCCACGAAACTACCTAAACCACCAAAAAGGTACCTGACACCTTTTTCGGGTAGATTGAGCGTTTTATGTGGGAACACCTTGGATGGAAGGATCAGGGATGCGAGTGATTCGTGTGAGAATGAGAGGTTGTGGGCAGGCTTGGTTGGCCGGGTTGGTGATGTTCATGGCCACTGGCGTGCTGGGGGCTGCGGAACCTGTGCAGCTGCGAGTGCTCTGCTACAACATCCATCACGGCGAAGGGGTGGACGGCAAATTGGACCTGCAACGAATCGCCAAGGTGATTCAGTCGGTCGAACCAGATTTGGTGACGCTCCAGGAAGTTGATCAAAAGGCCTCGCGAAGCGGCAGCGTCGATCAACCGGCCGAACTAGCGCGGCTGACGGGGATGCAGGTCGCCTTTGGGCCCAACATTCCGCTGCAAGGCGGTCACTACGGCAACGCGGTGCTGTCGAAGTATCCGATCGTCGATCATCGCAACCGGCTGCTACCGAATTTCGACGACGGTGAACAGCGTGGTGTGCTATCGGCAGAGCTGCAGATCCCCGGACTCGACCAGCCACTGTTGCTGTTGGCCACGCATCTGGATTCTCGCCGCAACGACCGCGAACGAATTGCATCGGCCAAGGCTATCAACCAAATTGTCAGTAAAACGCCAGAACGTTCCGCGTTGCTGGCCGGGGACATGAACGACGTCCTCAACAGCCCAACGCTGGATGAGCTTGAGACCAAGTGGACTCGAGTCAACGAGCGGGTCATGCCGACGATTCCCGTGGCGAAACCACAACGTCAGATTGATTTCATCCTGTTTCGACCGAGCACTCGTTGGAAATTGATCGAAGTCAAAGTCTTGGACGAAGTGGTTGCCTCCGACCACCGGCCAATCTTTGCCGTGCTGGAACTCATTCGATAAAGTTGCTTCCACTTCAATCCCATTGAATGGCGGACGGAGCCTTGCTCACGCCAATGGAACGAAACGGCAAACGACCACGGAAGTCTATACACAAGTAAGACTTACGGTTCCGGGGGATTGAAACGCCCCGTGGTCGAAATGGGCTTGATGAGTCATATTGCTAGCCCAACATCTCCTTCACCCCACCTGTTTCGAGAGCCTTCCCTTGCTAACGATTGAGAAATACTCCTTCGGCGTCGGTGACCGCTTTGCCCATCAAGCGGCCGCTCAACTGCGATCCTTCACTCGTCTGGCCGAAAAGGGCATCCACGTCGCTCCGGTTTGGAACAAATCCAACCGTGAGCACACCTTTGTGGGATCGCAACCGCAGAGTGTGTACGACGCGGCCGCGGCCGCCGTCGCAAAGCTCGGCTTCGATCGACCTTGGCACGTCGACGCGGATCATATCGGTTTGAAGACCGTGGAACCGTTCTTGCCTTGTTCCGACTTCTTCACGCTCGACGTTGCGGATTCGATCGGCAAACCAGCCGACCAAGCTGACATCGACGCTTTCGTTGCCAAGCACAGCGAGTTGATCGGCACGTTGGAACTCGAAGGTCTGTCCGCTCCGCTGACCATCACCGAAGAAGACGTTCGCCGGGTTGCCGGACAGTACATGTTGGCAACCAAAGAAGCTGGCGAGATCGATCGGCACATCGCGTCCGTCAAAGGCGAAGGCAATTACATCGCCGAAGTCTCGATGGACGAAACCGATGAACCGCAAACCCCGCCCGAGTTGTTGATCATTCTGGCGATGTTGGCAGATGAAAACATTCGCGTGCAAACGATCGCACCGAAGTTCACCGGTCGATTCAATAAAGGCGTGGACTACGTCGGCGACTTGGCTCAATTCGAACGCGAATTCAATGACGACGTCGCCGTGCTGGCTCACGCGGTCAAAGCGTACGGATTGCCCGAAGTCTTGAAGCTCAGTGTTCACAGCGGCAGCGACAAGTTCAGCTTGTACCCGATCATTCGCGATTGCCTCAAACGAACCGGCGCGGGCGTTCACTTGAAGACCGCTGGCACCACTTGGTTGGAAGAAATCATCGGGTTGGCGGAAGCCGGTGGCGATGGTTTGGCACTTGCCAAAGAAATCTACGTTTACGCGTTGGAACACGTCGACGAACTGTGCGCTCCCTACGCCAGCGTCATCGACATCGACCGCTCGCAATTGCCCGATTCAGCGGCAGTGGAAAAACTCGACGGTCCCGCGTTCGCGGAGCTGATTCGTCACATCCCTTCGAACCCGAACTTCAACGCCAACGTGCGTCAGCTGCTGCACGTCTCGTTCAAGGTCGCTGCCAAAGCCGGCGCCCGATACACCGATTTGCTGGAATCCAACGAAGAAATCGTCGGACAACAAGTCACCCAGAACATCTACGACCGCCACCTGCTGGCGTTGTTCATCGACGAAGATGGCAAAGCCATCGGAACGGGAGCCTGAGCATGAAAGCCTTGCAACTGACTGCCCCCAAACAATGGGAGCAGATTGAGATCGACGAACCATCGCCACCGGGTCCCGGTGAAGCCTTGGTTCGAATCCACCGTGTCGGGGTCTGCGGCACCGACTTGGGCGGCTACCTCGGCAAGTTCCCCTTCTTTTCGTACCCCCGAATTCCGGGGCACGAATTGGGTGTGGAAGTCCTCGCGGTTGGCGAAGGCGTCGAGAACGTCAAAGTCGGCGATCGCTGCAGCGTTGAACCGTACATCAATTGCCAAACGTGTTACTCGTGCGAACGTGGTTTGACGAACTGCTGCGAGTCACACCAAACACTCGGCGTGATGTGCGACGGAGGGCTGACCGAAAAGATGATCTTGCCCGCCCGCAAGTTGCATCCTGCCAATAACCTTTCGTACGAGCAGTCGGCCTTGGTGGAAACGCTGGCGATTGGTTGCCATGCGATCGATCGAGCACAAGTCACCGAAAAAGACACCGTGTTGGTGATTGGATCGGGACCGATTGGATTGTCCGCGATCGAGTTCGCTCGCGTCGCCGGTGCCAACGTCATCGTTGCTGACCTCAGCCAAACCCGGCTGGACTTTGTCACCGAGAAGATGGGCGTCACGAACACCATCCGGTTTGATGGCTCCGAAGCCGACATCGAAAAACTGGAAGCGATGACCCAGGGCCGCCGCGCCGATGTGGTGGTTGACGCAACCGGCAACCATCACTCGATGCGACGTGCGATGGAAATGGCAGCGTTCGGTGGACGAGTCGTCTACGTGGGGATCACCCAGCAAGACCTGCAATTCCCGCACGCACCGTTCTTGCATCGCCGCGAGTTGACGATCCTGGCCAGCCGCAATGCGTTGACACGGGATTTTTCGCGAATCATTGATCTGATCGAAACCGGCGTCATCGACACCGATCCTTGGATCACCCACCACGCGAAATTCGAGGACGTCATCGAATCGTTCCCATCGTGGACCGATCCCGAGACAGGGGTTGTCAAAGCCGTGATCCACGTTTCCTAATACCAGGGAATGCGAGCCCACGGCGGTCTACCAGACCGTCGGGAGAATGGCTCCGAACTACACGATGGTCGCCCAAGACCGTCTGGTATCTTCTCAACACGCGTACGATCGCTTGGTCTCGCGACGGCCCGGGAAGGCCGTCGTACGGGGAGAGACACAAACGCTTTCCCCCCAAGGCCCCCGAAAACGCTGACAAATTCGCGTTCTCGGACAATCACCAAACGTTGCCCCGGTGATGCTGCCAATCAACCTTGACCCATCTTGCCTGAACTGTATGATTTGCCTCAGTGGCAAGCCAGGGAAGTGCGGTCGCTTGTGACCCTTGCGAGTTCGGCGGATTTTAAGTGCGTTTGTGACTCTAGTGGGTTGAAGTGCTAGTGCATCACCCCCGCGGTTTTGCTAATTGGAGTGACGGAGTGAAGCTGGGTGCTTCGGTGAGAGTTTTCTCTGCCCCCCAACCGGCTTCGCGCTTTCCTCATTTCGGTATTGGGCTACCCCACAGGGAGGACGGTTCCCGCCATGACCACAAAAACGGTATTCACGACAGGCGAAGCAGCTAAGATCTGCAAAGTCAGTCAACAGACGATTATCCGTTGTTTCGACAACGGTTCGCTGAAGGGTTTCCGAGTCCCAGGAAGCAAATTCCGCCGGATCCCTCGCGAGCAATTGTTCTTGTTCATGAAGGACAATGGGATTCCGACCGACGCGTTGGAAAGCGGCAAGAAAAAGCTGTTGATTGTCGACGACGATCAAGATCTGGTCGATTTGATGCAGGACGGATTCCAGCGAGACAATCGCTTTGAAATCCGGACCGCCAACAACGGCTTCGACGCTGGGATGGGCGTGAAAGAATTTCGCCCCGACCTCGTGATTCTCGACGTGATGCTTCCCGATATCAACGGGAAAGAAGTCTGCCAACGAGTTCGCAGTGATCCTTCCATGGACACCGTGAAGATTCTTTGCATCTCGGGAATGGTCGAGCACAGCAAGGTCGATGGCTTGAAAGCCGCCGGCGCCAACGACTTCATGCAGAAGCCGTTCTCGATCGACGATTTGGTTGGCCGCGCCTGCACCTTGCTCGAAATGGATCGCGGTGTCATCGGCTGATTTGTTTGCCGGTTGGCTGCCCCCCATCGTCATCCAGGATGACGAAGGGACAGCGAATCCAACGCACGAAGAACGCATTTGGTTGCCAATGCGTTCGAGTTCGTCGGCGACGTTGCTGCACGCGTTGGTCTCATGTGACACCAGCGCGACGTTTCGTCGAAAATTGCGCAACACGCTTCACCACGACCCCGCGTTGTGTTTGTTCACCGCTGCAAAGTTGGTGCAAGAACACGAGCGAGGTTGGCGTCCGATCGCTGGCCGATGGACGACCAAGCAATTGGGCGATTGGTGGATCCGGCATGGCTCCGAGGTCTGGGATGGGGCGGCGTTCCTGTCTTGCCCGGACACAGAATCCGGTGAACAACAGCTCCAGCGTTTCATGCGACTGGATCAGCACTTCCAGACACTGCCGTTTTCGCGTTGGCTGATGGAATCAGATCTGTGGTGGAAGGCGGCCGGGCTGCACCGCCGGGCCAGCATTTGCCAATCGATGCACTCGATTCGCCTGATCGATTCGGACCGGGAGGATTCCTCTTCGATTCCCAACAAACACCCGTCCAACCAGGATGCCCACGAAGCGTTTGGCAAAGTCACCGCGATGGTGGTGGAACGCGAGCGTTTGCAGAGCGAGTTTTCAGAATCGCTTGAAACCGTCCGCCGCGATTTGGCGAAGCAATTGGCGTACGGTTTGTCCCATGAGATCAACAATCCGCTGGCCAACATTGCGACTCGTGCGCAGGGTTTGATCGCCTCGGCAGCGGGACCCCAGCAAGCGGAATCCTTGCAGCGGATCGTCGACCAATCCTATCGTGCCCATGCGATGATTGCTGACCTGATGTTTTACGCTCATCCGCCGGAACCGCAGATGGCTTCCGGGTTCGCGGCGAAACAGGTGGTGAACGATCTGATCGCCCCCATGCGATCGACACTGCAACGCGATGAGATCGTCGTGGACATCCACATTCCGTCGTCATTGAAATGTGATGGCGACCCAGCCATGTTGAGCGAAGCCATCCGGGCTCTGATTCACAACGCGGTGGAATCGATCGGCGTCGATGGCAAAATCGTTCTCTCGATGGAAGCTGACAAGGACGCCAAACGCTGCCTGTTCCGTCTCTCCGACAGTGGGCAAGGGCTGACGCCGGAAGACGCTGCCCGTGCGTTTGATCCGTACTTCAGTGGCCGGGAAGCCGGCCGCGGACTCGGGTTGTCGCTTTGCCGAGTGCACCGGATTGCGGAGTTGCACGGGGGAACAATCCAATTGCATCCTGCACTGATTGGCTGCGTCGCCGAATTGACATGGCCGCTGCACGTCGGCTGAAACAATCCTGACGCTTCACGTTCCAGACACGCTGCCCCGGCGTTGTTGCAAGCGGCCTTTGCCGACCTCGTCACATTGCCTCCATCGTTCGCGGCAACGCTGGAATCCAGCCGCATTCCCATCGGGCGGCGGATCGCCGATACTGCCGCTCCGCAAACCATTCAAGCTCCTTTCCACGCGACCAAGACGGTTCGTTCATGTTGCATTCGGCCTCGCAAATTTTGAAACAACTCGAGTCGGGCGAAGTCACCGCCGTCGAGGTCATCGAACAATCACTCGCGGCCATTCGAGCCACTCAGCCGACGATCAACGCGTTCACGCACGTGGCGGAAGAAACCGCAATGCAGGCCGCCGAGGCCGTTGACGCAGATCGCAAAGCCGGCAAAACCCTCGGCCCTCTGGCTGGGCTGCCCGTGGCGATCAAAGACGTCCTGTGCACGTCCGACATGCCGACCACCTGCTCGTCCAAAATGCTCCAGGACTTCACCCCGCCCTACGACGCGACCGTGGTCGCTCGATTGAAACATGCGGGTGCGATCGTCGTTGGCAAAACCAACATGGACGAATTCGCGATGGGTGCCAGCACCGAAACCAGCGCGATGGGTGTGACCGGCAACCCCTGGGACACCACCAAAACCCCCGGTGGCAGCAGCGGTGGAGCGGCCGCAGCGATCGCCGCAGGAGTTGTTCCCCTGAGCATTGGCACCGACACCGGCGGATCCATCCGGCAACCTTCGGCGTTTTGCGGCATCACCGGGTTGAAACCCACCTACGGCCGAGTCAGCCGGTATGGTTTGGTCGCCTTCGCCAGCAGCCTCGATCAAGCCGGCCCGATGGGTTGGTCCGTGGACGACGTCGCGATTGGACTGCAAGCGATGGCGGGCTACGACCCACGCGACAGCACGTCCGTTGATGCAGAGGTCCCCGACTACACGCCAGCCATGGCCGCCGAAGATGTTCGCGGCATGCGAATCGGCGTGCTGCGCGAAGGGCTGGATCAAGAGGGCATCTCCCCCGCCGTTCGCGACGCGTTGGCAACCGCCGAATCGGTGTTTCGCGAACAGGGCGCCGAGATCGTCGAAGTCGAACTGCCACACAGCAAGTACTGGGTGCCGACGTACTACGTGATCGCACCGTGCGAAGCCAGCAGCAATCTCTCGCGGTTCGACGGGGCTCATTACGGGTTCCGCGTCAGCGACGCCGAAATCGCCGCGGCCGACTCCGGACCGCTGGAAGCCATGTATTCGCTCAGCCGGGCGGGCGGTTTCGGCAGCGAAGTCAAACGCCGAATCATGGTCGGAACCTACGCCCTGAGCGAGGGTTACTACGACGCCTATTACAACCAAGCCCTCAAAGTTCGGCGTCTGATCCGGAATGATTACGACGCCGCGTTCCAGCAAGTTGACTTGATGCTTGGTCCGGTGACCCCCTCGCCCGCCTTCGCCTTGAACGAGAAAACCGACGACCCGATTGCAATGTACTTGTGCGACTTGTTCACCGTCGGAGCCAACTTGGCGGGCGTGCCCGCGATTTCGTTGCCCGGTGGATTCGATGCCTCTGGATTGCCAGTTGGCGTGCAACTGCAAGCCCCGGTGATGGAAGAGACCCGTCTGCTGCGGGCGGGCAATGTGTTCCAAATGGCCAGTGATTTCCACACTCAGCGGCCGCCTGCTTTTAATGCAAATCATTCGCAATAAGGTCTTGTCTCGACAATCCAGTCGACTTAGATTGGTCGCATGACCGATTCAAAACCTTCCCCGGCGACCGATTCCAATTGGGCAGAGATGCCATCGGGTTCGGTGGTGGAGGGAGCTCCGGCGGCGAAACCGGCGGTTGAATCGGTTCCATCGGAGACGACGATGTCGACCGGTGGGATGCCCAAAATCATCCGATTCGAGGCCTTGGCACGTTGCGGTGGTGAAATCTGGATCGAAAACGAAGGCCAGATTTACCGACTTCGCAAGACCCGCCAGGGCAAACTGATTCTGACGAAATGACCTTGGAATTCACCTGTGCACACCAGTGAAACGATTCTCGCAGTGATCCCCGGCGCGACCGAGCATGAACGCTTGGTGGTCGCGACGCGCTTCATTGAAATCGCCGAACGCCTGAAACTGCATTCGGAGGAAATCACGGAGCCGTCCGAACCAGCCGATGACAGTCGTCCGTTTTGCGAGCAACTGACCAGCGTTCAATCGCAACCGCTCGTGCTGCGTCAGGAATCGTTCAGCGAAGCAGTGGGCTGGTTCACGCAAAGCTGCGTGGAAATGAGCCGCGACCAATGGGAGATGATGCGTCGCACGCTGGTCCCCGAAACGATGCCCGCCGTCCGGCGCAAACGAACGGTTCGCAAATTGAACGTGATGGACGCCGACACCCCCTCGGTCATCCCCTTCAAGCCATCCCGCGCCGTCTCGGCTTAGCATGCCAACGGGCATGAAGAACGTCGGACGCCGACGCCACGTTCATTCATCCAGCAACAACGCTTGCAGACGCGTGATCGCTTTTTGAATTTGATGGTTGGTTCGTAGCGGCGGGATTCGCTGCAGAAACTTGGGGCTGACGCCCTTGGATTGCAGGAATCGCTTCAGCAACTTTGGATCGCCATCCCGGTACACTTCCGCGGTGTGATGAACGCGTGGCCCGTAGGTTGCGTCCAGCAATCGTTCGATCACCTTCGACCAATAGGTCAACCAATCGCTTTGGCGTTTCCCGACAGAGCCTTGAATCGAGTTGGGATCTTGGATTGAATTGGAATTCAAATCACCTTCTGTCCCGGTTGTCTGCTCGAGCTGGCGAATCTGTCGTTCGATCTCACGAGGCAAACACGGATCCAGCGTGGTCGCTTCAAAATGAGTGGCCTCCAGAAAACTATCGCGAGGGCAGCGTTGCACGTAGGCGTCCAACAACGACTGACGCCACGAACCGGGCTCAATCGGGCGTCCCTCGGTGATCTCCAGCACGATCAAGTTGCCCGTTTCGACATACACCGCTTCCACCGTGGCTTCGAACATCGCAGCCATTGCAGGCGCCGGACGCGAGGTGAGCAAGGAGGTGGCGACTCGTTCCAGCAACCAAATCTTTTGCTCTGGTTCCCACATTTCATACCAGTGTGGTGGATCGAATCCGACCATCGGCCCTGAGATCGCGAACAGCGGCTCACTGTCGGCTTCGTGTTCCAGCTTGGACGCTGGATTCAATTCGTCCACCAACTGATCCACCATCATCGCAACCGTGCCGCGGAATAATTCCGCTTCCGGGCCGACGAGGCATCGATTTCCGTTGGTCAGGGGCCACATAGAAAGTTGCCGGTGGAAGGAAAAAGTTTCTGCAATCGGCCCATGTCATTTTCGGATGCCAACGCGGAGCGACGCACGTCATCGATTTCGATGCTGCGACACTCCGATCGGGAGAGGCCGTTCTGATGAATCAACAGGTTAATCTGTTCGGCGAGCAAGTGGCCAATTTGTCCCCAAGCCCGCAGTCGCAAAATGGCAGAAACCGGATCGCGGGCGTGAACCACGGCGAAAACCCGCTGTCCCTGCAGCACGGAGTGCAAACAAACTTCTGCAGAAGTCCGATTGTTCAGGTCAGGAATGATGACCACCGAAGGATCCGACTCCTCGGATTCACGCTGCAACGGGTTCCAACGACACGCCGGATGACCGTGTGTTTGGGCGGACCACACGCCCCACAATCGTGCCAGTGGACTCTTGTCGAGCGATTTTCGGCCGCAGTGAATCGTCAATCCGCTTTCCGCGACCAGCTGTTTTTGCCAGGCACATCGCTCCGAGGCCTTCAGGTCGTACGCGGTCAAATTCATCGGCGAAGGAACGACTGTTTTCGGCTTCGACATTTTCGAGACCGGCGGCGGCTGAGGAGACCGCTGACGGGGAACGTTCTCGGCCGTGGGAACACTGCCCCCCTCGGTTTCGACCGCTGGCGGTTGAGGAACGCCATACAGTTTTTGGCGTGCACTTCGGACCACGGTGGCGCGAGCGAACAAGGGACGCATTTGCAATCCACTCAATCGCCGCACGTCGTCGGCCAGCAACAACGCAGCTGGGGATGCGATCGCGACTTCCAGGCTGTGATCCTGGACCGCCAAAGGAACCAACTCGTGCTGTTCGCAAAATTCCGCTGGCAGACACCGCTTCAACCGATGATCCACCGGGATCGTCAAACCGGCGGGCGGCTCAAACAAGGGAAGCAAGTAATGAGAGGCATACACCGAGGCCAACTTTGACTCGTCAGTCAGACCGCATTGGTCCGCCAACTGTTCCTCGGGTGCTTGCTCCTCCCTGGTTTGTTCCTCGTGGCTGGAGACTTCCAGTTGCCCCCACATTTCGTCCAACCAACCGATGGACGGTTGGCTGACATCGACGGAAGTTAAATTCATGGTGCTGTTTCGTGTTGCTGAATGAGTGCCTTATCGAAACAGATAGGTCGATTCGCTCAGGCGGGCTTGACGAATCACGGGGTTCGCCGGAGAACCTCGCCGTCCCGCTTGGCAGTGGAACCGATTGTTCGGATTCTGCATGCTGTACTGACGTCATCCCCCGTCTGACTCGTTTCTGCTTGACCGCCCGACATGCTGACACCGATCGAATTGCCACCCGGTTTGGACACCACGGAGATTCCGACTGAGATTCACGCGATGGTCCACGGGGTCAAGCAACGGATCGAAGCCTTCCAGGATCGCTGGGACCGGCCTCAGATCGAATTGTTCGTGGCCGCCGACTACTTGCACGTTTATCAGACGATGCGGTGGGTCGCAGAATCACAGCTGCTCAACAATTCGCGGTTCGTGGAATGGGGATGTGGTTTCGCGGCCATCACCTGGTTGGCCGCCGCAGTCGGCTGGGATTCCATCGGGATCGAATCGGAGCCAGAACTGATCCGCCAAGGCGAAACGACGCTGAGCGATTGGCAAGAAACGCTGGCAGCAATCCCCGGGGCGGGGCCCACCCCCGAATTGGTCCGCGGCAATTTCCTGCCCGCAGGATCCGAGACGCTCGCCGAAGATCCCACGCTCCCCAGTCTGGGTCATTCGATCGAGTCAGCTTACGCATCGATCGGCTTGGACGTGGAAGACTTTGGCATCATCTACAGTTACCCCTGGCCGGGCGAAGACGACTTCCACGAGTACGTTTTCCATCGCTACGCGGCCTACGGAGCCGTGATGGTGCTGTTCAAAGGCCCCAATGAAATGCGAGTTTGGCGAAAAACTCGCGGCCGCAGCTGAACCGGGTTGCCGGCTCCTGTTTGCCGCGGTTATCAAGGCAAGGCCGAGTTCTTCTAGCAAACCACGCCAATCGTACGATGGTCTTCCAAGACCGTCGCAACTCGCGAGATTTGTACGATGGCCTTCCGAGGCCGTCGCCGATTGAATCGACGCCCTCCGAATACATCGAAGTTGAATCGACGGTCTTGGAAGGCCATCGTACGAACTCCTCCAACCC
Source organism: Rhodopirellula sp. P2 (assembly GCF_028768465.1). Taxonomy (GTDB): domain Bacteria; phylum Planctomycetota; class Planctomycetia; order Pirellulales; family Pirellulaceae; genus Rhodopirellula. Next base: position 4,847,548 of record NZ_CP118225.1, read on the forward strand.
TGCCACCAACATGCTCCGCCTCGGCGCCGTTTCTTATCTGAACACGAAGCCATTGATCGAAACGTTGCCTGAGCATTTGGGGCAACTCGGTGAATTGCGATTGGACCTGCCCTCACGCCTGGCTCGGGATCTGGCGGCCGGCGAATTGGACATCGCCCTGATCCCCAGCGTCGAATACTTCCGCGGAGGAGACGAGTATGAAATCATCTCGGACGCCGCGATTGCGTGCCGGGGCCCGGTCTGGAGCGTGCGGGTGCTCAGTCGCGTTCCGATGCAAGACATCCGAACATTGGCACTGGACGAAGGCAGCCGGACCAGCGCCGCGATGTCCCAAGTCTTGCTCGCCGAAATGCATGGGCTGCGTCCTCAGACGGTGCCCTTCCCAATCGGATCATCCCCCGACGAAATCGACGCCGACGCGTTGTTGATGATCGGCGACCGCGCCATGCACCCGCCTCCGGCGAAGTACCAAGAGATCTGGGACCTCGGCGACCGGTGGTGCCGCTGGACCGAATTGCCGTTTGTGTTTGCGATGTGGGTCGCACGCCGATCCGCCGTCGCCGATCCCGCCATTCGGCAACAGATCGAAACCGCGCTGAACAAGTCTCGAAATGAAGGGCTGCAACAATTCGAAGCGATCGCGAAACGAGAAGCGGCCGGTCACGGGCTGACGATCGAAGACCTGCATCGCTACTTTGCCGAGAACCTGCATTTCCAACTCGGCAAGGGCGAACGACTGGGGCTGGCAGCCTTTCGCGAAAAAGCCGAACATTTGGGGCTGGTCCCCACAACGATCTAGCTCGATTCCCATCCGGCGGCTCGAGCAAGGCAATCCTCCTTGACGGGACGGGTCGTTTCCTCGATCGCCCTTCGGGTTAGGATTGGTTCCGACTCGAAACTGCTCGACTTTCCTTTCACCTCCGCAAGATTGATGAACGCACCCGCCAACTCATCTGCCGTCCACGACATTCTCGCCAAAGCCGTCGCCGGCGATCGGCTGACAACCGCCGAAGGTCTGACGTTGTTGCAGAGCCACGACTTGGCCGCCCTCGGTGCCGCCGCCGAAAAGGTTTCGCGAGCCAAGCACCCCGAGCCCTATCGCACCTACAACATCGACCGGAACATCAACTACACCAATGTCTGCACCGCGGTGTGTGACTTCTGTGCGTTCTACCGCGGTCCCAAGAGTGACGAAGGGTACGTGCTGTCGCGGGAAGTCTTGCTGCACAAGATCCAAGAGACCGTTGACCTGGGCGGCAACCAAATCTTGCTGCAAGGCGGCCTGCATCCGAAGTACAAACTGGATTGGTACGAGGAGATGTTGCGGGACATCAAGACTCGCTTTCCCGAAGTCAACGTTCACGGGTTCTCACCACCCGAACTGCACCATTTCACCAAAGTCAACAACCTGCCGCTCCGCGAGGTGCTGACACGTTTGAAAGACGCTGGCCTGGGGAGCGTGCCGGGTGGCGGAGCCGAGATTTTGACGGATCGTGTTCGCAACGAAATCACTCGCGGCAAAGTCATGACGGACGATTGGTTGAATGTCATGCGTGTCTGGCACGAACTGGGTGGCATCAGTTCCAGCACGATGATGTTCGGGCACGTCGAAACACTCGCTGAACGAATCGAGCACCTCGATCGTTTGCGAAGCCTGCAGGATGAAACGGGCGGCTTCAGCGCGTTCATTTGTTGGACGTTCCAACCGGACAACACCCAGATGTCCGATGTCCGACCGACTGGCTCGTTCGAATATTTAAAAATGTTGGCCGTCTCGCGATTGTTCCTCGACAACATCCCCAACATTCAAAGTAGTTGGGTCACGCAAGGTTTGAAGATTGGGCAAATGGCGTTGATGTTTGGCGCCAATGACATGGGCAGCCTGATGATCGAAGAAAACGTCGTTGCGGAGGCCGGAACGGTGCACTATTTGTCATTGCAACAGATTCGCGAAGCGATTGAAGAACTTGGCTTCATCCCTCGCCAGCGTGACGTGCACTACAACTTGGTCGACGAACAATTGGAAGCCAAAGCGATTGCGGTAAATGGGGAACAATCGGCAAGAGAGTTGGTCCAATTGGCGGTTTGACCGAAGTCCGGTAGTCTTTTCCAAAGTGGTGCGGAAGTTGTCCCGCGATGAACACGCGGTGGACCACTTCTGACTCAAACGACCGACTATCGCCAACCAGATCTCACGCATGCGTTTCCCGCGATCCTCCGGCATCCTTTGTCACATCACCAGTTTGCCATCGGAATTGGGCATCGGTGACCTGGGTGCCGCAGCGTACGAGATGGTTGATTTCTTGCACGCGGCCGGCCAATCGATCTGGCAAATTTTGCCACTCAGTCCGCCCGCCTACGGCAACTCGCCCTATAGCGCGTACTCCGCGTTTGGGGGCAACGCGTTGTTGATCAGCTTGGAAGCGTTGGTCGACGAAGGTTTGTTGGCCGCCACTGACTTGGAAGGTTTCGCTGCTGGCGATCCAACCTTTGTGGACTACGACGAGGCCGGCAAGTTCAAACACCCGCGACTCAAACTTGCTTACGAACGGTTTTGTGCCAATCCGCCTCGCGAGCTGAAGATCGCGTTCGAACTCTTCTTGGACACCAACGATTGGTGGCTTGATGAGTTCTCGCTGTTCGAAGTCCTGTTGAACAAATACCAAGAGTCTCATTGGTCGAAGTGGCCCGACCCGATCAGCCACCGCGAACCCGATGCACTTGGACAAGTCCGCCAGGAAATGGCTCGCGAGATTGACTACTCGCGGTTCCAACAATTCCTGTTCGATCGGCAATGGAACCGACTGAAGGCTTACGCGAACGAGCGACAAGTGCAATTGTGTGGCGACATGCCCATCTTTGTCGCTTACGAGAGCGCCGATGTTTGGGGCAACCAAGACATGTTCGCGCTCAACGAGGACGGCACGCCCAAGTTGGTCGCGGGTGTTCCGCCGGACTACTTCAGCGAAACCGGACAACTCTGGGGCAACCCGCAATACGACTGGGACGCACTGGAGAAGACCAACTACGCTTGGTGGACCGCTCGTTTCCGTCGGGCGTTGGAACAGTTTGACCTGCTTCGCGTCGACCACTTCCGCGGCTTCGAAGCGTACTGGGAAATTCCCTACGGGGCGGCAACCGCGATCGAAGGCCAGTGGCGACCTGGCCCCGGTGCCAAACCCTTTCAGGCGGCTGCCAAAGAACTTGGTGAGCTCCCCTTCATCGCGGAAGACTTGGGAATGATCACCGAAGCGGTTCACGAACTGCGGGAAGAACTTGGCTTTCCCGGCATGCGTGTTTTGCAGTTCGGGTTCGCCAGCATGGAAGACGACTTTCACCGACCATCGACTTACCCCGAATCGTGTGTGGCCTACACCGGCACCCACGACAACGACACCGTGATGGGCTGGTATCACTTGCGGAAGCCCCCCGAAGAAGGTCCCGACCCGCTCGACGAAGTCGTGACCAGCGACGTGGACGTGAACTGGCAATTGATCGATGCCGTGATCACTTCCGACGCTGAAATCGCGATCGTTCCCATCCAAGATGTCTTGGGGCTGGGCAACGAAGCCCGGATGAACATGCCCGGCGTGGCCAGCGGTAACTGGGCTTGGCGTTTGTCCCCGCAGGCGCTAACGCAAGCTCACGCGGATCGCTTGGCAGCCCTGTGCCACCAACGCGGCCGGTTGTCCCACGAAGCCCCCAGCATCGGCTGAGGAAACTCGCGGGAAAAAATCCCTCGCTCGCTGGGGCCCGCAGCGAACCAAGCACGCCCCGGCAATGTTCCCCCGCAAACAAACGCGAAGCTGAGCAGCCTTCCTGAGCCGCCCGACGGAACAATTGGGGACAATTGTTCTACTCTGAACCACGCGCCACCGTCGCTCGCAGAGGAACCACCGAGCAACAGTTGCTTCGCTGTCTGACACTTCTTTTCGCGAATTTCTTTTTTTTCGCGCGCCGTGTGGTCTTCTCACCCCACTGTCTTCCTGAACACGCGATGATCAGGAGTGGCGAAACCCGCTTCCCAGCGTGATCGTCGCGGCACCTTGGCTCACCCCGAGATGCTGCTGCCTTGCTTCTCTGTCGGAAAGAAACGGGATCACTCATGCCCAGCGGGAACTTCACCATCGACACAGCGGCCCCCATTCCGCCGCCGATCGCCCCCGATGTCCGACAGGTTCAATCACGCGACCATCCCGACGATCCCGCCGCGGCGGCCCGTTGGGACGGACTCAATCCAACCGACGCCGATCTGCTCGACGCGTGGGTCACGGACAACTGTCTCGAAGCCCTCGACACTCTGGTTCGACGTTACGCCCAGATGGTTCTCAGCGTTTGCATCCGACGCTGCCACGATCGCACCGACGCCGACGACGCGATGCAAACCACTTTTTTGTACCTCGCTCAATCAGCAAAGAAGATTCGAGATCCCAATCGGCTCGCCGGTTGGCTGCACCGAGTCGCCCAACGCGCCAGCATCGCCACCATGATGTCACCCGAACGCACCCATCAGGATTTGTCCGATGTTCCCTCGACACCCGTCGACCCGTTGGAACGTCTGACACTTCGCCATCAAGCCATCGTGCTCGACGAAGAGCTCTCAGAACTGCCGGAGAAGTACCGATCCGCGATTGTGCTGCATCTGCAACAAGGCGTCACGGTTTCCGAAACGGCACGACAAATGGGAGCCTCGGAAGGTTCCGTCCGCGGCTGGCTCGCTCGCGGCAAGCAACGCCTCGCCCGTCAGCTTCGACTTCGCGGGGTCGCCCCGATGGCGGCTTGGGCGGCGGCACATGCCTGGAGCGTTTCTGAAACGATGGCTGCTCAAGCCGCGTTCGAACTCACTTGCCCACCCGACCTTGGTACCACCCCCGATCCGGACGTGCCCCCCGGTGCAGGATCTGGCAATTCCAATTGGCCCCACTCCACATCGACTTCCCACTTCTCTGCTCTTGAATCTCATCTGACACAAGGAATCACCACCATGCCTGTCGTCACCATTCTTGGCTCCACCGCTGCGGTTGGACTCGCCTTGTTGGTTGCCTTCGCCGTCCCCGTGGGCAACGACGAATCAGGACGTTCCGCCAGCGTCCTGACCTTCGCGACACCGGACGAGGAATCCCAATCGGTCCTCGCACAATTCTCACCGGGCAACGCTTCCCCCGATCCCAACTCGCCTGTTCCGACCGCACCGCCTCAACCAGCGCCGCCGGACGTTCGCTCACAACTGCCACGTGCTCTGCCAACCCCGACCACCCCACCGATTCCACCGACGCCGCCCACACCGCCATTGGCAACCAGCCAAGTCGCAAACCGAGTGACGCAAACACTCGATCAACCGACCACATTGGCGTTTGAATCCAATGTCCGCTCGCTTCCGGAAACCTTGCAAGAAGCGATCCGGATCCCCGTCCTGCTCGACACGCAGCGAATGACACTCGGTGAAATCGACATGGACAGCCTGCATGTCCAATTCGATGCCCCAGCCGAGCAACCGCTTCGAACGCTCTTGCGAAAAGCATTGGAACCCGCCGGTTTGAAGGGCGTCGTTGATGACGATGGCCTGTTGATCACCACCGACATGACCATGTTGACTCGGAGAGGCATTTCGACGGATCGCTGGTTGGATGTGACGCCTGAACAAGCCAAAACGATCGACGAAGTCATGGACAAAAAGGTTTCCTACGACTTTCTGGAGACACCGCTGGAAGATGCTGTCCGGGTGATTTCCGAAGACCTCAATTTCCCCATCCTGATTGACAAGCTCACCCTGGATGAAATAGGTCTCACAAACGACACCCCGGTGGACCTTTCGGTCCAGTCCATTTCTTGCCGTTCTTTCCTACGCTTGCTGCTTCACCCCATGGGGCTCACCTATCAATACAAGGATGAGGTCTTGCAGATCACCACCCAGGAAGCCGGCGACGAGAGACTTCGACAGCGGTTGTACTTCCTCGAAGGCACCGGTCTGCCACGCGGAGGCGACCTTGGAACGATTGAGATGATCACCTCCACCATCCAGCCCGATGCCTGGGAAGCACTCGGAGGCTACTCCACCATCAGTTCCGTCAACCATTCGCGAGAAGGCCGGCCCGCGTTGCTGGTCAGTACAACCGACGACCTCCACAAAGAAATCGAAGACCTGATGCTTGCCCTTCGCGAAACGCACACCGGTGAGGACCCCCGTTTATCCGACGAAGAATTTGAGCAGCAACAGAAGAAGAGAATGCAAGCGAACGGAGGTGGAATGGGAGGAGGAGGAGGAGGAGGAGGAGGAGGAATGTTCTGAGCAAGGCAAACGCCGGGAACGAACCACCAAATTTCCTGCGTCAGAGTAGAACGATTGTCCTCCATTGTTCCGTCTGTGATTTCAAAACCGCCACCCAGCGTTCCACCTCGGTCAACCGACCCACCATCCGCATCACGATCCCAAACCACTTGATCCAGGCCCGCAAACAGTTGAGACAACTGTTCTACTCTCTTGTGTTGCTCGGTGGGGGACCACCGAGCGACCGATTGCCTCCCGTCGGCCGGACCGACTAACGGGAGTTCCGGCATCTCCCGTCCCAACGCAACAACCCAAACAACGATTCAATTGGAAGCTGGCAATTCGCCGGCTTCGTTGATTTGCATCAGGAACTCGAGCAGATCCGCCACCTCCTGCGGCGTCATCGCGGACAACAATCCGGCCGGCATCAAGGATTGGTCGTTCGGCCTTTTGACTTCAATGTCATCGGGGTGCAACTTCGTTTGGGTTCCGTCGGCATGCTGGACAACAACCACGTCGTTGTCCTCGCGAAGAATTCGGCCGACAAACAACTCACCGTCCACTGTCAGCAACGTGTGGCTCTGCCACTCCGGTTCGATCCTCTCACTTGGGTCGAGGATCCCGCGAAGCACTTCCACCCGCGTTCGACGCTTGTTGATTCCCGCTAGCGACGGACCGACGTCTTTGCCGAGACCTCCGATGCGGTGACATTGTCGACACTGAGACCCAGCAGATTCATAGAACCACTGCAAACCTCGCTGAGCATCACCCTGCAAAGCCAACAACGCCTCCACGTTCGGCATGTCGCCGACCAACAGCGTTCGTTGGCTGGGATCGATCCAGGGCTGCAACAGTCCTAGCACCACCGGCGAACTCGAAACGTGTTCCTGACTCAGCATCTCGGCAACAGTGTTCTTGGACGTCTCCGGTGAAGCTTTCGAAAGCTCTCGCCACAACAACATCGACTGCAGCGTCTCGTTGGTCGGTTCCTGTGCAGCAGCAAGTCCATTGGCATCAGGATGCGGCGACAACGATGCCACCCAATCCCAAAGCAAGGTTGCCCCTTCCAGGTCAACTGCCGAGCAACCCACGCGAGGCATCTTGCCCGGACCACTTGTCGCGACCCGATACACCAATGCCGATCGTTGGGGATGCCCTGGATCAACCACTCGCGTGTCAGCCCCCAGACCAAAATCTCCCTGGGCCGCAGGCACATCGATCAAGGCAGTTTGATCCAACGGTTTGATGTGCCTCAGATCCATTTTCGATGTCGCCCCGCCGGCGGGGCGATGGCAATGGGCACAGTTGGAATGCAGGTACGAACGAGCTCGCAGCTCAAGGGGTTGGGTTTCATCGGATGGATCCACCATCTCATGGCCCGGCTTTGGTTTGGCATTCGCCAAGTAGCCGGCTTCGGCAAGTTCGGACCAAGATCCCGGACCGGTCTCGTCACGCAAGTTCTCTGGCACCAGCGATGCCGCCCCCGGGTTGGCGACATTGTGACACGTGATGCAAACATCACGGGAATAAAATCGGTGCTCCCAATCACGCGGTCCCCAAATCGGATCGTCCACGCGGAACGTCTGGGTGGCTCCCATTGCAGGAACCAGCGTCGCATCGGTTTGTGCATCGTTCCATGCGAACGTGGTTGGGTTCCAGTTCAAACCATCAAACGACAACAACTGAGTTTCCAACCGAATCGTCTTTGGATTGCCGTCCGCATCCAAAACGTCACGAACCAAAGTGTTGGCAAACACGGTTCCAGGCACGTAGCGTTTTCGCATCGGATTGATCGGATCTTGAGTTGGAATGCCAACCAACCGAAGCGTCCGGATCCCGTCACGAAACATGGTCGCCACCGGTTGGTAGGCAACCACACCAGGGTTCGGAACCAAGTTGGCTGTGTCAGCAAACAGACCGGTTTCGCTGAGTCGTTGCGGAAAGGCCCGCGAATCATCCACTGATTCATTGACGACCAACCGGTACAGTCCCCCGGCATAGTCGACCAGCATCACTTCCGGGATCGGTCCCTGCGTGCTGATGAAGAAGTCAATGATCTTCAAACCGGTGCTGGCAATTTTTCGCGGCACCGGTGGTTGCCCGGTCTTGGATTTCGACTGTGTGTCGATCGACCAAACGTTGCCGTTCATGAAGCATCCGCAGAGATACTCATCTGCCAGGGCAACGATATCGCTCGACGCATAGGCGTCCGGTGGAACAAACACGCCTCCCGTGATCGATTGCGATTCACTGCGAGGGAACACGACCTCGGGCAGGATCACTTTGCCAGGGCCAGGTGTTTGCTCCAGATCCACCGGATGGGGACCTTCGTAGAGGCTCCAACCATGGTTTCCACCGGGAACGATTCGGTGCAGCATCTCACATTTTTCCCAGCCGACGTCGGCCACCCACAGGTCATCGGTCGCAGGATCAAACGCTGCACGAAAACCATTGCGTAATCCAATCGCATAGATCTCGCCGCGAGCTCCCTCAACGTTGACGAACGGGTTGTCATCGGGAATCCGATAGGGCAACGTCGTTCCGTCCGCTGATTGACTGGTTTGGTTCACATCCATTCGCAGCACACTGCCGCGAAGGTCGCCGATGTTCTGAGCGGTTTTGTGGACGTCGGGTGGAAACGGCAGCGAACCATCGCCGGTCGTGATGTAGAGGTACCCGTCTGGACCAAAGTTCAGTGATGCACCGATGTGGTCACCCGACGGATAAGACAACAAATCCAAACGCGATTCGGGATCAATCCGCGGTGGAACCTTGTCGAGCGAATCAACGCGTCCAGCATTCGCGGCCTCTCGCTCGATTGGCGACTCCATTTGGAATCGTGAAATGCGTGTGCCACCTTCCACGTCATGCGGGCGGATCGACCAAACCACATACAGATAGCCGTTGCTTTCGAAATCCGGATGCAGCGTCAGGTCTCGTGCGGCAGCGAACAGTTCGTCGGGGTTCACTTTCTGGTTGGCTGCGTTGAGGTCCAGCGCCAGATCCATCGACTCCACATCATCACGATTCTCAAAGGTGGACACGTGCCCGCTCACTTGGAGCACCAGTCGCCGCTGGGTGCCCGGCAAATCCATCGCGGTGATTGGAGACTGGAGGCTGAGGTTCGGATGAACCCGTTCCACCTTCATCGGCAGCGGAGGCTCGGGGGTGCCCTGCAGTCGCGATTCGGTCCAGGCAGGACGATCGGCGGACCCGTTCGCTGCGTCCACCAACAGAAACAGCACGGCGATCGAAATTGTCCGCAAGATAGCATTCGGCAGGGGCATGGAATGACAAACCGGGTGATGAGAAACGGGGATGCGGCCCATCTTAACCGAAGCGGTGCAGGAACCACTGACTCCATGGACATCCCCGGGTGGTGGATTTCATCGCATTGCGACACAATTCCGAGGGTCGGCTTGTTTCCGAGTCGGCCCCGTTTTGTTCCCCCACACGCTCCATTCCCAAACGTGCATTGATCGATGGCTTTCTGGCGATCCAAAAAGAACGACTCGAGCGACGACTCCTCCAACTCTTCTTCGCCATCGGCCGGTGACGACGCGGCAGGCGGCCTGTTTGGCAAGATGAAAAACGGCCTGCAGAAGACTCGCCGGGTGCTGGGAACCGACATCCGTGACCTGTTCAAAGCGGAAGGCCGCCTGGTCGACGAAGATTTCTTAGGTGAGCTGTTTGCACGATTGGTTCGCACGGACATGGGGGCTGGTCCCGCCGGACGAATTCGCGATCGCGTTGCCAAAGATTTCCGCGGTCGTGTGGTGCACTTGGAAGAAGTCGTCGAGACAATCACTGCAGACATTCGCGAACAACTCAAGCAAGATCACGGCGACCTCGCCAAAGCCGACTCGCCCCCGACCGTGATCTTGGTCGTTGGCGTCAACGGAAGTGGCAAGACCACCTCGATCGGCAAGCTCTCGCATCACCTGGTTTCGCAGGGCCACAAGATCGTCCTTGGTGCAGGCGACACGTTCCGCGCCGCCGCGGTGGAGCAGCTGACCATTTGGGCGGAGCGCATTGGTTGCGAAATCGTGACCGGCCCCAGTGGTGTGGACCCCGCCAGCGTTGCTTATCAAACGACTGAAAAGGCGATTGAGATCGGCGCGGACTACGCGATCATCGACACGGCCGGCCGCTTGCAAACGCAAGGCAAGCTGATGTTGGAACTGGAGAAGATCCGCCGCGTCATCGACAAGAAGTTGCCTGGTGCACCTCACGAAGTTCTGTTGGTTCTGGACGCGACCGCCGGTCAAAACGCGATCAGCCAAGCCAAGGGATTCAGCAACGCAGCCGGTTGCACAGGGATCATCCTGTCCAAGCTGGACGGGTCTGCCAAAGGTGGCGTCGTCCTGCCCATTCGCGAACAGTTCGAACTGCCAGTCAAGTTCGTGGGCCTCGGCGAAGGCATCGAGGACATGACCAAGTTTGATCCCGACACCTTCGCCGCGGCGTTGCTGGAGGCTTGATCGCGATGCTTCATTTGCAATCCGAATCGACCAAACGTTGGCTCGAACAAGTCGACAATCATCTGGACGAGTTGCTGCTCGATCACGCGCACTGCGAACGCAAAGCCGCGTCAACCGCGATGAACCTGATGAACGCTTACACCGAGAACCTCGAGATCTGCCGTGAGATGGCAACGATCGTCGAAGAGGAACTCGAACACTTCTTCCTGGTCGTCGACATTCTGAAACAACGCGACATTCCGTTTCGGCGAATCGCTCCGGGCCCCTATGGTCGCAAACTGAACGCGCTGATCCGTCAAAACGATCCCAACCGTGCCGTGGACCGCCTGTTGGTCGCGTCATTGATCGAGGCTCGCAGTTGTGAGCGTTTCCGTTTGCTGGCCGAACATGTCGCGGAACGAGAACCGGAATTGTCAGCGTTTTACGCGGGTTTGTTCGAAAGCGAAGCCCGACACCACACGACTTACGTGAAGCTGGCGGAACACTTCACTGACCGCGAATCGGTCCGCGAACGTCTCACGGAACTGTCCAAGTTGGAAAGTGAGATCATCGCCGAGGGCAGTGACTTGCCCCGCATGCACTCCTGATCGGATTGTTTCACGGACTCACGCTGGCAAACCTCCCGCGGTGCGTGAGCCACCGGAATCGACGAGCAAGTTTCACGCGATGGGCGATCCATCGTCTTGGAAACGCCCCTCATTCTGGCATCCAGTTTGCGTTGCTTGCCCATCGCGGGCATGACGCAACACTCTCTTTGCTGTCGAGAGTCAGCCCGCATCCAAGATGGAACGGAATTGAGTCGGATGAACCGACTGACACCGTCAATCAATTGTCTGGTCGCGGAGACACAGTGATGAATATCTTACAAGCTCGAGTCACGTCTTACGCTGTTGCGTTCGCTTTGGCTTTGTTGACCACCGACATCCATGCAGAGGAAAACGCCCAAGCCCTCTCGTTCGATTTGCCACCCACTGCAGTCGCTCGCCCGGTCGATCTTTCAGATCGCATGACGCCAACCGCTCAAGCCGGTGAGTCGGTGCAGATCGAACTGCATTTGTCGTCGATGGTTTCTGGCAGCAAGCTTCCAACCATTGAGCGTTGGATGGTTCAAGTTGTTCCTCGTGCCGCATCTTGGCGAGTGCTGGACTATTCGCCACGCACTGAAACCGGAACCGACTACGCCACTCCCATCCAAGTCAAACGATCCGACGAATCGACTCGTTCCATCGGGATCGCAGCGGATGGTGGTTACGGTCACTTGGCGTCCGCTCATCTCGGCGCCGACAACGGCGACAAACAATCCGAAGCGATCCAGTTTGACAAACACGCTCCTTTGCACGCCGTTTCCGCAGCGGGGACGATCGAACGTGGCCGAGGCGTCTACTACAAACTCCGCTGGACGTCGCAACAGATTTTGGAAGGCGAAAAGTCATTCCAAGTCGCCTTTGACGTGCCGCCCGGGTTCCGTGCCGGAATGCTGGACGTCGTCGTGATGGCCTACGGCAAGCCCGCGAGAACGAGTGCGATCAGCGGTGTGTGGGCTGAAATGCCACTGCTTGAGAACAGTTCCTCCTCCACCATGCTTGGCAAAGCTCACTTCACCGTTGCCGTTCACCGCGAAGGCGATGACGCAGCCTGGAGCTTGGCTCGCCAATTGGCCTCCGCTGAAGTTCGACTCCGGCAAGCGGCATCCGGACATCGAGCCGACACACCGATTCGTTCGCTCCCAACCTTGATTCGCCACATGGCCGCGAAAATCGATGTGGACTCGGTCGACATTCATGGCGACTGGGCAGAACGATTGATTGCCGGTCAAGCGGATCCCTACATCGATCCCGTGATCCGAAAATTGCCAACCGACTTGCGAGTCGTCGCCCTGGACTACAACGACAGTCGCCGAGCGTTGTTGGCACTGAGCGAAAAACGTTGATCGTGTTGGGGTGCGGTTCAGTGGATCCTCGCTGACCGGCGTATCACCATTTTTCTTTGAAACGGCATGAACTCGATGGACGCAAAACTTTGGGGGCGCCCCAACGATTCTTAGCTCGCGTTCTTCTGGGCTTTCTTCAGCTTGCGGTCCAACGTGCTGCGTTCGATTCCTAGAATCGTTGACGCGCGACTCTTGTTCCCGCCAGTGGATTCCAACACTCGTCGAATGTGTCGCATCTCCAACTCCGCCAGCGAAAGTTCCGACTCATCGTCGATGCTGCCTGAGCGACCGGTCTTCGACGTGCCGTCTTTCGATGGCCCGGCGACCGGCGTGATCAGCAAATCGTCAGCGTCCAGCTCGATCACATTGCCGTCACCGCCAGCATCCATCGGCGACATCACGACGGCTCGCTCGATCACGTTCCGGAGCTCACGCACATTGCCGGGCCAGCGATGGCGTTGCAATTTTTTCTCTGCCAATGCCGTGAATTTCAAACGCCCGCGAGCCATCGACTCAGCGAACGATTGCAGAAAATGATTCGCGAGCAAAATCACATCGCGGCCACGTTCTCTGAGCGGCGGCACCAAGATTTCGACGACGTTGAGCCGGTAAAACAGGTCTTCTCGAAACGTATTCTGCTCAACCATCGCTCGCAGGTCACGATGCGTCGCCGCCACCACTCGCACATCGGTCTGAATCGGCGACTGCCCACCGACACGTTCAAAGGGATGCCCTTCCAGAACGCGAAGCAATTTGGCTTGCAGGTCCAAGCTCATCTCACCGATTTCGTCCAGCATCAATGTGCCGCCGGAAGCGACTTCAAACTTGCCTCGCTTTTGCTGGGTCGCGCCCGTGAAGGCACCTTCTTCGTGTCCGAACAGTTCCGACTCCAACAAATCCTTGGACAGTGCGGCACAATTCAAACACACCAGGGGCCCATCGCGACGAGGACCGGCGTGATGAATGGCCGACGCCACCAACTCCTTGCCCACGCCCGATTCGCCTCGCACCAAAACGACCGAAGGCGTCGGAGCGACTTGTGCGATCTGCTGTTGAACAAGGCGGATCGGCTCGCTGTTTCCTAGAATCTGAATGCGACCGGCCAATTGCCGTCTCAACCGACTGATCACCGCCTCGGATTTTTTCAGCGACCGCGTCAACGAAGCCTCCCGGTGAACGGAACGAATCGCTTGGCAGAAAATTTCTCCCGCCGCGACCACGTTTCGCAATTGGTTCGGGGTCAACGCGGGATTGCCCGCCGGGGTGGTCACGTGAACCAAACCAACCGGCAAAGATTTTTCGCGCAGCAAAGCGTTTGGTTCCGCCGACGCCCCGTCACGGTTCTCAGCAACCGCGGGCCGCAGTGGCGCCAGAATGATCGATTCGACATCGATCTCTCCCGCAGTGTTCTCGGTTGCCAATCGGCGGTCGCCCAGAACATTGCGAGCCAGAATCGCAGCGGACTCCGGTTGCAAGATCGGTTGAATGAGTGGCGTTGGAGGACGGCGGTAACGAGTGCCAGCAGGTTGGCGAACCAAACGAGGAGGCGCCAGCCCAGCGCCATCCAACAAAGCCGCTTTCTGTTCGGCGTCGAACAGGTACAACCCGATCGTCGAACCCGGCATCAAATCTTCGAGCGTTTGCATCAATGTCTCGCCACACTCTTCGATTGATTCTGCTCGCCCCAGTGCGAACGCCATCGCCAGCAACGGATCGACTGCGTCCGAATGGGTCGGCTCGCCCTCTCGCGCTCGACTGGCTTCGCGATTGAGTCGGCCGGCCAAACCGCTGGACATGATCTGGGAGACAACATCGACCTCACTCTCGCCGTTGTCACCGTCATCATCCGCACATTCGGCCTGCCAATCGCCGCCCAAGTTGTCTTGCGTCGCCCCATCATCGCCGGAGCCAGAACCGTTGGGGGAAGTCGCACCGGGGGCCGCGGAGTTCCGAACGGGGGGACGCGTCAGCGTGGCGGGGTTGCGGGTGAACGTCAGTTCGAAGCCAGCAATCTTCAGCCGGTCGGCCTCCTTCAGCACTGTCGGGGCCTTGATCCGTCGGGAATTGACCTGCACCCCGTTACGCGAATTCAGGTCCACAATCGCCCAAACAGGGCCTTCAGGAGTGATCGCGGGTCGAATCTCGGCGTGTTGGCGGCTGGATTGAGCGCTGCGAAGCACGATGGGATTGGACGACGAGCGGCCGATTGTCCAACGCATATCCCCAGACAACCGAATCACATCCGTCCAGCGCATACCGCGATGAACCACCAAATAGGCGTCTGGAGGCGATTTCGCTGGAGCAGCGTCGGGTTCAGTTGTGTTAGATTTGCTTGTCACTGGTAGAGCCTGCAATTATTCTAATCATAGACAGCGGGTTCCCCCCACCGCCGGTCGACTTTCACCATCCCTTCTCTCCGCCAGCCGGATACACGTCTCGATGTGCTCTTCTCTTCTTGGTCGTCCTGTTTCCGGTCGACCCATCCAACGTGGCTTTGGGTCCTGGGTTCGTTCCATGCAATTGCCAGCGTTGATGTTGCCCGCGGCCATGTTGACAGCTCTCTGTGTGGCCATGACGGCCTCCACGGCGGACGCCGGCATTGGGCTCGGCAACCAACGTTCGGTCGGTGGTGTGATGATCGCTCCCGATGGCAGCGTTCGAGCCGCCACCGTGGAAGAACAAAAGGAAATGGCCCAAGTCGTCCGCAATGCCATGCAAGCCCCTGCGGGTGAGTTGACCGAAGCGGCCGATCGCCGCGTCATTTCGCTGAACGGTCTGCAGGCTGCCCTCAAAGAAGCCCACGAAACCGGAAAGCACCTCGACACCGAAACCATGTTCCTCGCTGGCATGCAGCGAATTGAATATGTGATCGTCGACGAAGAGAACAACGACATTCTGCTCGCCGGTCCCGCCGAACCTTGGATGGTTCGTCCCGATGGACACGTCGTGGGCACGATGACGGGTGGGTCAGTGCTTCGGCTGGATGACTTGGTCACCGCCTTCCGCAGCGTCGAAACCGCTCGCCACGACGGCGGCATCCGTTGCTCAATTGAACCCACCCCCGAAGGTCGCCTGCGTCTGCAAAACTTCTTGAAGAACGTCAAGCTTCGTCCCGGTCAAAACCCTGCTTACCTCGAAGCCGGCATGCGACAAGCCTTCGGCCCACAACAGATCTTCTTGGCCGGAGTGCCCACCGACAGTCGCTTCGCACGAACCCTGGTCGCCGCTGACTTCGAAATGAAACGCATCGCGATGGGACTGACTCAGTCACCTGTTGCGGGCTTGCCCAGCTACCTTGAGATCGCCAAGAACCAAGCCCAGTCCAGTGTCAGCAGCCCACGTTGGTGGATGGCATGCGACTACGACCCGATCGCTCATGACGCCGAGGGGCGTGTCTGGAAGATCAGCGGTCAGGGAGTGAAAACGCTGACAGAAGACGACACGTTCGACAAAGACGGAAAAGTCCGCTCGACCGGTCGCCAAAATCCATTGGCAACCAAATGGGCTGACATGATGACCGAGCAGTTCGAAGATCTTTCTCGCGAACGCCCTGTCTTCCGCGACCTTCGCAATGCCATGGACTTGGCCGTCGTCGCGACGCTCGTCACTCAGCAACAGCTCGACCACAAATCAGGCATCGACCTGAGCGTCCTGCGTGGCAAAGACTCGCAAGTCGAACTGGCCAGCTACGACATGCCCAAGACCCTCGAGCCTCAGTGCAGCTTCATCAAAGGCCGTGCTGGCTGGACCGTGACGGCCTCCGGCGGCGTCAACGTCAATGCGTTTGCCGTCTCGGAAAACGCCGTGATCGACGAAACACTGGGCAGCGTCGCTGTCGCCAGTGACTCAGCCTCACGCTGGTGGTGGAACAGCAAGTAGTTTGACGGGCCAGGGCTGCCAGAAGCTGAGAGTTGACGACGATCCCGTTGCCGCAGCTTTCAGCCCGACGGGATTTCCCAGATCAGCCGGTGGTGTGAACGAAGCGAACACCACCGGACACGGACCACTTACCAACTGATTGCCCCTGAACGCGTCGAAGATTCTGTGTTCCGACAGGGTCGGTGGTCCATTTCTTTCGTCTCCTGGGGTCGTTGCTTCGCAGGCCCCACGCTACGCGGCGACGCGATCAAATCCTTTCAGGTTGGCCTTCCGATTTGCGGAAGAAGTAACGGGCAGGCGACAACGCACCTCAAAGCCAACGCCGCGTTCACTCCGGTTGCGTGCCAGAACCGTGTCGCACGTCCACACCGCTCGTTGGGCTGTTCGCCCCACTGATTCCAGCCAACCTGCTCCGAACGCCCCTTGAGAGCGAGCCGTTCCTCCGCCCTCATCAATGTTTGGGGCGATCGACACCGCGGTACAGCCTTGCGAATCGCGAGGGAGCGACGACACCTTCATCCGCCAAATAGGCTTCTAAGTCCGAGTCTTGATCGGGGGAATCGAGCCACTTCAGTTCGTCGTTCGCGGCCAGTGCGTAGGGTGTCAGTTGAAGTTCCTTCGCCTTCGCAGCAGCGGACGCCAAGAGTTGCCGAGCGTGGGCGTCCGTCCCGGAAACGGAATGGCGAGCCAGGTGAACGCCTTCGTAGAAATCAGCTTTCATCTTGGCGAACTCGGATTGTTCACGCCGTAGCTTCTGCAGGGCATTTCGCAACTTCACCTCGGCCGTTTTCACTTGGCAACTCAAAGCCTGCAGTGCCAACAGGCAAACAAACTCTGTGAAGTTGATCCGGATCATTTGAACGCGATTCAAATCGTAGGAACGCATTTGGCGAGGCAACAGATCCAACTTGGACGCGCCATTGGTCACGTCCGCCGAGTAGAGATCGCGTAACACGTCTTTGAACTGTTGAACGAACAAAAAGGACGTTGCCCCGACGTGCTTCATGCATTCACGCACGCGATCCGAGGCCAAGTCCATGCGTGCCATGTCATTGTCGGAAAAGAACGCCACCGACGCATACCCCAGCGTGCCCATGATGGTGACGAACTGATCGTTCGTCGTCCGGCCCTCTGCCTGCATGTCCGCCACCGTCCTTCGCATCTCCGAAATCATGCCACACTGGAAGAACGAGGCCAATTCAACGTACGACGTGTGGGCAATCTCAAAGCTCTTGGCGTGTTCGCTCAAGCCATAGAATTGCTTCGATTTTGCACAGGGCTCCAGCGCGTCGGCGTAACGACCGTCCATCGCGGCGTTCCACGCCAACCCAGTGTTGACATCCCCGTGCCAAGACGGATCGTCTTCCGGCCGCAATGTTGCAAGCATTCGCTGCAGACTCTGACTGGCTCGTTGACGAGATCTTCCCGGGTTGTAAGAGGAAAAGACTGCTTCGCCGACTCCCAGTTGCAAGCGTTCTCCGGCCGTCCCCAGCAACCGAACTTGTCGAGCAGCAAAGAGCGCCCACTCAATCGCAATGTTGTTGTTGATGATGCTGAGCGGGCGAATCAGGCGAACACAGGCCTCGATTTGGCAGCCTTGTTGCCACGTGCGCGGTGGTGTTGGTTGGTCCAAAACCACCGAGAGATCACGCTGCAACGGCAGCAGCCGTATGATCCGCCAGAAGACCGATAGATTGAACCCCCATTTGGACTTCAATCGCGGCAATCCCAGTTGTTCGATCAACGGTTCCACCAACCGGCTCGCGTCGCTGAATTCTCCCGATCGGATCAAACACTCCACACGTTCCAACTGATGTTCGACAGACGCGTGCCCCGGCAATAAATTCGCCAGTGCTTCGTGCGCTTCGGCGGCTTTGTTGAGTCGGCCACTGCGATGCCAGGCGAACGACGCTTCCTTCAAGTACTGAATCTGCTGCTCGCCGCTGGAATTCTCCGCTGCGACCTGATACCACGATGCGACTTCACCGTGGGCGTACATCTGCTGGGCTTGTTCGGCGGCCAGCTTCGCCCAGACCCCAAGCGCTTCGTGGAGCCCGGCTCGCTGGTAGTGAGAGGCAATGACGCTGGCAACGTCCGGGCGGACATGCGACAACGTCTCAGCCCAATCGGCGTGCAATTGACGAATCTCTGATTCCGACATCTGTGCCAGAATTTTCTCACCCAATCGCGAATGCCAAATCTGCACGGTGGGGCCAGACGATTCACCGCGGACAATCAATCGATGGCGTTGCAGCTCATCCAGTTGATCGTTGAGGTCTTCGGTGTCCTCCTTCCAACTGCGGAGTTCGTCAATTGGCACCTGACGTCCCGCCGCTGCGATTCGTCGCAACCACTGCATCGCGCCGGGAGTCAGTCGTTCGGAGCGGTTTTGCCAAAGGGATTCCATCGACGGCACGGAAACACCTTCGCCCCCCGATTCAGCTTTTTGAATCGCATCGGACAACCAACCTCCCGGACGAAGTTCTTCAAGACAGGCATCCAAGCGGTAAGGCATCCCGTCGATTTGCCGAGCCAATGTCTTCAGGTGCTCTTCCGGAATTTGCAATTCAAACTTCGACGCTTCCGCCAACAACAATTCGATGGCGGTCTCATCCGGCAACGGCCCAAGTTCAATCGTCTCATCGGGCGACGTGAGCTGCCGATCACCATTCGTTCGCGAAACCGTGATCAAGCCAAAACCTTGCAACTCCGGCGCCTTGGGCCGGTTCAGACTGGCCGATTGCAAATAGTCCAACACCGAAATCGTATCCCGATCCGCCCACTGAACATCGTCAATCACGAAGAAAACCGGTCCGTATTCTCGCAGCCGCTCGCAGACCTTCAGCGCCGCTTCGAGGCCACCGGGACGAGTGGGTGACGTTTGCAGCAGCGGCTGCGATCGGTCCACTTCCAAAACCTCTGCCAACCCCGGCAGGATGCTGGTGAGCAAGCTGACGGTGACTGAATCCACCTGCAACGGCTCGCGATCCATGCCCCAAAATCGCATGGTGATTTCGTCGGAAATCTGGCTGAACGCCTGCAGCGGTTTCTGATCTCGTTGTTGGCAACGGGCCACAAAGACTTGAGCCCAAGACAAGGACCGCAGCTGCGACAAGGCGACATCCAAAAGCGTCGACTTGCCGATCCCTGAATCACCACTGAGATGCAACCGTTGAGTCTGGCCGCCCAGAACCAGGTGACTCCATCGATGAATCCGAGCCAGTTCATCATGACGAATGTGCTGAGTCGCCTCCCGAAGACGACTGGAACTGACATCGGTGATCCGAGTCATCTGCATCGCTTCAAGCGGGCGTCCGATCCGCGCCAAAGTCATGGCCATCGGCCGATCGGCCTCGTTGGGCGCCAACATCTCGTCCAGCGTGTCGATCAGATCCACTGGGATATCAGGGTGCAATCCACGAACCGCCTTGGTGATCAGCATCCGATCTTGTTCTTCATTCGATTTGTCTCGCTGGATCCCCAACGATTCATCGCTGCCATCGGTTGGACGAGACGCATTGTCCAAGTACTCACGCTCGTGATTCTCTTCACGGAGATGTTCTTCCCGGCGATACTCCGCGGCGGTGAAAACTCGCAACGCCTCCAGAACCACCATCCCCAAACTGAAGACGTCGCTCGATGGACTGTGCCGTTGCCGTACCAAGACCTCCGGGGCCACGTACATCGGGGTCCAGATCAGGTAAGCACGCATGGATTCCGCGTCATGCTCCTGGAACTTGCCCGCGGAGTCATAGTCGATCACAACGAACCGCTGACAATCGTTCGTCACCATGATGTTGCTGGGTTTCAAATCGCGGTGCACCAACTCGCGAGCGTGCATCCAACCGATCGCCGAGCCAACCTGGCGGACCATCTCGATCACGTTCTCGCAAGCCTGCTGCAACGGCAGATCCCGCCAACAACGAATGGCGGCGGTGAGATTGCTGCCATCGATTCGTTCCATGCTGAACGCGACGCACTTCTCATGCTGGTGAATCCCATGAAGCCGCATCAGATTGCGATGGTTCAACTTCGCCATCCGACGAAAACCAGTTTTGGCGAGCGTCGTGCCCGGCTCATCTTCGAGCGCTAGAATCTTCAGCGCAACGGGTTTGTCAGTGGCCTGTTCTCGCGCAGCGAACACCCAGCCATGGGTACCAGAACCGAGCCATTCCTCGAGGACAAAATCACCCCAGGAATCGCCCGATTGAAACGGAGGCGGCTGCAACCTGGGACGCGGTTTGATGCCCTGAGTCTCACGGTCAAGAAGGTGCTTGGTCCGCGTGTCCTGGCTTGCCAGAGGACGCATCCATTCATCACCTGTGTAGTCTTCCCACTTTGACATTTCACATGAGCCATCGTTCAAGGGACATTGTCAGACTGACTTCCACGCCATGGTACCATCACCACCACGGCGCTTCAAAAGATTCCATTCCGGCCCGACGCACACCGGTCCTTCCAGGGGGTTCGTCGCCATACCAGTGAATCCATGTTTAGTTTAGAAGCCAACACCTCGAAACGAACAGGCAAAATGGTTGGGCAGTTCCAATTTTGCGGACAAAGCGACCTGATTCTCTGCCAGAACTGGGAACCAGAGTGTCGCTACGGGATTGACCCCGCGAGATCACATCGATAAATTCCCTGCTCCAACACGGTGGTTGTAGTTCAGTTGGTTAGAACGTCGGATTGTGATTCCGAAGGTCGCGGGTTCGAGTCCCGTCATCCACCCTCCGTGATGCAACGGGTTTGATAGGCAATTGCCTGGTCTGCCGCCGAGAAATCGATGCGAGCCCGTTTGGAACCACAGCCGCTGCCGCCAGCGGCAATTGATGTTCTCCGGCACGCATTGGTTTGCTTTTGCATGCGTTGTCAGCGTCCCGAGCATCATTTGCGGTCGAACGCCATCTGACCGTTCAAGCACGCTAAATTGCTCTGGAGGCACTCGGGCCTCTGCCCAGAAGACCAATGGAACGAGCGTTCTGTTTGCTTCCTTTCGGAACGTGTTGTTGAGGTGAAGGATGTGCAATCGGTTCAACCTCCAAACCAATCTTGCCCAGCTGGCTCGATCGCTCGACGCCGCCCCGCCCCGGCAAATGGAATTCACCGAAGAGATCTTCCCTGGCAATCCAGCGCCCACGGTCGCGGTCAATCGATCCGGCGCCAACGAAATTCTTCCCATGACATTCGGATTGGTTCCCTTTGGCAAGACACCCCAAACCCAACGCCGACCGCTGACCAACGCTCGTGTCGAAAATCTAGAAAAGTGGCCTTGGAAGTCCGCCGTGCAATCTCACCGATGCGTCGTGCCCATGACTGGTTTTCGGGAACCATCCTACTGGGGAAAAACGGCGGGCACGGAAGTCAACTTCACCGCGGCCCAGGACTCCCCTCTGTTTGCCGCGGCCATTTTCACTTGGTACCGCCCTGAACCAACCGAGCCGTCGCAAGACGATTCACCGGTTCAGTTGACCATGTCGTTGATCATGCGTCCGGCTTTGCCAACCGTCATGGAACACGGGCATCATCGGTCGCCGTTCTTCTTGACCGTCGATGGCGTACAAAACTGGATCGTCCGAGACACGCGACCGCTCGAGGATTCCTTGACCGTGTTGAAACAACACGCTTTCGAACCCGAGCTGTCGGTGACCGTCGCCAGGCAGATGGCCCCGGCGTGGACCAAGCGTCAATCCAGCAACGTTGCCAAACGAGACCAGCAATTGGTTGCGATGGATGAGACCGGACCACTCGGAATTCCTGGTTCGTCGGACTCCCAATCCACCAACGACGATCGCAAGCCATGATCTTGCATGTCGACATGGATGCTTTCTACGCTTCGATCGAACAACGCGACCGACCAGAACTTCGTGGTCGCCCGGTGGTGGTCGGCGGCGTCGAAGGTCGCGGCGTGGTGACCGCAGCCTCCTACGAAGCTCGCGAATATGGCATTCACTCCGCGATGCCGGGCAGCCGCGCGATCAAGCTTTGTCCGCACGCAGATTTCATTCGAGGACGCTTGGATCACTACGCTGCCGTCGGCCGTGAGGTCCGCGAGATCTTTCACCGCTTCACACCGGTCGTCCAACCCTTGTCACTCGACGAAGCGTTCCTGGACGTTTCGGGAACGATTCGATTGCACGGATCACCTCGCGAAATCGGCATCCAGATTCGCGAGACGATCCGGCGGGAATTGGACCTGCCCGCCAGTGTTGGGATCGCCCCCCTGAAGTTTGTCGCCAAGATTGCCAGCGACATTGGAAAACCGAACGGATTCGTCGAGGTGCCAGCGGATGGCGTGCGTGCCTTCTTGGATCCCCTCCCGGTCTCTCGATTGTGGGGTGTGGGCAAGGTCGGGCAATCCAAATTGCAACGCCTGGGATACCGCACGATCTCGGATTTGCGTGTCAAAGACCCCGACGCGTTGAAGTCTCAACTGGGGCGATGGGGCGAACATCTGTGGAATCTGGCCAACGGCATCGATGGTCGGCAGGTGGTGGTGGATCACTTGGCCAAAGGCATCGGCCACGAGCGAACGTTTGCGGAAGACATCTCCGACATCGAATCGCTCCATGCCGTCGTCAGCTACTTGTCCGAGCAAACGGCACGTCGCCTGCGCCGAGCCCGCCGGTTGGCATCGACGATCACGTTGAAATACCGCCGCGAAGATTTCCAAACCTTCAGCCGTGCTCGCAAGCTCTCCTCGCCCACCGATAGCACGCTCGAAATCCTCCAGGTCTCGGAAACGTTGCTGTTGGAGATGCGGTCGCGGGAGCCACGCAGCGTCCGATTGCTGGGCATCTCCTTGGGTGGTTTGACCGATGGCGATGCGCCCAAGCAGATGAATCTGTTCGGCGAAGAATCAGGGGAAGACGCGTCCTCGAAAGTGGATGCGTTGAGCGACCAGATCGCTACCAAACTCGGCAAACACAGTCTCTACCGAGCGTCGAGTCACCAATGGGTCGACCGGAAAAACAACCAACCGAAAAGCTAGCCGCAGACTCCCGTACGATTGGCTTCCAATCCTGTCGACCTCCACCAAACGGTAACCCGACGCGCCAGCAAGGATTCAGATCGCACCGACACGACGGCCCCTTCCGGGGCGACCTTTCGTGCTTCCTTAACATTCTCGGGGCTTCCGCCCCGAGCTAAGAACGAGCGTTCCATCCGGAGCGATGCACGCTGACCGAACGAATGAAACTGTGCCAGTAGCGTCTTGAGCCCCCCTCCGGGGCAGCGGGAGGAGTCGGAAAGAGAGCGTTCAGCGAGATTTCCGGAGGAGGGCCGTCAGCGTCGGGCCCAATAAGCAGCACCACTCTCACGCATTCGCGCCACGCAGCTCGACGTCATCCAGCCGACCACGCAAACATTTGGGGACAAACGTTCTACTCTGCCCCTCGTTCATTCCAAATCCGTGGCCAAGCGAATGCCGCAGAATTGCCAACGCATGGAGGGTGGGAAGAAATTTCGATAGGTCAATCGTGCGTGACCTTCTGGTGTGGCAACGGAACTCCCGCGGAGGACTTTCTGCCCGCACATGAACTTCCCGTTGTACTCACCGATCGCGCCCTCCGGCGCAGAGTACTTGGGATACGGCGCGTAGTCCGACGCCGTCCATTGCCAACGCGTTCCAAATGCATCGAGGAGCCCATTGCCCGAATCACGAACGGCAACCTCCCATTCAAACTCAGTCGGCAACCGGCATCCCGACCATCTCGCATACGCATCGGCTTCAAAGTAACTGACGTGACAAACCGGAGCGTTCTCGTCAACGGGTCGCAATCCCGCCAGTGTGAATTGGTACCAGCCCTCCTCACCCAGATGCCAATACAACGGGGCACGCCAACCATCCGACTGGACCGTCGACCAACCAGCCGCAAGCCAATACGACGGATCCTCGTAGCCACCGTCTTCGATGAACTCCAGATACTCGCCATTGGTGACCAAGCGATTCGCGATCGCATGGGGTGACAGCAAGGCTCGATGGCGAGGCAACTCATTGTCGAAACAAAAGGTCCCCTGCGTTGATTCGTCAAAACCGATGGTTTCAACACGTTCTGAGGCTGAATCAATCCAACGCAACCGCTCCGCCGGATCGCAATCTGTCACCGCGTCGACGCGATAGACAGGATGCAGCGGGTTGCACGAGAACACATGCAGCAGATCTGCCAACATCAATTCTTGATGCTGTTGTTCGTGTTTCAGTCCGGTCCGCAACACCTCATCGGAAACAATGGACTCTCGATCCGGGCGAGCCAGAAGCTCGACCATCGCTTCGTCGACCTGTTCCCGATAACGCCAAACCTCGGCCACCGTTGGGCGAGAGAGCAGACCGCGGCGTTCGCGAGGGAATTGCTCACCGACGGTGTTGTAATACGAATTGAACAACACCTCAAACGCTGGTTGCTCCGGTTGGTATTCCGGCAGTTTTTTTAGGCAAAACGTTTCGAAGAACCAAGTCGTGTGGGCCAAATGCCAACGTGTCGGCGAGACATCCGGCATCGACTGAATGACATAGTCCTCCGCTTCCAACGGCGCACAGATTTCTCGCGAATGATCGCGAACGCAGCGGTAATCCTCCAGGATGCAGTCACTCACGAGCGGAACATTCCCACGGCGAAGTACTCGTTCGTATCCGTCCAAATTTGCTCTCGCTGCCAGCCGCTTGCCGCCGCCATCTCAGTGAAGCCGTCGATCGTGTATTTGTGGGAAAGCTCTGTCAAAATACGTTCCGATTTGGACAGCGTCCGCGTGCGACCGGCCAGCGTGACCGATTGCTCGTGACAACTTTCGAGATGCATTTCAATCCGATGGTCGCGGTCGTTGTAGAGCGCGATGTGCCGGTACCCTTTCAAGTCAAAGTCTCCGCCGGCGACGCGATTGAGATGACGCAACAAGTTCAAGTTGAACAACGCGGTGATCCCACGACGATCATCATAAGCGGCTTCCAAAACGGCAGGGTCCTTCTGCAGATCAAACCCGATCAACAATCCGCCGCCCGTTCCAACTTGGTTCCGCATTTGCGAAAGCAAGGACGCGGCGAATGCAGGCCCAAAATTCCCGATCGTTGATCCAGGGAAATAGACCACGTCGCGCGCCTGACGTGCCCTCGAACTCGGAAGTTGAAATGGACGAGTGAAGTCCGCTGCGATCGGAGCGATCCGGCGACGAGGGAACTCCAGACGGAGCTTTTCCGCAACTTGTTCCAGGTAGTCACCCGAGATATCGACGGGCACGTAAGTCACGTCAGCGTGCATGTGTTCGAGCAGCAAGCGTGTCTTCAAACTGCTGCCGCTGCCGTATTCGATCAAACGACCGGCGGGCCCAATCGCCTCCACCATGGCATCGACACAAGCTCCCATGATCGAAGCTTCCGTCCGAGTCGGGTAGTACTCGTCCAACTCGCAAATCTCGTCGAACAATTCCGAACCAGATTGGTCGTAAAAGTACTTCGAGGGAAGCGACGGTTGATCGCTGAAGAATCCACGATGAAGTTCAACGACTGCATCACGATCAATCGATTGGCATTCGCAGATGCACGCAAACTCAGCGTGGTCGGCAGAAACCAGTTCAGTGGAAGAAGTCACCATGCGAATCCATCAATGAGTGTCAGTTGCAAATGTCCAAACCAGATTACCAGCACGTCCAGTGCCAATTGCCAACCAGTTGCCTCATCCGACAGGTCTTCGCGACCACAGAATCAAAAAAAGCCCACCTCAACACCGTTTTCGGCGTTGAGAGGGCTTGTGATCGCTCAATTTGCAGCATACCACCGGTCAATCGATGAACACAAATTCGTTGGCGTTGAACAACACCAAACACATGTCCGCGATCGCTCGCGTTTTCGCATCGACTTCCCAGGGTTTCAAATCGCTTTGATAGTCATCGAATGAAGGCAACCATTCGGTGTACTCGAACGGGCGACCTGAAAACTCTTCGACCAACGACCGTGTGATCTCGGTGGGATAGGTTCGCGGCTTTGGTTTGATTTGCGAATGGTATTCGGTCATGTCTTGCACGTATCGCTTCATACGCTGCATTTGGTCCTTGGTGGGCTGCCGCCCCAACGTCAACTCAAACGCTCGGTTGATGCGATCGGTCAACTGATCGGACTCGCGTTGCAATCGCACCGACATGGCAATCGATCGGTCACTCATCACGTCACTGTTCAACAATGTGAACGCTTGAGGCGAAACCGAGGCCGCATCGCGTACATCCGCCGAATCGTTCGGGTTGGGTTTGTTCAACACCTCCAAAAACGGATCGGCTTGCCCACGAACACGATACGAGTAGATCGATCGTCGATTGCGTTCTTCCGGCGTCCGCGAGGGTTGGTACGCGGGCGCGATCGAGAACTGAATCATCCGCGGTTCCAACGCGACTTCCATGTTGATCTCCGGCCGAGCGGGCAAACCACCGATCACAGGATTCAACTCACCCGTCACAGCCAACAAACTGTCGCGAACCTCTTCCGCCGTCATCCGTCGTGGTGAATAGCGTGCGAACCAAGTGTTGTCCAAATCCTTGCCTGCCTCAGGATGCTCGGCACTTCGACGATACGCATCTGATTGCAGGATCAAGCGATGCATCGACTTGATCGACCATCCGTTCTTCACAAACGTGTCGGCCATCCAGTCCAGCAATTCCGGATGTGTGGGCGTGGCACCTTTGACACCAAAGTTATTGGGCGTGGCAACAATGCCTCGGCCAAAGTGATGTTGCCAAATCCGGTTGACGATCGATCGGGTGCTCATCGGGTTGTCCGGATGAGCAATCCATTTCGCGAGCGCCAGGCGGCGTCCATTGAGCGTGTCCGGCAACGCATACGGATCGGTTTCCGGAGCACCCTCGACGGGCAGATTGCAACCGCTCAGCACACCCGGTGTCACGCGATCGCCTGGGGCGGCCAATGAACCACCGTTGAAAATGAACGACTCCGGACGCCAATCCTGATTGATCTTGCCGGGGGCCCGCAACTTGCGAGCGTTCATCCAGGTGTCTTGCGCGTTGACGACGGTCTGGACCATCGGTTGATAGCGTTCCAAGCGGCGGTTCCAAATCCAAACGTCTTGCTCACGGACCTTCAATCGGCCTTGTTCCATCTCGCTCAAACCCACCGCACGAGGTGGTTTCTCGTCATCGGAATCATCCTTGCGAGCGTTCAGGTTTTTGTACTCCTTGCCGTGTTCCTTGTACCACTCACGGGCCGCCTCTTCACGCTGGCGAGTCAATCGATCCGCACGCGTTTTGGCGTATTCATAGAGGGCCTGGGTTTGCTGCTTTCCTTCTTCAAACCCAGCCAAATTCTCTTCTGCCAAGAAGGGTGCTTCGGCCTCCACGGGCTGAGCCGTTGAGACAGCCGAGTACATTCGGTAGTAATCCTGCGTTGGCACGGGATCGAATTTGTGGTCGTGACACTTGCAACAACGCATCGGCATCGAAAGGAATGACTGGCCAATGCTATGCACCATGTCGTCTCGCAGAATCTGGCGGGCTTCTTCGAGCGGCACCATGGCGGTGTCCCAGGGGCCCATCCGCAAGAATCCCGTTGCGATCAGAGCTTCAATGCGATCGGGATCATCCACCGGCTTGTCCGCGTGCAGTTCATCACCTGCAATCTGCTCGACGATGAACTCGTTGTACGGCTTGTCTTCGTTCAAACTGCGGATGACGTAGTCGCGATAGCGCCACGCATTGGAACGTTCGTAATCGTTTGAAAACCCTCCCGTGTCGGCGTAGCGAACCACGTCCAACCAGTGCTGGCCCCAACGTTCCCCGTAGTGAGGGCTGGCGAGCAATTCCTCAATCAAATTGCTCCAGGCCGCCTCGGAATCCTGCTCCCACGCCGACAAAAACTCTCGTTTTTCAGTGGGTGTGGGAGGCAAACCCAACATGTCGAAGTAGACACGTCGAATCAACGTGCTGGGATCGGCCTCGGGTGCCGATTCCAAACCATTCTCATCCAACTTGGCATTGACGAACGCATCGACGCTGTTGTGTTCAAACTCGGTTTGGCGAGGCAGGAACGCCCACACCTCGTCCTTGTTGTAACGCCGATAGGTCCACTCATCGCCTTGTCCGCCGCTGGTTGCCATCAGAACGCCGTCTTCATTCTCGGCGACCATGGATTCTTCCTGACGAATCTCCTTTTGCCGTTCTTCGCTCGGCCAGGGCGCACCAGCATCGATCCACATCCGAACGATTTCAATTTGGGCCTCGTTCAGCCGATCGTTCTCCTTCGGAGGCATTTCCAAACCGTCCCAATTGACGGCCCAAAAGAACGGGCTGTCTTCGGCGTTGCCAGGAATGATTGCCGCTTCTTCGGATTCGCCGCCACGCAACAACGCCTCGCGAGTGCGAACGTCATAGTCGCCCTTGATGTTGTCGGCGTCGGTGCCGTGACAACCCAAGCACTTTTCAGTCAGCAGTGGCATGACCTTCAGTGTGAACAAACGCTCGATGTCTTCGGCGGAGTGGTTCGCATCCCCGGCGGGATGGACAGCATCTTGGGCGCGCACGATCGTGCCACCGCCCGCCGCAAACAGACCACCGCCGACCAATAGAGCTGAGAATGATGCGCGAATGAATCGCATCCATGAGTCACGGTTTGCCATGTTCAACCATTTCCTTGATTTCAGTGGGAGAAAGAGCAGCGGCGAAGATCGCCAGCTCGTCCATGCTGCCGTTCAGATTTCGAATGGCAAAATGTTCGTCGGGTTCCAACGGAGTGGACCAGTTCCCGATCGACGCCATTCCAATTCGAGTGGTGCGAACGAGTTGATGGTCGGGAATGTTGTCGACACTGAGAACATCCCCATTCAGATAATGCGTGGTCGTGCCAGCATCGACGTCGTAGACCACCGCCAGGTGCAACCATTGGCCGCTGAGCGATGGGTCCCAAAACGAGGGGGACAGTGCGACGTGGTGCGGCGGTCCGACGTTGGGTTGATCTTCATCTGCGGCCGTGGACGCTCGCACCGAAAAGTGAATTTGGCCGGTGTCGAGTATTTGCCAGTGCGGCTCGCCAAGCTGATAGCTGTCCGTCAAAAACAGCGAGTTGTACCAACGGTCTAGACTGTCGATGCGGACCCAAGTCGCCATCGTCAACGAACCAAATTCACCGGGAACGTTCACACGCACTCGATCGCCAGGGCGTTTGAACTGCAACGCCGGCTTGGCGTCCCAACGTCCCCTCGTCACAGCGGCACCAACGATCGCACCGTCCAGGTCTGGCTTGCGAGGAACGCTGTCGTTTGACAGAAAACGCTGACCTTTCAAGGGCGAATCCATTGCGAAGTAGGCAATCATTCGCGGGTCGCGACGCAGACGTTGGCTGGCTTCTCGCCATCGTTCATACCGTTCGTGTTGTTGGGTTTCTGCGAGCCGTTGCAACGCTGCCGCGTCGACGAAACGATCGGGAGTCATCGGGGAATCAACCAACCCGACGCCCGCCCCACTGCGCCGCTGCAACGATTTGCCCGCGGCCACCAACTGCGGCTGATCTTCATCGACCTGCAATTCAACTTCACCGTCAAAAACTTGTACATTCGAACCTTCTGCGGAAACCTCCAACCCAAACTCAGTCCCCAGGTCCACAACCTTCATGTCATCGGTTCGCACCACAAACCCTCGGGCCGCGGGAGGCACCTCGGCGCGAATGCGTCCGCGATGCATGATCGCTTCAGCGGCAGACACCAGTTCCATTTCCGCGGGGCCGTGCAAAACGACGGTCGCACCGTTCAAAAATTCGATCTGCGCCCAACCTGATTCCAAACGAACCGAACCAGGATTCAGAGCCGCATTGATACTGAGCGATTTTGAGGCTGATTCACCAACGCCTTGAATGATCGCGTCTTTCGCGTTGACCAACTGAGTGACCACGGCGATGCCCGACGACGTGGGTTCATCCGCCGAAACCCGAACCTTCGCGATTGCGGTATCGAAAACCGGACTGGCAGGACGAGTTTCGAGCTGAACCCATCGGAACGTGACCGCGATCAACAGCGCCGCCGCAGACGCGATCACCCACCGGTAAATTTGTCGCTCGGACCAATTTGTGCGTTTCGCTTCCGCCACTTCAACCTTTGGTTCGCTTTTCCACTGCGGTGGTGCTCCGTCTTGCAACGCGAGGGTTGTCATTTGCCAACGAGCAAACTTCGCTCGCGAATCGGGGTCGCGCCGCAACAATTCGTTCAGCTGCTCGCGTTCGTCGGATCTGAGCGTTCCTTCTTCGCTAGCCAGCAGCAATTCTTCGATTGATTTGGATGCACTCATGAGGCACCTCCGGTTGCCAAGCGTCGTTCAATGCATTCCGCCAATTGCCGGCGGACTCGCATCAACGTCACGCGAACATTCGAGCTTCCTTGACTCATTGAATTAGCGATTTGGTCGATCGTTTGTGATTCGAAGTATCGGTCTTGGATCAATTGCCGCCGTTTCTCGGGCAAGGAATTCAGACACTCGGAAAGAGCCGATTGAATTTCGTGCAAGCGTTCGGCCTCCGTTTCGACTTCGGTCGAGACCAACTCGGCGACATCGGCGTCGAGCAGCGAGGGAGCCCGCCGCTTGTCTCGCAAGTTCGAGAGCACCTGCAAGCGAGCGATTCCGAACGCCCATGGCAAGAACGGCTTGCCAACTTGGTAGTCCGCCTTGCGTCGCCAAAGCACCAAATTCGTCTCCTGCAGCACGTCCGCTGCCCGATTCGCATCGCCCATCAATGACTGGATGTACGCGCCAATCCGAGGCTGATGCTCCGTCACCAGCTGCACAAAGTGCTCCTCCGCTGATTCAGCGGCCAGGCGTTTCGCGGCGGGACGGGGGGGATCGGTCATGAACAGATTTTAATGGCGGGCATTGCGGTCTCACTCGCAATTGTGGCGAGATTGCGGTTCGTTACAAAATTCTGGCGATTTTTGTGAAGTTGTCCCCAAATTGGCGATTTTTGGGGGAATCAGCCCGAACTTTCAGGTGGAACTCGCTCTCTCAGCCAACAATCCGAGCAAGCTTGCCTCCGGTCAACAAAACGCCCGCGGCTGGTAAACTGCTCGAATGAGAAACACTGCCCCGCGCGTCTACCCATCCGCCGTCGATCGATGGCTGCTCGTTCTGCTGCTTGCCCCGATCTTCCTCGCCATCGCCTTCGCCGCCTACATGTTGAAGGAAGGCCGCGCGGACGAAGCCAGCACGATGATCCTTTTGGCCGCAACGATCGCAGCCGTGACGGGAGTGTTCACGATCCCGTGCCGCTACACGTTGCTGGACGATGCTCTCTCGATTCGGTGCGGACTGATCTGTTACCAAATCGCCTACACCGACATCACCGAAGCCGTTCCCTCGTCGACTTGGACCAGCGGCCCGGCGATGTCACTCAAAAGGGTGATTGTTCGCACCACCAAACGCGAACACATTCTTTCTCCCGAAGAACGAGAACGCTTCATCGAGGAATTGATGGACCGAGTCGCCCGATCGATCGAACAACGTGAATCAGAAACCAAGTAGCCCGCTGAAGCCCCACAGTCCCTCGCTGCCCAGCGACGCCGAACTCCCCCCCGTCGACCTGGCATCGACGGAAACGGGTTCGAGCGAACCTGATCAGGCAAGCTCGGATTCTCGCCCGGCCGATCCACCGATCAAAATCGAATACCCGGCCGAGTTGCCGATCACGGCGCATCGCGACGAGATCGTCGAGTTGCTCGCCGAACATCAAGTCCTGGTCGTCTGCGGCGAAACGGGCAGCGGCAAAAGCACGCAGCTTCCCAAGATGCTGCTCGATGCGGGAATGGGCGAACACGGCATGATCGGGCACACCCAACCCAGACGTTTGGCCGCTCGCAGCATCGCGACTCGACTGGCGGAGGAAACCGAAACCAAACTTGGTGGGGCGATCGGGTACCAGGTTCGCTTTGGCGATCAAACCAGCGATCGCACCAAGATCAAACTGATGACCGACGGGATCCTGCTGGCCGAAACCCGAAGCGACCGCGAGCTTCGCAACTACAGCGCGATCATCATCGATGAAGCCCACGAGCGTTCGCTCAACATTGATTTCTTGATGGGGTATCTGCGGCAACTGATCGATCGCCGCCCAGAACTCAAAGTCATCATCACGTCGGCCACCATCGATGCGGAACGCTTCGCAGAACACTTTGGCACCTACACCGAAGAAGCTGCCAGCGATCCAGACAACGACGCCAACGTCATTCCGGCCCCGATTCTGCAAGTCGAAGGTCGCGGTTACCCGGTCGAACTGCGTTACCTGCCATGGGAAGACGTCGCCGGCCAAGAAGCCGAAATCGACGGTCGGCACTACGATCTTTCGCGACACGTGATCGGCGGGCTCGATTCGCTTTCGCGCGACGGCAGCGGAGACACGCTGGTGTTCTTGCCCACCGAACGTGACATTCGCGAAGTCAGCCACCAGGTCGCTGGACACTACAAGCGAATGGGACTGACCAACCGAGTGGAGCTGTTGCCGTTGTACGCGCGGCTGCCGCAATCGCAACAACAAGCGATCTTTCACCCCAGCGGCAACAAACGCCGCATCATCTTCGCAACCAACGTGGCCGAGTCATCGCTGACGGTTCCGGGAATCCGATACGTGATCGATTCCGGAACCGCTCGCATCAGTCGCTACAGCGCACGAACCAAAGTCCAGCGTCTGCCCGTCGAGGCGATCAGCCGCGCCAGTGCCAACCAGCGTTCCGGTCGTTGCGGACGCGTCGGCCCAGGCATCTGCGTGCGTCTCTACAGCGTCGAAGACTTTGAAACCCGCGACGCCTTCACGACACCTGAAATTCGCCGCACAAACTTGGCCAGCGTCGTCCTGCAAAGCAAAACGCTGCGTCTCGGTCGTCTGGAAGAATTCCCGCTGATCGATCCGCCCCGTGCCGAAGCCATCCGCGAAGGCATGCGGACACTGCACGAACTCGGTGCGATCGACGAAGAAAAGGAGCTGACCGAAATCGGCTGGCAACTCGGACACCTGCCCGTCGACCCTCGCGTCGGGCGCATCCTGATCGCAGCGAAAGAGATGGGCGTGCTGCCGGAAGTCTTGCCCATTGCCGCAGCGATGGAAAATCCCGATCCTCGTGATCGACCACCGGAAAAACGAGCGGCGGCCGACGAGGCTCACTCCGCGTTCAAGGATCCTGAGAGTGACTTCCTTTCGCTGCTGAGATTGTGGCGGTTCTACGACACGATGCGGAGCGAACACAGCCGTGGAAAGCTCACGCGGATCCTGCGAAAAAACTTTTTGTCGCCGACTCGGATGCGAGAGTGGTCGGACGTCTATCGCCAACTCAAAGAAATGTCAGCCTCGATTGGCGAAGCCAAACGTCGCCGCTCGAAAAGTAAATCATCCACGCCGCAAAGTTCGGTGGGCAAGATTCGTTACGCCGACCTGGATCCCGCCAAAGCCGACCACGAACAACCCATTGTCGACTCGGACAAGTATGCCTTGGTCCATCAAGCCCTGATGACCGGTTTGCTTTCCGGGATCGCGATGGCCGGTGACAAAAACGAGTACACCGGTGCCGGCGGACTGAAGTTGTTCCTCTGGCCAGGCAGCGGAATCTTCGAAGCGAAACCCAAGTGGATTGTGGCTGCCGAATTGGTCGAAACCGCCAAGCAATACGCTCGGACCTGTGCCAAGATCCAACCCGGATGGATCGAGGCCGTTGCACCGCATCTGTTGAAGGCCTCTTACAGCGATCCGCACTGGAGCCGCAAAAGCGGCGGAGCGTTCTGCTACCAGCGTCAATCGTTGTTCGGTTTGCCTGTCGTCGTTCGCCGGCGAGTCCCCCTGGCGCCCATCGATCCGGCCACCTCGCGGGATTTGTTGATTCGCCATGGATTGGTCGAGAACGAATTGCCAACGACCGCGAAATTTGTTCGTCACAACCGACGTTTGATTGAATCGATTGAAAAGCTCGCGGCGAAAACTCGCCGCCGTGATTTAGTGGTCGACGACTATTCCCTGCTGTCATTTTACGCTTCGCGATTGCCCGAAGACGTCTGCGATCGGCCGCGGCTGGAAAAGTTCGACCGCCAAAGCCCGACGCCGGCTTGGGCCTCCAAACTGAATGATGACGTTGCACTGGCTGCTTGGTTGGCCGATCCTCCCCCCGCCGATCCCGACGAAGAAGATTCCGAGACGACGCCTTATCTGCGTCCGCAAGACATTGTGTCCGTCGACTCGGTTGCGATCGCTGAGGACGCGTACCCCGACGAACTGGCCGCCGGTTCATCTCGCTTGCCATTGCAGTATCACTTCCGTCCAGGTGCCGAGGACGACGGGGTTCACCTGACCATCCACGAGGCCGCGCTCCCGCAAGTCAGCGACGATGCACTTGGTTGGCTGGTCCCCGGTTTGCTGGAACCCAAGGTCATTGCGATGATTAAATCGTTGCCCAAACGATTGCGTCGAAACTTGGTTCCCGCCGCTGATGTTGCTGCCCGAGTCGTGGCAGAAATTTCGCAGCATCGCGACAAAGTGCCCTTCATGCCAACTTTGTGCGAGGCATTGACCCGTCACGCAGAAGTCCGGGTCGTGGCGTCCGATTTCCAAGACGAAAAGCTCGAACCTCATCTGCAGTTCCTTGTCAACGTCGTCGACGACACCGGCAACGTGATTGAGAAAACACGCGGAGTGGACGCAGTCAAAGCCAAGCTTGGCTCGCGGGTGATCGACGATGCAGAAGTCGCGGCCGCGGCCGGTGGCCCAGAAGCGGATTGGTCACGCGAGAAAATGACAACCTTTGAACTGGACGCGTTGCCTCGCGAGGTCGTTCGCAAACGCGGCGGCGTTCAGGTTGCCCAGTATCCCGGTCTGGTCGATCAAGGCGACTCGGTCTCGACCAAGTTGTTCTCCGACGAATCAACCGCGGAAGATGCAACCCGTCTGGGCATGATGCGGCTTTTCGCGATTGCTTGCCGGAAAGACCTGCGTGCCCAGGTCCGCCACTTGCCCGCTCTCGCGGAAGCCAAGATCAAACTGGCGCCAATCATCTCCTCCACGGTGATTGAGCCCGCCCTGGCCGACCTGATCGTTCGCGTCGCCTTGGTCGAAAGCCAACCTGGTCGCAAGCTGCCGGTGGTTCGAAAGCGAGCTGAGTTTGACGAACGCATCCAAATGGCGCCGCAGCGAATCGGTGAAGCCACGCAAGACATCGCCGTCTGGCTTGGCAAATTGACCGACGCGTATCACGCCATGCGTTGCCAATGGGAGGAGTCCAGTTCCTCCAAAATGAACGAGGTTCGCACCGACGTGATGCAGCAAATCGAATGGCTGGTGGCGGACCAGTTTGTCCAGTGGACACCATGGCAACACCTTCAACACCTGCCTCGCTATCTCAATGGCGTTGCCTACCGACTCGACAAGGCCGGTAGTGCAGCTTCGCGAGACGCGGACAGCCGGCAATTGATCGCTCGCTTGTGGCAACGATGGATGAATGGTTTGCCGGAAGATCGCCGCGATCCCAAGTCGCAATGCACCAGCGAATTTCGGTGGCTGATCGAAGAACTCCGCGTCAGCCAATTCGCTCAGCCCCTCGGCACCGCCGTGAAGGTGTCCGAAAAACGCTGCGAAAAGCTGTTGGGCTGAGCTCATGAACACCAGCGATCCCAGCGAAGCACAAACCTCCGACGATCCAGCGCCGCTCTGGAAACGCATCCTTCGTGTGGCACTGCCAGTTGTGTTGCTGGTCGGATGCTGGTTCGCATTTCAAACCAGTGGCAATGACCTGCGAGAGATGCATCAACGCCTTGGCTGGATCGCACCCGTCGTCACCGTGCCCCTGCACGCCGTGGTCGCGGCTGCACCGGTTCCCTCCGATGTGATCGTGATCGCCAACGGAGGTTTGTACTCCTACCCCTTTGCCGTCTTCCTTGGTTGGCTGGGATGGTTCCTCGGTTCGCTCTTGGAGTTCTTCACCATTCGTTTGTTGACCGGTGTGGAATCCGCCGAAGACTCGCGAAAGAAGATGCCGACATGGTTGTCCCGTTGGCCCGCTGGAAGCCCCTGGTTCCTCGTTCTCGGTCGTCAAATCCCTGGCGTGGGTGCTCACCTGACCGCCGGGGTCGCGGCAGCTGGCGGGGTCTCCGCAAAACGTTATTTGGTTTGGACCGCCATCGCCATCGTCCCCGGCGCACTGCTGCTCTCCGCGATCGGTGCTCATCTGCTTGGCAGTGCTTAGCGACACGGCACAAGCGAAGCAGGTACGCAGGAATGTCTGGGTTTGTGGAGCGAATTGCTTTGAACAAGTTCTGTTGCACGAATTTTCTGCTGCAGGACTTCGCCCCAACGGGGCAGCCCTACGACAGCCCAGGGCAACGCCCTGGGTAGCAGCGACGAGACCAAGATTACAAAGCCCCAAATCGGCGGTCCTAGCTTCCGCAGGCCAACGTTCGCGCCGGTTCAACGTGGGAACCGTGGCTAACGCCAAGGCGGCTCACAAATCCGTCGTGACCTGTGTATTTGGTTAGCCGGTCCTAACCGATCACCGCCGCACCTGATCGACTTTCTGCCATCCATGAAACGTTTTCGAGCACCGTAGCGACGCCCCATCGGCCAATCGCTCGCGGCTGATACCGCATCGGTGCGTAGATCCACCCATCTTTGCAACCTCCCTCCTGCTTTGTTGCCAGTTTTGGCTTTCCGGAACACCGCTTGCGTCAGTTGCTCTCCCAACGAAGACACAAACGGGGCATTCCCATCGGACGTGTCGACTGCTGCGAGCCTTGCTTTCAAATGCGTCGTCGCCCGTGCCCCATCACCCCACAACAAAGGAAAACAACATGAGAAAATTCATCAACTCCGCCGCATTTTTGGGCTTCGTCGCCACGGGCACCATGGCAAGCGCACAAGGTGTTCTGAACAATGCTGCGAACCAGGTTGGCAATGCAGTCAGTCGGACGGCTGGTCAAGCTCAGAACGTCACGCGTGGAACGGTGAACAATTTCCGCAATCGGGTCGATGATGCCGCAGCGAGTTCCAGCCCACAATCGCACGGGGCCGCAGCCAATCAAATCAACCAGCATGGAAACTTCGATGCTGCCCCTGGTGTGCGAGTCCATGTCGATCACAACGCAAATGTGGGAATTCATCCTCATGAGCAGGCGACTCACGCCCCACATCGGATGCAGCACCAGCAACACCATCATCCTCCGACGCACATGAGGGGCTCGCTTGGACATCATCGTGGTGTTTCGGCTCACGGAATGCATCATCAGTCCATCCAACACGGGCAAGGTGTTGTTCACCACGGGCAATCTGCGCACAGCGTGTACACGCTGCTTCATGACAACAACGGGCGTGAGTTCATCTGCGTTGGCGGTCAACGTGTCTACTTCGACAACGGCATGACCAGCGATTCCGCCGGTCAAGAAGAACGCTACGAAGCTGGATACGGAAACCAGGACCAAGATGAACCAATGAGTTCACCACAATCAAACGCAACGCCGCAAGATGGCGTTGCAGGCTCGGCCGACTCCAGTTCGTCTGCTGATGCGGATACCGCAACAGCAACCGCTGTTGCAGGAGCGTCCGATGTCACCAATGCCGAGGTGTCATCCGAAACGAATGCGAACGCCGGATCGACTACCGATCACGACGACAAAGCCAACACCGATGCCCGTGTGGGAAACCAAACGCAAGCCCGGGCTGGAAGTGATGTCAACGCTGACTCGGAAACCAATTTGGATGCGGGCCTGACCCCGAATCAGGATGGAGCAGCGAGCACCGAAGTGAACTCGAACCTGAACGGTGCGAGCAACGCTTCCGATGCCAAATCACAAGTGGAAACTGCGACCAATCTGGGTGACACGATTCAGTAGTCTCCCCCTCGCTACTTCGCCGTCACGCGGCCTTGAAAACGAAGACGCCCGGTCACTCCTCGTGAGTCCTGGGCGTTTTTTCATTGAAATTTCTCAATTTTGCAGGGGCGTCGAAAAGCTACCGAACGAACTCAAATCGCACCTCAAAATCGTCTGCCTTTCCGGCCAGCCGTCGATGAACGCGACGAGTTGAATCAACCGGCCTGAGACTCGACCAATCAATTGGGTTATCATCACCTTCGTCGCGATACGATTCGTGAAGAAATTGGCTGTTCCCGGAACGCGAGTCCTGGAACCAAATGGATGGGAATGATCTCCGATGAAATTGAAATGCCCGGGTTGCTCAAAGCTACTTCAAGTCCCCGACACAGCCGCCGGAAAGACAGTGAAGTGTCCTTGCGGCAAGCAATTGCGAGTGCCCGCTCCCAAGGGGACCTCCCCTGCCGGTGCCGCGTCCCCTGCGGCGAGACCAACCGCTCCCGCCCGTCGGCCACAACCCGCCGCCAGCCCACTGGGCACGGACGCTGGATTGTTCGACGAACTCACTGAGACCGATTTGGGGCCCGTGGCAGTGACCCCTCAACCTGGTCTCAAACCTGTCGCATCCAGTGCAGGAGGGCACAATCCCTACGCGACTTCGCTGCACGAGGCATCCGATGCGGGCCCTGTGTCGACTGACAACTTTGCATCTCAGAACAAACGCTTGGCAAACTACCTCTTGGATTGGGTGTTTGTCCAAGTCTTTTCATTCGGGATCGGCCTCGCTGTCGGAATCGTGTTCGTTGTGATGTATGGTCCCGAAATGACGCCCGACCAAGACGCGAGGATGACGCTCGTTTCGATGGTCTTGGGCTTCGGATTCTTCGTCTTCTACTACGTGGTGATGGAAGCGTTGTTCGGCGCCACGCTTGCCAAGTTCATCACGAAGACACGCGTTGTCTCGGTGGATGGCGGAAAAGCCGGCTTCGGGAAAATCCTCGGGCGCAGTTTGGCCCGGATGATCCCTTTCGACCCACTCTCTTACCTTTTCGGTGACACGCGAGTCGGTTGGCACGACAGTCTTTCCGGCACACGCGTGGTCAACATCAAAAAGGCCTAGTTCCATAAGGTGCAGTTCCATAAGGTGCCATCCACCTTTTGAAATGTGCAGGCGTCGAGAATGGAGAGCGAATCTCACGGGGGCATCGCAATATTCAGGCGAGTAGTTCCATAAGGTGCCATCCACCTTTTGAAAAGTGCAGGCGTCGCGAATGGCGAGCGAATCTCACGGGGGCATCGCAATTTTCCGGCGAGGATCGTGAGCTCAGTGGCTCCGCCTCTCAATTGAGGTCGTTGGAGCGCAGCAGAGTAGAACAGTTGTCCCCAACAGTTCCATAAGGTGCCATCCAC
Source organism: Rhodopirellula sp. P2 (assembly GCF_028768465.1). GTDB lineage: Bacteria > Planctomycetota > Planctomycetia > Pirellulales > Pirellulaceae > Rhodopirellula. The sequence continues at coordinate 4,887,320 of NZ_CP118225.1, forward strand.
CTTTTGAAAAGTGCAGGCGTCGCGAATGGAGAGCGAATCTCACGGGGGCATCGCAATATTCAGGCGAGGATTGCACGCTCAGTGGCTCCGCCTCTCAATTGAGGTCGTTGGAGCGCAGCAGAGTAGAACCGTTGTCCCGAACTGTTTCGTCGCCCCTTGCACCACTGCGAAGAATGACACGTGCTTTGACCTTGCTGCTCAAGCGAAGCACGCTGCGGCTTGGACTTGGCCGCGGTGGTGATGGCGGCCGGTTCGTTCTGCGTCCGCTTTCAGCGATTCAGGGCGACCGATGCAGCTCAGCGAATAAGGTGCCAGCCACCTTTTGAAAAGCGCAGGCGTCGCGAATGGAGAGCGAATCTCACGTGGGCATCGCAATTTTCCGGCGAGGATCGTGAGCTCAGTGGCTCCGCCTCTCAATTGAGGGCGTTGGAACGCAGCAGAGTAGAACAGTTGTCCCCAACTGTTCCGTCGGCCTATGCACCACTGCGAAGGATGACGCGTGCTTTGACCTTGCTGCTCAGGCAAAGCAGGCTGCGGCTTGGACCTGGCCGCGGTGGTGATGGCGGCCGGTGCGTTCTGCATCGGCTTTCAGCGATTCAGGGCGACCGATGCAGCTGGTTTTGCCAAAGTATTTCTGCCAGTCCCACACCAAGTCTCGCCACATCGAAGCGTCGATTCCGACTTCCGAGAGCGTTTGGGCGAGACGCTTGGGCAGTTCAGCCGCTCGGCAGGCAATCGGTTGCGCCGCGGTCCAGTCCAGCAACCGTTTGTAATCGCTCCAGCGGATGTTCAAGAATCCGCGATCGCTGCTGCGGAGCCCTTTCGTGTGGACTTGCGGTTCGGTGGACAGTTTGGTTTCGCTCAACGTCAGAGGGCTCAACCATTCGTCTCGCCGGATCCGTTTGCCGGTTGGATTGCGTCGCTTCGCCCTGCGTTTTTCCTGAAGAACTTCGACGGGCGTTTCTCGGATTTCTCGTCCAGCTTCTTCCGTCGGAATCGGTTTCAGATCAAAGGCGGCCGAAGGGATTCGTTCGCCCTTGCGAGCTTCGATCCGGTCGTAGGCACTGGTGTGCGGGCTGGTCTCGGGAGTCGCCGTCATCGCTGCACGGACCGGGTTCAGATCAACGTACATGCTGCAGGCGAGCAAGCCTGCCTCGTCGACGATTTTCTGTGCTTTGAAGCGACCTTCCCAAAATCTGCCGGTGCACTCGTCCTGTTTGTTTGCCAGTCGGGCAATGGGTTCGGCCAAGGCTCTCATGTACCAAGAGATGTCTGACAAGCGGCGACGGATTTCAGTCAGCCGCTCTTTGTTGCGAACCAGCATTTGCACATCGTTTTCAGTCGGCTCGGCCAAGTGTTCTTCGAGGCGTCGACCGGGGAACACACGCAGCCAGCGAATCGCAACTTCCTCGTCGCTCCATTGAGCACAGACATCCGGCCGGTTGCGGAGAATCTGATGCATGTGATTGCTCAACACCGCGTACGAAAGCACATCGACCGCGAACACCGAAGCCAGAGCTTCCATCCGCCGGCGAATCCATTCCCTGCGGAACGAGAAATCCTTGCCGGTCGCCTGGTCGACACCTGCAAGAAAGGCGCGTCGCACACATCGCTGGACCACGTGCACGATCCCCACTTCGCTGGGATCAAACTGTTCGCTTCGCTGAGGCCGCGGCATCGCTCTGCTCTCCAGTGGGATTGGCAAGACAAAAGCATCGTATGCATCGCCGCAGCAAAGTCAAATCAAGGTGGATGGCACCATATGGAGGACGAAGGTGGATGGCACCATATGGTGGTCAAGGTGGATGGCACCATATGGAGGACGCTCAGGTCGTGTACAGCGAATTGAAACGCACGTAGGCCTCGGTCAGATCGCTGGCCCAGAACGATGCCTTGCCCGGCCCGTCGCCGACCTTCAAGTCGGCCAGCACCTCGGAATTCGCCTTCATGGCCTGGCTCAATTTCGCGGCGTCGATCGAAAGTGGCGTTCCATTTTCAAATACCGTTACACCGTCCATCACGAGGCTGGTCCGCTCCGGTTGAATCTTGGGACCAGCGTAACCCGCGGCCGAAACAATCCGGCCCCAGTTCGGGTCCCCGCCCGTGATCGCGGTTTTCACCAAGGGACTGGCCGCCACCGTCTTCGCAATCACCAGGGCGTCCTTGTCGTTGGCCGCACCTGAAACACGAACCTCGAAGAAACGAGCCGCGCCTTCACCGTCCGCCACCAGCATCTTCGCCAGTTGCAAAGCGACTTGCGTGGCGGCTTCTTGCCAAACCGACAATTCGTCCTGACTCAGCTCCTGTGCGTTGTCGGATTCCGACATTCCCGTGCAGACCAACATCACGGTGTCATTGGTGCTGGTGTGCCCGTCCACGCTGACTCGGTTGAAGGTTTCGCTTGCGATCTGTTTCAGCGAAGCCTGCGCGGCATCCGGGCCAATCGGTGCGTCAGTCATCACGACGCCCAACATGGTCGCCATGTTCGGAGCGATCATGCCGGCACCTTTGCACATCGCTGCGATCCGGTATTCATGGCCTCGCAGCGTCACCGTTTGACTGACCGTTTTGCGAAACTGATCGGTGGTGCAGATCGCATCGGCGGAAGCCAAAAAGTCGGCTTCCGAATCCCCCAGGTTGCCAGCCGCGATTTCGATTCCCGCTCGGACCTTCGCCATGGGCAACGGTTGTCCGATCACGCCCGTGCTCATCACCATCACGTCCGTCGCGTCGCACCCGGTCAATTCTGCGGCGAAGTCACACATCGCTTTCGCATCCTGCATGCCTTGCTCACCAGTGCAGGCGTTGGCATTGCCACTGTTGGTCAGCACCACGCGTCCCGTCGACGTCGGCGTCTTTGATCGCGTCAGCACGACGGGCGCGGCAACGATCTGGTTCGTGGTATAGACTCCAGCCATCACGGCCGGTCGATCCGTGACAATCAACGAGACGTCTGGTTTTCCACTGGCCTTGATTCCGCCGGCCGCACCGGCAAAACGGATTCCTTGAGGAAGTGCAGGGGGCGTTGGCGGGTCGTTTTGCGCTGCGTTTTCCGTCATGCTATTCCGTCGAGTTGGTTGGTGAACGGGATCTGACCCAGAGGTTGATTGACAACAATCGACAATGCGGTGCCGAATCCAATTTGGTTCCGATCCCTCGCCGAGCTCTCAGCGTCCAAGTTTCGTCCTCACAAACAGTTTCCACAAGTCGCCAGTGACCGCCGTTTTGAAACCGTCCGACGCCTCCCTCTCTGACCCCCACACGGGCGATTTGGTTCGCTGCGAAAATCTGACCAAGCGCTACGGTGATTTCACGGCATTGTCCGACTGCAGCCTCAAGGTGCGTCGCGGAGAAGTGTTTGGCTTGCTGGGCCCCAATGGAGCCGGAAAAACTACCCTGATTCGAACGCTGCTGGGATACTTGCACCCCACATCGGGAAGGTGCACGATCGATGGGTTGGATCCCGCAGACGATGCTGTGGCCGTTCGTCGACAGGTCGCCTATCTGCCCGGTGACGCTCGATTGCCACGGCACATGCGAGGCAAAGGGTTGCTGGAATTTTTCGCAGAAATGCATCCTTCGGGCGATCGAACGCGTTCCTTCGACGTCGCTGAGCAACTCGAACTCGATCTTTCCCGCCGCGTTGCGTTCATGTCGACTGGGATGCGTCAGAAACTCGCCCTGGCCGTCGTCTTGGGGCCCCGCACGCCGTTGTTGATCCTGGACGAGCCGACTGCGAATTTGGATCCGACGGTGAGAGCCACGGTGCTGGATTTGGTCTCATCCGAACAGAGGCTCGGACGAACCGTGATGTTCTCCTCGCACGTGCTCAGTGAAATTGAGCAAACCTGCGACCGAGTTGCTTTCCTTCGCAAAGGCCACCTGGCCCACGAACTGGCACTGGAAGATTTGTTCCAGCGGCATCGCGTGACCGCGCGACGCACGGACGCCTCCCTGGAAGCGATTCCCATCCCATCCGAACTCGCCAAGTGGATTGGCGGAATCACCCCAACTGACGATCGCCTGCAAATCAGCACAGCAGGTGACTTGGCCCCGGTGCTGCCATGGTTGGCGACGCTCCCAATCGAACAAGTCCGCATCGAACCATTAGGACTGCATGCCATCTACCAATCCGTGCACCTGGGCGAAACACTCCCGCAACTTCAACCGCTGGCTGCCACGGTTCCCGGTTCGCCAACATCCGAGGGAGACCTATGATGCATTGGCGTGACATCGGAATCGACCGGATGCTGATCCGAAAGTTCATTGGGCAATCCAGCTTGCTGTTTTCAGCCTTGGCCGTGGCCTTGTTCGCGTTTGGATGGGTGCGAGTCTGGGTGGTGAAGTTGCTGGACATGGGCCAATTCCAAACCATCCTGGAACAGTTCCGCGACTACGAAAAGTTTGCCCCCATCGAGTTCGACGCGTTGTTCACCTATTCCGGTCGTGTGGGCATGACGTTTGACGAACCGATCGTGATTCTGTGCACCGTGATCTGGTGCATCGCTCGCGGCAGTGACGTGGTCAGCGGCGAACTTGGGCGTGGCACCTTGGAAATGCTGCTCAGCCAACCGATCAGTCGGGCTCGTTTCATGCTCTCACACGCCGTGGTCAGCATTGGTGGATTGATCGCCTTGTGCTTGGCCCTCTGGGCAGGAATGGCCGTGGGCGTGCACCTGACAACGCTTTCCGAAACAATTCCACCGCCTTCGGTTCGCGTGCCGTTCCTGGGATTCGAACTTCCGTTGACCAATGACCCGCCCGTCGAACAGACGTTCCCGATGAGCGACCGAGTGGACTTGAGGATCTACACCGCATCGGTGTTTCACTTGTTCGCGTTCGGATTTTTCTTGCTTGGTTTGAGCGCCTGCTTCAGCAGCCTGGATCGTTATCGCTGGCGGACGATCGGGGCGGTGATGACTGTCTATGTGATCCAGCTGATCATGTACGGACTCGGCAAAGCGGCTGAACCGCTTGCGTTCCTACAGGGAATGTCCTTCTTCAACTGTTACAAACCGCAGCAAATGACGTCGCTGATTCGCGATGGAAGTCTCTGGTCACCGTGGAGTCTCTCGGTGCCGTTGGACGGTGGTTGGCTGCCACCGCTGGGATACCCGATGCTGCTGTTGGGGCTGGGGGTGGCGTGCTACATGATCGCGTTGGTCGTCTTCACCCGCCGCGATTTGCCCGCACCGCTTTAGCCACTGCCGGGACCGTCCGGTCCGGGGATCACCAGTGCCTGGGATCGAAGTTGCGTTGCGATCGAATGGTTCACAACCAGTGATGATTGATCATCTCGCTGGCGACATCCGGTTTCAACGGGTGCGAGAAGTAGAACCCTTGCACGAAATGGCAACCGAGGTCCTGCAAGCATCGTAGTTGTGCTTGCGTCTCCACGCCTTCCGCGACCACGTTCAATTCCAAGCTTTTGGCCAGCGCCAGGATCGAGCGAATCAACGCTGCGTTCTTGTCCGAATCAAACATCGAATCAACGAACGACCGATCGACTTTCAAGATGTCCAGCGGCATGCGGTGCAAATACGACAACGAGGAATACCCCGTCCCAAAGTCGTCGATTCCGATCGTCAGCCCAATCCTTCGCAAATCATGCAGCAATTCAATTGTGCTTTCGGGGTCCTGCATCAACAGGCTTTCGGTCACTTCCAGTTTCAGGCACTCGGGCTGCAGTTGCGTTTGTTCCAAGGTTTCGGTCACGGCTTCGACGAATCCCGACGCTGACAACTGGCGGACAGAAACATTGACGCTGATCATGATCGGGCGGCCAAACTCCGCCTGCCATAGCTTGGCTTGCTGACAGGCCTTGCGAAGCACCCACTTTCCAATTTCAACGATCAGCCCGTTGGATTCTGCAATCGGAATGAACATGTTCGGGGACACGGTTCCGTGCTCGGGGTGTTCCCACCGCAGCAAGGCTTCAAAACCTGCCGTCGTTCCGTCGCAGAGCTGAACCATGGGTTGGTACAACAATGTCAGTTCATCTCGGTCGAGTGCATGCCGCAGTTGTGACCCGAGTTCCAACCGCAGCATGTTCTCCGCCAACATGTCATCGTTGAAGATCGCATACGGCAACTCCGACTGGTTCTTCGCGAAGTACATGGCCGTGTCGGCGCGGACCAATAATTCTTCCGCGGTCGCCTGAGGTTTGCCGGATTCCGGATCAAATTCCGAAACCGCGATCCCCATGCTGGCCTGAGTCAAAATTTCACGATCGCCCACCGGAAACGGGGAACGCATTTTCTCGTGCAAACGCATCGCTACCGCGACGGCTTCATCGACGTGGCGGATATTCTCCAGCAACACTGCGAATTCGTCCCCGCCCATTCGAGCGATGATGGCATCGGACTTTCGCAGGGAGGTGTCCAACCGCGACGCGATGCTGACCAGAAAATCATCGCCGGCGTCATGGCCAAAGTGATCGTTGACCAGTTTGAAATCATCCACGTCCATGAAGATGACCGCAAATCGGTTTTGCGGGTTGCGGGACTGATGATCGACCGAACGTTGCACGCGATCATTGAACAGCATGCGATTGGGAAGTCCCGTCAGTGCATCGGCGACCTTGCCTTCCGTGATGTCTGTCAACGAGCCCGCGATCCGGTACGCAGATCCGTGGGAATCTTTGACCGCCAACCCTCGGCACAGCATCCAGCGATAGGTTTGTTTCCCATCCTGCATGCGGAGTTCGGTTTCGAAGTGGTCCGTTTCTCCGCAGAGATGGGCCTCGAGATCCAACTGCACTCGGCGTCGGTCTTCATGGTGAATCAAGTCCATCCATTCCGAACCGTGCGGGGTCCAGCTCGCACCATCCAGGCCAACCATGCATCGCCAACGTGGCGACAAATACAGTTCGCCGGTGACGAGGTTCCAGTCCCACATCCCATCGTTGGTCCCGCGTGCTGTCAGCGCATATCGTTCTTCACTTTGCTGCAACCGCTGCAAGGCCGACTTCAGTTGCAACTGCGTGGCAATGCGTGCGAGCGTGGCGGCGGGATCCAGAGGCTTGCAAACATGGTCATTGGCACCACTGTCAAACGCCCGAAGAACTTCGTCGGGATCACTTGCCGAGGTCACCATCACGATGGGCAACTGCGACAAATCCATCATCTGGCGAAGCAAACGCGTCGTCCGAAACCCATCCAGGTCTGGCAAATCGACATCCATCAACACCAAATCAACGTGCTGTTGCTGAATCGTCAAAATGGCTTCGCGCCCGCTCGCTGCCGCCAGAACCTTGTACCGACGGTACTGCAACATCTGGATCAGGGTTTCCCGTGTCGACTCATCACCTTCCACCACCAAAATGGTTTGTGTGTCCGAGTGGATCGCGACCGGGACAGCGCCCACATTTCCAGTCGCGGGATCGGCCGCCACCAACGATGCATCGCTTGGCGAAACAGCGGTGAACGCCAGACTCTCGGCAGCATCCAACTGTTGCAACACACTCATTGGATCCGATTGGAACGTGCTCATGACGTTTCCTCCAACAGCGACTGCATCAATTCAATCGTCTGAGTGACGCGATCTGCCAACGCGTCCACGCAAGCGTTCACACGCCGGCTGTCTCTCGAGATTGCATGTGCCTTCAGTTCCGTCGTCAACTCCGCCACGGCCGTCAAGGAATGATCTTTGGCAGCTCCTGACATTTGATGCGCCAACCGTTGGACGGAATCCAAATCCCCACGTTGAACAGCTGAATGGATCTCGTCGATGCGTTTCGGCATCGAGGCACACATCACCTCCATCACCACCGCAGACAAAGCAGGATCACCGCCACATTCGTCCTGCAACGCATCCAGACCGAGAAGCATCGACGCCTCCAGCAACTCCGTGTTGGAAGATGACGTGCCCCCGCCATCGTCGTCCGCGTTTGCGGTGACCAGTCGTTCGATTGGGAAGACCGACCGTTCTTCCTTCACCACAATGTCGTGCAGTGGCAGCGAGTGGCACTGTTCACAACTGTTGCTGGAACTTGGGGCGTCGGAATGGATCGCGCCAATCATGGCGGTGCGAAGACAACCTTGGCGAATGGGTTCAGAAACCGTCCACACCCAATCTGGCGTTCGCAGTCGTTGTTGGAAACTGGATTGGCATTTTGTTCCGCGTGATTGAATCCGAATGTTGGCAGAAGTGGCCAGCAGCTCCATCGTTTCCTTCGAAAGCGATTGCCGTGTCGCAAAGATGGCCTCATCGATCAAAATCGCGTCGAACTTCTGCCCCATTTTCTCATTGATTCGAATCCGCTGCAGCGCAACATCCAGTTCATCACAGTTGGAGGACGCGATCTTCCAACCCGCTAAAATCTCAGTCAGTGCATCCCGGGTCGCGGTGTGAGCTGTCACGATCAACACGCGAGTGTGTTCACCAAGAACAGTCTCGGGGTGTTGGTCAGACTGCAGGTCCGTGTCTTCCACCAGGGTGGTCTCAAAGGAAACCTCCAAGCAGCCGGACGGCAAAAATCGCGGCGTCAAACCGCTGTGTAAACGTTGGGCGTAGCGAGAGGCGATTTTCCACTCGGAGGGAAAATGCTCTGGGTCAAACTGTTCTGCCGCAGTCTCTTCTGGCGTCCAAGGATGCCCAGCCATCCGGATCGCGAAGACTGCCCGACTGTTGCTCTTTGCCACCACAATTTTGACGTCACCCCAGTCGGTGTGGGAGGCAGCGTGATGCAACAGGTTTGCCAAAACACAGTGGATGGTTTGCAAATTGCCTCGTACAACCGTGGGCAAACCGTGATCGATTTGGACCGTGATTCGCCGCCCTGCACGGTGAATTTCGGGGGCAACCGATTCCGCCAGGTCTTCCACCAATTCACAGAGCCGAAACCCTTGTCGACGTTCTCTGACGGCCTGCTTGCCAGGATCGACCACGTCGTCAGCATCCAAGGTCGAATCCGATTCCGACTCCAAGTCCACCAGGTGCTCGATCGTGTCACACAGAGCGTTGGTCATGCAGGCGGAGTCACTCGCCCGAATCGATTCACGCACGCGTCCAAGTGACCAACGAACTTGATCGCATAATTCGATCAACTGAGCCTCTCGCGCCGCTGCGGTGGCATTGGCGGTCGCCAGCATTGCTTCGCTTTGAGAGTGACTGGCCGTCACATCGTGCACCGTTCCCAACCACTGTTCCAAATGCCCCGTGCCATTACGAACCGGAATCAGCGTTTCCACAAACCAACGCGTCTGCCCCGCCACGCGGACCTTGGATTGGCACTGGGTGATTGGGAGATTGCGATCAAAGTACTCGCGAAACATGCGACCGTTGCGACTCGAGGGCGAATGCCACGGAACAACCTGACGCGGTGACTTTGTCGAATCATCGCCCTTTGCCTGCAGATCGTTGATCGATTCGATTGCCAGGATCCGAAGCAACGTCTCATTGGCTTCGATCATTCGCCCCATTTCATTGAGACGATAGTACCCAAGCGCACTCGGAGGTGCCGTGGGAACGTCAATTCGATCGGACGAGGGCATGAGAAGAATCGAGCGGGGCAGCAGGGAGCGCAATCCGAATTCGGACGATCAAGGGGCGGATCGCCAAACTCAAACTGCTATTGGGGCACGCTACAAACATGCCAGCCAATTGCGGGGGGCACGCTGACCGCATCCCTCAAAATGAAGACAGAATGTTTCTCCAGCCCAAGCAACCGCTCCCATCCGAACAACCGGAAGAGTTTGCCGATACCGAAGCGTTGAGCTCGATCCAACGTATCCTGCCACCGGGTGCCCGCTCTCGCCCCTGATCAACCTGTCCCCGTCGCCGGGATGGTTCGCTGATCAATCTGCACGCCGACAAAGCACGCTCAAGCAACTTGATCCTTGGAGTGTCTGGTGATCGGCGTTCAGCGTTCGTCCGGCAGCGTGTCTTCATTCGCGAAGGTTTGAAGTTCTTCGAGGCTCATCGATTCGTCCGAATCGGGCTGCAGATCACTCTCGTCATCCAAACGGACCAAGGGAACCGAACGAGGCGGGTCGTCTTGGCTGGTTGATGCCTCGGTTGCCCGAGGGCGACTGACCACCACGGTGATGTTGTCGACTCCACCGGCCCCGTTTGCCAACGAGATCAGATGATCAGTCATGGCCTCCATGTCATCCCCGTACTGGTTGACGACGGACAACAACGCGGCTTCGTCGATGTAACGGGTCAACCCGTCACTGCACAGAATCACGGTGTCATTCTCTTCCAACTGGACGCGATGGACCTCGGCGATCAGGTCGTTGCGTCCGTGTCCCCCCAGAACATTCCAGAGCACATTGGACCAACGACTTCCAGCCTCATCTTCCGGTTTCATCCCCCCGGCATCGACCAACTGTTTGGCCAGCGTGTGATCGGTCGTCAGCTGTTTGCACTTGCCATTGCGAATCAAGTAACAACGGCTGTCCCCCGCATGCACGACATACATTCGCGGCCAGACGATGTAGGACAACGTCAACGTCGTCCCCATCCCGCGATGCTCAGCAGTGCCTTTGGATTCAGACAACAGCTTGGTATGAGTCTGCTGCAGCAATGCCTTCAATGATTCGATGAACGCTTCATCGTGATCTTCATCCAAATGAAGAAACCAGTGGACATTGTTCAACAACTGAGCGATCAAATGATCGATGGCCAAGTTGCTGGCTCGACGTCCCGCCGCGTGGCCTCCCATTCCATCCGCGACCACCAACAACTGCCCGCTGCGTCCACCAAACAGCATCGACTCTTTGTCCAGCGGCAAGCTGGTGGAATGGATCTGCATCGACTTCCGCAGCTCAGCAATCAGGAACTGATCTTGATTGTCATCCCGATGCTGCCCAACGTCCGTCCGACCGGCAGCGTGAATCTGTGCTTCTTTGTTCACTGGATCTCAGGGACTCGAATTCGAATCGAAGTTCTCAACCGCACCCTTGTGCACCATCCCGCACCAATTGATGACCACTCGGATCAACGTGTTCATTGATCCGAGCCCTCCAGTCATTGTCAGGCAGGGGCTGGCCTGCGAAAACGGACAACGTCTCGCGTTCCTCGCATTGTAACGTTCCCCCGTCCTGGTGGTTTATGAATTTGCGTCTGGCTTTGGCGGTTTCTATTCTCTGGATCCCAGTGGACATGTTGAAAGCGTCAGGGCAACAGGTTCCGCCTTCACCCAACATTCTGACGACACCAATGCCGGTGGACAAATCAACGGCCCCCCTTCGCGTCGCTTCCTTCAATGTTTCGTTGTACGGAAAGAGCGCGGGCGACGTCGCAAAACGTTTGCTCGCGGGGAACGACTCCCAAGCCACCGATTTGGCGAGCGTGATTCAGGCCATCCGGCCCCACGTCTTGCTACTCTGTGAAATCGATCATGAACCGGAGGGGCGCACGCTGAACGCCTTCGCGGATGAGTACTTGTCTCAGGGCGATTTGCCGCTGGAGTACCCGCATCGCTGGTCGATCCCAACCAACACAGGGCTGCTTGGACAACTTGATCTGGACGACGATGGCGATGTCGAACTCCCCACCGATGCTCACGGTTTTGGTCAGTATCCCGGGCAATATGCGATGGCGATCCTCAGCCAATATCCAATCGACCGCGACGCGGCCCGCACGTTTCAAACGCTCCGCTGGTCGACAATGCCAGGTGCCTTGCGGCCGATTGATCCCGTCACCGAACAGCCCTACCACAGCGACGAGGTTTGGAACTCGCTGCGGTTGTCGAGCAAGAACCATGTCGACATTCCGGTTTTGATCCCCACCTTGGAATCTTCCACCCTACACGACGGTCGAAAGACTGAAACGATTCCGCTGCACGTGCTCGCCAGCCACCCGACTCCGCCGGTCTTCGACGGCGCAGAAGATCGCAACGGCAAACGCAATCACGATGAAATCCGATTTTGGAACGAGTACGTCACCAACGCCCATGCCGACTGGATGGTTGACGACATGGGAACCGCCGGAGGATTGAAACACGATTCCCAAGGATCACCGCCGGCGTTCGTGATCGCGGGTGATTTGAATTCCGATCCCAAACAAGGCGACAGTCTCCGCAGCGGCATCACCAACTTGCTCAACAATCCTCGGGTCCAGGACCCGCGACCGACCAGCCCGCAACACGGCATCTCCACCGCGAAATTTGGTCGCAACGAGATTCGAGTCGATTATGTGTTGCCATCCAGCAACCTTGACATCGTCGGTTCGGCCGTCGTTTGGCCGGATGCTCAAACGGACCTGGGAAAACAAATTCGCGCCACCGATCATCGTCTGGTTTGGATCGACATCCAATGGCCGAGCTCGAACTAGAGCTCATCCGCCGGAGCAGCGCCGAAGTCGCTTGTTCCGGCCTACCTGAGAAACCGATCACTCCTGGCATCGAGTTTCCCCGGGATCGCGTTCCTTCCCCATTTTAGCGGAGCAACGCAAGCCGCCCGAAGCGGCGATCCCGGAGGGCTCGCGTCTTTCCGCTGCAGAAGAAAGCGGAAAGTTGTTGCGGGACGTTTCCTCAGCGGACGTCGTGCAGTTCGACTTTGAAGTGCAGCGTTGCGTTGGGCGGGATCGTGGGCGGATTGCCGGCTGGTCCGTAGCCGAGTTCCGGTGGGACTTCCAGTTCGATCATCCCGCCTTCCCCGATCAGTTGCACGCCTTCGGTCCAGGCGGGGATCACGCTGGAAAGATTGAAGTCCGTTGATTCGCGTCGGTTGTAGGAACTGTCGAATTCCCGGCCACCTTCCAGCCAGCCGACATAGTCCACCGTCACAAAACTTTCGCGTCCGGGTTTGTCACCCGACCCCACTCGCAGAATCCGGTACTTCAATCCCGATTCTGTCGTCGTGAATTCCGTAGGCGCATCCGGATCGGCCGGCCCTGGTGAGCTGGTGCGGGCCGTTGGCGAGCATCCCAGGGGCAGCATCGCGATCGCCAACACGAACGCCAGAGAAGCATGAGTGAGCTTGGTTCGATAGATCATCGTTTCAATCGGTTGGAAGCAGCGGAATCGGAATGAACAGCACGGCAAAGCGAAAGAAGCATACTCCCGCCATCGATTTTCGTTGCACGTCTGCCATCTTGGGGCGTGACAGCCTACATTGTCAGACCGAGACAGGACCAGATCCCGACCCAAAACCCACCAATTGAAGATCGCTCTGAATCATGCCTTTCCGTTACGCAATCTGCAACGAAACATTCGGTGACATGCCCGTCGAAGATGCCCTCCGCATCGCTCGGGACGCAGGCTACACCGGATGGGAAGTCGCCCCTTTCATGTTGGCCGACGACATCTCCACCTTTTCCAAATCGGATCGTCGCGCCTACCGCGACCAGATCATCGAGGCGGACATGCAGTGCGTCGGTCTGCATTGGTTGCTGGCCAAAACCGAGGGCTATCACCTGACGACGCGGGACGCGATCACGCGAGCGAGCACCACGGCTTACCTCAGCGACCTGGCGGAACTGTGTTCGGACCTGGGCGGAAAAGTCATGGTCCTTGGATCGCCGCAGCAACGCAATCGAACCGAAGGCCAGACGATCGAAGAGGCCATGGAATACGCCGCCGAGGTCCTGCAAGGCGTGATCCCGGCGCTGCACTCTCACGGCGTTCGAATCGCCCTGGAACCTCTCGGCCCGACCGAGGGTGACTTCCTGAACACGGCTGACCAAGGGGTCGAATTGGCTCGCATGCTTGGCGATGACCACATCGGTTTGCACTTGGACGTCAAAGCCATGAGCAGCGAGTCGAAGCCGATCGAAACCGTCATCCGCGAACACGCTGATTCGATGATCCATTTCCATGCCAACGATCCCAACCTGCTGGGGCCCGGCATGGGCGACGTGCCCTTCGAGCCCATCATGAAGGCTCTGGCGGACGTCGAGTACGACGGCTGGGTCAGCGTCGAAGTGTTCGACTATTCGCCGGGCGCTGAAACCTTGGCTCGCCAAAGCATTGCCAATTTGAAAAGCAGTGTTGCCTGATCGGCACCTCCTCCCACACGACGGTCGCCCTTCCGCAACCGTCGTTGCATTCCCCGCTCTATCCCATCGCATCTTGATCGAGGCGTCCCCATGCTTTTGTCCAACTTGATCCACCCCGAGATTTCTGCCATTTGTGCGGCCGCTGGCCACCACAGCACCATTTTGATCGCGGACGGAAATTACCCCGCTTTGAATAAACGCGGCCCCAATGCGAAGCTGGTCAGCCTGAACCTCAGCCCTGGTTTGGTTTCCTGTGACCAAGTTCTGAAAGCGCTGCTTTCGGCGGTTCCCGTGGAAGCCGCGATGACCATGCAAACCGAAACCGACGGCCCCTACGCCCTCGATGGCGATCCACCGGTCTGGGAAGAGTACCGCCAATCATTCCAGGACGCCGGCAGCTGCGTGGAACTGCAACCGCTCGAGAAGTGGTCATTCTATGACCATGTGATCACCGATGACCATGTGCTGACGATCCAAACCGGAGACCAACAGCGCTATGCCAACCTTCTGCTCACCCTCGGTGTGCGGATGGATGGATGAGCTTTGAAAAACTGTCCCGTTGGATGCTGCCGATCGCGCCGTTGGTTGCGCTCGGCATCTGCTTCTACGCTCATCAGGCTGGGTTGTCGGCACCCGCGACCGCGTGCGCTGGCGTGGCAATGGTTTGCGCGATGTGGTGGATTTTTGAGTGCCTGCACATTGCCGCGGTAGGACTGCTGCCCTTCGTGGCGCTCCCGACCCTGGGCGTGGTCAGTCACCGCGACGTTGCCGTCGCCTATGGGCACACGATGATCCTGCTGTTGCTGGGCGGCTTTCTGCTATCCGCCGCGATGGAACGCAGCGGCGCTCACCGCCGAATCGCGATCAACATGGTTCGCTTGGTCGGCGGACGCGGCGGGAAACGCTTGGTGCTGGGGTTCATGCTAGCCACCGCTTCCCTGTCGATGTGGATCAGCAACTCCGCCACCGCCCTGATGATGCTGCCGATCGCGCTGGCGGTTTTGTCCCAAGCCGACGATCCGAAACTTCGCGTCCCATTGCTGCTGGGCATTGCGTACTCGGCCAGCGTCGGTGGCATGGCGACTCCCATCGGGACGCCTCCCAACGTGGTTTTCATGGGCGAAATGCAAACCAAATTCGGTGTCGACGTCCCCTTTGGCACTTGGATGATGTTTGGCTTGCCGGTCACCCTCATCATGCTACCGATCATCTGGTGGTGGCTGACCCGCGGGATCGATGACGTTCGACCAGTCTCAATGCCGGGCATGGCACCGATTGCCCGCAACGAAATTTTGATTTTGATTGTGTTTGCGGTGACTGCCTTTCTGTGGGTCTTTCGTTCCAGTCCGCTGGGTGGATGGACGGGATTGCTGCCCTGGGACGGTGGCATGATCGGCGACGCCACCATCGCTTTGGCTGCGTCCTTGTTTCTGTTCATTTGCCCGAACGGCTTGGGTGACGGCGAACGTCTGATGGACTGGGACACCGCCGCGAAAATCCCTTGGGGGATCTTGATCATGTTCGGTGGCGGCATGGCCCTGGCCACCGGTTTTGACCAATCGGGATTGAGTGTCGCGATCGGTCACCAACTGGCATTTCTAAAGAACGCCCCGCCTTGGTTGATCGTGCTGTCGGTCTGTTTGCTCGTCACGTTCCTGACTGAAATCACCAGCAGCACAGCCACCGCGATGTTGCTGCTTCCCATCTTGGCCGCGTTGTCATTGGAAGTTGGCCTGCCGCCCGAATTGCTGATGTTGCCGGGAACGATCAGCTGTTCCTGTGCGTTCATGCTGCCCGTTGCGACGGCACCCAACGTGATCGTGTTTGGTGCCGGTGGCATCCGAACCGATGAGATGGCACGCAACGGTTTGTTCCTGAACCTGATCGCTGCCGTTGTGATTACGATGGTCTCTTTGACCGTCGCGGGAATGGACTGGATGCCGCGATTGGATCTTGCCCCACCAGTCCATGAAAGTGAATCCTCAAATGAATCCAGTTCGTCGGCGGCTGTTGGCTTGGGTCGCAATCACATCTTCCTCGCTTCTGGCATCCCCACTTTTCGCGGATGAACCTGGCTCCAACGCTCCCGCGCCCCACTCGCGTTCGGTCGTCCAAACCGACGCCACGTTGAAACTGGTGGGAGACTCTTACAAGTTCACCGAAGGCCCGATCGCCGACGATGATGGCAACGTGTACTTCACTGACCAACCCAACGACCGGATCGTTCGGTACGACGCCGCCACCGGACAGTTGACCGATTGGATGTCCCCCTGCGGTCGCAGCAACGGCCTCGACTTCATCGCACCGAATCAGTTGATCGCCTGTGCCGACGCCAACAACGAACTGTGGTCGATCGATCTTCGCGATCAGTCGCACAAGGTTCTGATCGATTCGGTCGACGGACGTCGCTTTGGTGGCCCCAATGATTGCTGGGTCGACGCTGACGGTGCCATCTACTTCACCGACCCGCTCTACCAACGTCCCTACTGGAACCACAAAATCCCCGCGGACAATCCACGCGGCGTTTATCGTTTGTCCAAGGACGGGAAGCTGACCCAGGTGGCGGATGATTTGGTCCAGCCCAACGGGATCATCGGCGACCCCGAAAACCGCCAGCTTTGGATCGCCGACATCGGGGACAAAAAGACCTATCGCTACGACATCGCGGAAGACGGAACGCTCGCCAATCGCAAACTGTTCTGTGAGATGGGCAGTGACGGCATGACGCTGGACCAAGAGCGCAACCTTTACCTGACCGGCGGTGCCGGAGTGACCGTCTTCGATGCCGGCGGGAACAAGCTGGAAACAATTGCCGTTCCCAAGGGCTGGACCGCGAACGTGACCTTCGGCGGCACAGGGCACCAAGAACTGTTCATCACCGCCCAAGATTCTGTGTACACGCTTCCCATGCGAGTCAGCGGCTTGCGCTGATTCGTTTTTGAAGCCTTTGTGGGCCAGATCCGACCAGGCGTACAAGCAACAACGCCTTCGTCGCAGTCCAATGCGATCGCCGGATTCGCCGGACCGTCGCCAGATTCGCCAAGAATTCGGACCTGTTCCAACTCGAGCCTCTGAATTCTGGCGAATCCAGCTACTGCCAACTTCACAACCCGAACGCGTCAGCGAGGGACCACACTGAATTCTGGCGAATCCAGCTACGTAGGTGGCTTGGTCGATGCGCTGATGTCAGCCACACCGGGCGATTGGATCAAAACGGCTTCGCACGAGTTCGCAATGATTGCTCGGTGCAGAAGCCCTGAGATCACGATCCCCCTTACGACAGATCCACCCGGCCAGTGCTGTCACCGATTTGTTCGGCTGGTGTGCCGACCACGTCGAGCATGCTGAGGAACAAGTTTGCCATGGGAGTTTCCTCGGCGACTTGCAGGTACCGGCCCGTCTTGATCTGACCTCCGCCACCACCAGCCAACACGATCGGCAAATCATGGTGGGTGTGACGATTCCCATCGCCCAGTCCACTGCCGTAAAGCACCATCGAATTGTCCAGCAAGGTGCCGTCGCCCTCTTGCACCGATTCCATTTTCTCAAGGAAATATGCGAATTGCTCCACGAGATACTGATCGATCTTTTGGATCTTCTCGACGGTCTCAGTCTTGTTGCGGTGGTGACTCAACCCGTGGTGAGCTTCCTTCACGCCAATTTCAGGGTAGGTGCGATTGCCACCGGCGGTGTCCAGCATGAAAGTTGCGACTCGCGTGGTATCGGTTTGGAAGCCAACGACCATCAGGTCATACATCAACCGAGCGTGCTCGCGGAACGCGGTCACGCGTCCCATTGGGACCTCCAAATCAGGCAATGATTTGCGGTCTTCGGCTTCGGTTTGTTCAATCCGAGTCTCAATTTCGCGAACGCTGGTGAAGTACTCATCAAGCTTGCGTTTGTCGGTCTTGCCGACCTGTTTCATCAAACGTTCAGCATCGTCACGGACCACGTCCAGGATGCTCTTTCGAGCCATCCGTTGCTTGCGTTCCAAGGCCGCGTCACCGGAACCGAACATCCGTTCGAACGCCAGCCGCGGAATGGTTTCCTTGGGCATCGGCTGCGATTCGTTCTTCCAGGAAATGTTCGAAGAGTAAGCACAGCTGTACCCCGAGTCACAACTGCCAGCGTTGCGACTGCCGGTCAAACCGAGTTCGATCGAAGGCAACCGAGTTTGTCCCGCCAGCGCCGTTGCGGCGACTTGGTCAAGCGAGATGCCCAGCCGAATGTTGCTGCTGGTTTTGACAGGCCGCGCCGCCGTCAAGAAAGTCGATCCACCGCGAGCGTGGTCGCCGGCACCATCTTTGCCAGCCCGTCCGTTCTCGTGGGTCAAGTTCGAGATCACGTTGAGTTTGTCTTTGTAGGCTTCCAACGGTTTGAGCGTCTCGCCCATTTCCCAGTTGTCCCCATCCACCGTGGGACGCCAAGACGGCTGAATGACTCCGTTGGGGAAGAACACGCAAGCCATGCGAACCGGACGCGAAGCGTCCGTGATTTGCAGTGCCTCCTTCGACGCATAGGCACTTCGACCAGCCGGCGTCATCGCCTCAAGCAACGGCAAACCAAGAGCCAACCCGGATGCACGCAGCATCGTTCGTCGGCTCAACCGGGACGATCCCACTTGAACAATCGAGTTGGGCTGATTGGGAGCAGGGGGGACGTTCATCGAGTCTTTCATTTGACTTTCCTTAGTTCTGGCGAGGAGCCGTTGGCAGGCAGGAACGAACGATCAAGAGGTAGGGACGCTGGTGGACAAAAACGGAGGGCTGTTGATGACACCTTCCACAAGGTCTCGCAATCGGAAACCATCGCTTTCGGCGTCGTTCAAAATGACTTCGACAAAGCATCGGTCGGCCGGTCGCAATTCACGACCGATGGCGAACGAAAGCAACCGTCGAACAGTTGTATCGGCAAAACGTCGGCCTTCTGTTCTGGCTAACATTTCACTCAATTCCATCGCGCCCCGGAAAGAACGCCCACCCGGCAGTTCACCGGTGGCATCGGCGACCGATGGGTCACTGGGCGGACGAAGTCGACCAAGGTGATCCATCGTTTCCAAACCAAATCCCAACGCATCCATGACACGGTGGCAGGAGGCGCAACCGGGATCAGCGCGGTGCAATTCCAACTGTTCACGTAAAGTCGCATCGGCCGAAGCCGCGCGGGTGGCTTCGAGCTCAGGCACGTTTGGCGGTGCTTCCGGCGGTGGCGTCCCCAGCACGTTTTCGAGAATCCATTTCCCTCGCAAAACCGGTGAGTTCCGCGTTGGATAGCTGGTCAGCGTCAGCACACCGGCGTGGCCCAAAATGCCACGTCGACCGGCATCCGCCAGAGAAACCTTTTGCAGCTGATTCGCTTCCTTCGGATTCGGCAGTTCAACGCCATACCAATCCGCCAACGAATCGTTGACGAACGTGTAGTCCGCAGTCAGCAATTCGGTGACCGGCAGATTGTTCTTCAACACATGGTCGAACAACGCGTGCGTCTCGGCGGCCAAGTCATCGACGGTGATCGACGGACCTTCTTCATTGCCACCAAACGCCGCCATGTCGCGAGCGTTCAGGTTGCCCAGACCAAACCACTGCGTCGCGAATTGCTCGCCCAATGAATTCGACTTGGGGTCGTCCAACATCCGCCGAAGTTGATCCCGACGTTTGGACTCGTCAATCAACTCATTTTTCTTTGCGGCGTTCAACAACGCCTCGTCCGGAAGACTGCTCCACAGGAAGAACGACAACCGGCTAGCCAGCTGAGCGGAGGACAGCGGAACGGCCTCCCCCGACGCAGCCAATTCACGGGCTTCGTCCGACTCTGGAAGCTCAATGCGGAACAGGAAACTCGGCGAACACAGAATCGCGGTGATGGCTTGTTGCATCCCGACATAAAACGACTCCTGCCGATTGGTGGCGTCTTCCACCAACTTCGCGTATCTCTGGACTTCCTCTTCGCTGACTTCGCGACGAAACGCGCGTCGCATCAATGGTTCCAAATTGACTTCCGCCGCCTTGAGCACGTCTTCCCAACGATCGCCACGCTGACGAGCCATTCGTGGGATCAGCTGTTTCTGGGTCTTCGGAAGATCCTGGCGAGTGTGAGCCGAGGGACCGTCGATCGAAACTGTCTTGAACTTGAAATTGAATTCTTCGCTGGAAATCCGGCGATCGATTTCGATCTTTTCTCCGGCGGGCAACACGGTCTTGGCGAGTTCTGCATCCGTGAATCCCTGCACACGTTCTGAAATCGATTCTCCGATTCGCCACGGATCCTGGCGATCTTCGGCCTTGGGCAGTTCATCAGCCCAGGTGTCGGTCGGTGAAAAGAAGAACCGATGCTTGCCGGGTTTCAACGTTTTCCGAAACGACTCGCCATCTGTTGGCCCGCTCTTTTCTTGGTAGTTGAAATCCAGAATCTCGATCAACCGCCCCTCTTCGTCGTGCACCATCACACAACGATTGACCTTGTCGTTGACCTCTTTCTTGTCGTTTTCCGCTTCGTCCTTCTCGCCTGAATCGTCGTCGGACGGATTCATCGCCGATCGCACCACGTTCGTGCCGCCGCGAATGTCGAACGAGTATTCGCCTTCGATCGGAACCTCGACCTCGACCCAAACCATGCCGTCGCCACGAATGAACCATTCGCCGAACGAGGCCAGCTTGGCTTCACCGATCGTGTGCAGAGTCTGGTCTGCAAAAGTCTTTTTGAGCGACGGAAGGGTGGCTGGATCAACGATCACTGCCGAAGCCACGGACTCACCCGCTTTCAGGTACTTTTCCATCAACATCGTCGACAGCGACAACACATCGGCGTTGTTGTCGAAGCCACCACCAACTTCATCCGACGGAAATTGATCCGCGGGACGCAGATCCACCCCAAACAGATCCCGAATCGCGTTGTTGTATTCCGCGCGGTTCAAACGACGCGCCGTCACCCGTCCGGGCTTGGGACGCAAATCACAGGTCGCGTGAAAGACCAAATCGTCCAACTGGTCAGCCAGTTCACGACGCTCTTCGATGGTTGGCAGCGCCGAGTCTTCCGGCGGCATCGCGCCGAACCGAATCATGCTGATCGAGTGCATCGCCAACTCGCTGTTGTCGCGAACCTTGTCGGCGGTGCTGAGCAGCGACAGATCGACTTCAGCTTCTTGATAGTCCGCGTTGTGGCAATCGAGACAGAACTCTTCCAACTTCAGAAAACCAGTGGTTTCCCAATTGGAAAGATCAACCGTCAACGGTTCACTCGGCGTGGATTCGGCGGGGGTGTCCTCGTCGGCGTTGGCTGTTGAAAATGCCAACAAAGCCAGTGCACTCGCGAGCGATAACAACACGCGAGGCCATCGAGTTCCCGGCAGGATGCGATTGGATCTCATGGGCGGGGCGAGCGTTCCACAACAGAGCTGGATTGTCTCCAATCTCTCTCCGTCGGGCGACTCAATCGTAAAGGTAGGTGGGAAAGGGAAGGCAGGACTGCAAGCATTGTACGCAACCGCCCACTGCAGGCGATCAGAACGAGTCGCAGCGCCGTTCATTGTAGCAGATTGAGCAGGCCGACCGAAGAGCTTTCGCAAAATCGATGGAGAATTCAAAACGGCTGATTCTGGGCGTTTCAATCGGCCCTTTGCCGAACTGGAGGCCCCCGATGCTCCAACGCCAAAACATTTTCGGCTGAACTGGCTCGGGACGTTGATTTGATACAGAATCGGGTGGTCAGCGGTTCAAAGCCTGGAGCCCCAGTTGGCCGAAATTCCCTTCGCCGAGCAGATTAAAAATCAGCGTTTTCTGATGGCTCATCGCGCCCCACTCCTTTCCAAATCGAGCCCTTCACAAACAAGGACGGGTGTTCCGATTGTTGGGCCCCGCTTGTTGTTGATTGGCATTTCGCCGGCTCCGGGACGGGCAGATGCCCCCGGCGTTGGCCGGGGAACGCTAGAATTCTGCTACCGGGATTCCGTTCGGATTTTTGGGTTGGTCACCGTTTGACCCTGCCCCCCAACCGCCCTAGGCTTGGCAACGATTTCGAGACCGTACACAGGAGACGCGACGTGGGATTGTTTGATCTGATTCGTTCCGAGTTGATTGATATCATCGAATGGATCGATGACACACAGCACACATTGATGTGGCGGTTCCCTCGGCACGACAACGAAATCAAAAATGGGGCGCAATTGATCGTGCGTCCCGGCCAAACCGCCGTCTTTGTTTACAAAGGCGAAATCGCTGACATCTACCCTCCCGGGCATTACCAACTGACGACGGACAACATGCCCGTCATGACGACCCTGCAAGGTTGGAAGTACGGGTTCAACAGCCCGTTCAAAGCCGAAGTCTACTTCGTCAGCACTCGCCAGCTCACCGATCTGAAATGGGGAACCCCCAACCCGATCATGCTGCGTGACCCCGAGTTCGGCCCGATCCGAATTCGGGCCTTCGGAACCTACGCCTTGCGTGCAGTCGATCCCAAAGCGTTGCTGCTGGAGGTGGTCGGCACCAACGGTGAATTCGGGGCCGACGACGTCAACGTCTTGTTGCGATCGATCATCCAATCGTCGTTTGCGGATCTGATCGGGTCGTCGCAAATCGCAGCCTTGGATCTGGCCAGCAATTACGAACAACTTGCCGCCCAACTTCGCGAGCGTGTGGTCGAAAAGATCGACGACGAATACGGGCTGGATTGCACCCAGTTGTTCATTGTCAACATTTCGTTGCCCGAGTCCGTCGAGAAGGCTCTGGACACGCGAACCAGCATGGGCGTGATCGGCGACATGAACCGGTTCCAGCAGTACCAAATGGGCCAAGCCATGACGTCCGCCGCCGAAAATGGTGGCGGCGGTGGAGCAGCCGAAGGCCTGGGACTGGGCCTCGGTGTCGCCATGGCCGGACGCATGTTGCCGGGCGCCATGCCCCCCGGTGCCGCAGCGCCCGCCGCCAGCCCTGCCGGACCTCCACCACCTCCCGCCGCGACCGCTTGGTATGTGGCCAAAGACGGTGTGACACACGGCCCGTTCACTGCCGACCAAGTCCGTGCCGGAATCGGAAGCGGCGAAATGGGAGCCGAATCCATGGTTTGGGCGACCGGAATGAGCGGTTGGCTGATGGCCAAGGATGTTCCCGCCCTGGCACCCATGCTGGCCGCCGGCAGCCCACCGCCTCCACCGCCCGCCAACTGACTCAGGCACCTGAATTTTCACGGCCGCCGTGATGAAACCATGACAACGGAGTGAACGGAGTGCCCTCAACGCCCCTCAACGCACCGACGAACGCGACGAGCGAGCCAACCGCTGCTGCGCCGTCGATCAGCGTCGGCGGCCAGTGGATCGTCGATGCCTCAGGATGCGATGCCAAATCTCTCCAGTCGCTGACGACGATCCAAGCCATCTGCCACGACGTGATTGAATCGCTGGAATTGAAGATCGTCGGCGTGCCTCAATCGCACGTCTTTGGCCCGCCCCACGGCGTCACCGCGTTGTACCTGCTGTCCGAATCCCACTTGGCCGTGCACACCTACCCCGAACATGGCGTCGCCACGTTCAACCTGGTCTGCTGCCGAGAGACCGCGGTCTGGGACTGGGAAACGCAATTGCAATCTCGACTGCACGCCAGCGACGTGCGAATCCGGCACCTCCGCCGGGGAGCCTGGGCGGAAGCGATCGCCGAGGTCGACGAATGAAGGTTCGCCGCGCTTCGTGCCCCGGTTGCGGGGCACCCGTTGAATTTCGATTCGGGAACTCGATGGTCAGCGTCTGTGAATTCTGTCACACCGCGGTCGCGCGCGGCGACAAAGACATCGAGGACTACGGCAAAGTCAGTGACCTCGTCGAAACCAATTCAGTCGTTCAGATGGGATCCTCCGGTTCCTTCCGCGGCAAACCATTCGAAGTCATTGGCCGTGTCCAGTACGACCACGCCGCCGGCGGAGTCTGGGACGAATGGTACCTGCGGTTCCCCGGTGACAAGATGGCTTGGTTGGCCGAGGCTCAAGGCCAATTGCACCTGACGTTTGAACGCCCGGTCCGAGTCAAATCCCCCTTGCCCGACTTTGATTCATTGTCGCTCGGACAAATGGTTCACTACGGCGGTCAAGACCTCACGGTCGCGGAAACCGGGGTTGCCAAAGCCCGCTCGGCTCAAGGCGAAATCCCTTGGCCATTCCGTCCTGGCGACGATCATCGTTACGTCGATTTGCAAGGTGCTCCCGAACCCGACGGTGGATCCTGGTTTGCAACCTTTGACTATTCGCGCGGCGAACAACACACGTACATTGGCCGCACGGTCACCAAAGAAAAACTGAATCTGTCGACTCCGGATTGGCAACCCGATCCGGACTCCGGAACCATCGCGGTTGCGTCCCTGCACTTGAATTGCCCCAAGTGCGGCGGTTCGTTGGACCTGCATGCTCCCCAAGAAACCTTGCGAGTGGGATGTCAGCACTGCGGCGCGTTGCTGTCCAACGACGACGGACGCCTGAAACTGCTGACGATGCTGGAAAAGCGTGAACTGCACACCTCCCTGCCACTGGGTGTACGAGGCTCGATCGACGGCACCGAGTACATCATCATCGGAATCATGGCTCGATTCGTACGTTATGCCGGCACCACCTACCCGTGGACGGAATACTTGCTGTACGCCCCCGGCGTCGGCTTCCGCTGGTTGGTGGAAAACGATCGGCACTGGTCGTTCGTCCAACCGGTCACCGGACACGCCATGGATCCATTGTCCAGCCGGATTCATCACGATGGAGATTCCTTCCGAATCTATGACCGCGCCACCGCAATCGTCCGGCACGTGATCGGGGAATTCTACTGGAAGGTCCAACAAGGCGATCGCGTCGAGACCGCTGACTTCATCGCGCCCCCTCGCATGCTTTCAATCGAGGACAGTTTCGCAGGCCGAACTCATGAGCGGATCGTGTCACTGGGCACCTACATGAAGCCCGATGAAATCGAAGCCGCGTTCGGGGTCGAGAATTTGACGCGTCCCTGGGGCGTGGGCGTCATCCAACCGTCGCCTCAGATTTCGTTTGGAATCTGGGCCGCCTGGGTGGGCTTCTGCTTTTACATGTTCATCATCTACTTAGGCAACCATCGTTCGGCGTCCGCGGCTACCCCCAGCGCCGATGGATGGATGTTGTTCTACGCGTTGCTGTTTGTGTCCGCGATTCCAATTGGCTGCCTGGTGTTCAAACACAACTTCGAAGTCTCACGCTGGAAAGACAGCGACTTCAGTCCTTATGCCAGCAGTGATGACTGATGAAATTGCTCCGAATCTATCTGATCATTGGCTTTCTTGTCTGCGGTTGGTACTCCGTTGCGGCGTTCCAAGGCTGGCAAGCGGTCAACTTTGGCATCGTCGACAACATGGGCAGCAGCGGTGGCGGAGGCCGCGCTTACGGCGGATCCTGGGGCGGCGGAAAATGAATCACCGCAGTTCGCCATGCCCGCGTTCAACGCCTGATCTCAGCCGGACATTCCTTCACCGAACACACCAAAACTCACTCAAACAAACAAAGCGAAAAGGGAACGACCATGCTTGATCAACTCCGCGGACTGGCCCAGACGACGGAACCACTTCCCACCAGCACCGGCTTGGAATTGCTGCTGCAACACTTGATCGCCGCCTGCGTGTTTTCGGTGGTTGGGATCGTGGTGTTCTTAGGATGTTTGGTGCTGATGGAAAAGCTCACCCCGTTCTCGATCCTGCACGAAATCGGCGAAGAACACAATTTGGCCGTTTCCATCGTCGTGGCCGCAATCGTGCTCGGAATCTCCATCATCATTGCAGCCTCCGTCATCGGCTAAACCACCGCCGCCAGCCTGGGATCCTCCCTTCTACTCCGCCCCCTGCCTCTCCAACGACTTCCCCACGCAACAACGGCCAACAACCAGTCCCGCTCTCCACCGCGGCGGTTGGGCAGTTTTTAAGTGCTGTACTGTTACGCGTTTCTCATCACCCTCCCCCTGAGAGGGCCGAGCGAAGCGAGGGGAGGGTTCAGCATTGAATCCAGCACGGAACCCTCCCCGGCCCGAAGCGGGCCGACCCTCCCGAAGGGAGGGTGAAGTAAAACTGCACGACCTCTGCGTCAAACCTGAAACGAGAGGAGAACATTTGTCCTCCAATGTTTGCGTGCCCAGCCACCGTCGTCGAGCAGCATCACGCGAACGGTTTCCAGTGGACTGCCATAGCAGATGCGTCGCAAAGCAATGGCGAAACGTGTGGCTTGTCACATGCTTCCAAATCCCCGCCTGCTCCACCGCGCGTCGCAAATGCATCGCGACGTGATCGCAAGAAAGCAATCACATCATCGGCCGAAAACTTCCAATCCGGTTCCGTCTTCCGCCGGTGAAATTGGCAAAGCTTTTGGAACCATCTCTTCGCCCAACGCTGCTTCTGTTCGGCACTCGCCGGTTTCGAAAACGTCCCCATCACAACTCAACTCCCGCACCTGAACCGTGTCAATGCAATTCGTGTCATCCAACCTGCCACCTCAGCAAGTCGCTCACCCCGTCGCTTTGCAACCCAAGTGGCTTCCAGCCTGAGAATCCTCCCTCCCAACCCGCAGCGTAAGCGACGCGTGAACAACAAGTCACGATGTTAGCGGTGTGGCGCAAGCCGCCCGGTGAGAAACCGGAGTTGGACGTGGAAGCAACCACGCTTGCCAAGACATTTCAAATGCCGAAAGACTCCTGCCGACCTGTTTAGCGGTGTGGCGCAAGCCGCCCGGTGAGGAACCGGAGGGCTCGTGCCCTTCCGCTATGCAGGTTCGCAGGTGTCATCGGGTATGTGAGCCGTTGGCGTTAGCCACGGTTTTCACGGGCAACCGGGGCGAACGCCCAAACGGCTCACATGGTTGTGCCCGATCATTCCAGCCGACCTGCTTACGTCACTTGTTGTTCGCGTGGTTCGAAGCAAGGCCTCACAGCATCTCCTCCTCCTTCTCCTCCTGCCGATCAAACATAAAACGCTTCCCAAAACGCTCCAACGCAACCAGACGCAACGCCTCCACGTCAGCCACCAAAACTGTCTCGCGTGCGTGAACAAGCTAGGCGGGAAACTCGCGGAAACCACCGCTCAAAGCGTGCGTTTTTGTTCACCGGGTGCAAAAATGCTTGCAAGCCGGGTGCGGATCCCCAAGAATAAGACGGGAATTCCACTGGACACTTTCGCGAGTATCAAAGGATGCAGTCCTTTGGCTCAAGTCCTGCCGTCAAATTGACTGTTAAGATCAATCAGAGGACGCAACGTCCTGGAAGCGTCACGGTGAGAACAAGTCACCCACGTGGACGAAGTCCGCGCCGACTGACGAGAACAAGTGCTCGGAAGGCGACTTATTCCCACCGGCAAACCGTGTAGAATAAACCTCACCACTTATTCCCACCTGTCCAACAGGTGATAAACAAGTTATTGCGACGAATTGGTTGACTGCTCGACGACGTTTGAACCGCTTCGCACATGGATGCCTTGCGTCGCATTCTTTGGTTGATTGCGAATCGCTTGACGGAACATGCTGGTTGGAACGCGACGATTCGCACCTGCACCCGAGTTGGTTCTCAAGTTTCTCTTGTTGGTTCCACGGTTGATTGGCAATCACCGTTCACCCATCATTGCATTCGCAACGACGCTCGATCATTCCATCACAGGTCATTTTCTCGACTTGGTTGGCTTTGCATCAATTCCCGCTTTGTTGTTTCGCCATCCGGCCTGTCGTACAATTTCACTTCATCTGACGGGGCCCGGCCATTCCGCCCCGCACGCAATAACCAATGCATGCTGCGGAGTGGCGGTGGAGACCTACAACAAGTGGAAGTCTCGTTTCCGCCACCACGCAGATGCTCCCCGTTATTTGATTGAGGAGGAACGGACACCGAATGCTTGACCGAGCAGAGGTGATGGCCGTCATAATTGCAGCGTGCCCGGATTTCACAGCAACCTATGGTGCATTCATGGCTGAGTGGGAAGACGAACTCGAAAACCCTTACTACCTTGCACTCGCTGATTTCTCGCGATATGTAATTTCACTGCTTGAAACGCGAGACCGACAACAACTTCACGTGGCATTTGAAACGATCGAACGGTTGCACATCGATGGTGACAAATATGTTCGCGAGGCGGCGACGATTGGAATCCTTGAGAGTCTTCAGAATACGAACCTGCATTCCAACACCATGCCTGACCAATTCCTCGAATTTCTACGTCCGGTATCCTTGCAGTACTGGCGGAAGGTCGAAGACTTCTGGGAGAATGGAACGATCATTACTGACGATTGACACCGGGTCAGAGCGACGGCCAAATAACAATGAAATGCACGCGAGTTGCGGATCACGCGTTTTCTGATGGCAAGTTCGTCCGCCGCAACCGCGTGATTTCTGCCGTTCCTCGAATGAAATGAACGTGCTCTACCAACTTCCTGTCTGGCTGCTCTTTTTCGCAGTGGCCCTTCCGCTGTCGTTCATCGCTTGGTCGTCTCGGCACGCGGCACATGCGTTGTCCGCCGAACCGATTGGCGAAGCAAAGACAATTTACGAAGGCCCAAGTACTTACAATGATGATGGCACACGCACTCAGACGATCACGGTCCAAATTCCGAAGGGGCGATCAGTCACGATTACGCAAACTTTCGGTCCGATCGCGATTACGGCCAATGGGCGTGCATGGGCGGCGTATTCTGTATTGTTGGGTTTGGTCCTCGTGTTCGTAGGGCTGATCGGATTGTTCCATTTCCCCTCGGCGTTGCGACCAAGTTTCGGCTCGGTCGGACCCCAAGCGTCCGAAGCCGAGGAACCATAAAATGCACGGGAGTACGGGTGGTCTGTTTTCTCGTTTGCTTGCAAGTCGTTCGCCCGTACCCCGTGATTTTTAACGTTCGCCGACCGCTAATGGATGCCTCGACTCCGACGTGACGTAAATGCGATTCACAACACGCAACCTACTGGCCGTACCAACGGTGCTAGCGATTTGCTGTGCATCGGGGGTGCTCGGCTGGTCGTGGATCACTCGCAAAGGGGTAGAACTGCACCAACACGCGGTAACGCGTGAACTCACCGAATGGGGCAAAGAATACACAGAGATTAACGACGACGCATCGGCGATCCGCGCTGCTGAAATGATTGCGTATATTCGCACGTACTACGTCCCGCGTCATGGTTATCGCGGGTCGGAAGAAACGGAGCGCGAACTCGAGATTGCGCGAGACACCAGCCTACGCAGTATCATCGACGCTCTCGAACGGTATACTGGACATGAGTTCGGCGGTGACTACTTGGCGTGGTCACGATGGGCCGACTCGAAGAAACAACCGAGCGGCGAACCATGACATGCACGGGAGAACGGCTTGCGCGGTTCTTGAAGTAGAAAGTCTTCCGTCCGTTCCCCGTGATGTCTAACGTTATCGAATTGAAGTTACATGCCCGTTCCCGAGCATCTTTGGCGATTTCCCACTGCTGACGCCATTGCCAATCTCGCGGCGATACTTGACGTTCCGAACCATCCCTCGATGCAAGACTGGGAATGGGAAATTGCAGACAGTTCCCGCATCGACGAGTACCTCGCACTGTACCGCAGCGGTGGCCTGACTAACGATGAACGCTTCACGCTGATGGAAACCATTATTCAGGCGTTTGATGATCTTGACGATCTCGCATCGGATGATCGGTGGCCGGGCATTCTGGCTCTTCTCGACCAAAACATTGACCTACACGCCTATTCCGTTTGGTACTGGGCTGACCTTGAAGACGAACTTGGAGATGAAGGCTGGCAGGTCACACAAGACTTGCGTAAACTGGTGGATGCCCATGTTCCCCGGCTGGCCCCTCAGGACGACCGATAACCAATAAGGATTTGACTTCGCGTGGATGCGGCGGTTGAGTCTCTTTCTCTTTCATGTTGCTTCGTTCGTCGCGGTTCAAAACGCGTCGCCTAGCCGAAGCTCAAGTCCTCTGTTCAAGATGCCCGGGGGTAAATGGCGAGGCGTTGATTGAGGATCTCTTGGGAATTGCTTCCCGGCTGCGTTCTCTAACGAAGAGGCAGGTTGGTTTTGAAGTAGGTGAATTGCTGATCGGCCGTTTGCTCTGTGCCTGTTCCGCTGGCGACGAGTTGGATGGAAGCGGATTGACGCTCATTGCCCGATTAATTTTGAGCTTGAGATTGCTGTCGCGACATACCTTCCTCCTTCGCCCTCCTGAAGACGTTCGAATTCGACCGGTCATTTCACTTCCCCGGTTCATGCGTTACCCACTGTCGTAGTAAGTCAGCCCATGCTCGGGACGGATGCCCTGCGACGACAACGATGTGTAGCTGACCTCAATCGCTCGCATGATCCCGCCGCACAGGCGACACTTCATCGGTGCGGTCAGTGGTTCAACCTGTGGCGCGTAGCCACTGCCCAGCCAGAAAGTCCAGCCAAGCATCAGCCACACCAACCACTTCACCTCCTCGACCTTCACCTTGCTGTTGCCGCTCATCCACCCGTAATGACGAATCTTCATGAAGTTCGTCGGCAACACGTGCTGCAAGAAGTCGCCCACGAACTCTTCGCCGGCAACCTCTTTGTTCTGAACCACGTTTCCCTTGCGACGAATTTGGTACGTCACCGTTTCTGAGTTGACATCGATGATCCGGCTGTCGTTGATCGCGACTCGATGAACGTACGGTGCCAGGTACTTCAGCGTTGGAACGCCGTGCCCGACCGCCTGGATGTCGACGACGAAGTCTTTCGTCCAAGTCTCGCGATCGACTTGGTCATACAGCCCAGCGGCACGAAGCTCATCGGCCAGCTTCGCTTTGTAGACGCGGATCAGCGTGCCGTGATGGAACAAGAAGTTCTCCGGTGTGCTCTGCCATGATTCGGCATTGCCTTGCTCATCCAGTTTCACTCCGCCGCCAGGAACGACATAGTGAACGTGCGGATGATAGACCGCCG
This sequence comes from Rhodopirellula sp. P2, assembly GCF_028768465.1. Taxonomy (GTDB): domain Bacteria; phylum Planctomycetota; class Planctomycetia; order Pirellulales; family Pirellulaceae; genus Rhodopirellula. The sequence continues at coordinate 4,918,172 of NZ_CP118225.1, forward strand.
GGTCACGGCCCCAGGTGTGCAGCACGCCGAAGAATCCAAGCTGGCATCCTTTCAGGCTCTTGGTTGCCGCGCCCACATCGCGAATGCTCTGACTGCTGGCATCGAACAAGCATCGGTAGCCGTCACGTTGGTGAACGCGCAGCACCAAGCCGATCTCCCGGGGCACCGTGAAAGTGACCAAGAAGTGATGAACCGGCATCAGCTTGGCAGACTGCGTTTCAATCCAAGCCTGCGTCTTCTCGTGACCGCAGTTTGGGCAGTGCCGATTGCCACACGAACGTCCGACCCAGTGATCGCTTCCGCAACCGCCGCACTGGTAGTGAACACCACCCAGTGCACCGGTGCGACAACGAGTGATCGCGCCAAGAACTTTATCTTCGGCGACCGAGATCGAATCGGCGTGTTGCTGCAGGTATGCCGGTGCGAATTGCCGAAGAGCCTCCGCAACCGTGGGCATTTGCCAGAGCGGGTTTACTCGCCGCTGCCTGGTAGCCTACCGAACAACTTTTCGATTTCTTCACGAGCGTTGGCCTCGGCCGTATCAGTCAAATGCAGGTACACCATCGTGGTCTGCAGCGACGAATGCCCCAAGTACTTTTGAATCACCTTCAGCCCCACGCCCGCTTCGAGCAAGTGCGTCGCATAGGAATGACGCAGCGTATGAATGCTGACCTTCTTGCCAAAGCGGAGGTTTTTCGTGATCTGCTTCATTGCTCCTTGAACGGCCGTTTCGCTCATCGGAGTCGTCGCTTGACTGACGCCGTCTTTGGCAAGGCTGTGGTTTCGGCCATCTGCCGGAAACAGAAAGCTTGGATGTCGGTGACTTGCCCAGTAGTTTCGCAGAAGTCGAACGGTCGTCGTCGGCAGCGGGACATACCGGTCCTTGGCTCCCTTGCCACGATGGACATGGACCCAGCCTCGCTGGGCGTCGATGTCACTGACCTGCAAATGCAGCGCTTCATTGAGTCGCAGTCCCAGCGAATAGACGGTCCAGAAATAGACGAACATTCGCCGCGTGGTCGCCGAGCCGATCAGTTCATGAACCTGATCGATCGTCAGCACCTCCGGCAACGTGGTGATGTTTTGGAGCTTGAGCATCTTGATGATTTCCCAGTCACGCTTGCAGGTGTGCGTGAACAAGAATTTGATGCCTGAGAAGGCCACCCGGAGCGATCCATAAGCAAAGTTGCGTTCGTTTTTGAGGTGCAAGAAGAACTGCCGCACATGCTGCTCGGTCACCTGATCGGGACTGCAACCGGCGAAATCGGAGAGCTGCCTGACCGCTCGGATGTAGCCATCGTGAGTTCGCTTGGCCTTGCCGGTCAGGTGCAAGTCTTCGGAGAGTCTCAGGCGAAGACTTTCCGGGAAGTGAACTCCAGGTGCATTTTGCGGATTGTTTGAGCTAGAATTGGACATGTTGTGTTCCTTTTCAGGAGGAGTTGCTGAGCTGTTCCCAGCGAACAGCTCCTCCTGAAAGGTTGCTTCCAGCAATCCGCAACGCGTCCGTTCCACCATCAATTTGAAACCGCCGCGCTAGCGGCTTACTTGAACCAATAAGGATTTGACTTCGCGTGGATGCGGCGGTTGAGTCTCTTTCTCTTTCATGTTGCTTCGTTCGTCGCGGTTCAAAACGCGTCGCCTAGCCGAAGCTCAAGTCCTCTGTTCAAGATGCCCGGGGGTAAATGGCGAGGCGTTGATTGAGGATCTCTTGGGAATTGCTTCCCGGCTGCGTTCTCTAACGAAGAGGCAGGTTGGTTTTGAAGTAGGTGAATTGCTGATCGGCCGTTTGCTCTGTGCCTGTTCCGCTGGCGACGAGTTGGATGGAAGCGGATTGACGCTCATTGCCCGATTAATTTTGAGCTTGAGATTGCTGTCGCGACATACCTTCCTCCTTCGCCCTCCTGAAGACGTTCGAATTCGACCGGTCATTTCACTTCCCCGGTTCATGCGTTACCCACTGTCGTAGTAAGTCAGCCCATGCTCGGGACGGATGCCCTGCGACGACAACGATGTGTAGCTGACCTCAATCGCTCGCATGATCCCGCCGCACAGGCGACACTTCATCGGTGCGGTCAGTGGTTCAACCTGTGGCGCGTAGCCACTGCCCAGCCAGAAAGTCCAGCCAAGCATCAGCCACACCAACCACTTCACCTCCTCGACCTTCACCTTGCTGTTGCCGCTCATCCACCCGTAATGACGAATCTTCATGAAGTTCGTCGGCAACACGTGCTGCAAGAAGTCGCCCACGAACTCTTCGCCGGCAACCTCTTTGTTCTGAACCACGTTTCCCTTGCGACGAATTTGGTACGTCACCGTTTCTGAGTTGACATCGATGATCCGGCTGTCGTTGATCGCGACTCGATGAACGTACGGTGCCAGGTACTTCAGCGTTGGAACGCCGTGCCCGACCGCCTGGATGTCGACGACGAAGTCTTTCGTCCAAGTCTCGCGATCGACTTGGTCATACAGCCCAGCGGCACGAAGCTCATCGGCCAGCTTCGCTTTGTAGACGCGGATCAGCGTGCCGTGATGGAACAAGAAGTTCTCCGGTGTGCTCTGCCATGATTCGGCATTGCCTTGCTCATCCAGTTTCACTCCGCCGCCAGGAACGACATAGTGAACGTGCGGATGATAGACCGCCGGGTCACGGCCCCAGGTGTGCAGCACGCCGAAGAATCCAAGCTGGCATCCTTTCAGGCTCTTGGTTGCCGCGCCCACATCGCGAATGCTCTGACTGCTGGCATCGAACAAGCATCGGTAGCCGTCACGTTGGTGAACGCGCAGCACCAAGCCGATCTCCCGGGGCACCGTGAAAGTGACCAAGAAGTGATGAACCGGCATCAGCTTGGCAGACTGCGTTTCAATCCAAGCCTGCGTCTTCTCGTGACCGCAGTTTGGGCAGTGCCGATTGCCACACGAACGTCCGACCCAGTGATCGCTTCCGCAACCGCCGCACTGGTAGTGAACACCACCCAGTGCACCGGTGCGACAACGAGTGATCGCGCCAAGAACTTTATCTTCGGCGACCGAGATCGAATCGGCGTGTTGCTGCAGGTATGCCGGTGCGAATTGCCGAAGAGCCTCCGCAACCGTGGGCATTTGCCAGAGCGGGTTTACTCGCCGCTGCCTGGTAGCCTACCGAACAACTTTTCGATTTCTTCACGAGCGTTGGCCTCGGCCGTATCAGTCAAATGCAGGTACACCATCGTGGTCTGCAGCGACGAATGCCCCAAGTACTTTTGAATCACCTTCAGCCCCACGCCCGCTTCGAGCAAGTGCGTCGCATAGGAATGACGCAGCGTATGAATGCTGACCTTCTTGCCAAAGCGGAGGTTTTTCGTGATCTGCTTCATTGCTCCTTGAACGGCCGTTTCGCTCATCGGAGTCGTCGCTTGACTGACGCCGTCTTTGGCAAGGCTGTGGTTTCGGCCATCTGCCGGAAACAGAAAGCTTGGATGTCGGTGACTTGCCCAGTAGTTTCGCAGAAGTCGAACGGTCGTCGTCGGCAGCGGGACATACCGGTCCTTGGCTCCCTTGCCACGATGGACATGGACCCAGCCTCGCTGGGCGTCGATGTCACTGACCTGCAAATGCAGCGCTTCATTGAGTCGCAGTCCCAGCGAATAGACGGTCCAGAAATAGACGAACATTCGCCGCGTGGTCGCCGAGCCGATCAGTTCATGAACCTGATCGATCGTCAGCACCTCCGGCAACGTGGTGATGTTTTGGAGCTTGAGCATCTTGATGATTTCCCAGTCACGCTTGCAGGTGTGCGTGAACAAGAATTTGATGCCTGAGAAGGCCACCCGGAGCGATCCATAAGCAAAGTTGCGTTCGTTTTTGAGGTGCAAGAAGAACTGCCGCACATGCTGCTCGGTCACCTGATCGGGACTGCAACCGGCGAAATCGGAGAGCTGCCTGACCGCTCGGATGTAGCCATCGTGAGTTCGCTTGGCCTTGCCGGTCAGGTGCAAGTCTTCGGAGAGTCTCAGGCGAAGACTTTCCGGGAAGTGAACTCCAGGTGCATTTTGCGGATTGTTTGAGCTAGAATTGGACATGTTGTGTTCCTTTTCAGGAGGAGTTGCTGAGCTGTTCCCAGCGAACAGCTCCTCCTGAAAGGTTGCTTCCAGCAATCCGCAACGCGTCCGTTCCACCATCAATTTGAAACCGCCGCGCTAGCGGCTTACTTGAACCAATAAGGATTTGACTTCGCGTGGATGCGGCGGTTGAGTCTCTTTCTCTTTCATGTTGCTTCGTTCGTCGCGGTTCAAAACGCGTCGCCTAGCCGAAGCTCAAGTCCTCTGTTCAAGATGCCCGGGGGTAAATGGCGAGGCGTTGATTGAGGATCTCTTGGGAATTGCTTCCCGGCTGCGTTCTCTAACGAAGAGGCAGGTTGGTTTTGAAGTAGGTGAATTGCTGATCGGCCGTTTGCTCTGTGCCTGTTCCGCTGGCGACGAGTTGGATGGAAGCGGATTGACGCTCATTGCCCGATTAATTTTGAGCTTGAGATTGCTGTCGCGACATACCTTCCTCCTTCGCCCTCCTGAAGACGTTCGAATTCGACCGGTCATTTCACTTCCCCGGTTCATGCGTTACCCACTGTCGTAGTAAGTCAGCCCATGCTCGGGACGGATGCCCTGCGACGACAACGATGTGTAGCTGACCTCAATCGCTCGCATGATCCCGCCGCACAGGCGACACTTCATCGGTGCGGTCAGTGGTTCAACCTGTGGCGCGTAGCCACTGCCCAGCCAGAAAGTCCAGCCAAGCATCAGCCACACCAACCACTTCACCTCCTCGACCTTCACCTTGCTGTTGCCGCTCATCCACCCGTAATGACGAATCTTCATGAAGTTCGTCGGCAACACGTGCTGCAAGAAGTCGCCCACGAACTCTTCGCCGGCAACCTCTTTGTTCTGAACCACGTTTCCCTTGCGACGAATTTGGTACGTCACCGTTTCTGAGTTGACATCGATGATCCGGCTGTCGTTGATCGCGACTCGATGAACGTACGGTGCCAGGTACTTCAGCGTTGGAACGCCGTGCCCGACCGCCTGGATGTCGACGACGAAGTCTTTCGTCCAAGTCTCGCGATCGACTTGGTCATACAGCCCAGCGGCACGAAGCTCATCGGCCAGCTTCGCTTTGTAGACGCGGATCAGCGTGCCGTGATGGAACAAGAAGTTCTCCGGTGTGCTCTGCCATGATTCGGCATTGCCTTGCTCATCCAGTTTCACTCCGCCGCCAGGAACGACATAGTGAACGTGCGGATGATAGACCGCCGGGTCACGGCCCCAGGTGTGCAGCACGCCGAAGAATCCAAGCTGGCATCCTTTCAGGCTCTTGGTTGCCGCGCCCACATCGCGAATGCTCTGACTGCTGGCATCGAACAAGCATCGGTAGCCGTCACGTTGGTGAACGCGCAGCACCAAGCCGATCTCCCGGGGCACCGTGAAAGTGACCAAGAAGTGATGAACCGGCATCAGCTTGGCAGACTGCGTTTCAATCCAAGCCTGCGTCTTCTCGTGACCGCAGTTTGGGCAGTGCCGATTGCCACACGAACGTCCGACCCAGTGATCGCTTCCGCAACCGCCGCACTGGTAGTGAACACCACCCAGTGCACCGGTGCGACAACGAGTGATCGCGCCAAGAACTTTATCTTCGGCGACCGAGATCGAATCGGCGTGTTGCTGCAGGTATGCCGGTGCGAATTGCCGAAGAGCCTCCGCAACCGTGGGCATTTGCCAGAGCGGGTTTACTCGCCGCTGCCTGGTAGCCTACCGAACAACTTTTCGATTTCTTCACGAGCGTTGGCCTCGGCCGTATCAGTCAAATGCAGGTACACCATCGTGGTCTGCAGCGACGAATGCCCCAAGTACTTTTGAATCACCTTCAGCCCCACGCCCGCTTCGAGCAAGTGCGTCGCATAGGAATGACGCAGCGTATGAATGCTGACCTTCTTGCCAAAGCGGAGGTTTTTCGTGATCTGCTTCATTGCTCCTTGAACGGCCGTTTCGCTCATCGGAGTCGTCGCTTGACTGACGCCGTCTTTGGCAAGGCTGTGGTTTCGGCCATCTGCCGGAAACAGAAAGCTTGGATGTCGGTGACTTGCCCAGTAGTTTCGCAGAAGTCGAACGGTCGTCGTCGGCAGCGGGACATACCGGTCCTTGGCTCCCTTGCCACGATGGACATGGACCCAGCCTCGCTGGGCGTCGATGTCACTGACCTGCAAATGCAGCGCTTCATTGAGTCGCAGTCCCAGCGAATAGACGGTCCAGAAATAGACGAACATTCGCCGCGTGGTCGCCGAGCCGATCAGTTCATGAACCTGATCGATCGTCAGCACCTCCGGCAACGTGGTGATGTTTTGGAGCTTGAGCATCTTGATGATTTCCCAGTCACGCTTGCAGGTGTGCGTGAACAAGAATTTGATGCCTGAGAAGGCCACCCGGAGCGATCCATAAGCAAAGTTGCGTTCGTTTTTGAGGTGCAAGAAGAACTGCCGCACATGCTGCTCGGTCACCTGATCGGGACTGCAACCGGCGAAATCGGAGAGCTGCCTGACCGCTCGGATGTAGCCATCGTGAGTTCGCTTGGCCTTGCCGGTCAGGTGCAAGTCTTCGGAGAGTCTCAGGCGAAGACTTTCCGGGAAGTGAACTCCAGGTGCATTTTGCGGATTGTTTGAGCTAGAATTGGACATGTTGTGTTCCTTTTCAGGAGGAGTTGCTGAGCTGTTCCCAGCGAACAGCTCCTCCTGAAAGGTTGCTTCCAGCAATCCGCAACGCGTCCGTTCCACCATCAATTTGAAACCGCCGCGCTAGCGGCTTACTTGAACATACAGATGGACGCTAGCACAACAGCACCCTTGAACCATACTTCAGTCGGATAACGTCGCCGATCACGGGGCGGCGACGAGGAATGTTCAATTGTCACAAAACGCGACTTCGCCGCTCCCGTGCATCGGAATGGTTCGCCGCATTACCAGTATCGGGCGCTGATATAAGTGTCACCACTGGATGGTACATGCCAGAGGGTGTAGCCGCCACCTCGGTCAGAACGCCTGACGTACACTTCCAGCATTGATGGGTCGTAGATCCAGCCGGTATCTGGAAAACGATCGCTGAAAACTTGCTGGCTCAATTCGATCATGTGCTGCTGCTGCCACTGAGGACCGCCTAATTTTGGCAGCCATTCATCATCGTCATGGTGTTGATTCAAGTCTGGACGCAATGAACGACGCTCGTCGACCCAAGATCGCAACGACGGAGTGTCGATGGCAAATTTCGCCCAGTGACCCGCGCCATTTCGATAAAGAATAATGTCCGTAGCATCTGCTGGAAACTCAATGTATCCATCCCTGGGAACCTTAGACGCGTTTGCGTAATCGAATCGACCGTAACGTTGCAAGTCGACAACTGCCATCACTCCGACGCAGGATGGGATGAAGAGGAGCATACCGGCAAGAGTCAGCCAAGAAATTCGCTTTGGTGATCGAAGTGTCATCGCACCCAGGCACCAAAGAACCGCGAAGGCAGCTACCGTAATCTGGAAGGGCAGGACGAGTGGTGCAAACATTCAGTCAGTCGGCGAACGTTTGGATTCACGGGGTCGGGCCGTGAAAAGTTTGATCTGTCAAAACGCGTGACACCCGACTCCCGTGCAATCCATTGGTTCAAGTAAGCCGCTAGCGCGGCGGTTTCAAATTGATGGTGGAACGGACGCGTTGCGGATTGCTGGAAGCAACCTTTCAGGAGGAGCTGTTCGCTGGGAACAGCTCAGCAACTCCTCCTGAAAAGGAACACAACATGTCCAATTCTAGCTCAAACAATCCGCAAAATGCACCTGGAGTTCACTTCCCGGAAAGTCTTCGCCTGAGACTCTCCGAAGACTTGCACCTGACCGGCAAGGCCAAGCGAACTCACGATGGCTACATCCGAGCGGTCAGGCAGCTCTCCGATTTCGCCGGTTGCAGTCCCGATCAGGTGACCGAGCAGCATGTGCGGCAGTTCTTCTTGCACCTCAAAAACGAACGCAACTTTGCTTATGGATCGCTCCGGGTGGCCTTCTCAGGCATCAAATTCTTGTTCACGCACACCTGCAAGCGTGACTGGGAAATCATCAAGATGCTCAAGCTCCAAAACATCACCACGTTGCCGGAGGTGCTGACGATCGATCAGGTTCATGAACTGATCGGCTCGGCGACCACGCGGCGAATGTTCGTCTATTTCTGGACCGTCTATTCGCTGGGACTGCGACTCAATGAAGCGCTGCATTTGCAGGTCAGTGACATCGACGCCCAGCGAGGCTGGGTCCATGTCCATCGTGGCAAGGGAGCCAAGGACCGGTATGTCCCGCTGCCGACGACGACCGTTCGACTTCTGCGAAACTACTGGGCAAGTCACCGACATCCAAGCTTTCTGTTTCCGGCAGATGGCCGAAACCACAGCCTTGCCAAAGACGGCGTCAGTCAAGCGACGACTCCGATGAGCGAAACGGCCGTTCAAGGAGCAATGAAGCAGATCACGAAAAACCTCCGCTTTGGCAAGAAGGTCAGCATTCATACGCTGCGTCATTCCTATGCGACGCACTTGCTCGAAGCGGGCGTGGGGCTGAAGGTGATTCAAAAGTACTTGGGGCATTCGTCGCTGCAGACCACGATGGTGTACCTGCATTTGACTGATACGGCCGAGGCCAACGCTCGTGAAGAAATCGAAAAGTTGTTCGGTAGGCTACCAGGCAGCGGCGAGTAAACCCGCTCTGGCAAATGCCCACGGTTGCGGAGGCTCTTCGGCAATTCGCACCGGCATACCTGCAGCAACACGCCGATTCGATCTCGGTCGCCGAAGATAAAGTTCTTGGCGCGATCACTCGTTGTCGCACCGGTGCACTGGGTGGTGTTCACTACCAGTGCGGCGGTTGCGGAAGCGATCACTGGGTCGGACGTTCGTGTGGCAATCGGCACTGCCCAAACTGCGGTCACGAGAAGACGCAGGCTTGGATTGAAACGCAGTCTGCCAAGCTGATGCCGGTTCATCACTTCTTGGTCACTTTCACGGTGCCCCGGGAGATCGGCTTGGTGCTGCGCGTTCACCAACGTGACGGCTACCGATGCTTGTTCGATGCCAGCAGTCAGAGCATTCGCGATGTGGGCGCGGCAACCAAGAGCCTGAAAGGATGCCAGCTTGGATTCTTCGGCGTGCTGCACACCTGGGGCCGTGACCCGGCGGTCTATCATCCGCACGTTCACTATGTCGTTCCTGGCGGCGGAGTGAAACTGGATGAGCAAGGCAATGCCGAATCATGGCAGAGCACACCGGAGAACTTCTTGTTCCATCACGGCACGCTGATCCGCGTCTACAAAGCGAAGCTGGCCGATGAGCTTCGTGCCGCTGGGCTGTATGACCAAGTCGATCGCGAGACTTGGACGAAAGACTTCGTCGTCGACATCCAGGCGGTCGGGCACGGCGTTCCAACGCTGAAGTACCTGGCACCGTACGTTCATCGAGTCGCGATCAACGACAGCCGGATCATCGATGTCAACTCAGAAACGGTGACGTACCAAATTCGTCGCAAGGGAAACGTGGTTCAGAACAAAGAGGTTGCCGGCGAAGAGTTCGTGGGCGACTTCTTGCAGCACGTGTTGCCGACGAACTTCATGAAGATTCGTCATTACGGGTGGATGAGCGGCAACAGCAAGGTGAAGGTCGAGGAGGTGAAGTGGTTGGTGTGGCTGATGCTTGGCTGGACTTTCTGGCTGGGCAGTGGCTACGCGCCACAGGTTGAACCACTGACCGCACCGATGAAGTGTCGCCTGTGCGGCGGGATCATGCGAGCGATTGAGGTCAGCTACACATCGTTGTCGTCGCAGGGCATCCGTCCCGAGCATGGGCTGACTTACTACGACAGTGGGTAACGCATGAACCGGGGAAGTGAAATGACCGGTCGAATTCGAACGTCTTCAGGAGGGCGAAGGAGGAAGGTATGTCGCGACAGCAATCTCAAGCTCAAAATTAATCGGGCAATGAGCGTCAATCCGCTTCCATCCAACTCGTCGCCAGCGGAACAGGCACAGAGCAAACGGCCGATCAGCAATTCACCTACTTCAAAACCAACCTGCCTCTTCGTTAGAGAACGCAGCCGGGAAGCAATTCCCAAGAGATCCTCAATCAACGCCTCGCCATTTACCCCCGGGCATCTTGAACAGAGGACTTGAGCTTCGGCTAGGCGACGCGTTTTGAACCGCGACGAACGAAGCAACATGAAAGAGAAAGAGACTCAACCGCCGCATCCACGCGAAGTCAAATCCTTATTGGTTCAAGTAAGCCGCTAGCGCGGCGGTTTCAAATTGATGGTGGAACGGACGCGTTGCGGATTGCTGGAAGCAACCTTTCAGGAGGAGCTGTTCGCTGGGAACAGCTCAGCAACTCCTCCTGAAAAGGAACACAACATGTCCAATTCTAGCTCAAACAATCCGCAAAATGCACCTGGAGTTCACTTCCCGGAAAGTCTTCGCCTGAGACTCTCCGAAGACTTGCACCTGACCGGCAAGGCCAAGCGAACTCACGATGGCTACATCCGAGCGGTCAGGCAGCTCTCCGATTTCGCCGGTTGCAGTCCCGATCAGGTGACCGAGCAGCATGTGCGGCAGTTCTTCTTGCACCTCAAAAACGAACGCAACTTTGCTTATGGATCGCTCCGGGTGGCCTTCTCAGGCATCAAATTCTTGTTCACGCACACCTGCAAGCGTGACTGGGAAATCATCAAGATGCTCAAGCTCCAAAACATCACCACGTTGCCGGAGGTGCTGACGATCGATCAGGTTCATGAACTGATCGGCTCGGCGACCACGCGGCGAATGTTCGTCTATTTCTGGACCGTCTATTCGCTGGGACTGCGACTCAATGAAGCGCTGCATTTGCAGGTCAGTGACATCGACGCCCAGCGAGGCTGGGTCCATGTCCATCGTGGCAAGGGAGCCAAGGACCGGTATGTCCCGCTGCCGACGACGACCGTTCGACTTCTGCGAAACTACTGGGCAAGTCACCGACATCCAAGCTTTCTGTTTCCGGCAGATGGCCGAAACCACAGCCTTGCCAAAGACGGCGTCAGTCAAGCGACGACTCCGATGAGCGAAACGGCCGTTCAAGGAGCAATGAAGCAGATCACGAAAAACCTCCGCTTTGGCAAGAAGGTCAGCATTCATACGCTGCGTCATTCCTATGCGACGCACTTGCTCGAAGCGGGCGTGGGGCTGAAGGTGATTCAAAAGTACTTGGGGCATTCGTCGCTGCAGACCACGATGGTGTACCTGCATTTGACTGATACGGCCGAGGCCAACGCTCGTGAAGAAATCGAAAAGTTGTTCGGTAGGCTACCAGGCAGCGGCGAGTAAACCCGCTCTGGCAAATGCCCACGGTTGCGGAGGCTCTTCGGCAATTCGCACCGGCATACCTGCAGCAACACGCCGATTCGATCTCGGTCGCCGAAGATAAAGTTCTTGGCGCGATCACTCGTTGTCGCACCGGTGCACTGGGTGGTGTTCACTACCAGTGCGGCGGTTGCGGAAGCGATCACTGGGTCGGACGTTCGTGTGGCAATCGGCACTGCCCAAACTGCGGTCACGAGAAGACGCAGGCTTGGATTGAAACGCAGTCTGCCAAGCTGATGCCGGTTCATCACTTCTTGGTCACTTTCACGGTGCCCCGGGAGATCGGCTTGGTGCTGCGCGTTCACCAACGTGACGGCTACCGATGCTTGTTCGATGCCAGCAGTCAGAGCATTCGCGATGTGGGCGCGGCAACCAAGAGCCTGAAAGGATGCCAGCTTGGATTCTTCGGCGTGCTGCACACCTGGGGCCGTGACCCGGCGGTCTATCATCCGCACGTTCACTATGTCGTTCCTGGCGGCGGAGTGAAACTGGATGAGCAAGGCAATGCCGAATCATGGCAGAGCACACCGGAGAACTTCTTGTTCCATCACGGCACGCTGATCCGCGTCTACAAAGCGAAGCTGGCCGATGAGCTTCGTGCCGCTGGGCTGTATGACCAAGTCGATCGCGAGACTTGGACGAAAGACTTCGTCGTCGACATCCAGGCGGTCGGGCACGGCGTTCCAACGCTGAAGTACCTGGCACCGTACGTTCATCGAGTCGCGATCAACGACAGCCGGATCATCGATGTCAACTCAGAAACGGTGACGTACCAAATTCGTCGCAAGGGAAACGTGGTTCAGAACAAAGAGGTTGCCGGCGAAGAGTTCGTGGGCGACTTCTTGCAGCACGTGTTGCCGACGAACTTCATGAAGATTCGTCATTACGGGTGGATGAGCGGCAACAGCAAGGTGAAGGTCGAGGAGGTGAAGTGGTTGGTGTGGCTGATGCTTGGCTGGACTTTCTGGCTGGGCAGTGGCTACGCGCCACAGGTTGAACCACTGACCGCACCGATGAAGTGTCGCCTGTGCGGCGGGATCATGCGAGCGATTGAGGTCAGCTACACATCGTTGTCGTCGCAGGGCATCCGTCCCGAGCATGGGCTGACTTACTACGACAGTGGGTAACGCATGAACCGGGGAAGTGAAATGACCGGTCGAATTCGAACGTCTTCAGGAGGGCGAAGGAGGAAGGTATGTCGCGACAGCAATCTCAAGCTCAAAATTAATCGGGCAATGAGCGTCAATCCGCTTCCATCCAACTCGTCGCCAGCGGAACAGGCACAGAGCAAACGGCCGATCAGCAATTCACCTACTTCAAAACCAACCTGCCTCTTCGTTAGAGAACGCAGCCGGGAAGCAATTCCCAAGAGATCCTCAATCAACGCCTCGCCATTTACCCCCGGGCATCTTGAACAGAGGACTTGAGCTTCGGCTAGGCGACGCGTTTTGAACCGCGACGAACGAAGCAACATGAAAGAGAAAGAGACTCAACCGCCGCATCCACGCGAAGTCAAATCCTTATTGGTTGAACAGAGGACTTGAGCTTCGGCTAGGCGACGCGTTTTGAACCGCGACGAACGAAGCAACATGAAAGAGAAAGAGACTCAACCGCCGCATCCACGCGAAGTCAAATCCTTATTGGTTTGCAATATTCCTGCTTGGCCATGAAACTTCATAGCGACAACGAGTCGATCAAGTCGGGCGAACTGTCACTCCTAGCAATTGTCGAGACTGTCGTTGCTGCATCGCTTTTTGTGTGGTTAGTATCAACAACGGATTCAGGGAAGCTTTTTTTCGCGGGTGCGTTGATTCTGCCACTCGGGTTGATTCAAACTCCGCAGTCAAAACTGAGGCTTAGGCGATGGTGGCGTATACTTGAAAGTAGACTGATCGCGTTTGCCAAACCGAAGTGGGAAGCATTTCGGGCTCTCGAGCCGGTGCTTATCGCCCGCGACGGATCCAAAGTAGACGCCTGGAATGCTACGCCCGGCACTGATCTATCGCGTGCTGAGAACGATGGGCAAGTGGTCGCTAACGTTGCTGTTTTGCTTTATCACGTTCCATTTTCAATTGCGGTTTGGGTTCTCTTTGTTTTCCTGGGATTGGCAGTTCTGTCATGCTTTCTCGTTCTCACCTTCGCCTTCGGCGTAGCTGCGACGACGATTTACGTTGCAGCATCGTTTCTGACGTTCATTAAGCGTCCTCTGATCTCGCTATACGCGATACCCACAAATTACAGCAGGCTTTGCCTTTGCGTTGATATATTCAACGAGCCTGCGATCATTCCAGAATCGTATCAGGATAGGTTCGCTACGACTGGGTTGCTGCGACCCTACAAAAAGATTCGGCCGACACGGGACTCGAATGATCACTTGATTCCAAAATGGGTAATCGGTCGCAGAGCCTTGCTCTTTTATGAACGGGCATTGAGTCGTGTCTTTGACTTGCTTACGTTTCCCTTCGCTTTCGCAATCGCGATAGCAAGTCGTATAAGCGTAAAATCATCGTCCGTTATGTATGGAACTATCGCCCTGCTATGGGCAAATAGGGTTTCCGCAGACGGGGCCTTTGAGTTCCTGCAAGGATTTAGGGATTCAAAGCTGAATCGAGCTCGTGCATTTTGGGCTGGATGCGGTGTCTTGCTCTTCGTCACGAAACTCGCGATTTACATCAAGTTTCCTGTAATTCACACTCCTTACGCCAGGCTCAATGGTTTACTGGACTGGTTCGTATTGCCGGAGTCCCTTCCTGCGTGGCAACTGGCTGGTGTCGTGCACGCCGCAATCTTTCTCGCGCTGTTTTTCGGAGTTGATGCCGGCGTGAAGACGATTGGCTCAAGGGAGAGTGCGGGGTACCGCTGCGCGGTTTTCGTTAATTCGTGCCTGCTTCTTCTTGCTGGTTTGTCTGCGTATATATGCATTTGCGTTGTGGTACTTTGCGGCTTCGCGATAATGCGAACAGGATTGCCTGAGCTGTCGCCGTATTTCCCGACTAGGTGATTCCACGACGTGTGAATTCAAGCCCGAAACGCAATTTTTAGAGCACTGAAAAAACGAAAGGTTTTTCAGTGCCCCCTGGCGGAAGACCGACTGAGCCCGCCAAGCTGTTTGGAGCTTCAAATCCCAACAACTCAGACGGACTCAGTCAGCTATGGCACATCTTACCTTTCATCAACGCGTTGTCATCTCTGTCATGCAGCGAGACGGCAAGAAACAGAAAGAGATCGCTGAAGCAATTGAAGTCTCTCCCTCGACTGTTTCTCGTGAACTGGCAAGGAACCATGTCACCGGCAAGCACTATCACCCATTGCATGCCGAACGCCGAGCCAACTTCCTGAAGGAAAGACCATCGGTCGTCAGCAAGTTGGAGGACCCAGATCTCTTTGAGGTCGTGTCTGAGAAACTCGCTCTGAACTGGAGTCCTGAGCAAATCAGTGGGTATCTTTCGAAGCAGGCCGGCAAGCTTCAAATCAGCCACCAAACGATCTACAAGTATCTTTGGTCTTTGGATCGAAACCACCCATTTCGCAAAGCGATGCGGCGGAGCGGGCGTCGCAATCGCAAGCAAAAGCCAGGTTTTATCCGCAAGCAAGCTGCTGACCGCGTATCGATTCACGACCGCCCGAAGGTTGCCAGCAACCGAAAACGCATTGGCGACTGGGAGCTCGATCTCGTGGTCTGCAAGAAGAGCACGGGCTACTTGGTGACTGCCGTGGACCGCAAGACTGGCTACACCTTGGTCGGTCGCTGCAAGAAGAAGTCATCGCGTTTGGTGATGGATACGATCCGGTCGATGTTCAACAAGGTGCCGGAGAAGCACATCAAGACAATGACCTTCGACAATGGCACCGAATTCTTCTACCATCGATTGCTCCCCTCATGGTTTAACGTCAAGGTGTTTTTCGCGGATCCATACTGCAGTGGCCAACGAGGGACCAATGAGAACACCAATGGTCTGCTGCGGCAGTACTTCCCAAAGGGAGTGGACTATGGTTCGATCAGCTGGCAGCAGGTACGCAAAGCCGCTATGCTGCTAAACCTACGACCCCGTAAACGTCACGGCTATCAGACACCGGCGTCGCTCTTCGAATGATTTCGCAAAAAATTGCGTTTCGGATTTGAATTCACAAAGACGGGGAACAATCCGATGCACCCGAGTCGGCGAGTCAGGGCGTTTTGCCAGTGGAAGATCTCTCGCGCCGACCGCGTGATCGGTGACGTTATCCGAATTGAAATGACACTCGATGTACACCGTTGATGAACTCGACACTGTCGT
Organism: Rhodopirellula sp. P2; assembly: GCF_028768465.1. Classification (GTDB taxonomy): domain Bacteria; phylum Planctomycetota; class Planctomycetia; order Pirellulales; family Pirellulaceae; genus Rhodopirellula. Next base: position 4,933,877 of record NZ_CP118225.1, read on the forward strand.
TCCACTTTCGGACGTTCCGCAATCCGACGTGGGTGCGCCGCTACCGACAGTCGTTGCTGACGATTACCGACTGATACTCGAATACCTCGTGTCGGACCCTGATCCAAACTGGGATGGCACTTACGTTAACGTGGTCGGCACGGAAACCGACGGCACGGTCGCACTCATTCGCTTTCGCCGACCATACGCTCATATGATGGGTGCACCAAACGAGGAGGCAATCGCGGGACATCCGCTCTCGGGACGCGGGCTCGAACCCTTCGCTGCGTTTGAAATCCGTGACTCGTCTTGGATTCGTGCACTTGAATCGATGAATTCGGTACACCCATACCACGACCGGGATCGCTTTCTCGCATCGAAACGCCATTTCATCTTCGTCTTTCACGACTCCACATTCGAATGCGTTGCCGAGGGATTCGATGTTTCTAAACTTAACTCTTCGATCGTTGATTCTATCGAAACTGTAGTTGAGTTCCTTCGTGACGACCCAATCTGAAGCAATGCGGCGGATAACCATGGCGATCGGGATAGGGGCCCGGTTGCCCGGGACCCCTCCCACACCACCTAGCATGCGGGACCGCACTAGGCGGTTGAGCACGAGTTTCAAATCAACGCGTCGCCGCGATGACCCAAGCCATTGGACCGACAGCTTCGCCGCTAAGAGATTGCCATACGGCAACGGCTCCTTCGTGAGATGATGTCGATACGTGCTTGCTCATTCCCTTCAGGCCTTCGCGTCGCCGTTGGATTCGGCGGATCGCTACTATGCCTTCTGCTGACTTCTCTTTGCACGGGCATACGTTGCCGCATTCCGCCCCGCCTTTCGGGCAAGCCCTACTCACGGGTACGCATCGAGATCTCCCCAAATAAGGGACGTCCTTGATCGCTCAAGAACACGTGATCTGTCCCCGCCCAAGTGCTTGATCTACCTCCGCTCTTTCTTCCGGTTCGGCTTCTTGGTCAGCAGCCCAATCGCCTGGAGTCGTCGGCCTCGTATCAAGTTTCTGTTCGTCACCTGGCGGGTCTTGGCGAGAAGATGTCCAGCGACGATTCTTTGCTGGCTTACCGATCATCTTCGCAGGCTTCCTCCCCACGGTTTGTCACCTCCCCGCAGTTGCCCTCGCCTCGTACTGTTCTTTACGAGCTATCCATTTGGTATCATGACTCCCTCTTCGAAGAAACCGGAACTAAGTACAGGGGACTTGCACCCCACAAGATCACGCCCATGTCGGGCGTACTGCACCGGAGCCGAGCTTGCGCGTTTTCACAAATGGACAATCAACTTTCCCGGCCCGGTGACGGGTACCGTTCCCCGACTGAATGCCAATGATCGCACTCGGCTACATGGCGAAACGCATCGTGGAGCGTCCCGATTGGTTGGACGTTCCATCAGTTCGCAACGTCTACGCCGTATCCGACTGTATCTCGCCAGACTTCACGGACTACATCACCTTTTGGGCGCACAACGGATTTTGGTTTTTCGACAAGCCTTCACGGATTACGCGTCTGTGTTCGCAGCACGGCATCGCGTTGGATGATCTCACGTTCGTTTACTACGAAGCTCATCCACAACAATTCAAGAATGACGATCACACTTGGCATGGCTTCGGCCCGGATTCGGGCGTTAAGACCGATGTTTCGCCGCCAATCAACCCGCGGTTGCTTGGGTTCGACATCGTCTGCTACTCGATGCAAAACTCGCCTGAATGCTCGCCTCTGTCCTGCAACCACGTTGCGGCGAACGTCCAGGTAAACACGCACTGTCTGATCGACACGCTTGACTACGCTATCGATTGCCTCGAAACTGGAATCTTTGACAACGCGGAACCCGGCCCGATGCGGGTCATCGCGGTGCACACGCTCGAATCGAAGGCGGACGGGGAACCAATAAGGATTTGACTTCGCGTGGATGCGGCGGTTGAGTCTCTTTCTCTTTCATGTTGCTTCGTTCGTCGCGGTTCAAAACGCGTCGCCTAGCCGAAGCTCAAGTCCTCTGTTCAAGATGCCCGGGGGTAAATGGCGAGGCGTTGATTGAGGATCTCTTGGGAATTGCTTCCCGGCTGCGTTCTCTAACGAAGAGGCAGGTTGGTTTTGAAGTAGGTGAATTGCTGATCGGCCGTTTGCTCTGTGCCTGTTCCGCTGGCGACGAGTTGGATGGAAGCGGATTGACGCTCATTGCCCGATTAATTTTGAGCTTGAGATTGCTGTCGCGACATACCTTCCTCCTTCGCCCTCCTGAAGACGTTCGAATTCGACCGGTCATTTCACTTCCCCGGTTCATGCGTTACCCACTGTCGTAGTAAGTCAGCCCATGCTCGGGACGGATGCCCTGCGACGACAACGATGTGTAGCTGACCTCAATCGCTCGCATGATCCCGCCGCACAGGCGACACTTCATCGGCACGGTCAGTGGTTCATCCTGTGGCGCGTAGCCGCTGCCCAGCCAGAACGTCCAGCCAAGCATCAGCCAGACCAACCACTTCACCTCCTCCACTTTCACCTTGCTGTTCCCGCTCATCCATCCGTAATGACGGATCTTCATGAAGTTCGTCGGCAACACGTGCTGCAAGAAGTTGCCCACGAAGTCTTCGCCGGCAACCTCTTTGCTCTGAACCACGTTTCTTTTGCGACGAATTTGGTACGTCACCGTTTCTGAGTTGACATCGATGATCCGGCTGTCGTTGATCGCGACTCGATGGATGTACGGTGCCAGGTACTTCAGCGTTGGAACGCCGTGCCCGACCGCCTGGATGTCGACGACGAAGTCTTTCGTCCAAGTCTCGCGATCGACTTGGTCATACAGCCCAGCGGCACGAAGCTCATCGGCCAGCTTCGCTTTGTAGACGCGGATCAGCGTGCCGTGATGGAACAAGAAGTTCTCCGGTGTGCTCTGCCATGATTCGGCATTGCCTTGCTCATCCAGTTTCACTCCGCCGCCAGGAACGACATAGTGAACGTGCGGATGATAGACCGCCGGGTCTCGCCCCCAAGTATGAAGCACGCCGAAGAACCCAAGCTGACATCCTTTCAGACTCTTGGTTGCCGCGCCCACATCGCGAATGCTCTGACTGCCGGCATCGAACAAGCATCGGTAGCCGTCACGTTGGTGAACGCGCAGCACCAAGCCGATCTCCCGGGGCACAGTGAAAGTGACCAAGAAGTGATGAACCGGCATCAGCTTGGCAGACTGCGTTTCAATCCAAGCCTGCGTCTTCTCGTGACCGCAGTTTGGACAGTGTCGATTGCCACACGAACGTCCGACCCAGTGATCGCTTCCGCAACCGCCGCACTGGTAGTGAACACCACCCAGTGCACCGGTGCGACAACGAGTGATCGCGCCAAGAACTTTGTCTTCGGCGATCGAGATCGAATCGGCGTGTTGCTGCAGGTATGCCGGTGCGAATTGGCGAAGAGCCTCCGCAACCGTGGGCATTTTCCAGAGCGGGTTTACTCGCCGCTGCCAGGCAGCCTACCGAACAGCCTTTCGATTTCTTGACGAGCGTTCGCCTCAGCGGTGTCAGTCAGATGCAGATAGACCAAGGTGGTCTGCAGCGACGAATGCCCCAAGTACTTTTGAATCACCTTCAGTCCCACGCCCGCTTCGAGCAAGTGCGTTGCATAGGAATGACGCAGCGTATGGATGCTGACCTTCTTGCCAAAGCGGAGGTTCTTTGTGATCTGCTTCATCGCTCCTTGAACGGCCGTTTCGCTCATCGGAGTCGTCGCTTGGCTGACGCCGTCTTTGGCAAGGCTGTGGTTTCGGCCATCTGCCGGAAACAGCAGGCGTGGGTGCCGGTGACTTGCCCAGTAGCTTCGCAGAAGTCGAACGGTCGTCGTCGGCAGCGGGACATACCGGTCCTTGGCTCCCTTGCCACGATGGACATGGACCCAGCCTCGCTGGGCGTCGATGTCACTGACCTGCAGATGCAGTGCTTCATTGAGCCGCAGTCCCAGCGAATAGACGGTCCAGAAATAGACGAACATTCGCCGCGTGGTCGCCGAGCCGATCAGTTCATGAACCTGCTCGATCGTCAGCACCTCCGGCAACGTGGTGATGTTCTGGAGCTTGAGCATCTTGATGATTTCCCAGTCACGCTTGCAGGTGTGCGTGAAGAAGAACTTGATGCCCGAGAATGCCACGCGGAGTGATCCATAAGCAAAGTTGCGATCGTTTTTCAGGTGCAAGAAGAACTGCCGCACATGCTGCTCGTTCACCTGGTCGGGACTGCAGCCGGCGAAATCAGAGAGCTGCCTGACCGCTCGGATGTAGCCATCGTGAGTTCGTTTGGCCTTGCCGGTCAGGTGCAAGTCTTCAGAGAGTCTCAGGCGAAGACTTTCAGGGAAGTGGGATCCAGGTACATCTTGCGAATCGTTTGAGCTAAACTTGGACATCTTGGTTTCCTTTTCAGGAGGAGTTGCTGAGCTGTTCCCAGCGAACAGCTCCTCCTGAAAGGATGCTTCCAATAATCCGTCACGCTTCCGTTCCACCACCAATACGAAACCGCCGCGATAGCGGCTTACTTGAACCATCCGATGCAACCGAGTCGCGGTAGCGGGGCGTTTCGAAATGGAGAATCAACCGCCGCGACCGGCTGATCGGTACCGTTATCGCACTGACTTGAGGTACTTATAGACGGTGAGAGAACCGTACGCCCCGCCGACCTCGTCCCGAGCTGAAAACGATTCAAAACAATGGGCCGTTCGTTGGCCGGTGCTTATGCTGCTTGTATTTGGTTTCGCACTTGTAGCCTACGCGTCGTACCGATCGGAGATCATGCTTGCGATCGTGGACATCGTCGCTTTCGGGGCGATCTGTGGATTGGTGATCGCATCTCCGCTGGTTACGTTATACGCTTATCTCACTGGACGATCGACTCGACGACTCCTGTGGTCCTCATACATGTTCCGATTAACCGTTTTCTTTGGTTTCGTTTCGGTCGCGACACTGTGGCTCTTGTTCACCAACGCGGACTTCCGATGATGGCCGCAATTTACAAACAACTTGCGATAACTATGCCGTGCACCGAAGGACGGCCTGCGCGGTTTTTGAAGTGGAAAATCAATCGTCCGTCCTCGGTGACGGCTACCGTTACCCGACTGAATGATTCTCGCGATACATGGCACGTGCATGAGACATGATCGTTCGTCACTCGACGCACTTCCCGTTGACCCGTTTGCACTTGAATTGGTCCCGCAATCAGTCGCACAAGAACACTGCATCCTCGCCATTGGCCTCGACGGCCAGACATTGCGGCTAGTCTTGCCAACCGACTTTGACTCCGAGACCGGCCGAATTCTTCGGTTCATTCTCGATCGAGACTTCACGGCGGAGCACGCCGAACGATCCATGCTGCCAGCGTTGATTGACCACCACTATGCGGCTGCAAATTCAGACATCACTAACTGTGATGCGCAGCTGCGGGTAAACTGTCCGAAACACTGGGCTAACTTATCCCCGACTGTTCGCCGTAACGAACGCACGTGTGGAGCGTGCAACCGCGTGGTCTATTTTTGCTATACTCAAGACGAACTTGATCGACGACGATTTGCGGGTGACTGTGTTGCGTTTTGCGACCCGGCCATGTATGGATCGTGGATGGGCATGCCCGAATGAATGCGGCGGGTAACCATCGCATGCAACGGAGGACGGGTGGTCCGTTTTCTCGTCTGCTTGCAAGTCGTTCGCCCGTCCCCGCTGATGCGTAACGTTCTGCCAATCACGGATACCACCTCGGCCTAGCTCATTTCGTTAGAGATGCGTAAGAAGACACTTCGGATCGTCATGTTGATTGCAGCCACTATCTGTTTGGGGTTGTTGGCTGTTGCTACTGGCGTAGGCTACTTCATCTACACATGGCTGAAGGTAGATCCCATTGCCGTCGCTTCGGACGCGAGTGACATTGATCGTATTGCTGCGGTCGAAGGATGGCTTAATGACCAGTTCGATAATTGTAAATTCAATGGTGGCGTGCTCATCATTCGAGATGGAAATGTGCTGCTTTCCAAAACGTGCGGGTACACTGACCATAGTGCGACACATCAACTCGACGACCACACGGCTTTTCGGTTAGCGTCCGTTTCAAAGCAGTTCACTGCGGCTGGCGCGCTTAGACTTGCTGAAATGGACTTACTCGACCTTGATGACCCAGTTGCTGAGCATCTTGACAACTTTCCTTTCGAAAATGTTAACATTCGACACCTGCTCAACCAAACCTCAGGTATTCCAGACGAATACATGACTCTGGCTGAGGAACATCACGAACCTGTCGGAGACGTTCTAACGATTTCAAAGGCCGTAGACTTGGTGATGCAGCACTCGAAGCCAGATCGACCGCCCGGCGACGCGATGGAATACAGCAATACCAACTACGTATTGCTTGCGGGAGTCATCGAGTCGGTTTCGGGAAAGAGCTTCGAGAAGTTCATGTCTGAGGAACTGTTTCAGCCGCTTGGCATGAATGACACACGCGTTTGGAATTTGGTGTCTGATGAACGCTCGCCCAATCAGGCATCTGACTTTGATCAGATTGACGATGACCGAACGCCAATCGAACCAACATGGCTGGACGGTGTAGCCGGAGATGGAGCTGTTTTCAGCAGCTTGAATGATTTCGTTAGCTGGGATCGATTTTGGTACGGCAACTCACGCGTTTCCAACACTCTGCTTGAGCAAGCGTTTGACCGTCCAAAATTGAAAGATGGAAGTCGATCAGATTATGGATTTGGATGGGTCGTGGAGCGAAAACGACAGTGGCATAACGGAGCGTGGCTCGGTGCGAACACGTACCTCGTTCGATACCCGAAGACTCGCTCTTGTCTGGTAGTACTCGACAACTCATCGAACCTCAGGTTGGATAGCATCGCGGATGAGATTGAGGAAGCGCTGAAACCGATTTTCACTGACGATTAAATCGGATACAGTGGGCAGAACCAAGCCGTGAACCGGAGCGGCGAAGTCGGCCGGATTTGAAATGGACAACCTTTCGTCGCCGCCCGGTTACGGCGGTCGTTGAACTTAATCGAGTCGTCCGGCGGCACGCTCTCTCCAGTGCACGGGTTGGCAAGCTCTTTCGGTGGGCGGCCGCTTCCTTGCGGGGTGATGGTTGGCATCCCTGCCAACCATGCATGTTCCATCAGCTTCGCTGACTCGAACTCTGCGGCGGGAACGTGATGGATGACGGCAGTGGCGGTCTTGAAATAGCACGCTCATGGGAAAGAGCGTCTTCGCCAAGGTTTGATTAAAACGGTTGTAGGACTTGCGCTTTTGGATTTCGCAAGCACTGTGGAATGCTTCCGCACACCGAACCCTCGGAGTGCGATGCTTCCATCCTGCTTTGAGACAAGTGCAATGGCTCCCTCCGAAGAACATTCTTGCAAGCTGACTCGCCGAATGGCTGAGGACATGCTCATCCGAAACATGGCCCCCGCGACCATCAAGGCTTACACCTATCACGCCAGAAGGTTTGCCGGCTTCATCGGTAAATCGCTCGGCGAAGCAACCGTCGAAGACGTTAGAACCTTCCAACTTTACCTGATCCAAGAGAAGAAGGTCGCCTATAGCTCATTCAACCAAGCGGTTTGCGCGCTACGGTTTCTGTACACGCACACCATCCGGGTCCCTTGGCCCGTCACGATGGTTCCCTTCGGGAAACGGCCCAAGACCTTGCCGATCGTGCTCAGCCGCCACGAAATCGACAAGCTGCTTCAATGCACACCCAACCTGAAACACCGAACCTTCCTGATGACGCTCTACTCGGCGGGACTCCGGTTCTCCGAAGCGGCCCATCTGAGGATCGCCGACCTCGATTCGGATCGGATGATGATTCACATCCGACACGCCAAGGGAGCCAAGGATCGACTGGTGCCGCTCTCACCCAGACTCTTGAAAGAGCTGAGGATTTACTGGAGCAAGTACAGGCCGACCGACCTGCTGTTCCCCGGCAACTCAGCGACCAAGACCTACGCCGACACGTCGATTCAAAAAGCCATGAAGCGGTCTGCCGAGAAAGCGGGAATCAAGAAACGGGTGTATCCGCATGTGCTCAGGCACTCTTACGCGACCGGACTGCTCGAAGCGGGCGTGGACTTGCTGACGATCAGCAAGTTACTCGGGCACGCGAGTTTCGTCACCACGATGATCTATCTGCACTGCCGGCGGGAGCACCTTTCCAGCGTCCCCAGTCCACTGGATTGGTTACCGGTGAAGCAACTGCCGACGTATCAGCCGCCCCAAGAGAACAGCGGGATCTCGGAGACCAACAGCCCAAGCTAAGTCTTGCAGAAATTCTGCGGCTGGGTGCTGCCGGCGCGGTCGACGATTCGACGTGCCCTCAAGTCCAAAGCGTGTTGGCGAAGATCTCTTTGTGCCGCACACACGTGATGGGAGGACGCAAGTTCCAGTGTCGCGATTGTGACGAGGTCACGTCGCTTTACAACTCGTGCGGCGACCGGCATTGCCCGACCTGTAGCGGTGGCAAGCGAGTGGACTTCAACGACAAAGCAACCAAGCTGATCCTGCCCGGCGTGAATTACTACCAAGTCGTGTTCACTTTGCCAAGCGAGTTGTCTGAGTTGGCGTTGGCGAATCGAGAAGAGATGGCAGACCTGCTGGTTGGTTCGGCTTGGAAGAGTCTTTCAACACAGCTCAAAGCGGAGCAAGACTACGATCCGGCGGCCATCTCGGTGCTGCATACCTGGAATCAAAAACTGGAAGCTCACTGGCACGTGCACTTGTTGGTTCCCGGCGAAGGGCCCCGTCTCAACCATCGTAAAGGGCTCAGTGGTGCAGGTTGGAAGCAAGCGACGGCGCCGCCGGATGCCAAAAACTCCGATGGCTTTCACTTGGTTCGTGCTGCCGCACTTCGCGAGACCTACAGAACCAGAGCGATCGCGAAACTTCGACGACTTCGCCGGGCAGGCAAGCTGAAGCTGGGCGGCAAGTTTGAACATCTCCAAGAAGACGAGCACTGGGATGCATTCATCGAGAAGCTGGAATCGAAAAACTGGGTGGCCTTCATCCAGCCGCCTCCGGCCGCCACGAGCAGTGCCACTCAAGTGGTCAACTACCTGACGCGTTACCTGACCGGCGGTCCGATCAGCGACCACCGAATCACTTCGGCCAATGGTAGGGAAGTGACGTTCCTGGCCCGAGAAGGAGTGAAAGCTGGCGGGGATCGCCGGCAAGTTCCGATCACCCTGAAGACGAGCGACTTCGTTCGTCGCTGGTGTCTTCACATCCAGCCGGACCAGTTGACCAAGACACGCTACTTCGGTGGCTGGTCCAACAACCGGCAAGCGACCTATTCGGCTCGATGCCAGGAGTTGCTCGAGTCACTTGGACGCGATGTGTCAACGGTCGACGAAGCGACGTGCGAAGAGGAGCATCCCGACTTGCTGTGCGAGCACTGCGGCAGTGACCGATTGGAGCTGGTCGCTCAGACGGCGAAGCCATCTTGGAAAGAACTGATGTGGCGAGAGAGCGACAGTTGCCCGTGGTGGTATGCCGACCTGCAACGCGAATCGCATCGGAAGTTCTGGGCGGAGTCCTATGGGGAGGGATTTTACGATTGGTACAGGGAAACTCAGGTAGAAAGTGCAAAGGGAATCTTGGCGGAACCAACTCGCCGGATTCAGCTACCGCTGCCAGGATTTTCGCCAGTTCGAGACCATCATGAGTCGTATCTGATAGACTCGTTCTAGCGACCGGGAGCCTCCCGATCGCTCGGTTGCCCGCTACCCAGTGCGGCGACAAAGTTCAACGCACGATCTATCCGCAAGACAGGCGACCAAGCTCTACCGCAACGTGGAGCTTTTTCAACGCCTGCCCAGCGGATAGATCGCAATTCGTTACCCGACTGAAGATGCACATCGCAGGCTTTACGAAGATCAAGTTTCCGCGGCTTCAAAGGACGATCTCATTTCCCGGGCACTCCTAACGACCGCTGCTGTGATCTTGCTTGCGATGATAGCAATCCAACTATTGCGTCTGACCGGTCCCGGAACATTCCACGCTGACTTTTACTACATCCCGCTCAGGGAATTCGTCGATCCCGACCAACACGACGCAATGGAACAGCTCGTCATCGCTAAATACGACGCCGCTAGCAGCACATCTGCTAACCTGTGGCTGCTTGGGCTGGTGCCCGTTCTGATCTGCGTTGTGCTTGCTCGACACTGGATGCCTTTGCAAACAACCGAAAGCCAAAGCGACGGGTAACCATCGCGTGAACCGGAGAACGCGAGCTGAGCGAATTGGCCGTTAGAAACTTTCCCTCGCGTTCCCGGTTACGCGTGACGTTCGTCGATGAAGTGAACCATTTCACTTGGCTACCGTCTAAGTTTGAAACAGCCGCAATTTTGGAAGACGGAACCACATGCCGCAGCTCACATCACAATCGGACGTTCGCGGAGCTCGAAATCTACGATTCTGCTATCTCTGCGGATCAGAATTACAAAGTCGCAAGGACCGCCACCCAGACCATGTCCCTCCCAAGGCTATCTTCGCAATCGAAGACCGTGACTTTCCACTGAAGGTTGCTTCTTGCTTTAGATGCAACAATAGCTGTTCACCAACTGACGAAGTGATTGGCCAACTTGTTGCCGTATCTCACGGGCAATTTCCGGATGATGACAATGTTGCAATCAACTTTCAGCAGTACGACGTCAACGGACTTGAGACTCCGTTTCTAGCGACAATTGGTACGAACATCGAATATCAGATCAAGCGATGGACCCGAGGTTTCCATGCCGCTCTTTATGCTGAGTTTCTGCCTGACGATACTCCAACCGCAGTGCATCCTCCTTTTCCACACGGACAGCGAACCGATGATGGTTTCACCATCAAAGAGGTTCTCGACCAACAATACCTGTTCGTCGATTTGATCAAGAAGAACCGAGCTGCGGGATGCATCGATCAGATTGTGAGCAACAATGGCAAGATGCGATATGAATGTGTATGGATTCAGATGGATCACGGCCCCTGGTGTAGTGTATTCGCGCTGCAGCTCTACGATTGGGTTAAATTAGCCGATACAAACTTCACAAGACGCGGGTGCACGGGTTGGTATCATCCACAATCTGGATTGCCTGAGCGTGCAACCACTGGAACGAACCTTGAGTTCGCGTTTTCAAATGAAGACCTGCTCGACGCTTTTGGGCCATGACAGGCACGACGAACCATGCGTTGGACCGAAGCACCGCATGACGCGTTTACAAATGGAATCCACATTGGCGGTGCTCGGTCAACGCCGCCGTTATTCGATTGACTCATGCTCGTATCGGCGTACGAATCACTGCGACATGTGGGGCTCGATCCAATGCTCGTTCAGCATTCGATTCAGGTCGCGAGCAGCGTAGATTCCGTGCTCGCTTGCCGGTTCGAATTGTGCCCCAGGTTGCGGCTCGATCATCCGCGCAACTTGCCGCGCCAACGTCGCAAACCTGATACGATGAATTCCGAACCACGCAATTGTTTCGACGTCTTCCAGGATCGTGGTGCGCTCGCTCCTGCACCGGTCACGCGTGAACGAATAACCATTGCGTGCACACTGAGCGGTGGTGGAGACCAACCTCACTTTCCAATCACACTGACCGCCACCGCCAGGTGACGCTCACCGTTCCCCGACTGAAGAATGATGCTCTTTCTGCGAATCCTCGCCGTTGCCGCTGTGGTCTGCATTCGCCCTTGCGATGGAGACGATACATCCGTCCCTCGGTACGAAGCGCTCGCCCTGGTCGTTCAGGCCGCGCACACGACAGATCTTCCTGCAATTGACCGTGTTGAGGTTTTTGCATTGTCGTTTGCAGAGGAAGACGGCGATGCCCCTCCCGAGTCCGAAGTGTTTCTCGTGCGTCCCGCACCACCAGATGCACTCAATGATTCCGTGGCTCTTGCTTCTTCAGAGATCGCGGTACGCTCGCATGCCTCACGATCCCTCGTCGGCGTAGACGCCAAGCGGATTGCTGATGATTGGCGGTCGCTGACCTTTGAACCAAACGGTGCATTCTGTCATGTCCCGACGTACGGACTTCGGTTCTTTCGTGACGACAAGCTCATGTTTAGCGTCTCAGTCTGTTGGAAATGTCACAATTTCTACATACCCGCGATAGATTCACAAACTGGTCGGCCGTCCGTTATGCTGTACGGGTTCGACGACAATGCCGCTGCCAAGAAACTACTAAACGATCTTCGGCGATTGGTCCCGCACCCGAATATTCGACTTCCTCGCCTTCGATGAGTGGTCCAGTAAGCGGGGAACCAGACGATGCACGTGAGCCGCCGAGCTGAGTTAATTGAAGTGGTGAGTCGTTCGCGGCGGCCACGTGATCGTTACCGTTCGTCGAGGTGGCAGCACACGATGATTCGCTTTTCGCTCCTCTCATTGACGTTCGCGATCCTGATCGGTTGTGACGACTCACGTAGCTCGCGACTGGTCCAATCGCTGCCCCAAATGCATGCAGCAAATATCACATCTGAGCTAAAAGATCGTGACTCGATCATGTTCCAGTCGTGGGCGGGGCTCCATCAGGGTTTCGACTCCGACACACACGTCACGCTATACAAAGGCGGAAAGGCCGATATCACGTACAGTGGATATGGTGTCCAGCAGGTTGTGGGTACGTGGGGCCTGAACGGCGACGAAATTGTGCTCGATGCGCCGATCTCAACTCTTGGTGAAATGCCCGGCGCTGCCGATTGGCCTCCGATGCAGCTCTTTCAGGGCGGTGGTAGACTATTTTTGTCGCCAACTCGGAAGACCGACGCGTTACGTTATGGAGACGATGACGCTTGGCCGCTGGGTGAGCTTTATTCAACAGTAAATGACGCGACGAACCATGCGATGCAACGGAGCCGGGCTTGCATGGTTTCACGAATTGAAAATCAACTCTCCCGGCCCGCTGATCGCGGACGTTATTGCGACGAATTGGTAGACTGATCGACGACGCTTGAACCGCTTCGCACATGGATGCCTTGCATCGCGTCCTTTGGTTGATCGCGAATCGCTTGACGGAACATGCTGGTTGGAACGCGACGCTGCGCACCTGCACCCGAGTTGGCTCTCAAGCTTCTCTCGTTGGCTTCACGGTTGATTGGCAATCACCGGTCACCCATCATTGCATTCGCAACGCCACTCGATCATTCCATCACAGGTCATCTTCTCGACTTGGTTGGCTTTGCATCGTTTCCAGCTTTGTTGTTTCGCCATCCGGCCTGTCGTACAATTTCACCTCATCTGACGGGGCCCGGCCATTCCGTCCCGCACGCAATAACCAATGCATGCTGCGGAGTGGCGGTGGAGACCAACAACAAGTGGAAGTCTCGTTTCCGCCACCACGCAGATGCTTCCCGTTCACCGAATTGAAATGGATACTGACGACAAACAGTTGCTTCTTGCCGAATACCTCGCTGAGTTTCGCAATTGGACCTACGACGTACTCGTGTTAGAAATCGATCGAACACGGAAGGCGCACGATTGCCTTAGGCACACGGAGGGCGTATTCGACGACGGCACTGAATACCAAATAGAATTCAACGTCTTCTGGGATGACAAACGGGGCGGCAACGTACGCGTCTGCGCCGACATAACCACCGCGCCGCAACGTCCGCTGCTCGGGTTCCTCCCGGTATACACGCCCGACGCGACGGACTCGTTCATCATGGCTCCCGATGGCACCTTTGTGGGGGAATGATTCCGTTTACTGTGCGTTGTCATGCTAGAATCTGGTGTCTGCCGTGAGCCCCGCTACCCGGACGGCGAACCATCCGATGCAACCGAGCGGCGAAGTTGGGCGTTTTGAAATGGATGATCAACCGTCGCCGCCGGCTGATCGGTAACGTTCCCCGCCAGAAGATGCGCTAACAATTGGCGATGTTCATCCGATTCGTAACCAACCAACTCGACGCTGACACCGAACAACCGCTGGGCATCTTTGGTGCTGCATACCGATTGCTCGACGATGAACGTATTCCCGATTATTCTCGCACCGAGATCCGCATGACGCTCGACTGGTTCAAGTCGAATCTTCCGATCCCAGATCGATTCGTTCGCTCTAGGAAGCCTCACCGGCAAGACGACGGGATCTGTTGGTTTAAAATGCAAGCCACCGAATGCATGCGACACATCCGCTACCTCGTAATGCTGGTCTCCGAGCATGAAATATCTGTTCGTGAATTGATTACGGATACGCCCGGCTATATGATCTACGAAGATGAGTCACAGGTTGTTGCTAGGCCATTCTCGTCGACGCCTCAGTAGTGGCAGCCATGAAAAGCGGGGAACCATAAAATGCACGGGAGAACGGGTGGTCCGTTTTCTCGTCTGCTTGCAGGTCGTCCGCCCGTCCCCCGTGAATTCTACCGTTATTGGATAGAGCTGATCGAACCTCACGCAATCCAGTTTTCCGTAAGATCATTGCTTGCCGCAATAACCTGCATTGCGGCATTGATGATGCTCTTTCGATATGCTCCCGCTTTGGGCATTTTTATAGCGATGTGCCTGCCGCTTTGCGTTGCATTCTGGCTGAGACGCCAAGTCCTCGCTACGCCTGTACTACGGCGGATGATTGTCCGGCTTCCGCTGTTTGTCGTAATGTTTGGGGCGTTCTACTGTGCGATGCTCGGTCCGTTTACGACTCTGATCTCCATGACGGAATTGCGATCGGATAGCGGACCGCCTGGTGTCGCGACTATCGCTGTTTACGCTCCGCTTATCATGCTATGCGACGTTGCCCCACCTGCACGTGAGCACGTGACGGAGTATCTTGATTGGTGGGGTGACGTCCCATAGTACCAATAACCAATAAGGATTTGACTTCGCGTGGATGCGACGGTTGAGTCACTTTCTCTTTTCTGTTGCTTCGTTCGTCGCGGTTCAAAACGCGTCGTCTAGCCGAAGCTCAAGCCCTCTGTTCAAGATGCCCGGTGATGAACGCCGAACGGCCCGCCTGTTCTCCCTTGGACTTTGCTTCTGATTCCTGCCCTCCGGTAAAGGCTCTGGTTCGTTCCAATTGCAACTCTTCGGTGGTTGGCCACTTGCTCGGACCCTGGTTGTGCTGGTTCGGCCGTGAATGGCATCGATTGAGATTCACTGCCCGGTGGTTTTGAGGCAAGAGATTGCTGTCGCGACATATCTTCCCCCTTCGCCCTCCTGAAGACGCTCGAATTCGTTCGGTCATTTCACTTCCCTGGTTCATGCGTTAAGCAGTTCGGCAGGAGTCTTTCAGCATTTTGAATGTTTTGGGCAGCGTCGTTGCTCCCACGTACAACCGTGGCTAACGCCAACGGCTCACATACCCGATGACACCTGCGTACCTGCTTAGAAAGTGCAAAGGAACACGAGCAGGAACGCTCACCATCGATTCAACTGTCCTTGCCCGGCCTTGCCGCTTCCCGGCCATACCAAGAATCGTATCTGGTAGACTCTTTCTAGCGAATCAGAAGTCCTGATTCGCTTCCCCACCCAACCCAGTGCGGCGACAAAGTTCAACGCACAATCGATGCTTGCACCTCCCTCGATCGCGTTTCGTTCATCCGACTCGGAACGAACTTATGAAGTTTTCATTGCGCTCAGTTCTAGTTGTCGTTTTCTTGGTAGCGTTGTGCTGTCCATTTGTCGTGCGACACCTCCAGCACAAGGCCAAACTGACAGCCAACATGCAGGAATACGCGGTCGCATGTGCGATCACCCACTATCTGTCTACGCATGATCTTCAATGGCCGGAAAATTGGGAGCAGCTGGAACCCAGCTTCGTCGCTGAGGTTGGAAATGAATCGCCATGGTCCTTCAGAGAACTTCAGAATCGCGTCTCGGTCCGATTCGATGTTGATCAATCCGAATTGATTGCCTGCAGCCGCGTTGCAAATGTTTCCGTTAATTTCGTCGGGATCAAGACTCCCGACGATCGAGTGAACATTTTCCAACCCAATCAGTTCATCCTGGACTATGTGCGCTTCCACCTTGAAAATGCCGATCGTGAATAGACACGCGTTGAACGCGGACTGGGTACTTGCCAACGATGTGAGATTCGGAGTCGGCGACCGCGGACAAACAAGATATTTCCAAGGTGGAACTCGAATTCTACGATTCGCAGCGATTTTGATTAGGCTACGGGTCGCAAACTGCAACGTTCCCTCCCTGAGCGGAGATCCTGCGGCTTTGCTGAAACCTCCCCTCGTTTCGCTGGCCCTTCTGGAGTGAGGGGGGGGATGAGAAATGCCAGGTAATACGGGGCTTCCACACCGCGGGATCTCGGCAGGGAGGGAGAGAACTTCGGCGTTGGAAGTGTTTTGGCAAACGCCAGTGCTCCCACGAACAACCAGGGCGAACGCCCAATGGCTCACATGGTGCTTCCCGATCATTCCTGACCAACTGCTTAGCTTTCCTGCATGAATCCACTGAAACGGTTGAACCGCCCCCGAAATTCTCGAGTGCATCCTGACGCGCACATGACATGGGCCTCGCGGAGCATTTCCACGACGGTCACCCGAACCGGACTGTATCTCCAAAAGCAGCTTTGGATTTGGCCAATCGTTGCTGTCGTGGTGTTGTCGACCATTGGCTATTTCATGGGCAATGCGATTGAAACAACGATCAAAGGCAACGTCAGCTCAGGGATGCAAACGCTGGTCGATCTGGAAGCCGAAATGTTGACCAAGTGGTTCAGCGTTCAGGAGTCCGCGGCCGAGGCCGTGGCCAACGACGCCACCGTGCGACGAACGGTGTACCAGTTGTTTCAGCCAGATCAACCTGTTTCCCCCACCGCATCCCCCACCGACCCGCACAAGGAACTCGCGGCTGAGTTAGGTCCCGCGATGTCGGCACACGACTTCGATAGTTATCTCTTGGTGGACAAGTCCAAACGAATCGTCTCGGCAACCCACGCGGCCTTGGTGGGGGAGCAAGGGATTTCCGAATACGAACCATTCCTGGATCGGGCATTGGCGGGGGAAGCTTTCGTCTCCCCACCGTTCCCCAGCGTGGTGATGATGAAGGACACGGATGGGCAATCCCGAATGGGCGTCCCGACCATGTATGTCTGCGCCCCCATTCGCGACCCATCTTTTCAAGTCGTGGGAGTGCTTGCGTTGCAGATTCGTCCCGAGCGCGAGTTCATTCCGATCCTTCAGCTTGGCCGGACGGGTGCCTCGGGTGAAACCTATGCCTTCAATGAAGACGGCATCATGATCAGCAACAGTCGCTTCGACGAAGAGCTGATCCTGCTGGGTCTGTTGCCGGACCAACCCCATTCGCATTCGATCCTGCAGATGTCCGTGCGTGACCCCGGTGCCGATATGACGCGAGGTTTTCGCCCTGACCGCCGCCGGTCTCAGTTGCCTCTGACGACCATGGCAGCCGATGCGATCGCAGGCAATTCTGGCCTGAACGTTGACGGCTACCGGGACTACCGGGGAGTGAACGTGATCGGCGCTTGGCGGTGGTTGCCAAAGTACAAAATGGGCGTCGCGATTGAAGTCGATGCCGAGCAAGCGTTTCGACCGATCGTGATCTTGCAACGAACGTTCTTGACGATCTTCATTCTGTTGCTGTTGTGCGCCATCGTGATTTTCGCGTTCACCCTGATCGTCGCTCGGCTGCAACGTCAATCGCGTGAAGCGGTGATCGAAGCCCAGCAACTCGGCCAATACACGCTGGATCAAAAGCTGGGCGAGGGCGCGATGGGGGTTGTGTACAAAGGCCACCATTCAATGCTGCGGCGTCCCACCGCGATCAAGCTGCTGCATGCCGACAAAGTGAACGACATGTCGATCGCTCGGTTCGAACGGGAGGTGCAGATCACCTGCCAATTGAACCACGCCAATACGATCGCGATCTACGACTACGGCCGCACGCCCGAAGGAGTGTTCTACTATGCCATGGAATACCTGGACGGCATCGACCTTCAGGACCTCATCGACAAGTACGGAACCCAGTCCGAAGCCCGCGTGATTCACATTCTGTTGCAGATCTGTGGGTCCCTGTTCGAGGCTCATTCGCAGGGTTTGGTCCATCGCGATATTAAGCCCGCCAATGTGATGTTGAATCGCCGCGGCTGTGAACCCGATGTGGTGAAAGTCCTGGACTTTGGTTTGGTCAAGGCGGTCGATCACACCGAGGGATCGTCTGCAACTGATGGAAGTTCGATGTCGGGGACGCCGTTGTACATGTCGCCTGAATCCATCCAGGCGCCGATGACCGTTGACGCTTGCAGTGACATCTACGCCGTCGGTGCCGTTGGCTACTTCCTGCTGACGGGCAAACCTGTGTTCGAAGCGGCCAATTTGGTCGACCTGTGTCAAAAGCACATTGAAGAATCGCCAGTCCCGCCGACCAAACGCAGCAACGTCCAAGTATCCAGCCAACTCGAAGACGCGATCATGGGATGCTTGGAAAAGTCACGTGCAAAGCGTCCGCAAACCGCGCGTGACCTCGGCGTCCTGATCTCGAAATGTGCAGCCGCGAGCCAATGGACGATCGAGGACGCCGATCGATGGTGGGGGCGGCACGAACGCGGGTCAGAGAGCAAGGCATCGATCACTCCGACACCTGGGTCGTCGTCTACCGAGTCGGCTGCGATGGATGCCACGATGGACCAGTCGTTCCACGAACCACCGAACGAGGCCGTCTAAATCGGCAAACGCCGCCCTGGGTTGCAACTCCGAGCCCGCCCCATTTTGAAGCTTGAACTTCGCAATCCTCCCCATCTCATCGCTCGCCACCTGTCGCCGCTCGGCGGCTTGTCGAGGTAGGTGGTCCGAACAACCGCGAAGCAGTGGCAATCGGAAGCAAGCAGCTCTAAGATAGCCCCAGGCATCGCCTGGGGTTTCGTTACGGAGATTCCGACACCAGCCCCAACGGGGCGGACCTAAGAAAGACTCCCCAAAACCCGCTAGGACCGCCCCCGTTGGGGCTTTGTAATCTTGGTCCCGCCACAACCCAGGGCGTTGCCCTGGGCTGGCATAGGGCTGCCCCGTTGGGGCGAAGTCGAGGAACAAAACCTGCGCAGTCCAAAGCGGTGTCAACACCAACCTTTTGACAGCCCAGCGTTCGCCCCGGTTGCGTGTGAAAACCGTGGCGAACGCCCAAACGGCTCACATACCCGATGACACCTGCGTACCTGCTTCGTCCCCGGCTACCATCTGACATCCCGACCGAGAGGAAGTAAAACTGAAATTGGTGGCTCCACGCCATGAAGCGAGACGGCAGTTCGCTGAATTATCAGTCGGCCCCAACCAGTCGGAGTATTCTTGGTGATCTTCGCCATTGATCCGCACGCCGCGTCATGGCCCAAGTTGCCGCGATCATGTCTCGATGGCAAACCGCAAATCCGTTCCTATTCACTGAAAGATCATTTTGATGGGTTGGTTGAAAACGTTTGTTCCCGGCTTCATCACCCTCGCCGTCCTGTGCTCCGTTGCAACCGCAGCCGAAAAGCCCAACGTCGTTTTGATCTTGGTGGATGACCTCGGATACGGCGACTTGTCGAGCTTTGGAGCGGATGACCTTCACACACCGCACATCGACCAATTGATGTCACGTGGGATGCGTTTCGACCAGTTCTACGCGAACTGCACGGTGTGTTCTCCAACTCGAGCCTCTTTGTTGACCGGGTGCTATCCAGATCGGGTGGGGGTTCCCGGTGTCATTCGCCAGCAGAAACGCAACAGTTGGGGCTACCTCGATCCGAATGCCACCACGCTTCCACAATTGCTGAAGACAGTGGGTTACCACACCGGCATGGTCGGCAAGTGGCACCTGGGTTTCGAGACCCCGAACATTCCCAACGCACGTGGGTTTGATTTCTTCCACGGCTTCCTCGGCGACATGATGGACGACTATTGGTCGCACCTGCGTGGTGGGAAAAACTGGATGCGACGCAACCAGGAAGTGATCGCCCCGGAGGGCCACGCGACCGATTTGTTCACACAATGGTCGATCGATTACATCCAAGAACGCAGCCGACAAGACCAGCCATTCTTTCTGTATCTGGCTTACAACGCGCCCCACTTCCCGATTCAGCCGCCCGAGGATTGGCTCACCCAGGTGAAGGCTCGTGAACCACAACTGAGTGCCGCTCGAGCCGCCAATGTGGCCTTCATTGAGCACCTGGATGATGGCATTGGCAAGGTCGTGGCGTCGATTGAAGCAGCAGGGATTGAAGACAACACAATCATCCTCTTTTCATCTGACAACGGGGGTTCGATTCCGCACGCGCAGAGCAACGGCCAACTGCGGGGCGGCAAGCAGGATCACTGGGAAGGCGGGATTCGGGTTCCGACCTGTGTCGTTTGGCCCGGGAAGATTCCGCCGCAACGATCCAACGCGATCGGCATGACGATGGATTTCTTGCCCACGCTGTGCGAGATCGCGGGGGCGAAGGTCAGGTTCCCCATCGACGGCAGGAGCCTCACCGACATTTGGCTGCGAGGCGGGAGCGGGGATCCCGAACGCACGTTGGTTTGGGTGCGTCGCGAGGGAAATGACCGTTATCAGGGGCGGGCTTATTATGCGATTCGCAAGGGGCCTTGGAAGTTGCAGCAAAGTTCGCCCTTTGAACCCATGGTGTTGGTGAACTTGGATCACGATCCCCTGGAGAAAGCCCCGCAACCGGCGAGCAATGCGATTGCACGTGGTTTGCGGGAGGAGCTGATGCTGCATTTGCAACGAGCTGGTGCCGTCCCCTGGCAGCCCTGAGCCCTGTCGTCCCTTCGAGGCTGAGCCAAGGGCTGGATGATTTGCTTGCCTGCGTGTGGGACACTGCCTATTGTTATCGCGATGCCAAGAGACAACGGAAGACGAGAAACACCTCGTCGGTTTCACAGGAGCACTTGTGAAGCCATGCGATCACGGACCTGTGATCACATTGAGTGAAGTTGTTTCTTTCTGCGCACTGGAGGCGCATCACGCGGTGAAAGTCGTGCCTGATCGGCACGATCCACCCCAGCGACAAACTTGCCTTGACCGGCAAACCTTTCGTCGCCGCAACAACCGACCGCTTGTTCAACGGGTCGTGCGGTTTGGAGCAAACAGGGTGATATTTCATCGGCATGGTTTTTTGACCGGGCACGTTTTGTGACCTAAGTTTGCTCAGCCCCACGGTTCGGAGTGTCTTCCGCGGGGCTTGGACTCACCCCGGTCCAGCATTCCCCCTCCAACGACACTCGCGATGGAATCGGCGCATGGACCTGTTAACGACGATCAACCGATGCTTTGCTTTCAACCAGCAAACGCTCCAATCGAACGCTGGCAAAGCGATTGCCAAGCACGCTCGTCCGCGACGAGTTGCTGGACGCTTGCGGACGTTCGCGTTGGTCTTCGGTGCCTTCGCCGTCGGTGGTTCCTCGATGCCGGCCTTCGCCCAAGGCTATGTGCCTTCTCGTGGCCCGGCTGTTTCCGCCCCGACCAACGACGCGGAACGCAAACTTGAAGAACAGGAACGTGCCCGTGCATTGGCCGACGGCATTGAACTGGAAGACGCGGGCCAGTGGAGCGATGCAATCGACCACTACGAAGCCGCGACTCGCCGCTTCCCACAAGATCGCATCTTGTATCAACGGTTGTTGATCAGTCGCTTGCGATTTGATGTCAATCGTCGCTACCAAGATCAAACGTACCAACGGTCGCTGCGAGACATGACGACTTCTCAGTCGCTCGACCTGTACAGCGAGATCCTGGCCAACCTGCAAACACACTACGTGGACACGATTGAGTGGTCCCGAGTGTTGCTGCACGGGACCGCCGCTCTGGAAACGGCGCTCGACGACGAAACCTTCGTCCAAACGATGTTGCCCAACACATCGCCGGAAAAGATTGAAAAGTTCCGGATGGAGATCCATCACCGAATCAGTCAACGATCGACACAAAGTCGCTTTGATTTGCGAGCCACCGTTTCGCAGGTCGCCTCCATGGCTCAACAAGAACTCGGACTGAGTGGCACCGCGACCGTGCTGGAATTCGTTTCCGGTGCCGTGTCGACGCTGGACACCTACACCCGATTGCTGTCACCGGGACAACTGGACGACATGTTCAGCACCATCGATGGCAACTTCGTGGGCTTGGGCGTGGAACTGAAACCTGGCGAAGATTGCTTGAAGATCCTGTCAGTGATCCCAGGTGGTCCTGCGGATGAAGCGGGCATTGTGGCGGGCGATCGAATCATGGGGGTCGACGCGACTTCCGCGGCCGATCGAGACCCTGACTACGTGGCGGATTTGCTGCGTGGCCCGGAGGGATCCACCGTTGCCTTGCAGATCGTTTCCGTCGACCAATCACCACGTTCCATTCATGTGGCTCGTCGCCGAGTCGATGTGCCCTGTGTCGAAAACGTGCACCTGGTCGACGCCGAGGCCAAAACGGGTTACTTCCGTCTGACCAACTTTCAGAAGTCGACCCCAGCAGAGGTGGAACAAGCCCTGTGGACACTCAGTCGGCAAGGGATGCGTTCGCTGATCATCGACCTGCGAGACAACCCTGGCGGATTGCTGCCCGCTTCAGTGGAGGTTGCGGACCGATTCATCGAGTCCGGTCGAATCTTAACGACCCGAGGTCGCAACGCCCGGGAAAATTTCGACTACTCGGCTCACCGTGCCAACACCTGGAATGTGCCGCTGGCGGTGTTGATTGACCGGAACAGTGCCAGTGCTAGCGAAATCTTTTCGGGAGCGATCCGCGATTCCAATCGCGGCACGATCGTCGGCGAGAAAAGCTATGGCAAAGGCAGCGTGCAAGGAATCTTTCGGATGCAAGCGGCACAGTTTGGATTGTGCCTGACGACCGCCAAGTTCTATTCGCCCAGCGGTCGAGCGATCAGTGAGAACGGCGTCGAACCACACTTGTCGGTGCCGCCGACCTACATCGCCGCTCGTCCCGATGAGAATGGCCGCTTGGTCACGGAACTCGAAGACGACGTGCTTCAGCATGCGATCGAACACCTCGCTCAATCAGCCAACTGATTGGGAAGTGAACCTTGGGTTGAACCCCAAGGTTGTTCAAATGCCGTCGCTCCGCGACTTGCAGGCACGGGCTGCGTAGACGGCCAGACGCTAGGCTTGCTTCGTCAACTCATCGCGTTTCGCGGAGATGATCGCCAGCAGTTCGCGTTGTGGCTTGACGAATTTGTCGACGCCTTCGTCCATCAAGAACTTGTGCATCGCCTTGATGTCCAGTGCGGCGTCGATTTCGTCTTGGACCGCTTGGGATGGCATGTCGTCGACTTCTCGTGTGAACAGTTTGCCGCTGGCGTCGACCGCTTCGTTGGTCGAGGGGGGGTTGGTTTGGATATCACTGCCCGCCAACGCTGCGACGTACTTCCATGGTGGGTCGTCTTTGCTCTTGGTTCCCGTGCTGGCGAAGATCAGCTCTTGTTCCAGCTTCAGGTTTTTGTCCGCCCAGAACAGTTGGTTTTCTTTCCAAATGCGTTTTGCGTTCAAGATGCCAACATTGCCTTGCGCTTCTGGCGACAGGTTCGGCAATTCCTTTTGGGTGTACACATCAATTCGCGAGATGAAGATGCTGTAGACCGATTTGAATTGGTCGAGTGAACGGGTGCCGGATTCAGCCGCCCGTTGAGCACCTTTCCAAACCGCTTCGCGTGCCGCGTGGTACTGATCCCCGGTGAACATCAACGTCACGTTCAGGGTGATTCCGGCGGCAGCCAACTCTTCCAGTGCCAACAGCCCCGCTTCGGTTGCGGGAACCTTGATCATGCGGTTGGTGTGTCCCGCCGCCCATTGCTTGCCCAGCTCGATGTAGCGGGTGGCGATTTCGGAGGGTGAGAGGTTTTGATCGGGATCTTCCAAGATGGGATCGAGCTCGAAGCTGACCCAACCGGCGTTACCAGCGGTCGATTGATGGATGGCCGCGAATTTCTTTTCTGCATCGGTGACCAATTCGTCCGTCAGGGCCCACGCGATGGATTCGTCGTCAAGACCTTCGCTGAGCAGCGCGTCGATTCGATCATCGAAGCCGCCGGCCTTCACAATCCCAGAGATGATGGCGGGGTTGCTGGTTGCACCAACCGCCCCCCACTTGAGGTTCTGGTCAATTTCGGAGGGCTCGACCGAATCCAAATACAGCTTGGTTCCGGAGTCAATCAGGGACTGGAGGGATGCAGACATCAGTTCACTTCGTGGGTTTCGGTTAGACAAGTGTGAATCGCGAAGACGCAAACAAACGGCTTTCACAAGCGAAACAGGAGCCAAACGCGAGCGAATCGCCCGAGTCGGTGCAAATCCCCGCCAGGTTGTGTTCTCCACGACTCCCCAACCGGATTCCTCGTTGCGGGTGGGGAGAGAATGAAAACGCAGTGCCAACGGTCTGGTTCGCTGTGTTCAGCCGATTAGGCTGTTTCAACAATTAGAATGCATCCGGCCCGTTTTGTGGGGGTGGGGCAACGCGTCGCTGATGCTTTTCGCGCGGATCGGCAGCAGACCGCCAAGCGTTTCGGGTTAGAAACTTCCCAGTTTTTCTAACCCTCTCAATTGTCTTGCAACAATTGAAACGTTTGCGTGGGACAATCGCATTGACGTGGACCTTCTGCCGATCGCTCGATAGCTTATGGAGATGACCGACATTGGCGGCAGATGCGTCGTTGACAGCGACCGATGCTGGCGGCAAAACGAGATTGAGACGAGTTTCAATCTCACGAAAAACTCGCTCCCTCCACTTGTCCACTCGAAGCGGTCCCGACGGGACCACTCTTCTTCTCACTTTCGGAATCCTCGATGACCGCAGATTCAACCAAGCCGTCGTTCCTGGAGCGGCCTGGCCCGTGGGGACTGAGTGTGGCTTTGTTGATCCTCATGGGATTCTTCTTTTTCATGCCGTCGGCGTTCCGCGCTGCTCGCATGGGGCTGAAGAACAAAGAGAACGATGTCAAAGACTGGTTGCCCAGTGACTTCCCTGAGACCGCCGAACTGGATTGGTTCGCGGATCACTTTGCGGGCGAAAGTTTCGTTCTGTTGACCTGGGAAGGATGCAACGTCGGCGACCAACGGTTGCGACTGTTCGAAGACAAACTGTTGCACGAGTCGGCGAACTATCGCGAGCAACTCGCCGCGGAAGAAGCCTGGGGCGAAAACGCCTTGTCACTCGCCGAAGTCCAAGCTCGTGTCCGGGCTCGAGAACTGGGCGAGGAATTGGAATTGTTGCCGCCTGGCCAAGACCTGACCGACTGGGGTGGTCAAGGCGAAAAGTGGTTGGCGTCCGCCGATGGCACTTGGTACTACATCACGCCGGAAGGCAAGCTGTTCCGCTGGGAAGAGTCGATGAACGGCCCGGCCGCCTTGGTCCGCAAAGTCAAGAAATCACTCGGCAATTACGAGTTGCAGGGTCAGTTTGTGACCGCGTTCGGCGATCCCTCCACCGCCGACCGAATCAACCCGTTCTACAACGACCCGATGTTGTTGTGTGCGCCTCTGTTTCAAACGGTTCAAACCGGAGCCACCATCGCGGAAGAGCTCGCCGCGGAAGGCGGTCCGCTGTGGCCGATCGATCTGACGGACGTGACCAAGAAACCGATCGTGGCCAAACGGTTAGCGATGGAGCGTTTGACCGGAACGTTGTTCGCTCCCGCAGTGCCGCATGAGTTTGGCTGGACGGCGGAATCGTTCGTCGAGGCCTTGCCCGAAGAACAGCGAGGCGAATTGCCGGCGGATGCCCTGGAGGTTGCTGAACGAACCCTGCAAACCTTTGTGACCGAACGTTTGGATGGCCAACGAGAGAAGCTTCCCACTTCACTCACTCAGACGCAAACCGATGCTTGGTACGCCGTGTACGATTCGTTGGGCGTGGAACCGCCGCCACGTCTGACTTGTTTGCTGGTCACGTTGACGGATTTGGCGAAAGACAATCTCGCCTTCGCGGTCGGCCGCGGGACGTTGGGAATGCCTCAGGGTCGATTGCTGCAACTGGCTCAGCAATCCGGAATCCAGCCACCGCTTCCGCCCAGCAGTGCGCCGCCGCCGTTCAATCGCGAGCCGCCGGAATCGATTGGCGGAATGCCTCCGTTGCGAATGGGCGGTCCTCCGATCGACAACATCGCCATTGACGAAGAAGGCACGATCACGCTGGTTCGCCTGGTCGGCTACTGCATCCTGGTGGGCGTGTTGCTTTCGTACTTCTGCTTCCGCAGCGTCAAAGTCACGATCATGTTGTTTGTCGTCGGCGGTTCTGCCGCGATGCTCAGCATGTCGATGGTGGGTTGGACCGGCGGACGCGTTGACGCGATTTTGATGTCGATGCCATCTCTGGTCTACGTGCTGGGGTTGTCGGGCTCGATTCACGTCATCAATTACTACCGCGACGAAGTCCGATTCCGCGGGCGACGTGGGGCGGCCACACGAGCCTTGATGCATGCGGCATTGCCCTGCTCTTTGGCGGCACTGACCACCGCAATCGGTTTGGCGTCGCTGTTCACCAGCAATCTGAAACCGATCAGCAACTTCGGTTTGTATTCCGCGATCGGTGTGATTTCGACGCTGGGCATTTTGTTCAGCTACCTTCCCGCGGCACTGGAAACGTTTTCGCCCCAGTTTGGCCAAGACAAATCCGAAGAACGCAAACGCTTGGCCGCTGCCAAAGGCCAAGCGGAGTCAACCGGCAAGGCCTCGGCAGCCAAACCCCAACCCGCCAAAGAGACGGTTTCGGGTGAGTTGGAATTGGCGGCTTGGTGGGCAGGCGTTGGCCGCTGGATCACCAGCCACCATGCTTTGGTCAGTGTCGGTTGCATCGTCGGACTCGCGGTTGCGTCGCTGGGACTGTTCAAGATCACGACCTCGGTGCAGTTGCTGAAGCTGTTCGATCCCCAGGCCCGTATCCTTCGCGATTACGCTTGGTTGGAAGATCACTTTGGGAACTTGGTGCCAATGGAGATCGTGGTTCGCATGCCACCTGAAATCCAACGCCCAGAGCGTTTGGCGGTGGCGACAACCGAAGAAGAAATCGAGGACCAAGATCGTTTGTCCGACCCGATTTCGCTGAGCTTGTTGGAACGCATTGAAGCGGTTGCTCGAATCCGCAAGGTGGTCACTCGCTCGCTCGGGGAAGAAGGCATCGCCAAGGTCGGCCAAGCGTCCAGCATGGACACCTTCATCGCGCCCCTTCCGGACGTCAGCAATGGATGGAGCAACACGCGGTCACAATTCAACAGCCGCTTGAACGATTCACGTGACGAGCTTCTCCGAAGCGATTACGTCAAAGTGGAAAAGAACGGCCCGCTCAAGGACAGCGAACTGTGGCGATTGAGCTTGCGAGTGAGCGCGCTTTCGGATGTCGATTACGGGTTGTTCATCAACGAACTGAAAGACGCGGTCGATCCAGTTGTGCAAGCCTACCGTGTGCGAGCGAAATTGCTGCGTGAGTTGCAACAACCCGACGGAACGCAAATTCCCAAGGCCAAGGTTCTGGTCCTCGGTGCCCAAAACATTTTGGACCTGGACAGCGCGATCCTGGTGAGGACGGACGAAGCAAGCGGCGAACGCATTGTCGATCAGCAAGCCGTGTTCCTGGCCACGTTGCGGGAACTGCTGGGCAACGAACGCATCCGGCAAAGCTGGATTGATCCTGAAGCAACTGACGCGATCGCGAAACCCTCAGACGAGAACTGGGATCGGCGAATCGCGGCCGCAGACGTGGTCATCGATCTGGCGGGACTGCGATTCCAATCTTCGACGGCCACACCGGCCGCGGTTGAGAAACCCACGCCGTCGATCGCCGCCGGTGCGCCCCGATTGATCTCCGCCATGGAAGTGATTTCACGGCCGATCCCCAAGCACATTCTGACACTCGAGAAAGTCGCAGACGGGCTGCCCGATCGTTTGCCGGTTTTCGAGCTCGACGAACCCGCCACGCCTCAGGTGATCTACACGGGTGTTGTGCCTGTGGTCTACAAAGCCCAGCGGACCCTGTTGGGCAGTTTGGTCGAATCGATCTTGCTCGCGTTTGTGCTGATTGGTTTGGTGATGATCGTGTTGCTGAACCCAGGTTCCTTCCCTGCAAATTGGTTGGCTCCTAGCAATCTGCGGGCAGGCTTTGCGGCCGGCGCAGTTTCGATGATCCCCAACGTGTTCCCGGTGCTGTTGGTGTTCGGCATCATGGGACACATGCGAACGGCAGTCGACATCGGAACGATGATGACCGCCAGCGTCGCGATGGGAGTCGCGGTTGACGACACGATCCACTTCCTGACTTGGTTCCGACAGTTCCTCGAAGAAGGCAAGTCGAGAAAAGAAGCGGTCATCGAAACCTACCGCCGCGTTGGCCCCGCCATGACGCAAACCACCATCGTTGGTGGATTGGGTTTGTTCATCTTTGCGATGTCCACCTTCACCCCCACGCAGCGTTTTGGAACGTTGATGTTGGTGATGTTGGCAGCCGCCTTGATCGGTGACTTGATCTTGTTGCCCGCTTTGTTGGCTGGGCCACTTGGAAAGGTCTTCAAACCAAGGCACGCCCACCTGGGAAAGCCCGCGTTTGATCCTGGGCAATCTGTCTCAGGCGAAACTGCGCTGCGAGACGACCAGGTCACCACGCCTAGCCGTCCCGAGGGGATCGTTGTGACAGAGGACACTCCCGTGTTGAAGGTCCACAAACCGCCGACACGGGCGGAGTCCAACCAACCCTCCCCCAAGGGCTGATGCGTCGGTCTTGGTCCTCACGTGATGGGCGTCGACGGACTTCTCGCTTGGCAATGTTCCCTCCTGCTGGAAGTTGCCAAGGGGCCAGGTTGCGAAAGTTTGACGAACGATCCGATTGAAATGCTCCCTCGCGTTCGTTCTGTCCCGGGATGCGGCGCTCGCGAGTGATTACGAGTCGCCAGCGAAGGTCGATTTCGATAGGCTCGGTTCTCATTCTGTTTCGAACTGATCGACCATCACAACATGCCTTTGAAATCCCTGGGTGACCAAGCGACAACCTATCGCGTGCGATTCTGCATCGGCCTTTTGGCAGTTTGCATTCTCGGACCGCTGGCGGCGCGTGATTCGACGCGGGCATTGTCGACGATGTACAACGCACCGGCGCTGTGGTTGCCCGAGGACATGCCGGTCCGCAAACAATACGACGACTTTTCAAAATTGTTTCAGGGCCAAGACGTCCTGATGATTGGTTGGGACGAAGCGACGATCGGTTCGGAACAAGTCGACGCCGCCGCGGAAGCCTTGCTGCCACTGACCCAAGCGACCCCAGATCGCCCCGCCCATTTAGCCGGCGTCAGTTCCGGGCAGCGGGTCTACGATGTCCTGACCAGCCCGCCGACCAGTTTTTCAGATCGCGCCACACGAGCGAGATTGAAAGGATCCCTGATTGGCGAAGACGGCGAACAAACCATCGTCTTGGCCACCTTCACTGAACAGGGGAACCTCAATCGCCAAGATGTGTTGGCCGAAGTTCGGCAAATTGTCTCGGACACCATCGGTGTCCCCGAAGACCAGATCTACACCGCTGGGCCGCCCACGGATGGTGCGTTGGTGGATGCGGAAGCCCAGGGCTCGATCGACCGTTTCACGTTGCCTTCGGTCATCGTGGGGGCTCTGATTTGTGTGTTCTGTCTGCGGTCGATTGTGCTGACGGCGATCATCATCATCGTCGCGGTGATCGGGCAAGGCATGTCGCTCGCGATGGTGCTGTATTCCGGCATCGAAATGAATGCAATTCTGATCGTGTTGCCGCCACTGGTGTTTGTATTGACCGCCAGTGCAGGAATTCACCTGTGCAACTATTACCGCGACGCGATGTGCAGTGATCCGACCATCGATCCGACCGCGGCAACCCGCCAAGCCATGCAGGCAGGAATCTTGCCGTGCTGGTTGGCCGCGACCACCACAATCATCGGCCTGGGATCACTGGGGTTGGTTCGCTTGGTTCCCGTCAGCGCCTTCGGGTTCATCGCCGCGGGATCTGTGTTTGGAACCTTGTTGCTGTTGTTGCTGCTGCTGCCCGGTGCAATGCAGTGGCACGGCAAGCGACACCGCGCCAAACACCGTGCGGCCTTGGCCAAGGCCAGGAAGACGGAGAACAGCGAAACCGAAGATGATCCGTTGCCGGTCGAACATTGGCGTTCACAAATCGGGCACGCATGGGAAGCCTTCGCGGCGCAGTTCATGCGATACCCGATCATTGTCGTCACGTTTTTCACGATCATCACCGCCGTTGCCGCATCGGGTTTGCCACAACTGACCACGTCGGTCAACATCCCGCGAATGTTCCCCGAGAACAGTCGCATTCGGACCGACTACGCTTGGTTTGAAGAACACATCGGACCAACCATCAATGCCGAGGTGGTCGTTCAGTTCCCGCCCGCTTCCATGCCGGACCCCATCGACCGGTTTCGTTTGGTCCGAGACGTCGATGATCACCTTCGGTCCACTGAGTTGGTCGGGGGTGTGTTTTCGGCGCGATCGTTTTTGCCGAGCCCACCGTCCAAGAAGAGCCGTTCGATTCGGTCCACGGTTTTGGAAGCGAACATCCGCAAGCAGTTGGAAGATCCCGATTCCCCGTTGCAGGACGCGGGCTACATCGCGATCGACGACAACGGCAATCAGCTTTGGCGGATCAGTTTTCGATTCCCGTTTGACGAGGCAATCGATTACCGCACCGAGTTTCAACGGGTGCAGGCAGAAGTGATTCCGATTTTGGAGGAAGCTGGCCAAGGCATCTCGCCGCAGTTCACCGGTGGCGTGCCAATGACCACGGAATCGCAAGATGTGTTGCTGCAGGATTTGTTCCGCAGCTTCCTAGCGGCGTTTGGAATCGTTGCGATCATCATGATGTTGTTGCTACGCAGCTTCGTTGGTGGGTTGGTCGCGATGTTCCCCAACCTGTTCCCAACGATCACTTTGTTTGGAACGATGGGGTTGCTTGAAACACCACTGGACATTGGATCGGTGATGACCGCCAGCGTTGCGTTGGGAATTGCCGTTGATGGAACGATTCACTTTTTGACCAAGTTCCAAAGTCAGTCTCGCAAGGGAAAGGCGCGAACCGAAGCGTCCCTCGCTGCCCTTCACAAGTGCGGGCCAGCGATGTGGCAAACAACCGCAGTGTGCGCCATTTCGCCTCTCGTTTATGGGTTGTCTGATTTCCAGCCGACCCAGCGTTTCGCCTTCATGATGTTCGGGTTGCTGCTGGCCGCTTTGATCGGCGATGTGTTGTTGTTGCCGGCCCTGCTGGCATCGCCACTGGGACGTTTTCTGACGCCTAAAATGCCCTCGGCAAAAGCCAACTCCGCAAATGATTCGAGCACAACACCCTGATTCGTGTTCGGTTAGGATGTGAGGCCACGGGTTGTTTCCCCACAATCTCCCGCCTCCTTCAAAGATCCCCCTCATGCTGAAATCTTGGATTGCCGCCGCTTGGGTCGGCTGTTGGTTCCTCTCCCCTGCGTTGCTGGCGGGCGTCTCCGCCGCCGATTCTGACACGTTGCCTCCGCCGAACATCCTGTGGCTGACCAGTGAAGACAACGGGCCGCAGCTGGGCTGCTACGGTGACGACTATGCCGACACGCCGAACCTGGACAAGCTGGCAACTCACTCGCTTCGCTACACCAAATGTTGGTCCAACGCCCCCGTGTGTGCACCAGCACGCACCACGTTGATCTCAGGCATGTACGCGACCAGCCTGGGCGGCGAACACATGCGAAGCGGCGTCCGCATGCCCCTGGATTTCGAGTACTACCCCACCGCCCTGCGGAAGGCTGGGTACTACTGCACCAACAACTCCAAGACCGATTACAACTTCGCCGGTCAGGCCGCGGTCAAGAGCTGGAATGAGTCCAGTGGCAAAGCCCATTTCCGCAACCGCGAGAAGAAAGACCAACCGTTTTTCGCGGTCTTCAATTTCACGATCAGCCACGAGAGCAAGATCCGCAACGAGCACAAATTGGTTCATGATCCCGACCAAGCCCCTGTGCCCGCGTATCAACCGAACGTTCCCAAAGTCCGTCGTGACTGGGCCCAGTACTACGATCGTCTGACCGAGATGGACGCGCAGTGCGGCAAGATCCTCCGGCACCTCGAGGAAGATGGTTTGTCCGATTCGACAATCGTCTTCTATTACGGCGACCACGGCAGCGGCATGCCACGCAGCAAGCGTTGGCCGTACAACTCGGGTTTGCACGTGCCATTCCTGTTGCATGTCCCCGAGAAGTACAAGCAGCTCGCGCCCGCCGACTACCAGGCTGGTGGAATCACCGACCGGTTGGTGAGCTTCGTTGACATGGGCCCCACCGCAATCAGCTTGGCCGGTGCGAAGCTGCCGACCACGATGCAAGGTGTTCCCTTTGCTGGCCCGCTGAATGGTGAATCGAAAGAATACCTGTTTGGCTATCGCGGCCGGATGGACGAACGAGTCGACATGGTCCGCAGTTGCACCGATGGCCGCTATGTCTACATCCGCCACTTTCATCCGGAGCGAATTTACTTCGCTTACATCGATTACATGTTCCAAACGCCGACGACCTTGGTTTGGAAGAAGATGTTCGATGACGGGGAACTGAACGAAATTCAATCCAAAGTTTGGCAGGTCAAACCGTTGGAAGAACTGTTCGACTTGGAAGCGGACCCAGACGAGATCAACAACTTGGTCTCCGACCCGGCGCATGCCCAACAGCTGGACACCATGCGGGGTGCCGTTCGCCAATGGATGAAAACCACAACGGACTTGGGTGTGATCCCAGAAGCAGAAATGCATCGCATGGCCGGCAAACAACCACCTTTTCAGTGGGCTCGATCCAGCGGTTTGGATTGGAACCACCTGGTCGAGATCGCCTGGGACACGACCACGTCCTGGAACGACCTGGACACTGCGAAGCTGCAAGAACTGCAAACGCTCTGCGCCAGCAAGTCCAGTTTGGATCGTTACTGGGGTGTTCGCGGATTGACGCTTGCGATCCTCTCACCGAATCAAAAGCTTGACGCGGACAAACTGGCCGTCGCGTTGGAGTCGCTCGAGCCGATCGCGCGGAAGGACGAATCGCCCATCGTTCGAGCAGCCGCTAGCGAAGGGTTGTTGGTTGCCGGAAGCGATTCGCAACGAACGCAGGCGAAGCAGATCTTGATTCAGCTTGCCGACGTCAACCAGGAAGGGCACTTTGTCGCGATGACGGCGCTCAACCTGATCGACAACCACCGCCAAGCCCTCGACTGGAACGTTCAGCCGCTGCTAAAAAATCTGCCCACAAAAGGCAACGATCCGCCAGTGCGAGCTGAAAAGTACGTCTTCAATCTGCTCCAATATCTGTTGGCGCAATAGGACGTATCTTCCGACAGGAATCCACCGATGTCACTTCAACCGCTTCACGATCGTTTGAAATCCTTCGCCCAAGAGGGTCGCACGCGTAAGCTGCACAGCCGAAAGGTCGAAGGCGTTCACGTCGTCGAAGCGGATGGACGTCGGCTGATGAACTTTGGCGGCAACGATTACCTCGGTGTCATTGCCGACGAAACACGTGGCTGCGATTTGCAAGCCGCTTATGCAACCCACGGTGCTTCCGCCAGCGCGTTGGTTTGTGGCTGGACACCACGGCACGAAGCGCTCTCTCGCAGCATCGCTGAACTCGAACAAACCGAATCGGCGGTGGTGTTCCCCTCCGGCTACGCGGCCTGCTCGGGAACCTTGGCAACCTTGCCAAGCGAAGGCGACTTGATTCTCAGCGATGAACTCAATCATGCCTCCTTGATCGATGGCTGTCGTCTGTCCAAGGCCGAGCGGGTGATCTATCCCCACCGTGACTTAGACTTTGTCGAACACGTGTTGAGCGATCGCGCCGGCAAAGGCGGTTTGATCTGGATCGTCACCGATGGTGTCTTCAGCATGGATGGGGACGTGGCACCGTTGCCGCAGCTGGTGGATTTGGCGGAGCGTTTTGGTGCTCACTTGATTGTCGACGAAGCTCATGGGACCGGCGTGCTGGGATCACGCGGCGGCGGTCTCTGCGACGCGTTTAGTGTTTCCGACCGCGTGAGTGTTCGAATTGGAACGCTCAGCAAAGCGGTCGGCCACCAAGGTGGGTTTGTCGCGGGCCCCCAAGTCGTGATTGACTTGTTGGTCAACGCCTGTCGATCGTTGATCTTCAGCACCGCGTTGTCGCCGGTCGTCGCCGAAGGCGCTCATCGCGTGATTCAGCGGTTGCCGCTGTGGCAAGATCGTCGCGACCGGCTCGCCCACATGTCGCGACTGTTTCGCCGCCGCATGAATCGAGAGACCAGTGGTGTCGAAGCGGGAATTCCGATCATCCCCTTGGTCATCGGCGACGAAGCCGAAACCATCCGGTGCAGCGAAGCGATGCGTGAAAACGGGTTCTTTGTCCCCGCCATCCGGCCCCCCACGGTCCCGGCAGGACAATCACGTTTGCGAGTTTCGATCACCTCCGCCCACCGAGACCACGACATCGAATTGCTCGCCGACGTGCTGCATCGGGTCTGTCCCCAGCTGCAATCTGCCGAACTGGCTTCGGCGAGCGAGCAAGCCTGAACCGACGGTTTCGGATCTGAAAGCCCAATCGGGGCAGGAAATGGAGGTCGCTGGCCGCGGGGAACACCTCGACTTCATCCCCGACTCGGAACTTCATCACTGTCATAAACCCGGGTGGGCAGCTATCATTTGCCCCTGCGAATCTCGCATTTCGGGGCTGTAGCTCAGTTGGTTAGAGCTGGGAACTCATAATTCCTAGGTCGCGGGTTCAAGTCCTGCCAGCCCTACCTTTTCTTTTGCTCGCCCTCTCATGCCACGCCAACCCTCGTCCTCCAAATCCAAACGTCCCTCGTCTTCTTCCAAAGACCAGTCGACGTCCTCGGCAAAACGAATCAACCAATTGCTCGCGTCCGCTGGCTTTGGCAGCCGGAGGCAATGCGAAGAATTGATTCGTGAAGGACGCGTGGATGTGGACGACGAAACGATCACGGAATTGGGAACCACCGTCGACCCGAACGTCCAAAAAGTACGTGTCGATGGGAACTACCTGCGTCCCCAAAAGCTGGTGTATTACGTCGTCAACAAACCCGTTGGCATTGTGACCACCAACCGAGACCCCCGCGGTCGCCCTCGGGTGATCGACTTGGTGCCGCCGACCGAACGCGTCTTCCCCGTCGGCCGCCTGGATTTGTCCAGTGAAGGCCTGATCTTGCTGACCAACGATGGTGACTTGGCCCAAAAACTCGCTCACCCCAAATTTGGGATTCAAAAGGTCTACCGGGTCATCGTTGCGGGCGAGGTCCGCGGTGAAACGATGAAGAAGATGCGGGAAGGCATGTACATTGCCGAAGGCTTTGTCCAAGTCGACGGTGCCAAGATCATCAAGGCTCGCTCCAAAGCCACCGAGATGGAAATTCGGCTGAAAGAAGGCAAGAACCGCGAAATCCGTCGGATTCTGGCTCGACTCGGCCACAAGGTTCAACAACTCCGACGTGTCGCAATCGGCCCTTTGAAATTGGGCGACGTGCCTCGTGGTGCCTATCGCAAACTCACACGAGACGAAGTCGACAAGTTGCGTCGCAGCATCGACGCGGCCGAAAAGGCGGAACAAGCGGCCCCACCAGTCCGCCCCAATTCGAAGCAGTCGATCAAACGACGCCCCGGTGGTGCCAACCGCAATGTCGCGTCCCAAGGAACCGGGGCTCGCCCCGCAACCAAGGGCGTCCGAAAGGCCGTCAAAAAGAGTCGCTCAACCGACACGCGGGTCAAAGCGACCGCCCCGAGGACCTCCAAGGCAGTCAAAAAGCCAACGACCTCGAGTGGCGGTTCGACCGGCACCATCATCGGTGCCGATCCACCCAAAGCGTCCCGCGCCAAAGCCGAACGCGGATCCAACCCGGACATCATCCGCAAACGAACCGCTGGCAAGAAACCCAGCACAAGACCTGGCGGCGTGAAGAAAGGCCGCGGCAAAGCATCTCGCCGCGGCGGTCGTTCGTGACCACGGCGAATGCTTGGGTTGGGTGACCGCAGGGCGGACTTCCAAGTCCGTTCTCCCCCAGAGGCCATGCTGCGACGGGATGCCGTTCGTCAGCGGTTTTCCACCCGGTGCACCTCTCCCGAAACGAAGTTTTGGGGGAGGTCCAGCGATGCCATACAGGCGCACGCGAGGGTGAGAGCTGGGCATGGGGAGGCGGCGCGGATTGCCTTCCCCCGGAAATCTCGCTGAACGCTCGCTTTCCGCCCCCTCCCGCGTCTCGCGGGCGGGGTTCTTCAGGGCATTGCCAGCACGACACTTGTTCCCAGGCTCTGCCTGGGAACACACTGTCTTGGAGGCTCCGCCTCCGGATTCTGTCTCAGCAGGCGGAGCCTGCCGTGCATTGCGTTCCCAGGCTCTGCCTGGGAACGAGCAAAAGCCTCACGACCTCTTCCCGCCGGAGGAAACACACGATCTCAAAGGTCGTCGTCTTCGCCCAGCATTCCAATCGAGGAGAGCAATTCGCTCATCTCGGCGGCGGCGTGAGAATCGTTTTGCGCTCGCGCCTGTTCGATTCCGTCACGCAGAATCGCGCGAGCCTCGTCGACCCGTCCGAGATCAACCAACTGCTGCGCGGCCATGAAAAACGCGGGAACGTAAGGCGGGGTGTCGGTGAACAACTCTCGCAGTTTCACCAAACTCGTTTCATGCTCGCCTTCGGATCGATGTTCCATCGCCAAGGAATATCGCAAGAACGTGTCGGTGGGATCGTCCGCCAACATGGCTTCAATTTTTTCGCGTCGAGACATGAAACTCCATCGCTCGAAAGGGTGGCAAAGCTCGAAACACCGATCGCGACCGGTGCTTCTTTGGGGGGATCAAACCGCCCGTCGTCATAAATGACACAGGCCGAATTTTCGTCCAAACCGTCATCGTCGTTCAAATTCATTCAGCACGGAATACCCAAACAGCCGATACCACGATCGAATCACCCTTTCGTGTCACGAGACGAGTACAAAAATGTCGCGCGGTCTTTGTCAACTCATCACGCAATTGGCGTCACCACGCCGTCGCTTGCCGGTCATCATGGCCGCAGCGATGTTCGCGGCGTCCTTCAACGTCGGCCCGACGCCATGGACCTCCTCGGAGGCAAATCGCGTCGCAGCCCAAGAAACCACCGAGAACTCTGAGATCCAACAGGTTGTCGGGAAACAGCTCAGCGGACGCGGGACATCCCGTGGCGGTCTGTTCAGTGCCTTTGGCTCTGGATCTCAGACGTCCACGCGTTCGTCCAGCAACGGATTGCTTGGCAATCTGTTCGGCGGCAGCGGCTCGTCGTCCTCCAGTTCCAGCAACAGCGGTCGCACCGCGACCCCGGTCAACAATGACCGCAACGTTGATTGGAGCGGCATTCCGACGCACCGCAGTCAGGCCACCAGCACCGCTCCAAGCAACAGCAGTGGACCGGCACCTTTGCGTGACCCCAACGCGACTTCGCGTGTGGCTCAGCAGCCGAGTTCGCAACCAACCTCGCGGGTGCCGCAGCCACCCAAGATGGAAACCTCGATCACGCGTACCGCTCCCTCGACACCGATTCGCGTGGAAAGCAAATCGACTCCCGTCCCAGTCGTCCGCAGCACGCCCATTGCGATTTCACCTGTCAGAACCGAACCGGTCGAAATCATCCCGAAGGTTTCACGCCGAATCCTGAAGGTTGAAACAGAACCCACGATGGAAGAATTGTCTTCCACCGAATCGTCACGACGTCGCCAACCGGCCGTCGTTGCCAAGACGGAACCGAAACCCGTTCCGACCAAAACCCCTTCGGTCGATGTCGCCAAGGCAGAACCCAAGCCCCAGCCAAAACCAGTCGCCAAGCCGGCGGCACCGGTTGAGAAGGAAGCACCCAAGGTGGCCTCAAAACCGGCTCCTGCTCCGGCCCCGGCGGCGATCGCCCAAACAGCACCGGTTGCCAAGCCGGCACCTGTCGCACCGGCAAAACCCGTCCAAGCACCCGCAGCGGCCAAACCACCTGAAACCATTGCTCAAAGCCAACCGGTGACAACCCCGGCACCGGCTCCGCAACGGATCAGCCAACTGGTCCCACCCCAGAGCGTCGCTCTGGCACCGATCCAAGCTCCCGCGCCGGCCGTGCCTGCACCGATCGCGACACCTGCCAAGACGGCGTCGTCATCGATCACGCTGGGAGAAGCTCGTCAGGCACCTGCAGCAACGCAACCCAACGATTCCTTCGTGGCTGCCAACTCGCGTCCAGAGCCTCCACGCCAGCCAGTGGCAGTCCCCAGCGAAGCACCCACCAAGATGCAAACCTTTGGTGGTGGCCGAGCTGACACCCGACCATCTGGCTCGCTTTCCGCCAGCGGAGCAACCGACATTGCGTTGCGTCCCATCAGCGATCGCTTGCCTGTCGGTGCCGCAGATCAAACGGCTGAATCCGCCTTGGGTCAACCACAGTCGGCATGGCACAACTCCAACGGTGTTTCCCACGATCAGTTCCAACCGCGTGATCCGTTCCAGGCTCAATCGTCGGTGCCGGCACGATCGATTTCCGGCCCAGCCGCCAACGCTGGCCCGAACCACCCCGATTACCCCAACACGATGCGTGGAACAACGCCGGCTCCGGCTGTCCAGTCGGCCAAGGCCGTGCCAGCGTCGTCGACGTCCAGTGAGCTGCCCGGAATCCGGGTCATCACGGCCGGCCCTAAGAAGGTCATGATCCGCCAAACGCATCCCTACGAAATTCGTGTCGAGAATCGTGGCAACGTTGACGCCGAAGGTCTGGTCATTCGCGCCTACATCCCGGATTGGGCCGATGTGGTGGGCCAACAAGCCAGTCGTGGCGACGTGGCAGGATCGACTGAAAACAGTGTTCGTCAGCTGAACTGGCGAATCGAACACCTGGCAGCCGGCCAGTCCGAACGCATGCTTGTTCGCCTGAAAGCCGCTCGCAGCGGGACCCACGACCTGAACGTCGACTGGACCATTGCTCCACAACAGGAACGCATGCAGGTCGAAGTCCAAGAACCAGAACTCGCGCTCACCATCGATGGTCCCGATGAAGTCATCTATGGCCAATCGAAGACTTACACCATCCGAGTGTTGAATCCCGGCGACGGAGTGGCACCCAACGTTGTGTTCACATTGTCACCTGAATCCAGCACGCCGCAAAGCCAACGCATCGGCGACATCCCATCGGGCAAAGAAGCTCAATTCGAAGTTGAGTTGACCGCGCAAGATTTGGGGGACCTGAAGATTCACGGGTTGGCCAGCGGAGATCTGGAATTGAAGGCCGAAGCTGACAAAAACGTTCGCGTTTTGGCGGCTGATCTGGAAGCCGTTTTGACGGGTCCGGAACTCAAGTATCAAAACACGGATGCGATGTACCAATTGGAACTGACCAACCATGGCACCACCGCCAGTGACGATGTCTTGGCAACTCTCACCTTGCCAATGGGCGTCACCTACATCGGTGGCATGGAAGGCGCGTCGTTGATCGACAACCAACTGCGCTGGAAAATCGCCTCGTTGACCCCAGGTGCTCGTCGCAACTATCAGTTCCAGTGCCGTCTCGACGCCACCGGGCAACATGAATTCACGTTCAAGTGCAAAGGCAGTGCGGCGGGGCAAACCGGCGTCGCCTTGACGACCAACGTGGAAGCCATCGCTGACTTGGTTCTGTCGATCGAAGACCCGTCCGCACCCGCTCCGGTTGGGCAAGACGTCACCTATCAAATTGTGATTCGCAACCGTGGCAGCAAACCGGCCACCGACGTGCGTGCGATCGCTCAGTTCAGCCACGGCATCGAACCTCAGCAGTTGCTGGGCAACGATGGAAAGGTCATCACCGGTCAGGTGCTGATCAATCCCATCGCTCGGATCGACGCGGGCGAAGAAGTTCGCATGAAAATCGTTGCCAAGGCAGCCGAGGGCGGGCACCATCGCTTCCGCACCGAAGTCCGCAGCGGCGACACCATTTTGGTTGCCGAAGAGGCGACGCACTACATGAACGCTCGCAACGAGCGGATCAGCCGCCGCAGCGGCCCCGGTGGCAACGAGTTCTCCTTGCCACTGCGTTGATGTGACCCTGACTGTTCGCATTGCGACTCGCCCTTTGGTCACTCCAGGGTGATTCCGAGACCGAAGGAACGGGACGCAAGCAGCAGTCGAATTGGCGGGAACGTCTGATAATCAATCCAAAGGCGGCGTGATGGGAAACCAACACGCCGCCTTTTTTTGATAATTCATCCTTTTCCCAGCGAGGGGTTTGAGTGAAAATGGCCGCATGCCCTGCCCTGCCCCAATCCTCGCCCGCCGCCTCCATGGGGGAAAATTGTGTCTGCGCACAGACCGTGGACGCAATCTGAGCTGGAATCGCCCCATTCGTGAGGCATTCACGCTGGTGGAACTGCTGGTCGTGATCGCGATCATCGCCATCTTGGTCGGGCTGCTTTTGCCCGCTGTGCAGGCCGCCCGTGAAGCGGCACGCAAGGTTCAGTGCAGCAACAACCTCAAAAACATTGGGCTGGCGCTTCACAATTACGAATCGGTCTATCGAACCTTGCCCTGGGGTGCCAAAGGCGGTTGGGGGCCAAGCTGGACCACTGACATCCTCGCATTTCTCGAACAAACTCAGCTCGCCGAAATTGTTCCCTATGGCGAACGCGGGGGTGCCACGGGTGGATTGCCCGAAAGTGTCCGGTTCAGGCAACTCGCGACGGCGCCCGTGATGGTGTTTCGTTGCCCGTCTCAGCTTGGACCCACAGCACTGAGTCAACCGACCGACAAGATCGACGGTCGGGTTCGCAACACCTACCTTGGCAACGGGGGCAGCGATGTGAACTGGAACAATCATTCGATCTTCGGAACCACCGGTTTCGATCGTGGCAACGGCGTGTTCCGGGCCACTGATTTCTGCCACATCACGTCGGCCGGAGATGTTTGCGACAACCGCCCCGATCAGAAGCCGATCAACTTTGCCGGCATTCTGGATGGACTCAGCAACACCCTGATGGTTGGCGAAACGAGATACATCGATCATCACGAGTGCGGAGTCTGCGACCACTTCATGCTCTATCACGAAGATTTCGACGCCCTGAACGGCCAGGATTTCTCAGAAGCCTTGTGCTCACTCCGCCAAGGGTTCAACTTGCGAGACGTCTCCAAAGATGACTTGCAAATGTCACTTGGAAGTTACCATCCAGGCGGGTTGCATTTGTTGATGTGCGACGGCTCCGTTCGATTCACATCCGATTCGCTGAACGAAGATGTCCGACACGCCATCGGCAGTCGCAACAATAAAGAAGTCCTGGACGCCGACGACTTCTGAGTTCGCAGTCTCAGCTGGACTCACTAGCCCCGTTGTAAGCAGGCACGCAGACGTCGTCGGATATGTGAGCCGTTTGGCGTTCGCCACGGTTCCCGCGCATAACCGGGGCGAACGCCCAAACGGCTCACGGGATTCAACCCCATCGTTCCTGCTTAGCTGTCCAGCGTCGCGCCGTCGAACTAGCGAAACCAGTGAGCCATCGCGGTCGCGTGCATTTGCTCATACGCGTTGACCGTCGTGGATTCGTTGACATCGGGACGCAAAAACTCCGCGATCATCTGATCGGTCTGCTCCACTTTGCTTTCAATCCGGTGCATCCACAACGACTTCAACACACCAACACTGTCGAATAGATCGGCACGCATCATCATCATCACGCTGTCCGCGACCGCCTGATTCGCAGCCGGGAGCGAGGGTTGCTCGGCCACGTGCTTCTGGAATCCTTCCTTCATCGCCGCTCGGGTCAACCAGGCGACTGTTTCATGGGTGGGTGCCGTGCCGCATTCCCGAGCCGCATTGGCGTGTGACTGGGTCCGTGTGAGATCCATGCCATAGCGGGTCAATTCCGAATCATGGGCAGCGATGCTGCCGACCAGGACATCGATCCAACGTTCCGTCACTCGCCGCAGACGATTCAGTCGCACCGCGTCGGTGACACTGCAACCACGACGATCCAGGATTGCCCACTGAACGCGGTTGCGAGCTTCCAGATGCGACAGATGAATGGCTTGCGTGATCGGCGAACACTCATCGGTGCCGTTTCGGCGATCGATGCCGTCCCCGATCGCTGCCACCACACGTGTCAATGCTTCGCTGGCCAAGATCTCTTCCAACACGCCCATGTGCTCGGTCCACCAGCAACGCATGCGGTAGAAGTCGCCTGTCGCTTTCACACGATTGAATCTCGCCATGACTTGATGCCATAGATCCAAACGGTTTCGCGAGGCAGTCCAGTACCCCGCGATCGCTTCAGGTGAAATGGGACTGCGTTGCAACAGCATCGCTGGCCCATGGTAGGACAGGACGGAAGCAAGTTCGGTGAGCTGAACAACGTGCATGCAGAAACACTGGGGAACAAGTCGAAAGACATCCGTGGTCGAACCGGAAACGGAATGCAGACTTTGCGCCGCGGACGGCACGGCCAGCAGGACTTTCACCGCAAGTCACCTTCAACAAGGCACTTACAAAAACAGAGACGCCGAGTTGCCGACGCCACCACCGAGCCAACGTTGTAAAAACTCCACCTCCAGTGGAATCCTTGCAACATGTTTTGTTGTCGATCCGAGGACGCCTCGGGGGGGGCAGAACCTGCTATCACCAACAACCCGCGAAAAAACGGCGTCTCAAAGCCGCACGACCGCTACTTGCCAGAAGCCTGCACAAAGGGATCGCTCCATTTCTCCTCGGTCAAAATCGTGCGGTCAGTCAGCGTTTTCAAGAACGCCACCAGCGCGACCTTGGGGACTTCCGGCAGCGCCATCCCGTTGGCGGCGAAGTCATCCAGACGTCCGTCCAGGTTCGGGTGCGGCTTGATGCTCCAGTTGTAGTGTTCGACCACCTCATCCAGCGTGCGGAATCGCCCGTCGTGCATGAACGGTCCGGTCAGCTCCACGTTCCTCAGAGACGGCGACTTGAAACGTCCGCGATCCATTGGGGCGTTGCTGATCGCTGCGACTCCCAAATCGACGTCTTCTGTGTCGGCGTCCACTCCGTTGACGGCGGGAGTTGTCATCGTGAAGAACGCCGCTTGGCGAGCCGGTCGTTTGGAGGAGTCGTAAGGTTCGTCTGGACGGTGCGGGTTGAACGGCAACGCGTTGCTCATGTGACACGAGGCACAGTTCCCTCGGAACAGGAACACCTGCTTGCCCAAGTTTTCCTGCTCAGTGAAATTTGGAAACGGTCGGCGGTAGGATCCGGCTTGCGCAACCCCGATGTCATAGCGAGATTGAAACGAGACGATTGAACGCACGAACTGGGCCAAAGCCTTGGCGACCCGATCCACGGTGACCTCCGGTGATCCAAACGCTTTGGCGAACAGCGGTGGGTAGATCGGATCCCCTGCCAACTGTGGGATCAACAGGTCCAGGTCATGTCCCATTTCGATTGGGTTCTCAATCGGCATCAAGACCTGTTGTTCCAATGTGCGGGCGCGTTCATCCCAAAAGAATCGTCCGCGTTGATAGAAGCGAGCATTGACGAGGCTCATCGAGTTGCGAGGCACTTTCTGGCCGTCGAATCCAACGCTCAGTGGTTCATCATCGGTGAAGGACAATTCTTGTTTGTGGCACGAGGCGCACGAGACGGTGGCATTGGCCGACAGGGTTTTGTCGTAAAACAGGACTCGCCCCAGCGTCGCGCCGTCATCCGTCATCGGATTGTCGGCCGGCGTGTTGTCAAAGCGTTCCACCGCGGACCGAAAATGTTCTGGCCAATCGATGTCGCTGTAGTTGAACGGTGTCTCCGGCAGATTCAACTGGCGTGCGTCATCGGCCGTCGATTCCTCGACCGACGCAGGTTCCGCAGCGGAGCAACCTGAATCACGGGCTCCAATCGGGATGGCCCCCAGAACCGTCAACCAGCATCCCAGGGCCACCCCTGCAGCCACCCTGCCCCGCCACGTTCGCGAAGCAGTCCGTCCGATAGTCAGATTCGACATGATTGGCATC
Source organism: Rhodopirellula sp. P2 (assembly GCF_028768465.1). GTDB lineage: Bacteria > Planctomycetota > Planctomycetia > Pirellulales > Pirellulaceae > Rhodopirellula. The sequence goes on from NZ_CP118225.1 coordinate 4,977,770, forward strand.
GTGGCGTGTCTCGGGAAGGCAGAAAATGAATGGCATCAGTTTAGCATTTCCGCAGAGAATGAAAGCCACGGCGGTGACTGCCCTGCCCTGCCCCGGCGGCATCCGTGTCCTGCCGTCGCCGTGGTGGGTTGAGATCCGGCCGAATCAGGCCCTGAGCCGGAACAAACTCGGGGTCGATGGAAATTGGGGGGGGGGCGTCGAACTCTCCGGGCCAGCGAATTGCCTTGCAAAACTGGGCGAACGTGGCAATCGAAAAATGCGAGTTTCTCTCTCGTGCCTGAACGGGTACAAACGTTGGCTGACGCGCCCCCTCGAAAAGGATTTTGCTGAATGTCGGATACGATTATCGCCCCAGAAATGAAAATTGAAGCGGCGACGGAAATGCCGGACGCCAAACCGTTTGTTCACCTGCATTGCCACAGCCACTACAGCTTGCTCGATGGGGCCGGTGATATCGGCAAGTTGGTCAACCGCGCCGTTGAACACGGGATGAATGCGCTGGCGTTGACCGACCACGGCAACTTGCACGGGGCGCTTGAGTTCTATCGCAAGGCGAAGGACGCGGGCATCAATCCGATCATCGGTTATGAAGCTTACATCGCACCGGGGAGTCGGTTTGACAAAGGCGGTGCCCGCAGCAGCAAAGCGGCCAGCTATCACTTGACTCTGTTGGCACAAAACCGAACCGGTTTCAAAAACCTGATCAAGCTCGCCTCGGCCGCTTCGCTAGAAGGCTTCTACTTCAAGCCTCGAATCGACAAAGAAATCCTCGAGAAGCACAGCGAAGGCATCGTTTGCTTGTCCGGTTGCGTCAGCAGCGAATTCAGCCGCGCGATTCTGAAGGGAATCGAAACCAAAGAACACGAAGAAGAAGCCAAGAAGATCGCGGGCTGGTTTCACAAAGTCTTCGGCGATCGTTACTTCATCGAGATCATGAACAATGATGTCGACATCCAGCGCACCCAACTCGAAGGTGCGGTGGACATCGCCAACAAGATGGGTCTGCCTTTGGTCGCGACCAGTGATTGCCACTACGTCAATCAAGAAGACGCGGAAGCCCAGGACATCATGTTGTGCATCAACACCGGGCGATTCCGCACGGACAACACGCGAATGAAGATGGAGAACGACCAGTTCTTTCTTCGCAGTCCACAACAGATGTACGAGAAGTTTCCGGGACTGGAAGACGCGGTCGGTCGTAGCCAGCAGATCGCTGACACGGTGGACATTGAACTCGAATTCAACAAGTACTTTTTCCCCAGCTTCCCCTGCCCTGATGAACTGACGCCGCTGGACTACCTGCGGAAGTTGTGCGAACAGGGACTGATGGAACGTTACGAGGGCGATGACGAACGCATCGTCGACGGCAAGCTTTCCGACGAGGTCATGGCCCGCCTCGATCGCGAATTGGGCGTGATCGAAAAGCTCAACTACCCAACGTACTTCTTGATCGTGTGGGACTTCGTCAACCACGCTCGCGACGTCGGCATCAGCGCGACCGCTCGGGGTTCCGGGGTGGGTGCGATCGTGTGCTACGCGCTGTACATGTCTCACGTTTGTCCGCTGCGTTATGACTTGTTGTTCGAAAGATTCCTCGATGAATCTCGAACCGAGCCACCCGATATCGACATCGACTTCGAAAAGGAACGTCGACTCGAAGTCATTGACTATGTGAAAGAGCGTTACGGCAGCGAAATGGTCTGCCAGATTGGAACGTTCGGTACGCTGGCAGCCAAGGCAGCCATCAAGGACACCGGGCGTGCGCTTGGAATCCCGCTGTCTCGCGTCAACCAAATCACCGAGTTGGTCCCGGACGAGCTGAAGATCACCATCGCGAAGTCGCTCGACAAGAGCGCTGACCTGAAGATGATCTACGACGGCGACCCGGAGATCCGCGAGTTGCTCGACCTGGCGATGAAGATCGAGGGACTGGCTCGCAACGTTGGCACGCACGCCGCGGCGGTGGTCATCGCCGACCAACCGCTGACCGAGTATGTGCCGCTGGGGCGGGTGCCTGGAAAGCAGGATGTGATCACCCAATGGGCGATGGTGGATGTTGAAGCATCCGGGTTGCTCAAGATGGATTTCCTCGGGCTTCGCAACCTGACAATCATGTCGCGAACGGTGAAGTTGGTCGAGCAAACGACCGGCAAAACCATTGACCCTTTGAAGTTCCCATTGGACGACAAACCCTCCTATGCCCTGCTGCAACGCGGGGAAACCAAGGGCGTCTTCCAGCTCGAATCAGGCGGCATTCGCGATCTGCTTCAGCGAATGAAGCCCGACACGTTCAACGACATCATCGCGACCGCCGCCTTGTATCGCCCCGGTCCGCTGGAAGGCGGGATGGTCGACGACTACGTCAACATCAAACACGGTCGGCAACAACCGGAGTACAAACACCCGGTCTTGAAAGAGATCTTGGAAGAGACCAACTCGATCATGGTCTACCAAGAACAGGTGATGCGGATTCTCAACCGCCTCGGGGACGTGCCGCTGGCCAAAGCGTACACGTGCATCAAGGCGATCAGTAAAAAGAAGCAGTCTTTGATCGATGCCAACCACGATGTCTTCATCGCTGGTTCGATCCGCAATGGGTTGGCAGAAAAAGACGCGGAAGACATTTGGAATCTGATCGTCAAGTTCGCTGGCTACGGGTTCAACAAGTCGCACTCCACTGCGTACGCGTTGATTGCCTACCAAACCGCGTATTTGAAAGCCCACTACCCCGTCGAGTTCATGGCGGCGTTGTTGTCCAGCGACATCTCGGGCCGAAACTTCAAACGCAAAGATGCTCTGATCGAGCACATGGAGGACTGCGATCGGATGGGCATTGAGGTGTTGCCACCCAATGTCAATCTATCTGACGCGGACTTTGGAGTGTTTGAGGGCAAGATCCCCTTCGCTCTGTCTGCGATCAAGGCCTGTGGTGGCTCCACCGCGATCAGCATTGAAGAGGAACGCAAAAAGAACGGGCCCTACAAAGACATCTTTGATTTTTGTGAACGAGTCGACCCGCACGACTGCAATCGCAGTGCGATCGAAACGTTGATCAAAGCCGGTGCCTTTGATTGCTTCGGTGCCAAACGAAGTCAATTGGCCTCCGTGCTCGAACGGGCCATGCAGGCCGGTGCGAAAGTACAAGCCGACAAAAAAACCGGGCAAGCCAGCTTCTTCGACGCCTTCGATGAAGACGAAGAGGAGGACTCCGACGGTGATTCCAGTGCGGCAACACCGTTGCCGGACATCGAAGAATGGCCTGATCGCGAAAAACTGTTGGCTGAAAAAGAAGTTCTGGGCTACTACTTGGACAGTCACCCGTTGGCCGAGTTTGAAAACAAGCTGGCGACGTTCCGTACCCACACCACCGAATCCATGGCGGATTGCAAAGACCGCGATGAAGTCATCGTGGGCGGAATGATCAGCAGCATCAAAATTGCTCACACGAAGAACCCCAAGCCAGGGGCGCCCAGCAAGTACGCGAACTTTGACTTGGAAGACATGGCCGGCAGCGTACGCTGCATCTGCTGGCCGAAAGGTTTCGCCGTGTGTGGCGAACGCATCCAACCCGATGCCGTCGTTCTGGCAAAGGCCAAGGTCGACCGTCGCGGCGGTGGCGATGAAATCAATCTGATCATCGACGAATTGACACCGCTGGACGAACTGGATTCACGCTACACGCATGGCATCCGCATTCGTCTGGACGAGGCCGAACACGATGAGAAAACGGTTTCCAACGTTCGCGAAATCGTCCGCGGCTACCCAGGCAACAAGGATTTGTTGTTGGCGATGCAGTTGTGCGAAGGCGAGACGGTGCACTTCAAGGCCGATAAATTCCGCGTCGACATCACCCCTCAACTCCGCGAGCGGCTGGACGACTTGCTCGGAACCGGGCACTACAAGTTGCTGATGAGCAAACCGCAACGCTGAGTGCCGAGGCCCTGTGACCCTGAAAACGCGGGAACCGACGGTTCGGTTCCCGCGTTCGGAAATCTCAGCTGGGCAACTCATCCCTGCTCATGCGTCCTCTTTCTGCTTGCCCTTCCCTTTTCCCTTTCCTTTGCCTTTGCCCTTCCCGTTGCGAGCTTCTTTGGCAGCGGTCATTTGCTTGCGGGCTTGTTCGGGCAACGCGGCCATCTGCTCGGGGGTTAGCATCCCCGCCACTGCAACTCGCAGTGCTTTCGCCGCTTTCTGCTGCTTGGCGATCCAAGTCTGTTCTTCTTCGCTGAAGCCTTCCTTCAACTTGGCGGCCATTTCTTTCCCCTTCAGGCCAGCCTCACGCGCCGCTTTTTGAGCCTCGGTGCGTTTCTTCATCAACTCGGGGGTCAGCCCCTCCTCCTTCAATTCCTTCATTTGGGCGACGAAGCTCGTTTTGGCTTCGTTCCACTTCGCTTTTTGCTCGTCAGTCAACTCGACTGTTTCAAGCGTCTTGCTGAGGTTCTGGGCCATCCAAGCGCCAGCAGCTCGGTTTCCAGCTCGCTTTTTCTTTGCTTCGGGTTTGTCATCCGCCGTCGCCGAAGCAGCCAAACAAGCAATCAAGGCCAACGCAATCAGGTGTTTCATCCGAGTTTCTCCGAGAGGGGAAGGGTTGTTGGGGAGGATTTTACCCTCACCGAGCCTCAGCGGGGCCATCCATTCCTCAAAACCGCTCCAAGCGGACACGAATTTCTCTCTGGAGTGAGCTGGGAGACGCCTCAAAAGCATTCGGGAACTTTTCTGTCTCATTTTGCATCCAACGCCAGGTGAAAGTCACTGAAACCGGATGACCGTCACGACCGTCACGCAGCGACATAAACCCTGCCATAACAGCGTTTTTCGTTGCTTTGCGAGGCACCCCAAGTAAACTCGACCCCCGCGGCAAAGCCCTTCTTACGCAGCCGCTGCACCTTACCCAAACTGCCAAAAACGAGAGTTTCCTCTGACTTTGGCATCCATTTTTGCAACTTCCCCCGCATCCTGCTCCGCCGCCGACCAGCCCCAAATTGGTTTGCCACGAGCGGCACGACGAGGCCAACACTGATGACGATCGGTACCCCGGGCAACTCTTCCAACATGCACAACGCCAACGAATCGGCCGCTAAGCGGCGTGATGATCGTCGCCGCCGCAGCGGATCCTCCTTGTTTGGAGGTCAAACGCGACGCGGAAAGACCCAACGAGCCAAATTGGAACGACGCCTGCAGTCGCAATCGCTCGAAGCCCGTCAATTGCTGGCTGGCCCTGAATTGGTCGCGATCCAGCCCAACGCTTCCGAGCTGATTGACAACAGCAGCACCATTCGCAACGTCAATGGTGTGGAGTTGCTCAACGTTTCGCCCAACGAGCTGACTTTCCGATTCGATGACGACTCATCGATCGATCCCTCCACACTCGGAACGGCTGACAATCCGCTGGCGATCAGCGTGACCCGCGCCGGTGAAGACGGCGGGTTCGAAGCGGCGACGGCCGTGACGGACTTCAGCACCAGCGGCAGTGTCCTGCTGGAATTCCGCTCCGCAGCGGCTGGCGTCAGCGGCAACGGCACCACTGTCAATGTGACGGGTTCCGTCCGATCGTTGACCACCGCTCCCGTGATCATCACGCAAGATCCCGAGAACAAAACCCTCAACATCGACCTGAACGCGAACCCCAGCCGCCAAGCCACGGTTCGCGATCTGACGTTGGCACTTCAAAACTACAACGCCACCCAGCGCAACCTGAACCGTGACACGGTCGCCGATGCGTTCCAAGTCAGCGGACCGTCGTCGACTCCGATCGGACAGTCGGTTGCCAACAATCCGGTCTCGCTCACGCTGTCGGGCGCCAACGCCGCACAAACGGTCACCGACCTCGGGCTTGGAAATGCTTTCAGCACCAAGCTCGTCGCCAAGCAATCCGGCGTCGGTGGGCAAGGCATCACGGTCGTGATTCAGTCGCGTGACTTTGGTGGCCGCACTGACCCGTTGGTTTCCGTCAGTGGCAAAACCATCACGGTTCAAATCAACCGCAATGCGAGCAGCCCCACGACCGTGGGTGAGTTCATCGAAGCGATCAATGAGACTCCCACCGCTTCGGAATTGGTCACCGCGTCGCAAGAACGTGGCAGCACCACACAAACGATTGGCAACTTCGCAGCGACCTTGCCACTTGCTGGTGCCACCGACACTCCCGTCAACGCGGGCTACATCGGCATTGGCAGCAACCCCAACGAAGTCGTCTTCCGCTTCGCTGAACCGCTTCCTGATGATGCCTACCAAATCGAAATCTTTGGTGCCGGCGATCGCGCCCTGCGAAACCTTGCCGGCGAAGCTTTCAATGACGGCGTCGACTTCGCCGTTCCATTCATCCTGAACAAACCACCGCAGGTTTTGGCTGTGGTTCCGGAGCCCATCGACATCGACAACCAAGGCCAACGCACGCCACGGTTGAACATGATCGATGTGTACTTCACCGATGACGTCAGCGTTGCGAACTTGGCTGCCCAGCCAGAATTGTTCCAGCTGATCTTCACTCGTGACACGGTCTCGGGCAATGACGATGTGCTCTTCACACCCAACGCAATCTCCGCGATCGCTGGCAAACCCAACGCGGTTCGTTTGACGTTCGATGACTTTTTGAATGACGGCAACAGTAACTTCAGTTTCTCGGAAGTTCCTGACCTGACGCAGCAAACCAATCCACCGATGCCGGTCGATCAATTGCCCAAGATCACGGGTGCGATTCGATTGAAAGTCGGCAACGACAGTGCCTTGCCCATGACGCCCGGCAACGTCTCGGTTGCATCGGACGCCGGTGACAGCTTCGACACCGCAGCGGTCATCAACAGCTTGACCGGTATCGGCCAAGGTCAAACGGCAAGCGTTCGTCTGACAGGCGGCGAGATCGACAATCCCAATCCAAACGATCCGCTCTACACCCTCGATTTCCCCGGCGGAACCGACTACCAAGGCGTTCGCAACATTCGTGAGGACGACCCCAGTCGTCTGGAACGCACCGTTCCCTTGGATGTGTGGCGACGCGGTGCCGACACGTACGATGGTGTCACAACGGCCTACTACAACTTCCCTTCCAGTTGGTTGGGTGACAATCCTAGCAGCAGCGGCTTGGATCTCGACAAAACCTACATCAACCAGATCACCGAAGAACAAAAGCAACGTGTTCGCGAAGTCATGTCGCTGTTCAGCGAATACCTCGGCGTTCAGTTCGTTGAAATCGGTGACACGGCCTCCGGTGCGGTCACCAGCATTCCATCGGGCAGTCCCCTGTTGAGCATCACCCTGGGTGAACTCTACGGCAGCGTCGACGACAACCTGACCGTCAACAGCGCCGTCGGTGGTGTGACGCTGGACACGCGTCCGCTCGACATCAACGGTCAAACCTATCTGGGAATCGATCCCAATGCGGCATCCATCGGTGACCGCCAACTGTTGGTCATGGACTCGCAGGACTTTGACGCCAGCGTCGACGATCAAACCGGCGGTGAGTTCTTCCGCGGTGCCTTCCTCGGTGTGGGCCAACTGCTGGGTTACGGGTACTCCGATCACCTGCCCCAACCCGTCACCCAATCCACCGGATCCGTCCTGGAAGGATTGAACCCTGAGTCACCCGACGTGGTCGACACCTCGTCGCAACTGAGCGATGACAACGAAGCGTTGTTCCCCAGCCCCTCGGACATCGTCAACGGACAATACCTGTTCCGCCCCGAAGCCAACGACATCGACTTGTATCGATTTGAGTTGACCGAACCGGGCAAGTTGACCATTTCGACGGTTGCACAACGCTTGAGCCTTTCCAGCACGCTGGACACAGCCCTGCGGTTGTACAAACAAATCGGTCCAGATGAGTACATCGAAGTCGCTGCCAACGACGACTACTTCAGCGATGACTCTCTGATCGAAATCGACATCCTGGAAGCCGGCGACTATGTCGTTGGTGTCAGTGCGTCTGGCAACACATCGTACAACCCTGTCATCACCGGAACCGGCATCGGTGGCGTGAGTGAAGGAACGTACGAATTGGTGATGTCGTACGAAACGGGAGCGGCCAGCAATCTGCTCGACACCCCGGTCGGTGGGACCGCTGCGCAACCTCTCGACGGCGACGCTGATGGTCAACCCGGTGGCGAATTCAATTTCTGGTTCAACCCAACCAACCCGGATGCCGTCATCTACGTGGACAGCGTCACGGGCACCAACCTGCCCGACCGCAACTTCACAACCAACGATGTCAATCAGTTTGACTTGTTCGTCACGATGGGCACCCCGACGAAACCGGTTGCCGAAATCGACGACGCGATTCGCTTGGCTGAGTTCCGCCTGAACAACGGTGGCACACCTGTCACTAAGATTCGTGTGATCGGTGGCGGCAGCTACGAAATTGGTCGTTCGGCATTTGGAAACGCATTGAAGGACGGATCCAGCCTCGATGTTCCCCAAGACATTGCCTTGGTCATCGATGGCGGTTCCGAATTCAAGATGTCCCGCAGTCGGATTGGCGTGGGCAGCACCACGGAATCCGTCGATCGCAGCAACTCTTCGATCCAGATCCTGGGCACGCCCTATGCCATGGTTGAGTTTGTCGGCCTGAACGGACAAGTCGGTTCCTGGGGCGGCATCGATCTGCGTGGTGACATCGACTACGCCGACGACAGCAAAGTCAACATGGAAGACAACGCGGTCTTCCTGAACCACATCCAGTACGCCGACATCCAACACGGTGGCGGTTCCGTCTCGGTGGACGGCCAAACCCTGACGATCTCGCCGATCGAATTGGCCGATGTTCGCGCCACGATCCTGAACAACCAAATCCGCAACTCGGCTCAAGCCGCGATCGCTGCGACGCCAAACACCTTCGCGGAAACTCGTTTCGACGAATCGCAGTACCAAAACCAAGTTGAGCCGGGCGCGACGAGTCCCTCGTACTTCACCAGCGATGTCACCCGCATCGGGCCCCACATCCGCGGCAACGTGCTGACGAACAATTCCATCAACGGCTTGCAAATTCGGTTGCTGACGCCAACCGGCGGCGACCTGCAGTCCCTCGATGTCAACGCACGCTTTGACGACACGGACATCGTTCACGTCCTGACCGAAAACCTGCTGATTGAAGGCAACCCCGGTGGCGTGAACGCGGCCAACGAAGCCCCCAGCGTTCTGCTGGTCCGGACCGCCGCGGCCACAACGCCAGCGACTGCCGACGGTTTGGCCGCCGGAAACTACGTTTACCGCATGACCTTTGTGGACCAGAACGGTTTCGAATCCACCCCGAGTGACACGACTTCGCCGGTCACGGTTGGTGCAGCCGGTTCAGTCCAATTGTCTGGTCTGCCAACCGTCACCGCCGATAGCGAATTCGCAGGTCGTCGTCTGTACCGCGCGACCGTGGACGCCAACGGCAACCCAGGCGAATTCCGCTTGGTCGCTCGCCTGAACACAGATGACTCGTCTTACCGTGACTCAACCGCGGAAGGCAGCAACATTCTCAACCCGAGCATCATCGCCGGGACCTTGCTAGCCGGAGCCAGCGGTTCCATCCAAACCAGTTCCGTCCCCAATCCCATTGGCGGCGGAACGGGCATGGTCGAACCCGGCCAATACGTCTACCGATTCACATTCGCAACGGCTGACGGAACCGAAGTTGGACCGAGCAGCGAATCGCAAATCATCGAAACCATCGACGAAGGCTCGATCACCGTGTCGGGCATTCCCGCCGCACCAGCGGGCAGCGGATTCGCGTCCCGGATCGTCTACCGAGCAACGGTTTCCAGCAACGGCACCGTGGGTGAATACCGCCAGGTCACCGTCCTGAATGCCACCCAAACCTCCTTCACGGATGCGGCCTCGATCGGCACCGATCGTTTGGATCTGTTGACCGTCACGGCACCTTTGCAAGCCCGAGCCGGTCGCCTCGATCCAAGTTTGGTGATTGATCCAGGCATGATCGTCAAACTCGACGGATCGCGAATCGACGTGACTTTCGGAGCTCATCTGTACGCCGAAGGCACGGCCAAAGAACCGATCATCCTGACCAGCCTGAATGATGATCGCTATGGAACCGGCGGCGCCTTCAACACGAACAACATCGCCCAAGGCACCAACGACGGCGAAGACAACTTGCAAGCCGGCGATTGGTCGGGCATTTACTTGGCATTCGGTGCCGACGCCTCGTTTGACCACGCTGTTTTGGCCGGTGGCGGTGGAACCTCACGCATTGAAGGTGGGTTCGCCAGCTTCAACGTGCTGGAAGTTCACCAAAGCGGTCTGCGCGTCGCCAATTCGCGATTCGAAAGCAATGCGGATGGCCGCGGATTCCTGAACGACAGCGGCAACAACACCAACAACCCGAACGACCCACGGGAAGAACGTGTGGGACGCGTCAACAATGCCAGCGGCACGGTGTTCGTCCGCGGTGCACAACCGATTCTGGTCGACAACGAATTTGTCGACGGCAGCGGCCCAGCGATGAGCTTCGATGTCAACAGTTTCTCGTGGCAAGAAGTCAGCGACCCAGGTCGTTCGACCGCGAGTCGTGACTTTGGCAATGGAACCGTCATTGAAGACAGCCTCAATCGCTACGAGATTTCTGGCAACAGCGGTCCGTTGATCGTTGGCAATGCAATCGACTCCGCCACTGTTTCCGACGAAGACGTTGCCGCCGGCACCGTCACCGCTGGACTGAATGGCTTGGAAGTCCGTGGCGGGACCGTCGCCACCGAAGTGGTCTGGGACGACACCGACATCGTTCACATCGTTCGTGACATGATCGAGATCCCCAACCAACACATCTACGGTGGGTTGCGTTTGGAAAGTGACGCTCGTGGTTCGTTGGTGGTCAAGTTCCAGAACCAAGATCTCGACGTCGAAGATGTCTTGCTGCGTCGCCAAGCTGGCATTGTTGCCGGTGGCACACTGCTGACCGCTGAGAACGAAATGCTGGACATTGCCAGTCGCATCGGCGGCAGCCTGCAGATCGTCGGCCAGCCTGACTTCCCCGTGGTCCTGACCAGCCTGCTTGACGACACCGTCGGTGCCGGATTCACCCCTGACGGAATGGCCAACATCGACACCGATAACAACGGTGTTCGTGTTGACGCGGATGGCAACCCGATCTCGATCCTGACCAGCGACTCAGGAAGTGGTCAATCCACGCCTGCGTTGTTGCCACTGGGCCAAGAATACGATCGCACGGATCGAACGGAAGTCGACAATGGCACCACCATCGACAACGACATCGACCCTAACTCACCCGGCTATTTGAGCACAACGGTGCTCGGTGGCGGTGAACTGCAAAACGTCGTCGTGACAGGCATCGACCAGAACAACGGCGGGGCCCTCCTGGCTCAGCAAAACTACGCGTTCCTGTACACCACGTACATCGAAGTCACCAACGACTTTGGGACACGCACACGGATTCCGTTGATCAACGCATTTGGCCCCACCGACAATCCAAACCCGATTTTGGTCGGTCCGGACCGAGTCCGCAGCAGCGGCGTGTTCACCGCATTCGGCCGTGACATTCGCTTCACTGCTGAAACCTTCATTGTCAACAACCGCGCGGTTGCCTACACCACGCTTGATTTTGAAACCGTCGACGGTGCCGACTTCTCCGCCGGCAACATTGGCAACATCCGTGTCATCAGTTACTTGGACCAAGGTGTCACCGCCGATGACGCCGATGTGCTGTACCAAATCGGAACGCCAGGCCAAGCCGACTTCCGCTTGATGACCTTGAACGAAACCGCTCGTGTTGGTTTCACCCACGGTGGTGTTTACGAAAACGATTCCATCAACCAGTTCAATGCGTCGTACACCGGTTGGGTCACCGATGACGCGGGCGATTTGCTCAACCGCCTGAACACCGTTCAGAACGGACTGAACTTTGACATCGCGGTCAACCTCAATGGCGACATCCCCGGTGCCTTTGGTCCGGTCGCCGGCTCGGCAACGTTTGACGGAGTCACCAACGGCACCACCGCGATCAGCCAAAACGGGCAACCCGCCGACATCGAAACCGCTCACGTGTGGCAACTCACCGGCGGCACCGACGCAGCCCGTGTCACCACCTTCGTCGAGTGGATTCCATTCGATCCTGCCAACCCTGCCAGCATCACGTTGCCGCAAAGCATCGACGGTGCCGGGTCGTGGGACGGGATCACCATTCGCGAAGCCGCTTCGGACTCGAACGTTTCCATCACCGGCGAAAACGAACCGGGCAATGTTGGCAACAGCGACACCAACGCCACCCCAGCCACATCGCAGTACCTGGGTGAATTGGCACCGTCGATCGAAGCCGGGGACGAATCACGCCGCGTGGGTCTGATCGTTGAAGGCGAGATCAGCAGTCGCGGCGATGAAGACGTTTACGCGTTTGTTGCCGAAGCCGGCACACAGGTTTGGTTGGACATCGACCGTACCAATTCCAACCTGGACACGGTCATTGAATTGATCGACGCCAACGGCAACACCTTGATTCTTTCGGACGATTCCTTGGAAGAAGCCCGTCAGATCGAGGAATTGCTTTCCGTTGACCCGACCGACCCCAACGCTGCCGCACGTCGTGCCGCTCTGCGTGAGGAAGTGGCACGTCGAAGTGGTGGCGGTCTGAATGGCTACGACATCGATCAAGTGCTCGGCTTGGGAACCACGTTGGTGGATGCCACCGCCGACGACTCCATGTTCCAAGACAACTATTCGACCAACCCACGCGATGCCGGCATGCGGATCATCCTGCCGGGCACCGTGGGACAGCGTTTGCTGTATCACATCCGTGTTCGCAGTGGCCTGACCGACGCCGCAGAATCGGTGACGCTGGCCAACGGTGGCGGATTCTTGACCAGCGGCGATTCGCTGGGCAAAGGCCGCACGACCGGCAGCTACCAATTGCAAATCCGATTGGGCGAAGACGATGTGTTCGCAGGAACTCAGGTACGCTACAGCGACGTGCGTTTCGCCACCAACGGGATTCAAGTCATCGGCGGCCCGATGCACAGCCCCTTGTCAGGCACCGATTTCGAAACCGAATCCAACAACAACACGCTCGCTGACGCTCAACGTTTGGGACTGTACGACAACCAGTACACCTCCGACGGAACGATCACGACCTTGGCCGATGGAAGCATCGTCATCAACCGTGATTCCGGTGGGATCGACCGTGTCGACATCGACCTGGACAACCCCGCTGGCCCCTTGTCCAGCGATCGATTGGCCACCAACATCTCGGGAACGTTGACCGACGGCGGCGACGTCGATTGGTTCGAATTCGACATTGATTACCAACAACTCACGCGAGATGACGCGGCGTTGTATCTGGCAACCATTTTCGACCTCGACTACTCCGACGGGTTGGCTCGCGCCGACACCGCCCTGTACGTCTTCAACTCACTCGGTGAGCTGGTTCTCATCGGCGGTGACAGCAACGTTGCCGACGATCAAACTTCGCCTGGCACCGGTTACGACCCATCCGATCTTTCGCGTGGTTCATTCGGCACCGCTGACCCCTACATCGGCTCAGCTGAACTTCCCGAAGGCACCTACTACGTCGCGATCTCCAACCAATCGCGTCAACCAGCCGTGCTGGACCAATTCACCAACCGCAACACCGCCAACCCGTTGCTGCGTTTGGAACCCGTCGACTCGATCCAACGCATTGCGGAAGAGAACTTCGAAGGCTCGAGCTTCTTCTATCCCGGCACCGCGTCCGCACCCGTTCAACCGGTCCTGTTCGACGACAACTCGATCCTCGACTACTCGCTCGACGACGTCGTGTTGTATGTCAACACCGGGTCGACGCTGTTTGTCGTCAACCCCTTCACGGGCGAAACGTACGGCACCATCGGAAACTTCGGCGACGAAGTTCGCGACATCGCATTCACGGCGAATGGTGAACTGTACGCCTACACCGGCTACGACGACCGTCCTGCCGGCGACACGACTTGGACCTACAACCGAATCGACACTGCAACGGGTCAGCTGAGTGCTCCCCTCAGCGTTGGTGCCGGAATCGAAACGTTCCACAACTTGGATGCGGAAACACCGCCCGCCCGGCAGATTCTCGACGAAGCCAGCGATGATGGCCTCGAAGTCGAAGCCATCACGATTCGCGCCCGATTTGGCACGGAAACCGGATTCTTCATCGGCAACCGTCCAACCTTCCAGGACGGCTTGGATTACATCGACAACATCCTCTACGCCTTCAACGAAGAAACCGGGGAAGCGACTGGCCCGGCCTTCGACCTCGCACTCTTCAATGCTGGTGCCGGTACCGACCGTCGCGAAGTGGGAGCGATCGACACATCGATTCCAGTTGGCAACCAAGACACTCAGTTGGGCATCGCCGATGCAACCGCCAACAACGCCAATGGCTTGCCCGTTGCTCGGTTGTTCGACGGTGACACATTCAGTTTGACCAACGGAACCGAAACCGAGACGTTTGAACTGAACCAAGGCTTCACGATCCTGGCCGCTTCACCGGCCAACGCTTTGACCGGAGCAACACTCGCCAACGCTGCGATCCCGATCGCAACGGACACGACGTTGGATCCTGCCAGCATCCTCAACAACACGTTGCTGACCGTCGAAACGCCTGGCAATGCTCCCGTGACCTTCCAAATCACGGATTCCACTGCCGCGATCCCACCCGGCAACATCCGTGTGCCCCTGGATCGCAGTTCCGACGCCGTCATCTTCATTGACACCCTGGCATCGGTCATCCGTCAGCAAGGCATTCCAGTTTCCGCCAAGGGAACTCAGCTGGCCTTGCCAACCGCGACCAACGTTCAGTTGCTCGGCCCCGGTGCTGTGCCAGCCGACGGGATCGCACTGATCGGTAACAACAACATCACGGCCGGCAACATCGCCGTCACCTTGTTGCCCACCGACACCGCAGAAACGGTTGCCTTCCGCATTTCGCAAGCCGTGCAAGCAGCAAACTCGGGCGGTGCCCTGCCAACGGTCACGGCCACGCCTCAAGGCAACTCACTGGCCATCACCGGTGCCATTGCCAATGTCAGCAGCGTGACCGGAGCTCTTCGTGCGGGTGGTTCGCCCAACGGCGGAACGATCACGGGGATCGAAATGGTCGACAACGGTCTGTACGCCGTCAGCGAAAACGGTGGCCTGTACTTCGTCCCGAGCGGTCAGCTCGGCGGATCGGGCGCCCGGTTCGTTGGCAACTATGTTTCCACCGCCACGGACTTGATCGGGTTGAACTTCACCGGCCTGCGAGCCGGACCGAACAGTGTCGAAGACGGTGCCTACAGCGACATTCTGTTTGGAACAACCAGCAACGGCCGCATCTACGCCTTCAACACGCTGGGCGAATTGCAGCCCATCTTCGCCGGTGGTCGCAACTTCATCGAGACAGGCATCTTCGGTGCGTTGGGCCTGGACTTCAGCACGTTGGACTACAACCTTTGGCACGTCGCCGGGGCACGTGCTGACGATGACGGCCACGGTTACAACCAAACCTTCAGCGACACACGTCCGGGATACACCGGCGGCAATTCGCTGCAGTTCAACTACACCGCGGGTGCGTTCAACAACAATTACAACTTCGGCGAAGCTCCCGTCCAGAACTTTGGCACGGTCAACGAAAACGTTCGCCAAGATGGACAAGATGTCCAAAGCACTTACAACCTCCCTGGTGGTGCCAAGGGGATCGTGCAGTCCAACTCGTTCAGCCTGGAAGGTTACGCATCGGCCGACCTGCCGACGATGTACTTCAACTACTTCTTGGAAACAGACGGCGTTGACGACGACTCCGCCACCGACAACGACGATGACTTGTTCGCCGAAGATCGCGACACCCTGCGTGTCTACGTCATCGACGAAAGCGGCGTTGAGCACTTGGTCGCAACCAACAACGAAACTCGGGGCACCGGCAGCTTCGATGACGAGTTCGATGACCCAGCCGAATTTGGCATCTACGACGATGACATCGACGTGGACGTCCAACAACTGTTCGACAACACCGGATCATGGCGTCAAGCTCGCGTGCCTCTCAACGAGTTCGCCGGGCAAAGCAACCTGGCGTTGCGAATTGAGTTTGCAACGGCTGGCACAACCGCCACGAACACCGCTGAGATTCGCACCGTCGCCGCCAGTGGTTTGACCGACGGTGAAACCTTCACCATCGGCGGACAACTGTTCTCGGTCGATCTCTCGCCAACCATCGCGTTCCCATCCGGAGCTCAACTGGCACAGCTCTTCAGCAGCGGAGCGACCGCGGAAGCGACCTTCACCGTCGACGGGCAAGAATACATCTTGACCGACGGAACTCGCGCCGTTGCCGCCGGACAAATCGAAATCGACGTGACCAGCGGTCAACCAACTGCCCTGGCCACATTGACCGCCGCCGATGTCGCCGCGGCTGTCACCAGCACGTTTGACACCAGCGTCAACGTTCAACGTTTGGTTCCATCGGGTGCTGAACTTGCGGTCTTCTATCAAAACAACCCCGATGAATTCCGCACCGTGTTCCTTAACGGCAGGGAATACTTGCTCGACGATGGTTTCCGTGACACCGCCGATGCCACGCCTCAAATCACGGGCACAATCCTGATTCCAATCGATGTTCTCGCGGTCTACCAAAGCCTCGAAGATGCCGATCCAAACGTCGAACAAGTCGTCGACCTGTCGCAAGCCGACATGGCACTCGTCCTGTCCACCGTGATTGGCGAGACCGACGGAACAGTCGATTACGACCAACTGGTGCCGACTGGCAACCAACTGTCCACCTTGTACTCGGACGTCTCGGAATCGTTCGTCATCGAGATCGATGGCGTCGAATATGTTCTCAACGACGGAACCCGTTCGATCCAAACCGGCCAAGTCACGGTGGCGATCGCGGACTTCGCACGATCGGATATCGGCGCGGAACTGCAAGCCGTTGTGGAACAGAACACCGGCGTTCAATCGGCCCAGTTCACCACCGTTGACAACTTCGACTTCAGTGACCCATCTGACCCCGTCGATCCATTCGGCAACCCCAATCCAGTGGGTGCCGTTGGACGCAACGACCTGTTGTTCCAAGCAACCCCGCTTCCTTACACCGATGGCAACGCCCAAGTCTCCGGACGCGGTACGCTCGGCACGGTCTCCGTCGCTGGCGTCACAAACCTCGGCGACGTGGACCTGTCCAGCGTCGAAGTGGCCGCTGGCACAACGATCACCGTCAGCACCCTTGCCGACAACCCTGGCATTGAACTGAACGTTCGCTTCTTTGATGCCACCGGAGTCGAACTACGCAGCCCAACCGGTGGACTGCTGGCGATTGAAAACACCGCCAACGGAACCATCTCGGTCACCGCGCCCTCCAACGGTGTGATCTACATCGGAATCAGCGGTCCTGAGAATGGCGATTACGACCCACGTGTCTCGGGAACCACCAACGCCGCTCAAGTCGGCGGGTACGCAGCGACCATTTTGCTCAATCCCGAACTGGATGTTCGAGCGAACTCCTCCGTGGTTGAATTCAACGGCGTCGGCTCGGTGTCGGTCTCCACCGGCAGCGGATTGCGAGTCGGCTCGCAAAATGCCCTGCCAGGCATTCCAGTTCAAATCAGCCAATCGGACACGGCGACAGAGGTCGCGGCAGCTCTTCGCCAAGCCCTGGCCAACCGTTTCACGGGCGGCAACGAGACCTTGATTCCTCAAGTTGGATCCGCGGTTCGTCTGCCCAACTTGACGATCAACGACTCGGGGCCATTCGCCTCAACGGCTCAACGTTACGGCGATCGTTTTGGTGCCAATGGCCAAGCCGCGGCTGCCGACAACGAATCCAACGGTGCGTTCATCGACGACATCATCATCGGATTTGCCGAACGCGGTGAAATCGTCACCGCCGCCTCACCCATCGGTCTCGACGAAGACTTCGTCTTGGATCAATCGGTCAACTTGACCACCCCAGCCCAACCGACTCAACCGACCGTCTCAGGTTCCTATCAATTGGAAATCCGCGACGCATCGGAATACGTCAGCAGCGGCGAAGTTCCGGTCTTCACACCGCAAGTCCAACGCAACGCCAACGGCACCAATGTGCTGGTCGTCGTCGCAGCCGATGGGACTCAGGTTCAAGCCAACGCCAATGGCCAATTCCTGGACGGCAACGGAGCCGACCTGGACCTCACCGGATTCACCGGACCGTTCGGGCTCAGCATCGATGACGGCTCGCTCGTCCTCCTGGACGTCTCGCTCGAACCGATCCCTGTTCGCGGTGTTGCCCTCGAAGCTCGCTTCCGCACCTTCGATACCAACGAACGACTCAGCAACGGAATCACGTTGACCGCCCTGCCCGCTTCGGAAATCGAAGACGGGGCGACGTTCACCCTGGCCGATGCCAACACGCGTTTGACATTCGAATTCGACATTTTGAACGACTTCGGTGCCAGCGACGGATTCGTCAGCGATGACAACCGAGTGGTGGTTCGTCTGCCACGAACGGCCACCGCCGAGGAAGTCGCCAATGAAATCATCCGCTTGATCAACTCCAATCAAGTCCAAGCGGTGATCGATGGCAGTGCAGCTCGTTCCAACGGAACCGTGCCACCAGCCAGTGCCAGTTCGCCAAACGCCTTGGTCAACGCGGACAGTCGAATCAACCTGTACGGGGACATCAGCCTTCGCCCTGACACAGCCGGACGTCCCGCGTTCGCGAACATTGAAATCGCTGACCTGCGTGGTGATTCCAACCGCGACAGCAGCGAACAAGGCGTGATCATGATCGAGAACAACCGGTTCTTGTTCAGTTCCAACGCCGGGGTCGACATCAACCGGGACGCCTCCGCTCGCGTTGCTTCCGGCGACTTGCGGGACGCCACCCCATCGATCCTCACCTACGCTCGCAACTTGATCGAACTCAACACCGAGAACTTGATTCCCGGTGTGGTGGTTCAGAACAACCTCATCGCGTTCAACTCCGATGCTGGGATTCGCATCACCGGTTTGGATGGCAACGGCGGTTCCGCTCAGGATCCAGTCGGATTCGATCGAATCATCAACAACACTTTGGTCGGTGGCCCGATCGCCAGCGGTGCGGAACTCGGACCGCAAGTGTTCGAGTCCATCCTGTTTGACCAAGGTGGCATTTCGTTCGCCGACGCGGTTGTGCAAGACACTTTGTCGCTCGGCCCCGATGTCAGCTCCGAATTCACCGATTCCGAAGCGGCTCTGGGATCCCCTGACTGTCACGGCATCGGCCCAGAACCAACCACCGGTCAATTCACCTTCTCGCTGGGATCCGGCGGACAAGCCACGTTCCTGTTCCAAGACAACCTGTTGGTCGGCGACGGAACCTCCGCCGCGGACTTGGTGATCTTCGAATCGGGAACTCCAGAACGCGTTGCCGTTGAGATCAGTCGCGATGGCGTGACGTTCTTCTCCGTCGGCCAAATCTTTGGTTCGGACAACACGATCGACTTGGACTCCTTCGGCTTCGGCCCGAACGATCAATTCGGTTTCGTTCGGCTGACCGATTTGTCCAGCCCAGGCACGTTCGACTTCGGTGCCGCCGGTGCCGACATCGACGGCATCGGTGCGATCTCGACGATCGCTCGCGAGATCTACACACCGGGCAGCCAAGGCATCGTGGTTCAGCAGAACTCGGCCCCGACAATTTTGAACAACATCGTCGCGAACTTCCAAACCGGAATCGCGGTTGCTTCGCCACAAAACAACGTCGCTGGCGACGTGGATGTCTCCGGCGATTTGACCGTCATCGGCGGCAACACGTTCTTCCGCAACGCCAACAACGCGACTGCGGGCAGCACAGGGTTGTTCGCTCAGTTCATCAGCCCGTTCCAACAGATCTTCGTCAACCCGGTCAACCTGGTCTTCACGCCCCAAGCCGGCACGGCCACGATCGACAGCGGCATCAGCTCGTTGGAAGATCGCTCGTCCCTCGAAACGGTTCGCGGTGCGATTGGATTGCCACCAAGCCCGATCATTGCACCGGTTTATGACCTCAACGGCCAACTCCGGATCGACGATCCAAACGTTGCCTCGCCAAACGGCTTGGGCTTCAACGTCTTCGTTGACCGCGGTGCGGAAGAACGCAGCGACAGCGACGGACCACGGTTTGTTGTCACCTCGCCTCGGGGCGACGACCTGTTCAACTTGGCCGGTCAAGCCTTCAGCGTGGGAACGATCCACGACGCGTTTGAAATTCAACTCGTCGATGGAATCGCACCCGCGGACGCCGCACCTGGCGTTGGGATCGATGACTCGACCGTTCGTTCCGAATTGGTTCGTGTCTCACGATTCTTCTCCGACAGCGACGAAGTGGAACTGTTGTCCGAAGGTGTCGATTACCGATTCAGTTACGAACCCGGCGACAACAAAATCCGCTTGACTCCCATCGGAGGCGTGTGGCCAAACAACGCCACCTACACCGTTGAATTGCTCGGCAGCACGATGTCCGGCGACAACGTCGGTGTGTTGAAAGCCGAACAAGGACGGGTTTACGCCGATGGGGCCACCACCCAAATCGGCGACAAGATCTTCGAAGCTGACACCGGCATCGGGCTCTCGATCCTGCCGAGCGAACTGACTCGTCTGAACCCAATCACGAACCTCGTCGAATCCAACATCGACGGGCAAGTCGTCACGATCTTCGATGGAGTCAACGAGGTCACGTTCGAGTTCGACACCGAAGCGATCGCCAACGTCGCCGATGGAAACATCGCCGTTCGTTTGCCCGCCGCGGCAACTGCCGAACAGATCAGTGACATCTTCGCTCGTGCGATCAATGCCTCGGAATTGCAACTCGTTGCTGTTCACATGCAAGTCGAGGACGACGCCACGATTGAAACCGGCCGTCTGCAACTCCTCGGTGCAACCGCGGCCAGCGAGAACAGTTACGTCGCCTTTGAAACGGACAGCTTCCTGCGTCAAACCAACCATGTGTTGGATGTCACGCTGTTGATCACCACGACCAATGGTGTGAATGACTTCGATGGCCAGCAAGTCTCGATCTTTGACGGCCAACAAGAACTCACATTTGAATTCGATTCCAACGGTGCGGCCGCGGCCAACGCCGATGTGGTGGTTGCGATCCGAACGGATTCGACTGCCCGCCAAATCACCGCTGAATTGCTCTCCGCAATCAGCACCGCGGGATTGAACGTCGAAACATCCGGAGCCACAGGCAACTTCCGAATCTCCGGCACCAACGGTCCGATCGCTGTCACCTCGCTGACGAATTCGATCGTGGTGGAAGGCAACAGTGAAATTGGCACCTCCTTCGGCTTTGGCATCATCGTGCCCACCGAAGAAGGCAGCGTTTCCTCGACGCTGGCCGACGGCCAAACCTTCACCATCTCACGTGGCACCGCAGAAGCCGTCACCTTCGAACTCGACTTCGACGGATTCCTCAACGATTCCACCGCGGTTGCCGTTTCGATCACCGGTGGCGGATTCGGTGGTTCCACGCCGGACCAGGTCGCCAACGCATTGGTGGCGGCCATCTCGGCCAACGTCGTCGGGCTCACCCCAGTCAACATTGGCGGCGGCCGCGTGACCCTTGGCGGGGACGATCAATACAGCCTGAACATGGCCAACACCTCGTTGGCACAATCCGGCTTCGCGGGCCAGCCCGCTTCGATTCCAGTGATCGTGCCGTTGGACGATGTCCGCAGTGCAGTCGTCACCGGGCTGGAGCAATCCAGTGCCACGAAGTTGGCTGCGATTCAGCCGATCATCGACATTCTGTCGTTGTCGCAAACCGGTGTTCAGCGTGTTGCTCATCTCTACGGCGAAGCCATCTCCGATGCGTTCGCGACGGAGATTGCGGCCGGGGACATCGTGGTTCAACAACCTGACTCACGCATCCTGATCGAAGGAGCCACCCTGGTTCGTGGTCAGTCCGTGATCAGCGATCGCATCACCGATGAAGTGGGCAACCAACTGCTCGCAGGCGAAGCAATCATCTTCGTCGGCAGCCCGCTCGACTTCGGCGACGCCGCCGACTCGCGGACACCTGTCGATGTCATCGGCAACGGCCCACGTCACGTCATCACCGAAGGCTTCCAACTCGGCGACCAAATCACCGCTGACGCCGGCGGAGTCGACAACGGATCCGGAACCGCAGACTCCAACGCAGACGGCGACGATGGCGTCGCAATCTTGGGTGCGATGCGTCCTGGGTTCTCGACCCAGTTTGTCATCGATGTCCAATCGCCAACGGTGGGCGGGATCACACCAGCCTTCTACTTGGACGCTTGGTTCGACTGGAACGGCGACGGAACCTTCGACGCAAGCGAAGTCGAACGCTTCGGCAGCATCGGCTCGGGCGTGGCTCGGGTCATTGGAACGGGCGGCACCACCGTCAACATCAACGTTCCGTCCAATGCGGTCACCGGCGAAATTCAAACTCGCTTCCGCCTGTCCAACGAAGCGGGACTGGGATCCGGCGGCTTGGCTCAATCGGGCGAGGTCGAGGACTACACGTTCACGATC
Organism: Rhodopirellula sp. P2; assembly: GCF_028768465.1. GTDB lineage: Bacteria > Planctomycetota > Planctomycetia > Pirellulales > Pirellulaceae > Rhodopirellula. Next base: position 5,000,195 of record NZ_CP118225.1, read on the forward strand.
AACAACAACCCTTACCAAAACCCGTCGTTGATCCAAGACGTCAACGCCAGCGGAGCGATCACGCCACTCGACGCCCTGTTGATCATCAATGCGATCAACGCCGCCGACGGCGACATCAACTTGGCAAACATTCCTGCGGGAATCACCTTGCCTCAGTACCCCGATGTCAACGGCAACGGTGTTGTCTCGGCGTTGGACGCTCTGATCGTCATCAACCGACTGAACGAGTTGACCAGTCCTGGCCAAGACCCAACCGGTGCCGGGGAACCCCTCCTCGCGTCGACGTCTTCGACCACGGTCGCCTACTCGCCGGTTTCGGATGGTGTTCTGGCGTCCACTGCCACGATCGCCTTCGACCCCACCTCCCGCAGCAACGACGATTCCCGGTCGTCCGAAGCGGCTGGGGAACCAATCGTCGAAGCAGCCTCCAAATTGGTGGCGGATGCCTCCAGTGTGTTTGATTCCGCTGCCGTGATCAGCTTGGACGATGTGGTGGAAACCCTGGCAAATGATCGCGATCAGGCCGACCAATCCGAGGAATCGGAAATTTCGGCATTGGACTCAATCTTCGCGTCGATGAACTAATCGTCGCGAAGAAAACCTCTGGTCAGAAATCAATTTTCGTGAGCGTGACGTAGAGTTCGAATGGACGGTTCCCCCCGTTTCACTCGAACCTTGCGTCACGCTCGCTTTTTTGGGTGCTGGGGTGCGATCCAGCTCATCGAAAAGGGCAATTCCAGCCCATCCAATCGGCCAAGAACCGCTGGATTCGTTGAGTTTTAGGATCCATTGGGGAACCAAACGGACGTTCGTCGGCTCCAAGGACTGAGGAAACGGCGGCCAAACACCCTTTTCAACGCTTTCCCTGCAATCGGCCGACATGCGAAAACGGGCTTCCAGCAAGAAATCCAGTCAACAAAATGCCGCCGTTCGTCGCCTCGCGACCCGGCGACCGCTGACGCTCCAGGCATTGGAAACGCGACGAGTGATGACGGCAGGCATCCCCGTTGGTGCCACCACCAGCGACACCGCCGAGTTCTTTCTCGGTCGCGTTGCGGTCACGCCCATCTTTCTTGACTCCACCGGCCAAACCGACACCAAGACCCAAAACTGGACCGCTGGCGAAATTGACGCGGTCATGTCCGAGATCACCACCGGACTGAACTGGTGGACAGAAGCCCTCGACCGACTCGACACGGTTCACTCCTTGGAATTCGTGATCGACGACACCTACGCTGAAAACCCGTTGCAAATCCCGATCGAACCGATCGATCGAACCAGCAACAGTTACAGCACCTACGTCGGACAATTCCTGGATGATGCCGGAATCGATGCTTCCCTGTCCCTGGACGAAGGCATGTTCGCGTTCAATGCCTCGCAACGGGAAACCTTCGACACCGACTGGTCATTCTCGCTGTTCATCAGCGATGCCTCCGATGACGCCGATGGCTTTTTCGCCGCGGGCGGTTCCTTCTCTGGCGCATTCGCCTTTCCGGGCGGGTTGTACGTGATCGCCCCCTCCACTCGCCCAGCTCAAACCTTCGCCCATGAGATCTCCCACATCTTCTGGGGGTTGGACGAATACAACGGCGGTGGGTCGTACGACCAAAGCCGCGGCTACTACAACACTCCCAACGACAACGCCGCCGACAACCCGGCCCCCGGATTCACCCAGCAACCCAGCATCATGGCGGGTGGCAACAACTTGGTGAACGGATACCAAGGCTTCGTGTCGCCTGAATCCACCTTCGCCATGATCGGCTGGCAAGACTCCGACGGCGATGGCATCTTCGACATGCTCGACGTGCCACTGAACTTCGATGGCACCGGTCACTACGATTCCCAAACCAACGAATTTCATTTTCGTGGGGAAGCCTCGTCAGCGACACTGATCAACCAAAATCCATCGGGACCACAAAGCGACATCACGCTGAATGTCGTGTCCGAATTGCAAGTCTCCATTGATGGTGGCGAATGGACGACCCTGCAGTCCCCCGACAGTCCCACAGCGACGTTCGACTTTTCGATGGATGTCCCGCCGACCATGACCACGGTCTCCCTGCGAGTCATCGACGCGGCAACAGGAGTCACCAGCCAAACGTTGACGGGTTCACGCACCACACCGCTGGTCTCCGAGTCCCCCGTCGCGGGCTTCGTCTACTTCGATGAAAACGGCGACTCCGACCGCAGCGAATTTGAATCGCTTCTTGCGGGAATCCAGTTGGATGTGCTCGCCGCCAACGGAACCGAACTCCCCAGCGGTCGTTTCGACGTTGAAAACGCCAGCCTGGACACCGACCTCCTACCCGCCGGCGGAATGACGTTCGCTGCCATTGGCGACAATGTTCGCACCGAGGTCCAAGTCCAACAGGACACCCGGTTCCTCGCCCAACCCTTGATCCACGTGATGGACCAAAGCTTCAACCGCTGGTGGCCCGGACTGGATTCGCGCCTGGGAATGGAAGTGACATTCGATCAACCGGTCGGCCACGTTGACGTCGATCTCGTCGGCCTGCAAGACGACAGCTACGGACGCGTCGAGGCCTATGACGCGGCTGGAAATTTGATCATGCGAGTCACCACGGACATTCGCAACACGGCCAACGGAAGTCTCAGCGAAGGGCAAAGCTCAACGTTAACGCTGGTCGATCCCGAGTCCCGCATCGCCCGCGTTGAAATTGCCGGACATGCCTCCACACAAATCGGAGTCACCGGGGTTCGGCACGGTGTTGAACCACAAATCGTGACGGATGCGTCCGGTGCCTTCACCCAAACCAACTTGGCCGACGGACAATATCAACTGCGTTGGCAGCCCACTCAGGTCATTCATGCCATCGCCGATGCGACCATCACCGTGGTGGGTGGCGAAATCACTTCCGGCGTCACCACGGCAGGAGGCTTGGTCTCCGTCGCGGCGACCCGAGTCGACAGCCCTCGCTACAACACCGACCTCGGCGAAGACGTCAACGGCGACGGGGTCGTCACCGCCTTGGATGCACTGCAAGTCATCAACGACTTGAATGCCAACGGCGACCGCACCCTGACCTTCGCCGAAACCACCGGCTCCAAAATCGACGTCACCAACGATGGCAATGTCTCCGCATTGGATGCGTTGCGAGTCATCAACAAGCTCAACGAACTCGACAGCGAATCAGAACCCGCCGGCGAATTTGTTGCGAATGCTCAATCTGGCAGTGCATCCGGCAGCAACTCAGCGGAATCGAATTCATCCGATTCGAATGGTCTCGCTGCCTTCTCTCATGCGACGAACAATTCCCTCGCATCACTTGACGTGCCCCAGCCAACGTTCGACCACCAAGGTTCCAACGACGCCATCTTCCGTGATGACAAAACGCTCGGTGAGATCCTCGGTCTGGAATCGAAATTCATCGCTTCGGACGCCTGATCGCTCTCGCATCGGCACGCATTCTTGTTGGCTCTTCCTGATTGCTCGTGGGGGATCCAAATTCTTGGCGTCCCCCGTTCCCCTGAGTCCCCATCCTGGAACGACACAGAGCAGCGAGATGCCTGTGTCGCTCCAGCGGAACAAGGGACCGTCGCGATCCAAAGTGGTGTTCGGACCGCGACGTTTCAGATCGGTTGCGTGTGGACGTCGCCACTGACACCGTGGCTCATCACCGGACAGGCGTGAGCAGACTCTTCACCTGGCTCTTGGGATGGAGCACTCGCTCGGAGCGATCGCTTCGGAACGTGAATTCCAAGGGCGAATCCACCGAGGCAAGCGATGGATCCAACTCCGCCAGCAAGCCGGCCTTTTGAAATCGCTTGAGCAATTGCAGCGGATTGCAACAACTGAATTTCTCCAGAACGCTGCTTTGGCATCGGGCCGCTTCTGTGAAAGTCAGCTCGCGTTGTGCCGCAATGGCTTTGATGGACAGGCCGTCACAAACCGAGGGAAGCACAAGGCGTTCTTGTTCGGTCAACGTCGCCAGTTCCTCTTTCAGTTGCAGAGCCAATTTCATCCGCATTTCGCGATCTTCACCAATGGAAAGAGCCGTCTTCACCAGCGAAACGAATCTCTCGGGATCCACTGGTTTTTCAAGCAAATCCAAAGCGCCCAGACGCATCGCTGCCGTGGCGATCGGTACCGTCGCGACTCCCGAGACCAAGATGATTGGAATGTCCAAGCAACGTTCCAGCAATTCTCGCTGAAGCGAAGGGCCATCCAGCCCCGGCATCCGAACATCCACAACCAAACACGCGATCTGGCTGCTGCCGAGTTCCGCCAAAAAGGCATCCGAATCAGCGTACTCTTTCACTGCGATACCGACTGACGCCAGAATTCGCCGAATTGCAATGCGATCGACCTCGTTATCGTCGACCAGGTGTATCGTCGGCGATTTGGGTTCATCACTCATGTCTAAATCCTTTTCGAATAACCAACGAACTTTGCATGCCCGCAAAGCCAAACATCGCCCCGATCAAAAATACGACATGGAAACCTGCGGGGCGACGCAATGTCGACGTAATGAACACAGGAACACTCCCCCCCTGTTGGTTATAACGATCGAATGGCGCATCCGCGCTTCAAACGTAACCTATTGTTCTGAAAGGGCAGACGCATAGACACATCCAACACAGACCAAGACTTCTTTGGGGCAAAAGACAATGAGACCGATCTACTGGGGGCCGTTCCTATTCGTCATCGTGATCAGTTTGCTGCGTGTGCACGAATCATCACAGGCGGACCACGTTCTCAAAGAAGACTTTCCAGCTTCGATCGGAGTCTCAATTGCTGGACCTGAATTTGGAACTCACCGTTCCGATTTTTCAAACCTGAATCCAGGCGTCTTTGATGTCGACTACACCTATCCAGGGGCGTCAACGATTCAGCCATTGTCACGGCGTGGGATCCGTTTGATGCGATTGCCGGTTCGATGGGAGCGTCTGCAGCCGGCTCTCGGGGAAGAACTCGACCCACAAGAGCTTGACCGCTTGGTTCGAACCATCGCTCAGGTCCGAGCATCCGAAGCTCGCGTGATCATCGATCTGCACAACTACGGCCGGTACCGCACACTCACCGCCCGGGGGACACGTGATTGCATCATCGATCAAAAGATCGACGGGCAAACCCCGGTCTCAAGTGAACACTTGGCTGATCTTTGGACCCGGTTGGCAATCCATTTCCACGACAATGCGACCGTGATTGCCTATGGGTTGATGAACGAACCCCATGACATGGGAAGCTCCCGATGGAACGAAATTTCTCAGCGTTCGGTCGATGCGATTCGAGCAGTCGACCAACAAACATGGCTCTTGGTTGCCGGTGATGCCTGGTCCTCCACGGAAAAATTCTCCCGCGTCAACGGGCCGGACGCTTGGATCAACGATGCGACGGGACGCGTGCTCTACGAAGGGCATTGCTACTTGGACCACGATTCCAGCGGTCAATACAAAATGTCCTTTGCTGAAGAAGCACTGAACGACCCCCGGATCGGGCAACGTCCTGCCAAACGATTGCAACCGTTCGTGGATTGGTGCCAACGCAACCAGGTCCGAGGATTTGTGGGTGAATTTGGTGTTCCCGTTGACGACGCCGATTGGAACAAACTGTTGTCGAAAATGCTGGTTCAGATGGAAGCCGCGGATCTTGGCGGGTGCGTTTGGGCAGCCGGGCCGTGGTGGGCGGACTACCCGCTCTCAGTGGAGGTGGGCCACTCCCATGGAATGGATCCCTTGTCTTTGCAGAAAATAATTGACCGGAATTGAAGCCCGGCAGCCAAGTCGGACCTAGGCTTTCGGACTTGCCCCCATTCTCGTCTGACAAGCCACCCATGTTTGGAAGCTCCAATCGTTTAATCCGTCGCACGTCCATCATTGCCGCCATGTTGGTGTCCGTGGTCTACCTCGGATTTCGCGGCGCGTTCACGCTGAACTTTGACAGTGTGTACGCAACCTGTGCCTCGCTCTCGCTGTATGTCGCCGAACTCTACGGCTGCTTGCTGATGCACCTCTACTTTTTCCAAATTTGGGAAATTGTGGAACCCGAACCGGTCGCTCCGCTCAAAAACCGAACCGTCGACGTCTACATTCCGACCTACAACGAAGATCCCAGTCTTCTGCGCGGCACCATTTCCGCTGCGCTCGCGTTGCACTACGAACACGAAACCTACGTGTTGGATGATGGCAACCGTCCCGCCGTGGCGGAGTTATGCGATGAACTGGGCGCGACCTACATCAACCGCGACACCAATTTGCATGCCAAGGCAGGCAATTTGAATCACGCGATGGGAATCACCTCGGGTGAATTCGTGGTCATCTTCGATGCCGATCACATCTCTCGCCAGGACTTCATCACCCGACTGCTGGGTTACTTCGAAGACGACCGTTTGGGATTCGTCCAGACGCCTCACTCGTTTTACAACTTCGACAATTTCCACGGGACATTGGACTACGGACGCCAAACCTACTGGGAAGAAGGCGAGATCTTTTACAATGTGATCCAGCCTGGCAAAAACTACTGGAACGGTGTCTCGTTCTGCGGCAGTGCCGCGATGTTCCGACGATCCGCCTTGGAAGATGTCGGTTGCGTGGCGACCGAAACGATCACCGAAGACATGCACACCGGTCTTCGGCTGCATGCCAAGGGCTGGAACTCGCTCTTCGTGAATGAACGGTTGGTCAGCGGCCAAGCTGCCACCGATGTCACGACATTCAACACACAGCGTCTGCGTTGGGGTGAAGGAAATCTCGGGATCTTTGCCCATGACAATCCCTTCACCATGCCAGGACTGACCTTGGCTCAGCGTCTGTGCTACTTGGGCTCGATGCTCAGCTGGACGACCGGAATTCAGAAGCTGCAATTGTATCTGGCGCCAATGTTGATGCTGTTGACCGGCGTCGCACCGGTTGCGGAACTGTCTTGGACGCTGGGGATCATCACGTTGATCTACATGCTCACGATCTGGACAGCCGTGACGGTGACGAGCAATGGACACGGCAATTTGATTGGCACCGAATTGACACACATGGCATCGTTCTGGACTCAAATCCAATCCTGCTATCGCGCCGTCTTCAAACGCAAAAAAACCACCTTCGTCGTGACGTCCAAACGAGGCCGGCAAACCAACAGCATTCGCCGCTTCATCATGCCTCAATGCCTGTACATCGTCGGCAGTGCCCTGGCCATCGCGTGGGCATCGACCAAATACTCGATCGGGCTGACCCATGACTTGACTGGAGTCCTGGTTGGTTCCCTGCTGTTGTTGAGCCAGTGTTGGTTTGCTTGGCAAGTGATCCAGCGTTCGCTTCGCGCCTCCGACGAAACCGAGGAAGGATGGCGTCACCCTTGTGCTCTGCACCTGACGTATCAACTCGGCGAGGAAGATGACCGTCGCATTGGAACGGGTGTGACGTGTGATCTCAACGAAGCGGGGGTGGGATTCCATGCCTTCGAAGATCTACCAATCGACCAAGACGTGACGTTGACGATTTCGGCGATGGGACTGACCGCGACTTGTCGAGCGAGATTGTGTCAAAAATCACCGGGTTTGCAGTCGCAGTCCACGCGAGACGGCAACGCGACCAGCTATCGCTACGGGTGCGAATTCGTGGATCCGTCGACCGAAGCACTGGGCGTGATCTGGCGACTGTGTTCGGACTATGCCACGACGCGGATGTACGATCAATTCGAATCGCGGAAAAAGCATCGCGACGACTCAATCGAGGTCCAGTTGGCTGCCAGTGAAATGGATGATGAACGCATCAATTTGCCCATCATACTGTCAGACGGATCGACCAAGTATGAACCCACCGTCACGGAAGGGATCACAGCCCACGGGTGCATGGTCCTTGCCACCAATTGCCCGGATGTCGGTACCGAAACTCGTTTTGTTCTGACCACCCCACTGGGACGAATCGCGGGAACGACGGTCGTCACCGCGATTCATCAGGTGAACCTGGGATGCGTGCCGCTGCAGCTAGCGGAGTTGGACTTTGTGGGATTCACCGGGGAAGGCCGAAGCCTGCTGCTTTCTCTGTGCAACGCCAGTGATCAGAATCGTGTCAGCGCCGTGGTGAAACTTCAGCCACCCGAGCGTCAGTTGCCTCGCGCTCGTCCAGCCATCTTGACTGGAACGCTCTCCATCGCCGCGTCTTTGATCGCAATCTTCGGGACCTTGCTTTGGAACCAGGATGATATCCTGTTGAACTTCAATCAACAGGCAACTGTCGTCCCTCAAGAAACTCGCATCAAACTCGCCTCGTTGTTGGCCAAGACCGTTGAGGACCCAGATGCAGATGAACAACGGATCGTTCGATTGAGAGAGATCTTCCAGAACTTAGGGGATCACCAAAGCATCGCGAAACTGGATCGATTGATCATGGATCGAGATGTGACCACCTTCACCGCGAAATTCTGTCGAGCACAGACCTTCGACGGCGCCGAAATGTATGATCGCGCCCTGCCGATCTACGCTGACCTGCTGGAGCATGTCGATGAAGCCAGCGATGATCAAGAACGCAACGAATTGCTTATCTCAGCTGGACGAAACCATGCCAACCGAGGCGACATCACTCGAGCGGTGGCCTTGTTCGCTCGTGTGGACCCGCTGCTTGTCAAAGACGACCCCGCATTGCGTCGTGAATACGCAGGCCTGTTGGCCGAAGTTGGCCGAGTCGAAGAAGCCATCTCATTCTTGACTGAAGAGGATGATTCCGAACCCAGCTATGAAGACCGCCTGCACCGAGCGCACCTTTACGCGTCTGCTCGGCATTTTGATCAAGTGATTGAGCATTGTCATGCTCTGCTCGCGATTGATTCGAAGGACCCCGCTGTTCTGCAACTGCTTGCCAACGCCGCACTGGGTCAAGACGACTTTGAATTGGCGATGACGACCATGGATCGCTTGGTGCAGCTCCGTCCCGATGACGCAGACGCCCGCCGTCTGCATGCCCTGACCTGTCTGTGGAATCACGATGGGGAGCGTGCGATGAGATTGATCGAACCGATTTTGGTAGCAAATCCAGACGATGCGGAATTGCAACGATCGTTTGTCGAGGCCAGTCTGCTGGTGGACCAACTGTCACCCTCTCAGTCATCCCAACTGCAACGGGTTGCTTTGGCAATCTCAGACGGACCCGATGCAGGCGTCGCAGGACAAACGATGGTCGCGGCGATGGCACGGCACAATCAAACGGAGTCCTTGATTCCTTTCTTAACTCAAATGGTTGAAGAACGGCCCAATGAGGTCAAACTGCGTTTGCAATTGGTGGACCTGTTGGAATCGGCAGGCGATTTCCGCTCCGCCGAAAAGCATTTGAATTGGTTGCTGACCGCGACCACCGCCTCGTTGTAACCGAGCCAATGATGGCCAGCCCTTGCCAAACGATCGCCTGAACATCACGTGACATAGCGACAGGCCCCAACCTTCCCAGTTCGACACCGCGCGGCTTCCGCCATGCCGAAACGTTCGTCACTTGTTCGCTGCGACGAGGCGCGGCGGGCAACTCATTCAACAGAAATGCGGGGTGGCCGGAAGTGACATGCTAGCCCGTGACCCCCACGCACGGTTCATCAACAGACGGTGAGCAACGACAATCAAGGGAACCGGATCGTGAACAAGCCGCCCACGCCCACACTGTTGTAGACCTCCGAGAGGATGACCGAGGTTTTCACCTCTGCACTCAACCATCCCTGGTGATCGCGATGCGCGGCTGCTTCGAACAGCCCGTAGCCAACGCTGTCCGAGTCGATCCGCACGCCACCGTAGGCCGACACCCAATGGGAATCGGCACCATGAAAGTTGTGAGGACTCAGCCACTTGCGGACTTCCATGCCACTGGACGCAAACGTGAAGGCAGACGGACTGAAATACGGATGAAGAATCCCAGTCAAATCATTTGGGTCAGCGTTGAAGCGAGTTGATTCGTTGAAGGCGATCAAATTCCAATCCGTCTTCCATCGCAATTGTGTGCGTCCTGGAATCAGCAAGTAGTTGTTCTGAACCAACACTTCCTGTGAGAAGTTGTCATCGGAATAGCCCGCCAAACGGTACATCGCGGCCGCATCCCAACGCCAAGAAAAGTTCGTTGCTGCGCTGAGTTCCAACCCACCACGGAAGGTGTCTTGGCGGATCGATTCACCGTTGGCAGCGATATTTTCAAGGAATCCAACCAGACCGAGATGGACGTCCGCCGGCGTTCGCCAGTTCAATCCCGCACGAAACGGGACTCGTGTTGAGAAACCTTGATCGTATTGTTCCAACTCCGCCAAAGCGAACAAACGCAGGTGATCCCATGGTTTGGTTTGGAAACCAAGAATCGCCACGTTCCCATCCGCGTCTTCGCCTTGCTTGGGCCGCAAAAAGCGATGGGCATAGCCTGCAACGAGGTATTCGTCCTGATCTCCAATCGGTTTGACGACCCGAGTGTCCAATCTCAACGAAGTCAAATCGGTCAATCCTTGCCGGCCCGATCGAAATTCAAACTGAAAGGAGTTCAAAATCTGGGGACGAGATTCCAGTTGCATTCGCCGTTTGGCAATCAAAGCCTCGGTGTGGCACGGATCCTGACTGAGCAAGCAGTCGTACCGTGCGATGGCTTTTTGAGTTTGGTTCAACCCGGAATGGACTTGGCCCAGATCGAACTGGGCTTCCTGGTTGGTGGGGTCCAGCTGAAGCAACGATTGATAGTTGGCCAGCGCCGTTCGAGGCTTCCAGTCCTTGTAGTACTTGGCCTTTCGCTCCGCTTCGATGAGTTGCAAGCGGTGGCTTGCCTGTTCGTATTCGACCTGCAACGTATTCAGGTCGCTGTGCATCAAGCTCGCACCAGGCAAAAACTCCTGCGGACGATGGCGTGCCTTGGCTTCCGCATACGCGTGGTTCGCCGCATCCACGCCCTTCCAAGCGTAATGCATGCGAGCATTTTCGATCCGTGCCGTCTCGTGCTGTGGGAACGCCGTCAGAATCATGTCGAACGACTTGTTCGCCAAGCGGAAGTCATTCGTGCGGGTGTAGGAACGAGCCAACCCCAAGCGGGCGCGGGTGTTCATGGGCGATGCCGCCAGCGCCGAAACGAAACTCGACCGATCGTCACAATCGCCGGAGCATCGATTGCACATCGATCGGGATTCCCCCAGCAAGATCATCAAGTAGACATTGCTCGGGTCGAACATCAACGCTTGCTGCAACAATCTCTCCGCCAACTTGCACTCACAATCGGCCATGGCCAATTGAGCGATCGTCACCCGATCTTTCGTCATCGGGGCAAACGAATTCCGCTCGTCCGACAACACTTGCTCGGCCTCCGCCTCGCGGTCCAGTGCGATCAAACAGCGATACAGCCCGTAGCGAAGCTTGGCCGAATCTCCTCCCTGCATTCGCCGTGTTTCTTGGAGCGTGTCCTCGGCTTCCGCAAAGCGTCCCTGCTTGAGCTGAGACAGTCCGAGCGTGGTCCGAAGCTGAATCTTGGTGGCGGCATCAAGTGCAGTCCCTTGGGCACCCGCCAAGGCAGCCACGCAGACAGATTCGGCGGAGGCATAATCCCGTCCACGCAGCAAGATGTCCGCAATCGCCGCTTCATGGTTCAGCGATGTCGTATGCGATGACTGACGCAGCGTTTGGATCGCCTCACCGAGTCGGTTTTGTTGCAGCAACGACTCGGCCAGCATTTGGACCGAGTGCGACTGCTTTGTTCCCAGATTGCGGAACACGGTTTCGGCAGCCCGATCGTCTCCAATCGCATGGTAGAGCGTTCCCAAACCAATTTGTGCTAACTCATCGTCTTCGTTCTCGACCAAAAGGGAGCGATAGATTGCAAACGCTTTGGCATGTTCGCCCACCGCGGTTTGATAGTTGGCCGTTTCGAGCCTCACCAACCGATGGTCGGGTGTTCCCGCGTTGGTCTCTGCAATGGAATCCAACACCGCTTTTGCACCGTTCATGTCGAACAGACGCACCAAAACACGGACAATTTTGGTTTGAGTGGCGACGTGGTTGGGTCGCAGAACGGACGCGGACTGGTACACCATCAATGCCAACCGGTCGGCACCGTCTCGATACAACGTGTCGGCCAGTTCAATCCGACTGTCAAAGCTGAACTCCGGATTCGATTGCAGCTCCTCCAAATACCGATGGATGACCACGTTCTCACCCATTCGCGAATTCGCGAGCACCAGCATCACGAGGACTTGCGGGTTGCCGGGATCGGATTCGTACAGCCGGAGCAACCCGGCGATGGCATCTCCGGGTTGCTGGATCTCGATCAGCAGTTCGGCGATTGCGAGTTCGTTCGGCAACGGCAATCCAGGCAGATCTCGCAGGTGTCGCTGATAGACCTCCAACGCTTCGACAACGTTGCCTTGCCAGGCCAGCACGCGAGCAAAGGAAATCAGAACGTCCACATTCGCTTCACCGCTTTCGACGATTTTGCGAAGCGAACGTTCCGCATTGAGATGCTTCCCCTGTTGAATCAACAACTCCGCATGCAGGATGAGGAACGGAGTTGAATCGGGAAACTGGTCGACCAGCACCTTCAACGATTGCTCCGCCTTCGTGAGATTGCCCGATTGAATCAGCAACCCGATGTACTCAATCTTCAAATCCGTTTGGCCGGGAAACTCTCGAAAGAGATCTTCAAACCGTTTGAGAGCCAGCGGAATGTCCCCCAGGCTCACGGCATTGCGGACCGCGCGAAGCAGAATGCCCTGACGGATCTCTTGATCCGAATCGGGGGTTGGCAGATCCTCCGGTGGCCGAGACGGGGCGGGAAGTGTCTCCAGTTCAACCGCGTTGTCTTTCGCAACCCTGGCTCTCTCCTTGTGTTGAGCCCATCGAATGGAGATCCCCTCCCGTTCGCGAACGGATTGCGATTGAGAGACCGAAGGCAAACGAAATGGGGTGGAGAATCCATCTTCGCCGATCGTGGGGGCCACCCACGATGCCGTCGACAGAACCACAGCCATGCAGACACCGAACGAGCGCACGCAATGACGCGATCGCAAATGGGGTTCGGCAGCGGTGATCCGACGACGGTGCAAATCAAGTTTCACGACAGAGAGAACGGCCGCGCATCCAACATGGGTGCGGACCAGACATCTTGGTATCGGTTGTTTCGAATGTGCCGATTAGGCAAAACGAACCCACCAACTTCTCCTGTTCGCAAAAAACCGCTGGAAGACCGGGGAGGAGCCCAAAAAATCCCCCAAAATTGCCCCCGCGTTCTCAGGCGGTTAGTCTATGCCCTTCCATTCATCCCCGATTCCACCCTGAAGAGCCCGCCATGAGCGACCGACGCGAATTCCTCAAAACCTCGGCTGCAGCCGCGACTATCTCTGCCGCGACCTTCTCCGCCGCAACCACGACCAGCCAACCGGCCTCGGCGGCCCCCGCCGGCAGCAACGAACGCATGCGAATCGGGTTCATCGGTCCCGGCGGCCGAGGCTTCGGTGCTCACGTCAAATCGCTCTGCAAACATCACCAGGCAGGTCGCAAGATTGACCTCGTCGCTGTCGCCGAAGTGTTCGAAACCCAACGGGACACCGTCGCCGATTACATCGAAAAGGCCACCAAAACCAAACCGGCCAAGTACGTCGACTACCGCGACATGATCGAGAAAGAAAATCTCGACGCCGTCTGCATCGGAACCCCCGATCACTGGCACCACCGCCAAACCGTTGACGCTCTCGAAGCCGGACTGAACGTCTATTGCGAAAAGCCAATGACGAAGACCGTCCAAGAAGCCTTCGACGTTGAAGACAAGTGGCGTGCCAGCGGCAAAGTCATGCAGGTCGGTGTGCAGTCAACCAGCCTCCCCGTTTGGGACGAGGTCAACGCATTGCTTCGCGAAGGCAAACTCGGCAAAGTCCTGGGTTTCCAAACCGAATACTTCCGCAACTCCGATGTCGGACAATGGCGTTATTACAAACTCACGCCTGACATGACTCCCAAAACGATTGACTGGAAACGTTGGCTGGGAACCGAACACGACCTCGCCGAAGACGTGCCATTCGATCGCGAAGTCTACAAGCAATGGCGTCGTTTCTGGCCGTTCGGCAGCGGCATGTTCACGGACCTGTTCGTTCACCGCACCACTTCCATGTTGAAAGCCACCGGCCTTCGCGTGCCAGGTCGTGTCGTCGGTGGTGGTGGCATCTACCTGGAGTACGACGGTCGCGATGTGCCTGACGTTGCCACGGTCGTTGCCGACTTCAATGAAGGCGTCCAAGGCTTGGTCACCGCGACGATGTGCAACGAAGAATCACGTGTCAATCAATTGATTCGTGGCCATTACGGAACGTTCGCATTTGGCAACGGTGAATCGTTTGACGGGTTTGACTTCATCCCGGAACGCGGCCCGGTCACTCACGTGCGACAAGAAGCCGAACGAATCACCACCAATCCAATCGACAACACCACCATGGCTCACTTCGCCAACTGGTTGGATGCCTGTGAAGCCGGTGACCCATCGCTTTGCAACAACCAACCCGACCTCGGTGCGGCTGCCATGTCGGTCGTCAACCTCGGTGCCCAAAGCTACCGCCAAGGCAAAGTCTTCTTTGTCGACGAAGATCACAAGATCTCCGACCAAGATCCGGGTTGGGCAGCCAAGTGGGAAGAACGATCCGCCAATGGCGGCCCCGCTGTCCACATCCCAGGCTGGAACGCAGGCGACTACGGCAGCGAACAACGAGACCCTGACTACATGCAGTACGGCGGCCCCTGGATCAACGGCAAAGACCCGTTCCAAGGCTAGACTGCTTGCCTGCCACGGCAGTCGGCGAGTTTCATTCGTAGCGAAAGTCATCGAGACTTTCGCTACGAATGATGGTGACATTCACACGGATGGAGTCCTTCTCCGCGTCCCAATTTGTCCTGTAAGAGTCACGATGAACGTACGGTTGTTCGCTGTTGCCGCCGCACTTGTTTTGCCAATCTCGCCAACAACTTGACCTCCCGCGCGTGGGCCATTCGCATCGACTGAACGAACAACCTCACTCAGCGGACGCCCCAAAAGGGGACGGGGGTCTTTTCAGCGACAGACCCAGCCGCAAACTCCGTGTCGCCCTGGCGATTCCCTCTCCCCGTAGGCTGGAGCAACCGGGAAGTCGGTTGCCATTCGCTGATTGGCTAACGCGACGGACTTCGATTTGAAAAGCGACACGCTGTTGCCGAAAGTCCGAATTTTCGATCTGCTCGTGGGAATTGCGATCCTGGCTCTGCACTGGTTTGTTGTGCGGCCATTTCATCTCCTCGTCCATCCACCTTACCGAACAACTGAACTCTCAGCGTCCAACCATTGCTAACCCCCAGATTGCTCACTGGTTCGCCGCCAACCATCCTCGGCAACCTGCTTTCCTAGCACAGCAACGGCTATTCACGCCCACCGAATCGATCACCGTTCGCAACATGAATCCAAACATTGATCCTGCCACCGACATCGTTGCCTACAACCGTGCGGCCTGGGACAGTCAGGTGCGAAAAGGAAATCGTTGGACGATTCCTGTCACGCCAGAGGAAATCGAGCGTGCTCGCGTTGGTGATTGGAGCATCGTCCTGACGCCAGAAAAGCCCGTGCCTCGCGAATGGTTTCCCGATTTTACCGGCGGACCTGTTGAAGTGCTCTGCCTGGCCGGAAGCGGAGGACAACAATCTCCCATCCTCGCCGCGGCGGGTGCCAAGGTGACTGTGTTTGACAACTCGCCAGCCCAACTTTCACAGGACCAAATGGTGGCCGAGCGAGAAGGCTTGGATATCAAACTCGTTCAGGGCGACATGGCCGGCCTTTCCGAACTGGCGGATGAATCATTTGACCTGATTGTGCATCCTTGTTCCAACTGTTTCGTGCCCAACGTCCTGCCGGCTTGGATAGAAGCCTCGCGGGTCATCGAAGCCGGCTGCAACGCCTTCGTCATTCCTTCGCGTCACATCATCCAAGCCGGCATCGTCTGGGACAAATTCGCCTGCATGGCTCCCTAGGAGTCCACGTTGATAGCTCGGGGTGCAAGCCCCGAGAACACTCCCCAATCATTCCTTCCAACCTGCTTATACTGGACGACGACTGGTCAACCTTGTCTGTTGCAATATGTGGAGGAGAGCATGAGGCGTAGAAGAGCAACATTCTCGTGGCTACTTGCTTGTTCCTTCGTGTTTTGCATCGGTTTTTCGGGACCGCTCTTGAAGATTGGAAGGGCACTGAATCGTTCTCGCATTGCCGCATCAGCCCCGACCGCAACCGATCAATCACCCTCCATCCGTTGGACCGAAGATCAGATTGTTGGCTGGCATTATTCCCTTGTATCAGAGACACGCATTGCGAACTTTGGTTTTTACGCGGAAGCTGGAACCGCAAGTATTGGCGAACCGCCCGAAATGAACTTGCCTCATCTTGGAATCAAGGCTGGCGACACGCAGATCATGGAAGTGGAGATGTGCGGCGTCTACTGGCGTGTCACTCCAGCGGGTTCGCTTTCGCTTACTGTTCCTGACACCGACTACTCTGCTGATCTGCGACTGGTCTACCTTGACGATCAAGTCGCCTCCGTTTGGAACGTCACACGAAGCGAAGCCGAGGTTTACATTCGATCCCGATAGAACGTCAACAAAAGTGGATAGCAAACAAATCGAACTGCCCGAATTTTTTCGGCCGATCCGATGAAAGTGCGAAACGCTCTTCGAATCTGTGGAATGTCATGAGAACACTGTTGCTGACAATCGCCACGACACTGCCGATGTTCGGTTGTGGTCCGACTCAACGCTCGTTTCCAACGGCCGCGGAAGTGCCAGACGGCTCGCATTTACTGCTTCCTCCAGAGGCTTCCGACATTGTCCTTACCGAACACGGGGGTTTTCATACTGCCGTGTTCACCTGCCCCCAGTCCGCCGTCGAGCGATTCATCACCAATCTGCGTTCCGAACGTCCTTTCCTAAACGGGTCAGATCCTGTTTCGGGAACACCGATCATCAATCCGGACAACGATCCGCTCATCCAGCAACAGACGTTCGATTTACGCCAGCGGGAATTTGCCATTCGCTTCGGGAACGCTCAGGCATTCCATGCGAACTTGTTGTGCTACGGAGTGGCCTTGTCGCGGAGAGGCGGCAACCTGGGAATGTTGTTCGATCCGAACAACTCGCGATGCTACCTCTACACCGCGTACAGATAGTTGTCCGCCTCAGAAAACGGGCACGACTCCGCGTCCGAGCAGCCACAATCGATTTGATGGATTGATGGACCACAGAGCCCATCTTCATCAGAGCCAACAGCAACTCTCTGTACCTACTTCGCGTTGCACCACCGACGCCATGACGCACAGATGGCTAGCAAGAGTCTAGAATTTGGATCTTGCCGTTTGTCGCCGTTGAAACCCGCTGGGACTTGAAACGAACCAGCGTGCCCAGCAAAATTTGAATCGAACCATCATGACGAAATCTTTCACCAGGGATTGGCTGGATTTGTGGCACCGGTTGCACGACGACCCAGCGATTCCTTCCTTCAAAAAACCGGACGACATGGCGGGCGTTCTTGCCGATCTCCGATGCGATCGCGAACGTCTGGCCATGGCTTTTCAGCCACTTCCATGCGGAGAGGAGATCCTCACGCGCCTGCAGTTCTGTATCGGCGCCGAGCCAGATCACGACACCTTCTATCTCGTACCATCGCCCCTGGAATCGACGGATGAAGAACTTCGAAGTCTGGTGCTCGATTCGATTCATCGGGCCAGCCAATGCTGCGGAACGGAGCCAATCA
Source organism: Rhodopirellula sp. P2 (assembly GCF_028768465.1). Classification (GTDB taxonomy): domain Bacteria; phylum Planctomycetota; class Planctomycetia; order Pirellulales; family Pirellulaceae; genus Rhodopirellula. The sequence goes on from NZ_CP118225.1 coordinate 5,017,901, forward strand.
TCTCGCAGACGTCTTACGAGGAAGACGAGCGGAGATCACCGGAATCAACAACGAAGCGAATGGTGCCGATCGAATCGTTGACGGATTGCGGAATCAATCCAAGTACGACCAAACAGCTGCAAACAGATCGTTTCTTGCGAGTAGCACGGCAGGGTCAGCAGCCGCCAAGACCCTCGCTGACAGAGTCGTTGATGAAGCTCGCTATCGAATAGCGATTCGTCATCACCATTCTTGTTCCGCCAGACAACATGTCTCGGATTCCCCCAACCTGACATTGCATCTCCCCCCGGAGTTTTGATAACGCGAAAGAAGTCCTTTCCTCATTCATGCAACCAAGACGCGGTTTCGATGAATCAACTGCCCCAAACGACCGCCGTTTTGGTTGTGATGCTTGTGTTTGCGGGCTGCAGATCTGCTCCCAAAGACACATCGGAGATGGACGCGATCCTGAAAACCGTGGTCTACGACACATCGGTTCCAGTCATTCCTGCGTCGTTCCCGGTTGCTTATTCGTCTTCGACACCCGCGACGTCGGAACCGGCTGCGTCAGCCCCCAAACTCAAAGTCACGTTCGCAGAGAGAACCAAAGCAACGGGGAGATTCGTCGGTGATGGCCTGAAAGCAACTGCGGGGTTCATCCTGCTGGGCGGCATCAAAATCGTGGAAGCCTCTCTTGGTTTGGGCGACGATGATTCGACGAGCTATGGAAGTGCGGACAGGAAATTCAACCAATGGCTCGACGATCGGGATCGTTGGCGGAAAAATGATTGATTGTCGTCCCTGAGACGCTCGCCGGCCCGCATCCACGCTTCCGACAAAATGGCACGATTCGAATCGGTGAGTTTTCCTGCGGGCTGTCTTCCGATTAAAAACGCATGGGGCCCACTTGCTGGCAGCTTGTCTGCCTGCCTGTTGGCGTTCGCCCATGTTCCAAATCCATCCGACTTCTTCTGACGCTACCTTTCCGTGATCATCCCCGAAAAGCCCGAGCACTTTGATGCGGTTCGCCAATTGACGATGGAAGCTTTTGCTTCTTCGACCTTCGGCCACCAGGGCGAGGCTGACCTCATCGAGACACTTCGCGAATGCTGCGCTGACACACTTTCATTGGTCGCGATCGTGGATCAACGCGTCGTCGGACACATTCTTTTTTCGCGGGCAGAAATTCGCGAGCCAACTTCTTTGTTAACGGATTCGTCGGAACTGGCTTCCCCGACACGGCGGTCTCCCATGCGGGGCATGGGGCTAGCTCCGATGTCAGTGCATCCTTCGCGTCAACGCAGCGGCATTGGTTCGATGCTGGTCAACGAAGGCCTCCGACGCCTCGATGAACTCGGCAACCGCTTCACGATTGTTGCCGGGCATCCAGACTACTACCCCCGATTTGGGTTTCGCCCAGCAAAAGAATTCTCCGTCTCGCACGGTTTTGCTGGCATGCCTCAGGAAGTGTTTTTCCTCCGCACTGCTTCGCCGTCTGATGACGCGGACCTTCCCAATGGCTTGGCGTATTACCACGCCGCCTTCGGTCCACAACACGAAACATCCCCATGAATTAGCCGACATGGTTCCGGCGGAGTCCACACTTTCATTTCTGTCGCGTCGATGATGTCTGCGACTTTCCCAGGACTCCAACCGCCTCGCCTACCGGGATGTACAACTGCGATCGTTTTCGTCGTCCAATACACCTCCCATGGCCGCTACGATCAAGGTCCACCCGGACAACTTCTCTTGCGGTTGTGAAAACGGTTTCGATCGCTGCACATCAACTGCTCGATGCGAGATCGTCCCAAGCCTCCGTGTTGTCGCCTACCAAGAAGAGCACATCGTGCTTCCATGCGTAGCGCCCGCGCAATCGATAGACCTGTCCCCTGCGATTTTTAGTGCATCGAATTTGTCTCTTCGGTCCAAGGCCCACGAAAACCAACATTCGAAGGACTCTAGCGACCGCTCATACGAAATCGCAGGCGTTGATTCGACCACTCCCAACCATCGTTTCACTACAATCCCCACCGACTTCACAAAGTCGTTCGAGGTTGTCGGTCCCTGCTTTCTTGGATTGTCCAAGTTGCCGCGATCTTGCGAACAAATCGACTTTTCACGAACAGGCCCGCCGTCATGCCAGACACACGAATCCTCGCGTTGCTGATCGCTGCTGTTGTCCCGCTGACCTTTTGTCATGCAGAATCGTCAGGTTATGACCACAACCGAATTGCAATGAGCTTTGACGGCAACAGCGCACCTGACAACGAATACAAATGGCCCACCGGAGACCCAGATGACTGGGGCGCCCTTCCTGCATCCTGTGCGATCATTGCGAAACTGGGACTCCAGGACAAACTGGTTCACTGTTCGTACAACAACTTCATCGATGCCCCAGCAGGTCCCGACGACAAAAACCAACTCAAGATCAGTGCGGATGGCGTGGTCGCGCATTGGGGGTTTGACCGCGAGGTGTTTTTTGATGTGACCAAGCAACAACGGCAGGCAATCCAAACCTTGGCAACGGAAATGTCCAAGTCGACCGCAGAGGATCCGCTGTACTACATTCACGCTGGCCTGTCGGAGTTTGTTTATCTCGCAGTCGAAGAGGTCGTCCAAAGCGGCAAGGCGGATTCACTATCGCACGTTCATTTGGTGTCACACAGTGCGTTCAACGAAAACGAACAACGTCGTCCCCATCATCGAACCTGGAACGACATTCAGAAGCTCAGCGGGAATCGAATCCAGTACACAAAGATCAAAGACCAGAACGACAAGGGAAACGCGAATCATCTGTGGCATTCGGGCAATGACTTCTCCGTTTGGTTCTGGATGCGAGACCACCCCCAAGAGGACATCCGCTGGATGTACTCCAGGCTCAAAGCACACCGCGGGAATGTGGCTGACATCTCGGATTGTGGGATGCTGTTCTACTTGCTCGTCGGAGATGCGGATGGTGGACCTGCCAAATTCCGCGAATTCATTGGCGATGGAATCGACTCTGCCAACCAATCAAAATAGTATGCCCTCAAGAATGGACTCCGACCAGCGTTTCACATTCGGTCAAACAATTGCCCCGAAGAATTTCGTCGGTCTGGGAGGAGCCCCAACGACGAATTGCATCCAACGTGAGACGCGAGAATTTTCTGGAAGCGTGCTGCGTGCAAAGGGGGCCATGCATTCGTTGCCAGCGAATCAACTTGCCAACACAATGACGCCTCCCCGCGAACCGACTGAAGAAGCCAACGAACGACTTCGACGCTCATTTCCAACGGTTTCCCTCCTGCCCAACTTCCCTCCCTCCATTTGGATGCCCTCATGAACGAACGCTTGCGCCTCATCCTCCCGTCCATGTTGCTAGCGATTCTTCTTCCTGTCAGCTCGCTGAAGGCAGATGAGTTTCAATCCCTTTTTGATGGCTCGACGTTGACCGGATGGAAGGCTTTGGACATGCGATACTGGTCCGTCCGAGACGGCGCGATCACCGGAGAGTCCACGCCAGAGATCCCCTGCACTTCCAACCAGTTTCTTGTTTGGCAGGGTGGCGACGTGGCGGACTTTGAATTGAAACTCAAATTTCGTGCGACAGGAAATGGCTGCAACACAGGGGTCCAGTTTCGCAGCGAAATCGATCCCAAAGGATTGGCGGTGGGCTATCAAGCGGACATCTACCAAAGTGGGCCTTACCTCGGTGGCGTCTGTGATGAACAGCACAAACGAGACGGCGAGGAGTTGCTGACTGCCAACGGAACCAAAACGGTGATTGATCCGTCGGGAAAACGAACGGTCACAGCCCTTGATGGGGAAGTGACGATGAAACCGCAGGGTGAATGGAACGACTACCACATCACCGCCCAAGGCCAGCACATCACCCTACGAATCAATGGAAGAGTTTCTTCTGAACTCATCGACCAGGAAGAGGGACACTACGATTTGAAGGGCATCTTGGGATTGCAATTGAGGTCTGGTCGACCGATGACGGTGCAGTTCAAAGACATCTTCCTCAAGCCTCTTTGATATCCAGGTTCGCGAACCGTTCGGACAACTCACTTCCGCGGCAATCGCCATGGCCTCCACGCTTCGCTGCTGCGGAACGAACCACTCGGAAGGAAGCCCGTTGGGAACGCCGACAGTCAAACGTTGACGGATAACGGCATAACCGGGACGAGTGGAGGCGTCATGAACGATGGCATTGTGCATCGGGCCCAAGCCATCTGCAGGGAAACTCTGCGCATCGACTTGGCGTGCGGACGTCCAATGCCGTCCCTCTTCATGGTGCGGCGGACGAGGGCCGTGTCGCATCCGGCGTTCGCCTCCCCTCCTTCTCGGCGACAACATCGGCCTGGCTGAGTCGAACTCATCGAATGTCGATGCTCGTTCGCCCCCCCATTCCCGCTCAAACAACTCACGTCCGGCGACTGGATCCTCCGCCATTCCTAGAGGGGTGATGAGCAGAACCAAGACCAGCCCCCCAGCCAATTCAGTCCGATGGTTGACGGCCATATCACGCTGCCTCGGCGGCGTTCGAAAAGCAAGTTTAAAAAGGCGGCGAAGCAATCCCCACTTACAAGAAGGACAAATGCCAATCCGAATTGTCACACATCCGATCGCATCGTCGTCCGTCGTTTGCATTCTCGTGATAACGCGGAAACAGACGGTCCCCTTCATGATGGCGAACATCTTGGTTCGCACCATTTGTCAGTTGTCTCCACCGAGGAACACAGTCATGAAACGTCGCGTCCCCAACCGTCGTCGCTTGTTCGTCCAAAACCTTGAGAATCGTCGTGTCCTCGCTGGTTGCATGGGCGTGGATGCTGCGACCGACGACCTGGCCACCAACGATACAGACGAAACCGATGTGGACTCTGAACCAGTCGATGACACCGAGGACGAAGCTTCCTCACTTTGCCTGATTCACGAAGAACTCGAAAGCATCTTCGCTGAACTGGGAAGCCGCGATTTGGCCGACGCTCAGATCTACATTCTGATCTGATTGTCACTTCCGCTGCGTTTCCGTCTGAATACGTTTTGCCTGGCCGAAAGGCCGTGAAAGGCTTCAAAATGCCGCCGTCGCACAAAAACTGTCAAACCTCGCCCAATAGTGGTAAAATGGTTTCCGGTAGCTTGGCGATAACCCGTCATCAAGGCCCCAAGGTTTTCACGCACGAAAACTCTGTTGTGGCAACCGGCGAGACAGCTAGGCTATAGACATTGTCTCCAACAGCGATTCATCGCTCCCGCCTTCGTCCTGCCTTGCTCCCTCCACCTTTCGCCAACCCACGCTATGCGTGCCGTTGCCGCCTCCATGCTCGAGCCTTTCGCGGCCGGAGCAGGTGAAATTAGGATGCACCGTCGGAAGAACATTCGGGTTCGGTCAGACCTGTTGATTCAAAACAATCGACCGTGAACCAAGTTGAAAGTTCGATCATGCTCAGTCGTAGAAATCTGCTGCAAGGAATCGCAGCGGGCGCGGGTGCCGCCTTCGCTGCCCCACTTTGCCCTGAGCGTCTGCTCGCATCTGCCAATGCGAACTCGACTCCCAAGCGAATCATCTTCTTCATGCAGAACCAGGGATTCGATCCCAAAACCTGCATTCCGGCTGGGATGAAGCACAGTGGATCCCTCGGCAAAGCGAAACTGCCCGAGCCTATCAGTGCGTTGGAGCCCTACAAAGAACGACTGCACATCATCAATGGTTTGCACGGCCTTCACACCAGCCCCTCGCACAGTGCGTTCTTTGGCGCACTGGGTGGGTACCGTGGCAGTGACGGGGTGCCGCCGAGTGGCTCGACGATCGATTATGAACTGAGCAAGGTTTTGCCGCAGACATTGCTGCCGCACCTGTGCATCGGCATGGACTCGATCGAGAACATGAAGACCAAACCCACCATCGCGACTTTGTCAGCCAGCGGTGCGGGATCGCCCATCTTCATGCATTCCAACCCGAATCATCTCTATCAGATGCTCTACGGCGGCATCTCATCAGGCGACATTCGATTGCAACACGAGGCGAGATCGAGCGTGCTCAGCCAAATCGAATTGCTGGCTGCGAGCAAAGGACAATCGCTCCCGCCATCCGATCAACAACGCTACGGCCAATTCGTTCAAGGCTTCCAAGAGGTCAACGGATTGCGAGATCGGCTGGACACCGTTTCCGATCACCTGCGGAAGTTTGCACCGGAAGTGGATGAGCGATACAGCAACCCTGAGTTTGAAACCGACTGGCATGATCGGCTGCTCGACCTAGGAATCTCCGCTCTCTCGTCCGGCATCACCAACACGCTGACCATTGGTTCCGGACGCGGCGAAATCTTCGGTGCTTGGAAAGGTCTGGGTATCGAACAACAAGGCCACAACTTGGGACACATGGACCAGCCCGACAATCCGATCTGGATCAAAATCCGGCAGTACAACAGCCGCATGCTAGTTCGGATCATGGAAAAACTGGACAGCGTGCCCGAAGGCAGCGGCACAATGATGGACAACACTCTGATCGTGTACACCAGCAACAACGCCGACAAACAGCACACCAACGGAGCGAACTGGCCGGTCATGCTGCTGGGCAACCTCGATGGGGCGTTCAAAAGCGGTTGCTTCACACAAATCGAGGGCAAGCGTCCGATCAACGCGCTCTACACATCTCTGTTGCGTGCCGCCGGTCAAAACGTCGACCGCTTCAACATGGATGACAAGATGGCGAAGAAGTATGACGACAGCAACGGTCCACTCAAAGAAGTGCTGGCATAGCAATGATGAAGTCTCGTCGAAGTGATTGCCCACGGTTGCTTGCATTGGTGATTGTGTTGTTCGGCATTGGCCCGTTGGCCCGCGCCGAAACGTACACGCCAGGTCAACCGATCGACCAAGACTTCGCGGGATTTGCGGAGCCGTTTTTGACGGACCACTGCATCGATTGTCATGGTGAGTCCGATCCAGAGGGCGATCTCTCACTGGAGAACCTGGGACCGGTCGACGCAATCAACGCGAGTGTGTGGACCAGCGTCTGGGCTCAGGTCAGCCTGCAGGAAATGCCGCCTCCGGACATGTCCCAGCCCGAGGTGATTGAGCGGTTGAAATTCTCGGACTGGATCGTCGGTGAACTTTCAGATGCCATGCAGGACAAAGGCGGTTTCCACGCTCACCGCGATCCCAACAAAGGCAACTTCCTCGATCACGATCTGCTGTTCGGTTCATTGCCAGAGGGCATCCAGCTCGTTCCCACTTCCTCGCCCGCACGCATTTGGCGGCTCACGCCTGACGAACATATCACGCGACTGAATGATCTGTTCAACGCAGAGCCGGAATACGATCCCGCCAAACCGGGACTGCGTGCCCACGGCGACGCTGTGCCCACCAACCACGGTGGCGAACTCAAACTCTATTTCGGTGTGGACCGCATCATTAAATGGCAGGGCGGGACCGTCGCCTACGCGACCGCGGTCAAAAGCGTCCCTGCGGTGCTGTCATCGCCCCGCGATCATGGGCTGGAAAACTACCCCGACTTCTCACCTGTCAACAGCGCGGAAGCAACCCAGATCATGGGGATTGCCGGTGACATCCTCCGCTACATGGTCGATGGCCCGCTCAGCATCGCTGAGCCCTACCAGATCACCGATGATCCGGAATCGATCGCCGACAAGATGCAGGGCGATCTGCGGGGCTTGCCGACCAGTTTGGTCTACAGCACCAAAGTCACGCGGCCCATCACTCCGGTCTATGACTTGATGAAGGAAGACGCCCCCACGGAAGAACACGTGCACTCCGCAGTGGATTTCCTATTCGAAGCGTTGACCTTTCGACCGCCGACAAAAACCGAATCCAATCGCTACATGGAGATTGTCGAGCAATCCATTGAAAAGCTGGGTAGGAAGGACGGTGCCGTCCTCGGCCTCTCAGCGATCTTCCTCGATCGTGACTCGCTCTTCCGGCCGGAGTTGGTTGAGAAAGGCGAAGCTGACGAACACGGCCGGGTCATGCTGCAGGATTGGGAACTTGGACTGGCGGTCAATCATGCTCTGCGCTACATCCAACCGGACGCTGAACTGCGGCAATCGATTGTCGACGGACGCATGCGAACTCGGGATGATGTGAAGCGTGAAGTCGAACGCATGCTGGCTGATGACAGCATCCGAAAACCAAGACTCCTTCGTTTCTTCCGTGAATACTTCGATTACGACCTTGGCGGTTACATCTGCAAAGACACGCGCGCACTTGGCGAAACAGGTGTCAACAACAAGGGCGTCGCTCATTACAACGCGATGTTCGATGCGACCGCCAGCACGGATCGATTGATCGAACTGATCCTGCAAGAAGACACTGATGTTTTGAAGCGGTTGCTGACGACCGACCAAGTGGTCGCTGGCAAGGCCGACAACACGTACTTCGGCAAACAGCGTTCTCGTGAAGAGATGGCTGCCTCGGTCGCCGCCGAAAAAGCTGCCGCGAAGAAAGAGGCTCTCGCACTAACCGCATGGAAGAAAGCCAATCCCGGCAAGGAACCGCCCGATGCCGCGAATGCCAAGAAGAAACCAAAGATCAATCACGCGGTCACAGAAGCCAACTTAACCGGACCGGAAATCTACGCTCGGGTGAGCCGGCGAAGTTTCGGTCGCGGTTCCATGAAACCTGAACGGGTTCTCGCGACCGCTCGCGAAGGCGAACGACTTGGCATCCTGACCCATCCGAGTTGGCTGGTTTCTCATTCGGACGCGATGGACAATCACGTCATCCGTCGCGGTCGCTGGATTCAGGAACGACTGATCGGCGGTGCGATTCCGGATGTCCCCATCACGGTCGACGCGATGCTGCCGGACGAACCCCGGACACCGCTTCGGGAACGCATGCGAGTCACACGGGAAGACTACTGCTGGACCTGCCATCGAAAGATGGACCCGCTGGGATTCCCGTTTGAAATGTACAATCACGCGGGACTGTATCGCGAATTCGAACATCGCCAGCCCGTCGACACGACAGGTGAGATCATCGATTCGGGAGATCCAGAACTGGACGGCAAAGTCGCGAACGCCTTCGAGCTGATTCAAAAACTGGGCGAAAGCGAACGCGTCGAACAGGTTTTCGTGCGCCACGCGTTTCGGTTCTGGATGGGTCGCAACGAGACGCTCAATGACGCTCCCGTTTTGCAAGCTGCCCATCGAGCCTACCGAGACAACAACGGCAGCATGAAAGCCCTGCTGGTATCATTGCTGACGTCCGACGCGTTTCTATATCGCACACGAAGCGAATCAGCATTGGCTACCACCAACTGAGCGAGTGAGCGTCAAAAGGTGAAGCTTCCTCGCGGAACGGTGCAAGCCGTCCACATCAATGGCGAATGGCCAACTTGAACTTTCGCTGCCAACTCGTAGGTCTGCCAAGTGAGCGTGAGTGCTCGTGGCGGTTGTTTGCCACCGAGGACACCGAGTTCACAGAGACAAAGTGACGGCTGAGCTCATGTCCAAATCGACGGAGAATCACCTCGGTGCTCTCAGTGACCTCTGTGGCTGCCCCACACCAACCGCGTCCGGAGCCGCAGGCAACTGTATGCCACCGGGCGACCAACGCCGTATCGCAGCATCGAGAACCACTTTCTTGCTCACACCGGGCGATCGGCTCGCCAGGACGCCGCGATCAAAACCACGGCCGCGACAGCACACAGCAACGTTGCGGGTCGATAGGCACCGACTTGGTCGTGGGCAACGCTGAACAAGTAAGGACCAATCGCGGTTCCCGCGACGACGATCGACGTCGAAAAACCCGAGATCGCACCGAGGTGCATGCGACCGAAAAAGCGAGGCCAGGTGACACCAGAGATGATGCCGAACATGCCTTGCATCAGCCCCATGCCCAACACCACAAACACGATGGAAACGTTGTCGCCTAAAAACGCCAAGCTCAACGCGAGTATCAAACTGCCGAGCGACTGCACCATCGCGAGGTACTTCAGTTTGACAAAATCGCTGAGCCAACTGCCGACGAACTCGACCACCACGCTGACGAATGCCGCAGGCACAAAGATCGAAACCGCCCGCCCCCGTGACATCCCTGCGTCCGCGAAAATGGAGACCACGTGGAACGAGAACGCTGTCAACAACAATCCCGACAGCACCACACTGAACGTGAACACCCAAAAGCTGTACGTTCGCCGGGCTTCGGAAAGCGTGAACTGGCGACCACGGACCGTTTCCGCGTGCGTCTTGCGGTCTTGTTTCGCAAACGGACCATCGGGAATCATCCCATGCTCTTCGGGACGTGATCGAGCGAAGACGATTGCGATCACAGCAAACCCCGCCACAATCACAGCAATCGTCTGCCATGCCCAGGCCCATCCACCACGCTGGATCAACCACTCGAAAAACGCCGGTGTGATTGAAAACCCAAACGAAATCGAGATCCCGATGAATGCCAGTGCCATCCCGCGTCGTTGTTCGAACCACTCCAAAACCATGTTGCGAGACGACAACGTCAGCATGCCCTGGCCGAAGAAACGCATCGCAAAGAAGCCGAGGGTCAAAACAGCGAACGACACACCGTCTCGGTAGCCACCAGGCAAGACGGAGGCGACCGCCCCCGCGATCAAGTCCGAGAAGCTCATTCCCATCAGCACGACTGCCAACATCGCGGCCGAACCGGCAGCAACCCACCGTCCACCGAACCGATCGTAGTAGCGTCCGGCGCGACTGATCAACACCGCGCTGCCAATCGTTCCAGCCAAATAGGCGAAGCTGATCCAACTGCGAGACAACTTGTGGGCATCGATCAGAAAATCGGTGAACACCGACACGCCCACGGTTTGCCCCGGCGCGCTCGCCAACACGCCCAACGTTCCACACACCAAGACCACCGTGCCGTAGAAGAATGGCACCGCAGCAGGATCGAAGGGAAAGTTCGAATACCTTGGACGCACTGGGCGTCCCTCGTTGGGTTGGTCAGAATGCATGCACACAGCCGAGACGTTGAAGTCAGAAGCAATGCATTGGATCGGGTCGTCGCGACCACGTCAGCGGGGATTGACACACAAACCCAATGCAATCGCTTGAAGCACTTCCGACGCTCCGCGATGATAAGAATGCCCCGTCGCAAAGACGTTCAGTCGTGGGCCGAGTCAGAGTTCTCACCTAACCCAATGCTTTGGAACCAACCTCGCAGTGAGCGCAACGGTGGCTTCCATTGAAATGGCCGCCCCATCCGGCTGGCGCCCATCGCGTGGTGCCACCTGTCCAACGTTGACTCCGAACAGGCATCATGATTCCCGACATCAACGAGCAACAAGAATTGCGAACCAACCCGGATCCCTTCGCGCCGCCACTCGAGATGCCGAACGGGAACGATCGAAAGCCGGAGTTCCGTTCCCGGGGCCGCGCCTTCTTGATTGGCTGTCGCAATGGTTTCCTTTGGTCCGTTGCGATCGGTGCTCCGTTGTCGTGGGTGATGGTTCCGGCAATGCCCAGACGCAGGTCCTTCGATGAGGCAGGCAACCTCATTCCATGGGTGGACGAAATCGGCTGGCTTGGATTGTTCCAGCTTGTCGCGCCAGGACTCGCCAGCATTTCTGCCATCTGGACCTTGTCAGCGGGTGTTGCAGAATTGATCACCCACATTCGCCAGCAGCGATCCATCGTCAAAGAAGCCCCCCCAGTCCAAGCGGAACGGTACTGAAGCCGCAGCGAGACAACACAATGGACGTGGCCCCACCCGTCGGGTGGTCGTGATACAATGCCGCCCGGTCGTTTTTCGACTTCACGCCTACAACAATGTCTTGCCATCTGGACTCACTCATGGAAATTCTTCTCAACATTCTGGCCATGACGGCAATGGCCGCCAGTGTCGTTGGCTGGCTTTGGATCACGGTGATGGCATTCAGTGAAGGCGAAATCCTCTGGGGTCTTGGGTGCTTGATCATTTCGCCCGTCTGCTTGATCTACGGGTTCCTGAACTTCCAAGAACTGAAGATCCCCGTCCTGATGCTCGCCATCGGACTTGTCGCAAGAATTGGACTCGGGGCGATAGCGTTCGCAACGACCTGACAAACCGTCGAGCGACCAAACCGAAGATCATCTCTGATGGGAGAGGGGCGCGTTCCATGCCATGGAGCTTCCATGCATGGACACCATGATCCGGCGACGCGACGGCTTTCATTGTTGGCTGCGTGGGATCACTTCGTGGCGACTTGCGTGTCATCCGCCGTCGCGTCTTTGACATCGAACCGATCAAGGTTCATGACTTTGGTCCAAGCGACAACAAAGTCCTCCACGAATTTCTCCTTCGCATCTTCGCTGGCGTAGACCTCGGCGATTCCTCGCAATTGCGAATTGGATCCGAAGACGAGATCCACACGACTGGCGGTCCACTTCAGGTTGCCTGATTCACGATCGCGGCCCTCGAAGAAGTGCTCACACATCGGTGATTGCTTCCAGACCGTGTTCATGTCCAGCAAGTGCACGAAGAAGTCGTTCGTCAACGCACCGGGGCGTTTGGTCAATTTGCCCAAGTCAGCGAGCGGACCGGCACCAGCGTTCGTGTCGAGGGCTCGCATCCCGCCAATCAACACCGTCATCTCAGGGGCCGTCAGCGAGAGCAAGTTGGCTTTATCGACCAACATCTCTTCCGCGGGACGGTCCGCGTTGTGACCTTGGTAGTTGCGGAACCCATCGGCAATTGGCTTCAGCGGTTCAAAGCTCTCCACGTCGGTCATCTCCTGCGTCGCATCGGTGCGACCGGGCGTGAACGGGACTTGGATCGCATGTCCCGCCTTCATTGCCGCGGCTTCGACACCAGCACAACCTCCGAGCACGATCAGGTCTGCCATCGAAACTTGTTTGCCGTCTTTCCGCGAACCGTTGAATTCCTTTTGCACGACTTCCAACGTGGAAAGCACCTTGGCCAATTCGGATGGTTCGTTCGCTTCCCAGTCCTTCTGAGGTGCCAAGCGAATCCGAGCCCCGTTGGCTCCGCCGCGCATGTCACTGTTGCGGAACGTGGACGCCGACGCCCAGGCAGTGGAAACCAACTGAGACGATGACAATCCGGTCGCGAGGATCTTTTGCTTGAGTTGCTCGACCTCTTTCGCTCCGATCACATCAAAGCTGGCTTCGGGAATCGGATCCTGCCACAGTTGCGGTTCAGGAACGCTGTCGCCGAGCAATCGCGAAACGGGCCCCATGTCTCGGTGCGTGAGCTTGTACCACGCTTTCGCGAATGCCTTTTCAAACTGCTCTGGGTTGTCATGGAATCGACGCGAGATCTTGCCGTATTCCGGATCCATTCGAAGAGCCAAGTCGGTGGTGAACATCATCGGCGCGTGTGACTTCGAGGCATCGTGGGCATCCGGCACGGTGCCCTTGGCTTTCTCGTCGGTGGGCGTCCACTGCCAAGCACCGGCGGGACTCTTGACGAGTTTCCACTCGTATCCAAACAGGTTCTCGAAGTACCCATGCGACCACTCGGCCGGCGTCGACGTCCAGGCACCTTCCAAGCCGCTGGTGATTGTGTCACCCGCGTTGCCAGTCCCGTGCGTGTTGATCCATCCCAGACCCTGCGCGGCCAAGCCTTCGCCTTCCGGTTCAGGTCCCACGTTGCCTTCCGGAGTCGCCGCACCATGGGACTTGCCGAACGTGTGGCCACCCGCAATCAAGGCAACGGTTTCTTCATCGTTCATTGCCATCCGCGCAAACGTTTCGCGAATGTCCTTGGCCGCCGCGATCGGATCGGGTTTGCCATTCGGGCCTTCCGGGTTGACGTAAATCAATCCCATCTGCACCGCAGCCAACGGGTTCTGCAAATCGCGATCTCCGCTGTATCGTTTGTCACCGAGCCACGAGGTTTCCGGGCCCCAGTAAACATCTTTCTGCGGTTCCCAGACATCTTCGCGGCCGCCAGCAAATCCAAACGTTTCGAACCCCATGTCTTCGAGAGCACAGTTGCCGGTCAGCACCATCAAATCGGCCCAAGAGATCTTGCTGCCGTACTTCTGCTTGATCGGCCAAAGCAATCGACGGGCCTTGTCCAGGTTCGCATTGTCAGGCCAACTGTTCAGCGGTGCGAAACGTTGCGTGCCATCGGATGCACCGCCGCGTCCATCGGACACGCGGTAGGTCCCAGCGCTGTGCCAAGCCATCCGAATGAACAACGGCCCGTAGTGACCATAGTCAGATGGCCACCAGTTTTGCGAGGTCTTCATCAATCCCTTGATGTCCGCTTTGACCGCAGCCAAATCCAACGAGTTGAATTCAGCGGCGTAGTCAAAGTCCGCTCCCATCGGATTGCTCTTCATCGAATTCTGATGAAGCATGTCGAGGTTCAATTGATTGGGCCACCAATCGCCGTTGCCCATCGCCCCAGCGACAGTGTGCCGATTTGGTCCGGCTGGATTTCCCATCACCGGACACTGGCTGATTGCGTCCGCTTGTGACGTTGCCGATTTGACGGACGTCTCTTCAGCCATCAACCCAGCGGTGCTGGAGGCGGCCAGACATCCGACGGTCAGCACGAGCGGCCGAATCGAAACGGGGCCGCGAAAAATTCGCTTCGCGAATTGCCGGCAGACATTCGCCATTGTTGGTGGTTGCGTCGTGTTGTTTTCGATGGAATTCATGGTCCGCGTCCTCAGGAAAGTTGCAAACGATTCCCAAGCTGATTCGCTCGGGGCAAGTGGGTCACGTCCTAGTATCGGGCCGGGAGCAGAAACGTCCAATGCATTTACCACATCTTTCGCATGCACAAAACGCATGATCTAACCAGAGCGGTAGGGAGCAGCCCGCAACCACATCCAATCCGTATGGGAAATCACTGACCAAAGCGATGCCGACGCTCAAAATGCACTATCATGCGACTTCGATCGCAAACGCGATTCCTGCCTGTTTGACACCCGCCCCACCTTTGTCGCCCACCGTCCGAATCCGTGGTCACTTCCGTTGACCTGAACACCGGCCTGCCTGAACACCGGCCTGCCTGGATGCGGCGACGAATCCCCACTGATTGGAAGAGCCATGCCTCGGCCGACGATGCCTCCCCGTGCTTTGACCACACGCGCATTCGCAGCCCTTTTGGTTGGAATGTTGACCTGTGCCACCGGCTTGGCCCAGCGACCTCCCACCGGTGTTCCTGAGGGAGTCGAGAAGGTCCTGCGGATCGGGCCACGCCCCGGCAACGCTCGCAACAGCGAAGGGGACTTTGTTCGGTTGAAGGATGGACGCCTGCTGTTGGTCTACACCAAGTTTGTCGAGTCAGGCGACCACGCCCCAGCGGAGTTGGTTTCCAGAGTGTCCGCCGACAACGGTGTGACTTGGACGAAAGAAGACAAATCCGTGATCGCACGCGGAGACAACGACTCCAACTTGATGTCCGTGTCCCTGTTGCGGCTTCAGGATGGCCGCCTCGGATTGTTTTACATCCGCAAGTACGATCCGACGCCCGAAGCCAAGCACTTGTTCTTGGACGACATCATGATGCGAACCAGTTCGGACGAAGGGGAAACCTGGTCAGAACCAACTCGCGTTGTCCCCCAAGACAATCCGTCCTACAGCATCCTGAACAATGACCGAGTGATCCAGCTTCGCAGCGGTCGCTTGGTGGTCCCACTCGCGGTCCATTACCGCGTTGGCTGGCCTGCTTACCGCAAATCCGCCGAGATGGTTTGCTACCTTTCCGATGACGGCGGTGCGACGTGGCAACGCAGCGAAACGGCATTGTCGTCCGAGTCGTTGGCACAGGAACCTGGCGTCGTTGAGTTGAGCGATGGTCGGCTGATGATGTTCTGCCGAAGTGGCGATTGCCAATTGCTGTCCTATTCAAGCGATCAAGGTGAGACGTGGTCCGAACTGACGCGGTCTACTTTCACTCAGCCCACCGTTTCGCCCGCCTCGATCGAACGCATTCCGTCCACCGGCGACCTGTTGATGCTGTGGAACAATGGCGACGACGAATTGTCACCGAAGCAGCCCGTTGGAAGACGCCCATTCACCGCCGCGATCTCCAAGGATGATGGGCAATCGTGGCAGAACGTCCGCAACGTCGGAACCGATCCGGAGGGCTGGTATTGCTACACCGCGATCGAGTTTGTTGACGACCATGTTTTGCTTGCACATTGCGAGTATCCACGGTTGAACTCGTTGCAACTGACCCGAATTCCGGTGTCGTGGTTCTACGAGGGCGATGAGGTCTCGGCCAGCGGCGGCAAGGCTGCAGAAAAGGCGAAGATGGACTCGCTGGACTATTCCATCTCCTTGGACGTTGCCCACGAAGGCTTTGACGGCAAGGAATGCTGGGTGCATGCCCGTGTCGGAGCAATCCCGGAATCCAATGGTGATCCCACCTCGGTCATGACCACTCAAAAGTTGCTGCTCTCGGGATCGGACGTCTTTTACCGCCTGCATGAATCTCGAACGTCAGCGGGATCCGAATCATGGACCAAACTGAGCCCCATCGACTCGTTTTCTCGCCAGAAAGTTCAGAGCGATGTCATCCCACGCGGCGGTGAAGGGGCACAGGAGTTGTTGCAAGAAGGCGACGAAACCACCGTCTGTGACTTCGTGCCCCAGTGGCATGCGGCGAGCCAGCGTCTGCTCGGGATTGGGCAAACAGTCTGGTACAGAAACAATCGTGTCATGCATGTGCGGCCACGCGGGATCGCGTACAGCGTGATGAACCCAAAGAATGAAACGTGGGACGATTGGAAAGTCGTCCAGCTCCCCGATGAACTGCGGTTTCAAAGTGCGGGTTCCGGCAGTGCCCAGCGAGTTGACCTGCCCGGAGGCGACGTGTTGGTGCCGGTGTACTGCAAAGAGCCGAACCAAAAACAGTACTCGTCCCTGGTCGTGCGTTGTCGCTTCGATGGCGAGACGCTGCACTATGTCGAGCATGGCAATGCGATGACCATCCCGGTCGACCGGGGCTTCGTCGAACCTTCCCTGACCCACTTCAAGGATCGGTTCTACCTCACGCTTCGCAACGACCAACATGGATATGTCACCACCAGCGATGATGGCCTGCATTTTGAAACTCCCCAACGCTGGACGTTTGATGATGGAGAAGAACTGGGAAACTACAACACGCAACAGCACTGGGTGACTCACAGTGATGGGCTGTTCTTGGTCTACACGCGTCGCGGAGCGAACAACGATCATGTGTTTCGCCACCGGGCTCCACTTTTCATCGCTCGTGTCGATCCCGACAAGTTGCAGGTCATTCGATCAACCGAACGAGTGTTGGTTCCAGAACACGGAGCCCGCTTGGGCAACTTCGGCGTCACTCGTTACTCCAAGAATGAGACTTGGGTGACGGTCACCGAATGGATGCAACCCCAAGGTGTCGAGAAACACGGCAGCGACAACCGAATCTTTGTGGCCAAGCTGAAATGGAACCAACCCAATGAACTCGCATCATTGGAAAGCACACCGGGAATCGAAGCCGATCCAACCGCGTATTGCCAACCACCGAAGAGCCTCGCCGAAGAGTTCGGTGACTACCGGTCTCCCCTGGTCTTTGAGAACGGGACTCAGATCACGCAAGCAAACCAGTGGCCGAAAAGACGGGACGAGATTCGTTCCCGATGGGAAACCATGCTGGGCGAGTGGCCTGCGTTGATCACCGATCCTCAAGCCAAAATCATTCAATCGGAACAAGACGGCACGTTGACGAAGCACACCGTCGAATTCCAATGGACGCCCACGGAGAAGACGACCGGGTACCTTTTGATTCCCAACACCACAGAGTCCCAATCGAAAGGTTTGCCCGCTGTCCTCTCAGTCTTCTACGAACCTGAAACAGGCGTCGGCGAAGGAAAACCTCATCGCGATTTCGCGTTGCAGTTGGCACGTCGTGGCTTCGTGACTTTGTCGATCGGCACGACGGAGGCGTCGCAAGCTAAAACGTATGCTCTGTATCACCCGTCAATTGACGACGCGTCGGTTCAACCCTTGTCGATGCTTGCCTACGCCGCCGCGAATGCTTGGCAAGTGTTGGCCGACCGCCCCGAAGTCGACGCGAATCGAATTGGGGTCGTGGGGCACTCCTTCGGCGGCAAGTGGGCGATGTTTGCCGCGTGCCTTTCCGAGCGTTTCGCTTGTGGGGCGTGGTCGGACCCCGGTATCGTGTTCGATGAAACGATGGCAGGCGTGAACTACTGGGAACCGTGGTATCTGGGCTATCACCCACGACCGTGGCGCAAACGCGGGATGATCACCGACGACAATCCGGCTCATGGGCTGTATCCGAAATTGGTGACAAAGGGTCACGACTTGCATGAACTGCATGCCTTGATGGCGCCACGTCCATTCCTGGTTTCGGGCGGCTCGGCTGATCCGATTCGTCGCTGGGCAGCACTCAATCATTCGGTCGCCATCAATCAACTGCTGGGGCACAATGACCGGGTTGCCATGACGAATCGTCCGGATCACTCGCCTAACGCGGATTCGAATTCGTTGGTTTTCGCCTTCTTTGAAAAACACTTGGCGACGAACGAGCAGCCGCTCTGACGAGTCCGATCACTGAACCCACGCAAAGGACTCGTTGCCTTGTCCATTACGCTTGCGGTCTGATCCCGTCGCCGGATTCGCCAAAAATTCGGATCGCAACAGGTCCCCGTAACGCTGCCACGTTTTGATTCAATTTGAAACACTCGCGACCGTCCAACAAAGTTATCGTGTCATGGACCGGTATTCAGTTTGACGCTGATTCACAACCGAATTCGGTAGCCGGATTCGCCAAGAATTCGGACAGCAACACCGAACTCGGTAGCCGGATTCGCCGAGAATTCGGACAGCAACACCGAACTTGGTAGCCGGATTTGCCAAGAATTCGGACAGCAACACAAATCCCGTGGTGCCCTCGATGTCTCGCAAGAAAAGTATGCTCTTCCGATTGACCGTCTCAGCAATCGTGATGACCGTTGTGTCATTCGGATCAATCATCGGTTTCGCTCAATTCCGCTTGCGATCCAAAGCGACTGGTACGAGCGTCTCGGTCAAGCACGACGGTTTGGAACGAGAATATCGAATTCATGTTCCCGAGAATTTACCGGCCGATGCCAAAGTCCCATTGGTTGTTTGTTTTCATGGTGGAGGTGGCAATTCGCGCACGGCGTCGGTGATGGGGCTGACTCCTGTCGCCGATCGAGAAGGGTTCATCGTTGTCTATCCAAATGGAATCGATCGACATTGGAACGATGGCCGGGAATCCCCCATGTTCGCTGAACAGGATCAATCCATCGACGATGTCGGGTACGTGATGGGATTGATCGAACGGGTGTGCAAGAAACATCCCATTGATCGAGATCGCATTTTCGCCGCGGGGTTGTCCAATGGCGGTTTCATGACTCAGCGATTGGCCATCGAACATTCCGATACGTTTGCCGCCGTTGCCGTGATCATCGCCACGATGGGGGAACCGCTCAGCAAACGATTTGAACCAAAATCCCCGGTTTCGATTCTGTTCATGAATGGCACGGAGGATCGATTGGTTCCCTACGAAGGCGGTCCCGTTGGCAAGCCAGTGACAAATCGATTCAACCAAGTCAAAGGTCATGAGGACGCTCCGCGAGGACTGGCGATTTCAACGGACGAAGCGGTCGCCTTGTGGGTGAAGCACAACCAGACGCAACCCGAACCGAAGGTTGAACTGGTGCCGGACACCAACCAAGAAGACCACTCTCACATCGAAAGCAGCCTTTGGGTAGGCGGCGAACGGGGGACTGCCGTGATGCTGTACAAAGTCGTCGGCGGTGGACATTGTCTCCCTGGCGGGTCGCAGTACTTCCCCGCGAGACTGGTCGGGTATCCCAACCAAGACGTCAAAGGGTTTGATTTGGTTTGGGACTTCTTTGAAAAGCACGCTCGGCAACCCCAGTGACCAATCAGTGCAGTGCCGCGTTGAACCCCAGGGGACCGGACAGCACACCGCACCGGCGGCTGATTTCAATGCTTGGCCGTGTCGCTTGAACACGTGTGGGGGCATGCCAATTAAGCAGGTACGCAGGTGTCATCGGGTATGTGAGCCGTTGGCGTTAGCCACGGTTTTCACACGCAACCGGGGCTAACGTCCAAACGGCTCACATGGTTGTGCCCGATCATTCCAGCCGACCTGCTTAGTGCATCCGTCACAATCAATCGGATCGTTCCGTCTTGGCATCAATGCACTCGTCCGCAAGTCACAACTTGTTCTCATCCAATCAATCCGTGACCCAGGCTTCCAACAGCAAAGCGGTTTGCTGGAAAGTCATGAATCAGTTGAATTGTGGAAGAGAACCCGATGAATTGCGAATCTTGCGGTGCGCCCGTGTCACGAATGGGACGATCTGGACGCTACTTCTGTGACTATTGTTCCCGCCTAGCCGTCGCAACTCCGCTCCAAAACTCAGAAGACGGACTCGTCCTGACCGGCACGTCGTCAGAGACATCCTGCCTGACCTGTGATGACACTCATTTGGAGATCGGCTCGCTGGGCACCTATCCAGTTCTAGGATGCAGGCATTGCCAAGGAGTTCTGTTGAACCGAGCCGCGTTTGCCAAACTGATTCGAGAACGCAGGGAATCGTATGACGGCCCGGAACGAACTGGTGAATTCGATCCCGCCTTGGATGGGCCCCGCGATCACCATTCGCGACTGACGTGCCCGAAGTGCTGCCTTTCGATGGACTCATTCTTCTACGCTGGACCAGGCCGAGTTGCCATCGACTCCTGCGGACGGTGCGAGAACGTTTGGCTGGACTGTGGAGAGATCGCTTCCATCACGGAAGCCCCCGGACTTCGCTAAGCAGTTCGGCAGGAGTCTTTCAGCATTTGCCTTTTTTTGTGTAGCGTCGTTGGTCCCACGTACAACCGGGGCGAACGCCCAAACGGCTCACATCGTTGCACCCGATCAATCCTGCCGACCTGCTTAGCTGGATACGCAGATGTCATCGCGTACGTGAGCCGCATGGCGTTAGCCACGGTTCCCGAGCCCAATCCCCATGTAGGCACTCTTCCATCTTGCATGCCAAGAGGTGGCCGCGTTCGCAGAAAGCGATCTGCGATGGTTCTTTGGCGGACACTCGTTTAATAAAATCCGGCATCTCGCGGCAGGTCGGTGAATCGGTTCAGCGGACACAATCGACCGTTAGGCAACCATAGCGGCAGTGTCGCTTCCAACGTGAACGATGCGACCTCTCTGGCGACTCGGCAAACGCTCTCGAACGTGCCTCGTGTAGCACTTTGAATGGCGGTAGCCAACGGATGCTCGCCATTGAAACAATCTGCCAACAATCGATAGGCGACGCCCGAGCACTCCGGAAGCATTTGTGATTTCGCGATCCGGTCTGTGAGTTCGCGTCCACCCATTCATCCTTCACGGAAACCTCATGCTCACCCGAAGAAATCTGTTGCAAGCCAGCGCGGCCATTGGCGTTGGCTCGGTGATCAGCCGTCCCGCCGCTGCGCAAGCCTTGAAGGTTCAAATGTCCACAGGCGAAGTCATGAAGACCAAGGGGTTGGTGGATACCAATGAGGCCTTGCCCAGCAATTCCAAGATCGACGGACAACGCTATCGCCCCACATCCCGAATGGGACTGGGCGGACTGGCCGCCGGAAATGGATTCAACACCATTTCTGATGACGAAGAAATCCTCGCCATGCTGAACCAGGCTTGGGATTCTGGGATCCGATACTTTGACACCGCACCGTTCTACGGGCTGAGCCTGAGCGAACGGCGATTCGGGGATTTGCTGCGTAACAAGAAACGCGAAGATTATGTTCTTTCATCGAAGGTCGGACGGTTGCTCACGCCGTCCGCTGAACCGTTGCCCAAACGGTGGCATTGGGCGAATCACTCACCTTTTCACTACCACTACGACTACACGGCAGAGGGAACGCGACGTTCGGTCGAAGACACCCTGCAGCGCATCGGTGTCTCCTCGCTCGACATCGTCTTCATTCACGACCTCTCACCGCAAAACAGTGACTTTGGTGCGGACTGGCTCAAGCACTTTGACGAAGCCGCCAAGGGGGCCATGCCCGAGCTCACTCGAATGCGTGAGGAAGGCATTATCAAAGCCTGGGGATTTGGGATCAACAGTCCCCATGCGATCTACAAAGCCGTCGACATCGCGGATCCCGACATTTGTTTGTTGGCACTTCAGTACTCGATCCTGGACCACCAAGAAGCGTTGGAGAAAACCTTCCCACTGCTGGATGAACGTGACATTTCGGCGGTCGTTGGTGCTCCTCTCAACGGCGGATTTCTCGCCGGACGAAACCGTTTCAACTATTCCAGTCTGATCCCGGATCCAATGAAGAAAAAGTTTGCTGCGATCAGTGCAGTCGCAACCAAACATGGGATCGACATCAAAACCGCCGCCCTGCAATTTGCAGAGGCACCCTCGACTGTTTCAGCGATCATCCCCGGGGCTCGCACTTCCCAACAGGTGAAGGAAAACGTCGCGTCGATGAAAGTTGCAATTCCGGAAGCTTTCTGGAGCGAGCTGAAATCCAAAGGGCTCATCGCCCAAGACGCGCCCACTCCGGTTGCCAGTTGAGCACTGCACAGTCAATGACTGTCGCCGTGGACGAAGTGAGAGTCCCTTGGGCAGCTGGCACGTTTCGATCGAGCTTTGTGAAGCAGGATGGGTACTCTTGCCTGTCAGCGTCGGCCAAGACCACCCATCACAACCCGACGCGTCAGCGAGCGACGCCCCCAACTCCCACGACGGCCCCATCCGGGGCGACCTATTGTTTTTCGGCATCGGTCTCCCGGGGCTTCCGCCCCGAGCGAAGCAACGCGTGAACAACAAGTGACGATGTTAGCGGTGTGGCGCAAGCCGCCCGGTGAGGAACCGGAGGGCTCGCGCCCAATACCGCTACGTCACTTGTTGTTCACGTGGTCCTAAGCACGACGGCCCCATCCGGGGCGAAACCCAGACGCCAGCCACCATTCATTCCTGCTTCCCTGCTTCCCTGCTTCGCCGAGCGTTGTAGGACACAACATTCGCGACAAGAATCAACCGGCTACTCCTCGATCCGGTAAATCGCATCGGCCGTTCGCATGATCAAGGCGTTGGCGTCCACGGCAGCCGAAGCCAGCGTGCGTTCGCCAAGATCGTTTTCCGCCAGCACCTTGTATTTCGGGCCTGTCGCGATCACCGTCGTCTCGCCGGATTCGTTGGTGTAGTGGATCTTGCCATCGACCAACACGGGTGACGATGAGAAACCGCCGCCCACCCGTTTCTTGTAGACAACGTCGCCGGTAGCAGCGTCCACGCACATCGCGATTCCATCGTCACTGATTGAGTAGAGATACTCTTCGTCAGCGAGCAGCGACGGGGTGTGGGGCACGTTCTTGTTGATCGACCATCTCAGGTGAGTCTCCGTCACATCGCCTTGCCCTGTCGGGTCGATCGCGAGCAGGCTGGGCGTGTCGTAACTGGTCGAGAGATAGACCAACCCGTTGTGGTAAATCGGTTTGGGAATGACGGAGTAACCCGAGTAGAACAATTCCCAAATCACGTTTCCGCTTGCCGGATCAATCGCCAACACGCAATCGCTTCCCGGTGCGATGACTTGTTTCTGCCCCTCGATGACAATCGTCAACGGTGTGCAAAACGAAAACTTCTTCTTTGCATCGTTGGGGCGTTTGACTTCCCAGGCGAGCTTGCCGGTTCCGGCATCCAATGCGACGACCTTGGGATCTTTGGCACCATCGCACGTGAAGATCAACTTGTCATCGACCAAGACCGGCGTGCCCCCGTTTCCGTGGACGGGTTTGAAGAACAGATCGCGATTTTTCCAAATCAGGTTCCCATCGAGATCGACACACGCCGTTCCCTGATAACCAAAGTGCACAAACACTCGGTTGCCATCCACGATCGGCGTGGGGCTGGCATGCGAATTCTTCTTGTGGATCCGAGCACTCTTCTCGGCTGTTTGCCGCATCAATGGCACCGACTTCAAAATCTCGCCATTCTTCGCATCCAACACGATCAACGTCAGTTCGTATTCCGTCGCCTTCGCGTCAGATTGCTGATCGACCGGAATCGCGGCTGAAACATAGATCCGTCCGTTCGCGATGACAGGCGACGACCACCCCTGACCTGGCAACTCCGTTCGAAAGGCGATGTTCTTTTCACGGGACCATTCCGTCGGCACGCTGGTGCCAGCCTCTGCGATCCCGTTGGCCGACGGTCCTCGGAAGACATTCCAGTCCTCTGCAGCGGCGGGATGCCCCGTCGAACCGAGGGCACCCAAGGTGGTCGACAACACAAGGATGCAAATGGCAAGGTTGCCAGATCTGGGAGAGGTCATGAATGGTTCGCTGCAAAGGATGGCTGGCAGGAAGATGCAAAACAAATCGCAACTCATGATAGCGGATGATCGGTCAGGTAGAATCAGCTGCCGCGTGCGATGACTTCCATCTCCCCCAACCAAGCGAATTCACCATGACGAGACGCCCCGACCTCTCCGTTTCATTGACACGGCGGCACTGGATGGTGTCGGCCGCAGCCAGCACCGGGGTGCTGCTGCACGGCAGCGACCGGATCTGGGCGGACGAGACGGAACCAGCCTCCACACCGCATTTCTGGTACCGCTTGGCTCCCGAAGGCCCCTACATCGATTCCCAGCGAGACAACCAAGCATTCGGTTTCGGACAAGGCAAGATTTTCCTGTCCGAAGACAACGGGCAATCCTGGCCGCACGATGCCATTTTTCGCGATGCGGACAACATCACGTTCAGTTGCATCCTCAAGAACGGGAACATCCTGTTCGCGACACGAACGCGTCTTTATCTCAGCACCGATAATTTAAGCAGCCACCGGGAAGTGATTGTCCAAGACACGGACGGCAGCGACTACCTTCCCCATCAGCCCCTCGATCCCGAAAAACCGGGCTGGTACTTTCATCCGCTCGACGGAGTTCACACCTGGGACGTGGACGGTTCCGAGATGCTGGTCTGGGGCAACTACTGCAACGTGTTGGGCGGTGCCGTCCCAATCAACCTCTACTATTCAACCGATCAAGGCGAAACCGTCAAAATCGCCTACTCGTTCGGGCAGAGTCCAAGTTTTCAACAACCCGGTGCCGGGCCAGATGATCTGCTGGGTAATCCAGACAACCCAGTGGTCTGCCGCCATGTTCACTGTGTGACCTACAACCCGGCCGAGAACGCATTTTACGCATGCACCGGCGACCATGACCGCACTGACTCGGATGGCAACAACCACCAAGAATGCCATTGGCTTCGTGGAACTTACGACGCTGCCAGCGATGCCTGGGACTGGAAGGTTTTGGTGACCGTCAATTCGAACTCCCGTTACAAATCGGGTGGAATCAACTTTGTCGACGGGCAACTGTATTGGGCAGCCGATGCCAACGGCAAAAATGGCACGATGCCTCACGACCGCGGCATCTTTCGATGTGCCCCCGAGGACCTGGCGGATCCGACCAAGCACGAACTGCTGTTCAACCCTCACTACGAATCCGCCAACATGATCATCGAAGACGGCGTGATTCTGTCCGCCCACTACGCTCCCGCGTCGCCGTACGCGACGGGAATCATCTACTCGCCTGACCTGGGCAAGTCATGGGCGCAATACGATTTAGAAGAGTTCGGCCAACGCAGTCCGATCCGATTCCATCCCAAGAACAGTGACGGCTGGTTTCGCGTCGACTTGAGGAAAGGCTGGATCGAACGTGGCGAAGTGCTGTTCATCAAACCCAAACCAAATCACGGTGCTGCCCAAACCAAAACGCCAGCAACCAAATGAAACGTACGCTTCTTCATTGGAGCAGGGCAGCCAATACGATTGCAAGGGACACCGTGAGCCGTCTAGGCGTTCGCCCCGGTTCTGAACACTCACCTCCATCCACGAGCGAATCAATCACATGGGTTTCAAACCTCCCCCACGCACCATAGCGGGAGCTATCTTTGTGTCGCTCGTGTCGTTGGCACTCGCCTTTCCGAAGGGTGCACAAGCCGAAATCGTCACCTTGGAATCCGTTCCAGCCAAACGTGATTCGATTGACGCGAATGAACCGATCGCGGAATCGTTCTCTGCGAAACAGGCTGCGACCTACCTGGATCGCGCCTCGCTGACTTGGCAGAAAGAGAAAAAGTGCGTGACCTGCCACACCAACATGCCGTACATGTTCGCCCGTCCGGCGTTGTCGTCCGTCCAAAAGGATTCCGGCGAGGTCCGCGCGTTCTTTGAGCGGTACCGAACGGAGCGGTGGCAGAAGAAGGCTCCGACGGAGGGCCAAGGTTTTTGGGTGATCGTTGTCGGCGCTGGGTTGACGTTCAACGACCTGCAGACGACCGGGCATCTCAGCCCGGCCGCTCGCGATGTCTTGGATTTGTTGTGGACCGTGCAGCGCACCGATGGCGGTTGGGACTGGCCCGATTGCGACTACGCCCCGATGGAAATTGATGACCACTACGGTGTCACTCTGGCTGCACTCGCTGTTGGCATCGCGGCGGATGGTTACGCTGAATCGGAAGCCTCCCGGGCAGGGCTCGACAAACTGCGGACCTACCTGAAAAACAACCCACCCAAGTCGCTGCACCATCGCGCCATGATCGCTTGGTGTTCCAAGCGACTCGAAGGCATCGCGACAGAGGACGAGCGTCAAAGAACGCTAGAAGAACTACTCGCGAAACAACTTCCTGACGGAGGCTGGTCGACGGCAGGCTTCTTGACCGACTGGAAAGGGCTCGAACGCAATGACGGCGAGCCACTCGACACCCAAACCAGCGATGGCTACGGCACCGGTTTGGTGATCGTCATCAGCCGAGACCTTGGGATTCCCGCCAGCGATCCACGGTTGCAAAGAGGGATTCAATGGTTGAAGTCCAACCAGCGTGAAAGCGGCAAGTGGTTCACACGTTCGCCCGTCAACGATGCCGGCAACCTGATTTCCAACACCGGAACGGCCTACGCAATCCTCGCACTCCAAAGCTGTGGCGAGCTCCCCGGATGGCCATTCCAACCACCGAATCGAACCACAGCAAAGTAGGACGGATCAAGGAGCGAAGCGACGCCGCTCCGGCAGTTCAACGTGACACGACGCCGAGAAACTCTCGAATGCCGGAACAACGCTTCCCTTGGTCCGGCCTACCGCGCTTCACGCCGGACTATCGACGACGGCCCCATCCGGGGCGAATTCATGATGCCCACCAACGGATCTCGGGGCTTCCGCCCCGAGCTATCAACGCGGACTCCTCCGGAGCCATTCACGCAGATTCACGCCGAACCGGGCCTTCATCACTCGCTCAGCAAAGTAGGCCGGATCAAGGAGCGAAGCGACGCCGCTCCGGCAGCTCATCGTGACACGACGCCGAAAAACTCTCGAATGCCGGAACGACGCTTCGCTTGGTCCGGCCTGCCGCGCTTCACGCCGGACTATCGACGACGGCCCCATCCGGGGCGAATTCATGATGCCCACCAACGGATCTCGGGGCTTCCGCCCCGAGCTATCAACGCGGACTCCTCCGGAGCCATTCACGCAGATTCACGCCGAACCGGGCCTTCATCACTCGCTCAGCCCCAGGTAGCCGTGGCAACGCAATTGGCTTTAGACTGAACCCGATAGGATGCGACTGGAGTTCTCAACCGCATGCCAAGCTTGCTGCCGCAAGTTCCGTTTTCGATCATGATGATTCAATGGACGTTGACCAACTGAAGTACTTTCAAAGCGTGGCGGAGACCAAAAGTTTCACCGAGGCGGCAGCGCGGATGAATCTGTCTCAACCGGCACTGAGCCGATCGATTCAGCGACTCGAGGAAGAGTTTGGGCAACCGTTTTTCGAGCGGAAACCACGCTCTGTCGAATTGACGGATGCCGGGCTTCGGTTCCAACGCAGCGCCACGCAGATCCTTCGAATCATCGAGGACACTCGAGCGGAGATCACGGACGACGGTGAAACCGGCAAGCTCCGGATTGGCGCGATTCCAACCATTGCCCCGTACTTCTTGCCAAACTTGCTGAAACAGTTCTCCAATGCTTTCCCACGATCTCAATTGATCGTCCACGAGAACACAACCGACGAATTGCTGAAGGGAATCAAACAAGGTGAAATCGACCTGGCGATCTTGGCGGAACCGATCACGGAAAAGTACGTCGAAGTGCAACCGTTGATGGAAGAAGAATTGTGCTTGGTGCTCCCGCCTGATCATCCGCTGTGTGAGCAGAAAGTGATCCGCCTCGAAGATGTGGAAGAAGAACCGTTCGTGATGCTCGGCGAAGCTCACTGCTTGTCAGAGAACATCCATTCGTTTTGTCGACAACGTTCGATCTTGCCCGTTGCCGTGGAACGCGCCAATCAACTGGCAACCGTACAAGAACTGGTGTCTCTGTCGCATGGGATCTCGATGATTCCAGAAATGGCTCGACGTTTGGATCGCAGCAAGCGGCGTGTGTATCGATCGTTTGTCAGCCCTGTCCCCACGCGAACGATCGTTTGCGTGACCAACCCGTATCGTTTTCAAAGCCGGCTGTTCGCTGAGTTTCGCGAGCGTTTGTGCGAGTACTCAAAGCAGTTTTGATGACGGAGGAGACTCGCCTTTTTCGGCATGCTCGGCTGTTCCACAACTTGGCACGACCGGACGCGTTTAGAGAGAAGCCGCGTGAGCCACTACGGCTCACGAATCCTAAGCGTCATCAGCGGTTTGTTTGTGTTCCACCAGTCGGCGGTTGTAGGCCGAAATGGTTTCCTTTCGACGCAACATCCCAAGCAATTTGCCTGGCTCGTCGACGTCCACCACCGGCAACTCTTCCAAGTTCAAGGACGTGAATCGCTTCAGCGCTGTGTTCAAGTCGTCGTCCGGGGTGACGCTGACCAATTCGGTGGTCATCACATCGTTGGCCACCGCCAGTCGCCAAATCGAATCGTTGTACAGATAACTGCGCACGTCGTCGTCGCTGAAGATTCCCACGATGCGTTTCTGCTCATCAATCACCGGGAAATAGTGTTGTTGGTTGTCGGCAAGACAGTGCACGATCTCGTCGAGCGTCGTGGCTTCCGGGATCAGCAACACTTTGCGTTTGGGGTCAAAGACGTCGCCAACCTTCAGGCCCTCCAGCACATCGACGATGAAGTCCCCTCGGTGGGCCTTCGAATCCATTCGCGTGGGGACTTGCCATTGATACAAACGCCAGCGACTGCACATCACAAAACTGAGCGTCGTCACCAGCATCGTGGGCACCAGCAATCCGAAGTCTCCCGTGAGCGCACGCACCATGATGATGGTCGAAATCGGGGCTCGCGCGACGCCGGCGAAGAACCCCGCCGTGCCAACAACCGCGTACGCTTCGGGTTGGGTGACGACGCCTGGGAACAAGGCTTGAAACCCGAGTCCAATCGCGGCACCAAGGCAGCCACCGATGACCATCGAAGGACCAAACACACCGCCGGATCCTCCCGAACCGATGGTGAGTGCTGTGGTCACGATCTTTGCGAACACGATGATCAACAACATCGGGATGCCAAGTTCCGCCGCATGCGTGACGGCCATCTGCAGGGTTCCATAACCGGTTCCTAAAACTCCCAGCGCGTGCATGTTGTTGCCAACCATTCGGAACAGCCCGATTCCGACCAGCCCGGCAAGCAACGCGCCGATGGCGGGTTTGATGTGCGGCCACAGCGGCAAATCCAGAAATCGCTGGCGCGTTCCGGCAAACAATTTGACATAGATCACACCAACGATCGTGACCGCGATCGCGAGAAATCCATACGCCAACAATTCAAAGGGCGAGGTCAGCGTGTGGTGCAGGTCGTCACCGAACAAAGGCAAATACCGATATTCGATCGGTAGAGCTTGTGTGAACAGGCTGTAGGCCACAATCGAAGCGATGGCCGAGGGAACAATCACATCGGCTTCCATGTCCGAATCGCTGTAGAGGATTTCGGCAGCGAACACAGCACCGGCCAAGGGAGCTCGAAAGATCGCCCCGACGCCCGCCCCCATTCCGGCTGCCATCAAGATCCGGCGGTCCCGCGGGGACAACTTCAATCGGTCGGCCAACACCGAACCCAACCCAGCGCCAATCTGAGAAATCGGTCCTTCCCGACCGCCCGAGCCACCGGTGCCGAGCGTGATCGCGGAAGCAATCGTTTTGACCAACGGAATCCGAGCTCGCATTTTGCCACGACGATTGTGAAAAGCGTCGATGACCGCGTCGGCCCCAGAACCCTCTGCCTCGGGAGCGAACCAGTAAACGATCGCCCCCGAAACCAACCCGCCCAAAGTCATGACCAGGACCAGCATCCAGGGCGAGAACACCGCGTCGGGCGGCATCATGACGGCTTGTTCGCCCGCGGCTTCCATCGGCGCGTAGCCGGTGAATTGGGCCATCGCAAATCGCACGACCACTCGGCCCAAGCGATCAAAGATGAGTGCGCCGATGCCCACCAAAACCCCAACCATGGACGCCAGAACGATCCACTTTCCAGACGATTGCCCGAAGACTTCTAGAAACTCGCGGATCTTTTTCACAAGGCAGTCGGGGCGTTCGTCTCACGGGGGGATGGGACACAGATTGCGGGCTCGGTGTGTTCCCGTCAAAGACAAATCAAGGCTCACCCCAAGCGGCCGTCATTAAACGGTCCCTCGACGTTTTTTTCCAGGGACTCCTTGGGAAACTTGCAAAATGATTTGCAAGGAGGCCAGCGACAACTCTGAAACCAATCAACAGGCATCAAGCCACCGGAGTGGCGAGTGGTCGCAGCAAGAGCTCAGCGATATTGCTCGTGGCAGGCGGCACAGCTTTGAGTCACATCGCCGACAGCGGATCGGACACCCTCCCAATCTTGTCGCTCGATCGCGCTGACCACACCGCTGGCACTGGTCGCCATCGCCCCGCTGAGTTCGGCGTAGTCGGGGTCGTCGAAGTCGTCCATGCCCTCTTGAATCAGAACCTCGCCCAACATCGCCAACAATTCCGATTCCCGTTTCACCGCATCCAGGTTGTCTTGGGTCGTGGCTGCGTCGCGAGTGTGATCGCCCAGCGTGTCCAACAACTGCTCGGCGTACTCCATCAGCGGCGAACGGTCCGCGATCATATGCCACTCGTTGACCCGCTCGGACTTCTGCGTCGACGTGATGCTGGCTCCGCTGACCAGATCTTGCAGGTCAGCTTTGCGAAGCTTGGCCTCGTTGTAGACCTGGGTCGATCCAGCCGCGCTGTTGCGAGCGGTGCGTGCCATCACATCGCGAGCGGTGTGCGCCTCTGATTTCCAACGCACATCCTCGTTGTGATCCGCAACGACGGCGAACAAAGTCGCCAACACCGTGAGGTTCAATCGAGCTTCTTGATATCCACCGCCGTTGAAGGCGCCCGGTGTGGTGATGACCGAGTCGTATCGAAGCTTGATTCGTTTGATCTCATCTTCCAAAGAGAGTGGCGAGACCAAACTTGCCCACTTGGATCCTCCCCCCGAGGTTTCCTCGGCGGCGGCTTCCGCTTGAGCCATCACCTTTTCGGCACCCGCGTCACGGAGATTGGCAAGCGAAGGTCGCTCACCACGAAACGCGGTCGCTGGATCCGCAAAGAACACTCGCGAAACCTCGTCGGCGTCAAATTGGGGCGGACGAGCCCGTTGTTCCTGCGCGTCGACATTCGATGCCGTGCAAATCAACATCCCGACCACGATCAGGAAGAATGACAAGCGATGAAAGGCGAGCAATCGCATGGAGTCACAGTTTTAAGAGAATGGAAAGAGCAGAAGCGATGCAACGAAACAACCAACGCAGTTCAATTCTCGCGATTCGCGGCCAAGTGCTCGGCAACCGCCGCCAGCAGCGGATCGATCGTTTGCGTTTGAATTTGATGCGGCGGGGACCAAGGCCACCAACGAGACATCTCGTGTTCGGTCAGTTCAATTTTAACGACTTGCGGCAAGAACACCAAAAAATATCGCACGTGCTTTTGAAACGTTTGCCCCGGGCGATCGCGATAAGTGACCGGGTAGTGCAGGTCAAACTGAAAATCCGGATCAAACTCGCAGTCCGCGGCGGCAATCCCGGTCTCTTCTTCCAACTCCCGTTTGGCTGCTGTCAAGAAATCTTCGCCCTCATCGCAGTGCCCCTTGGGCAAGTCCCAGCGATCGGGGTGTCGCATCAGCAGGAAACGCGGGGACGGTTCCCGGGTCATCACCAACACACCGGCCGCACACACCGGCGGGAGTGCCGGTTCTTTCTTCTCACTTGTCATCTTGCTCCAATGCCACACCGGTTGAGACCGCAAATCGAGCTCCGCAACAACGCAGCCTTGTTTTCGACGACCAAGTTTCAGCCGTCGCATGCTTCCGCTTTCGAAACACTTCCATTGAACGAATCATGAAAATCTACACTCGCACAGGCGATTCCGGGACCACAGGTTTGTTTGGCGGGCCACGGGTGGCAAAGGACGACACGCGAATCGAAGCCTACGGGACGGTCGATGAATTGAACGCGACGCTGGGCCAGGTTCGCTCGGCACTGGAACAGTCCGCCGCCGATGCTTCCGAAGCCCAGAGAGCTTTGGGCGAGCTGGATGCACGCCTTGTCCAAGTGCAGCACGAACTGTTTTCGATCGGCGCGGAATTGGCTTCACCGCACCCCGACCAATTTGATCTGCGGGTGATCGGAAACCCCCACATCGAACGCCTGGAAGAATGGATCGATGACGCCGAGCAACATCTTCCCCCTTTGAAACAGTTCATCCTCCCTGGAGGATCGATTTTGGCGTCGCACGTCCACTTGTCGCGAGCGGTATGCCGGCGGGCCGAACGGCGGGTGATTTCGCTGGCCGACGCGGTTCAAACCGAAACACCGATCAGTGACACGGTGATCATCTACTTGAATCGCCTGAGTGACTGGTTGTTCGTCGTGTCCCGATTGGTCAACCAAATCCTGAATGTTCCGGATCAAATCTGGGAAAAACCCTGAGAATGCTCGCCTTCGGCTTGCCCGTCTGGTTCAATGACGTGGCGAGTGTACAATGATCCCAAATTCTCTGTTCGCATGTTTGTCGGAGCCGCACCTGTGAAAAAAGTTGAAGCCATTGTTCGTCACTTCAAACTCGAAGACGTCAAGAACGCGTTGACCGAGCAGGGGATTCACGGAATGACCGTCAGCGAAGTTCGCGGTTTCGGTCGACAAAAAGGTCACACGGAGATCTATCGCGGAACGGAGTATGCCATCGATTTTGTCCCCAAAGTCAAAATTGAAGTGGTCTGCACCAGCGACAATCTGCAAACCGTGATCGACACGATTCTCCAAACCGCGCAAACCGGCCAAATCGGTGACGGCAAAATCTTCGTCACCAACCTCGAAGAGTCGGTCCGCATCCGTACCGGCGAGCGTGGTGAAGAAGCGTTGTAAGCTTGCTTGATGGCGTCCCAAGGTTCACTCCCTTCGTTGGCGCGGCAATGCCGCGACCGACTGAAAGATGGACGCGGTCGTATCGAGTCTCGATTCCGAGCCGGTCTGCCCAGTGTTCAAACGGCAACCGCGCTGACGGATCTCTATGACGAAGTCATCGAGAAAATTTGGCAGGCATCGCTGGAGCGTGCCTCTCTGACCATCAAAGCCTCGCAGCTTTCACAACTGAGTTTGGTGGCGCACGGTGGCTATGGCCGTCGTGATCTTTCGCCGTACAGCGATGCAGACTTGATGCTGCTGACGACTCGGCGAAGCGCTGCCGCGGCGGCCCAGGTGGCCAGCACCTTCGTGCGGGATGTCACCGACGCCGGGATCGATTGTGGCTTCTCTGTCCGAACGCCTCGCGAATGCAGTTCCTTGGCTTGGGCGGATGCGAAAATCTACACGTCGCTCACTGAGTCGCGATTGTGCTTTGGCAGCGAACACACCTTCGATCGTTTTTTCGATCGCTTTCGCGCCGGTGCTCGTCGCCGACGCAACTACATGAATCATCAGGCCTTGATGGCTCGCCGAGAAGAACGTCACAAATGGGGCGAGACGAACTACTTGCTGCGTCCCAACGTCAAGCGTTCTCGAGGTGGACTGCGTGACATTCAATTGGTTCGCTGGCTTGGCTTTGCGACCTATGGCGCGACCAGTCTCGAACAACTGAACAAACTCAACGCTCTGTCAGACGAGGACTACGGCACGCTGCGACGCGCTCACGCATTCATGTTGCGATTGCGTCATGAATTGCATTTCCGCAGCGGACGCTCCCAAGATGTCTTGGACCGCCCGACGCAGATGGATATCGCTCGGGATTGGGGGTATCAAGGCCGATCGGGCGTGTTGGCAGTCGAAGACTTCATGCAAGATTACTTCGATCACACTCGCGGCGTTCGATACGTGGCCGCTTACTTCCACGATGACACTCGCATTCGTTCCCGAGCGGCGGGTGCATTGGAAACCGTGATTTCACGGCGGGTCGATGAAAACATCCGAATGGGGCCAACCCACATTTGGGTCAAAGCCAGTTCATTGGAAGCGTTCTCGCAAAGCCTGTCGGATGTGCTGCGATTGATTCAACTGGCAAACCGACATTCGCGCCGAATCGCTCACCCGACTTGGCAAGCGATCCGCAAATCGATGCAAGATCGCGAGCCCTCGCCCCCCGACCAACCCGCCGTTGATGCATTCATGGAATTGCTCCGTGACCCTGGACGCTTGGCCTCCTTGCTGCGTCGTTTGCACGAACTTCGCATTTTGGATCAACTGATCCCCGCCATGGGACGTTGCCGAGGCTTGCTTCAGTTCAACGCGTATCACAAGTACACGGTCGACGCGCACTGCATTCGGGCGGTGGAAGCGGCGACGGATCTGATCGATGCTGAAACCTCCATGGGGCGGCGGTATCGGCGACTGAAAGACAAAACACTGTTGCACCTGGCGTTGCTGATTCACGACTTGGGCAAAGGGTACGAAGAAGACCACAGCGAAGTGGGACGCCGAATCGCAGGAGACGTTGCGGACCTGTTCCACCTGAGTGCTGACGACAAAGACACGTTGCAGTGGTTGATCCACAAACACTTGCTGATCAACGAGGTCGCCTTTCGGCATGATCTGAATGACCCGGAAGTGGTCCACCAGTTCGCCGTCGAAGTGGGATCGATCGCACGCTTGGAATTGTTGTTGATCCACACCGTGGCCGATCTCCAAGCCGTTGGCCCCGACGTGCTCAACGATTGGAAAATGGGATTGATCGAAGACCTCTATCTTCGTGCCCGTCGCTACTTCGAAACGGGCAACTTGCCAGGCGAGAACGAGTCAGAGCTGGATTCCAAGATGGAGCAGGTGATGGGAGCGCTCGGCGAAATGAAACTCGATCCATCCCTGCTGGAATTCGCGAAGGACATGCCGCTGTCGTTGCTGCGTCAACATTCGACCGATGATTTGATCCATGAGATGCACCAGGTCGGCGAATGGTTGAGTGAACATCCCGGGTGTTTCTGCGCCGGCGCGGTGGACCCCGCCGCGTCCGCCGTCCGGTACACCATCGTGCTGCGCCAGGGAGAACGTCGGATCGGAGTCTTCGCACGTATCACGGCGGCCTTCAGCGCCTGTGGTTTATCGATCATGCGCGCGAATGTGGAAACCGTCGGCGAAGATTTGCTGTGGGATCAATTTTGGGTCACCGATCCTGAATTGAAACAACGTCAACCTGAGTCGCGAATCGAGGAGGTTTGCCGAGTGGTGACCAAAGCGCTCGACGATCCCGATTCGATCATGCCGACACCACGACGAGTGTGGCAGACTCAGGGTGCCAAGGAACCGTCCAGCGTGCTGCTGTTGCCGACCAAGGTGGTCTTTGACAACGACACCTTTGACCATCAAACGATCCTGTCGATGTTCACTTACGATCGACCGGGGTTGCTGTCTGACGTCTCAGGAACGTTGTCTCAGTTGGGCGTGGTGATTCAATTCGCAAAAATTGACACGCACTTGGATCAGATTGCGGACGTCTTCTACGTGACCAATCTGGACGGCACTCCCATCACGGATGCTTCCCGGCAGGAAACCATCCGAAACGCACTGGTCGAAGCAGTCGCCCAGCCGCCGAGTTAGCGTCGCGACGACGCGGTCGGCAGCACCTTTCCTGACGGGTTCCCTACGCCAAAGCCGTTTGCAACTGTGCCAGGTGCTTTGGAAGAGCTTCCAAGACATCGGCGTCTTCGTACTCCAACACCACGTAACCTTGATAACCGGAGTCGCGAAGAATCTTTGCGATGCGGTCATAGTCGGCCGGTGTCTTCTCGCCGGTGCGTGATTTCATGACCGGTTTGACTTGCACATTGACCGCGTAGGGAGCACACGCTTCCAAGTCACCGTAGGGATCGTCCGACACAAAATTGCCGGTGTCGAGATTGATTCCAACCCATGGTGAATCCACTCGATCCATGATTTCCAACATCTGAGCCGCGCTCAATTGGCCGTGATTCTCGACACCCAAAAACACACCCTGCTTTGCAGCTTGTTCCGCACAGCGATTGACGGCGGCAACGGCTTCGTCCATTCGAGTGGGTGATTTCGCCAACTGAGCGGCTGTTCCGGCAAAGAAGCGAATGTGGGGGGCGCCCAGAACGGCGGCCAAGTCGATCCAGCGAATCGCATCGCTGATTTCTTGTTCGTAACGCGCCCCAAGCCCCACGGTGAAGTTGTTTCCGATCGCGGTCCCGCTGATGACCACCCCACGGGTGAACGCTTGGCGTCGCAGTTCGAGCAATGATTCTTCGGTTGGAA
The DNA here is from genome assembly GCF_028768465.1 of Rhodopirellula sp. P2. GTDB lineage: Bacteria > Planctomycetota > Planctomycetia > Pirellulales > Pirellulaceae > Rhodopirellula. The sequence continues at coordinate 5,054,532 of NZ_CP118225.1, forward strand.
ATCCGTCCGGGCCGGGCGTCATGAAATAACCGGTCAACTCCGCGGCTTCGACACCCATCGAGACACAGTAGTCCAGGAAATCAACCTGAGTCAAACCGGCGGACACATCACGGCTGGTGAACGACACGCCCTCTGGAATTGGTTGGAACTTCTGTTCTTTGCCCTTCATGTAGCGGAAGTAAGGGCGGAGCGAATACCCAGCGATTCCGATTCGAAATCGTGGTGGGCCGGAGCGTTCAATTGGCTCTCGAGCGTGCAACAGCGAGTTCGCTGTCCCTGCAAGCGCTGTCACGCCCGCGGCCGCGGTGGCTTGCAAGAAAGACCGTCGTTTCAGCAGGGAAGCTCCACGGCCAAGGTCACTCGCCTTCCCCTCGCTCATCCCAGATCGAAGCTCGACTGCGGGTGCGGCAATGGCAGGAGCACGGGTCTCTGTGAGGCGAGCAAGCCTCCTGTCCGGTTGGTGGCCTACGCGATGCGTTCGGCGATCAGGACTCGAAACAGTGACAGCGGGTTGGACTTCTCGCATTGCGTGACCTGGATGGGTAATTCGTTGAGCAATTCTTCCACGTTCAGATCCGTTCGCCATCCCAGGTGCCGGGTCAAACTGCCGGCGGAGTCAACGACTCGAGCGATCAATGGGTTGGGGCTGCGGAAATGATTGATGACCAGAATTTTACCACCTGGACGACACACACGCACGAGTTCACGCATCATTCGATCAGGGCGAGAAACCACGCTGATCGTATGGAACGAAGTCACGAGATCGAAACTCGCGTCTTCAAAGGTCAGCTCCTCAGCATTCATTGGCTGGACGGAAATATGATCCCATCCGCGTTGCTCAATCAGATCTTCGGCTTCCGCCAACATGGATTCCGAGAGATCGACGCCGGTGACCTTGGCATGAGTCGGATAGGCGTCCAACGACAGGCCGGTGCCGACACCGACTTCCAAGACCTTTGTGTTCGCGGAGATATTGAGCGAGTCAACGGTCTTCAGGATGCGACGACGTGCCACCGCTGGCCACAGGGCCTGGTAAGCGGGCACGAGGTTGTCGTAAAGCTTGCTCTCGTGAGGCTTGGGTTGTGCCCCCCGCTTCTTCTTGGTTGTTCCGCCGTTCATCTTCTCGCTTCGTTCGCGATTGCCATCGCCCGCTGGAGTCGGTTCACCGACAGTTTTCGCGACAGCGGCACCCGTCGGGGAGCTTGTTTCAGGTGCTTGATTCAATGATGACTCAGAATCCAACTCGAACATTTCAACCTCGTCCTCAGCGAATTGACGGCGTAAACGAACTTCCAGGTGAAATCGCGTTGCAATCAACAATGAATTTGAATCACCACAGCAGTTTCGCAGATTTTGGTCCGCTGTCATGCCCGAACCACTCTCCGGAGCCCAAAAGCTAGCGAATTTTGCGCCACAATTACATCAGCTCTTCTTCCAGCAAATGACAATAGGCGTCGTAACGTCTCGCATCGATCCGAGCGTCCGCCACTGCGTTTTTCACCGCGCAGTCATCTTCGGCCAAATGCAGACAGTCTGGATAGCGACAACCGCTGACATAAGGACGCAAATCGGGCATCAACCCGGCCACTTCGCTAGCACTGATGTCCCACAGCTGGAATTGCCGAATCCCCGGCGTATCAAAGACTGCCCCCCCGTCCGCGAGCGGGATCAGCTGAGAGGCCGTTGTCGTGTGTTTTCCCTTGTCGTTGTCCGCGCTGACCGCACCAATCGCCAATCCCAGGCCTGGCTGGACCACGTTGAGCAAACTGCTTTTCCCAACACCGCTCTGACCGGCCAAGGCGGTTTGCCGGTCCTTCAACAACGCCCGCAAGTAGTCGACGTTCTGTCCGGTTTCTGCCGATGTGGGCAAAACCCGATAGCCCAACGCGGAATAAACGCCAATCAGTGGTTGCAAATCAACCAGATCGATCAAGTCGACTTTGTTGATGATCACGATCGGTTCAATTTCGCATTGATGCGCGGTCAAAATCATCCGGTCGATCAAGGCCGGTTTGATCCCCGGTTGCTCCGCGCTGGCGATAATCAACATCGCATCGATGTTCGAAACCAAAACATGTTGCTTGCCGCGACTGGTCCGACTGATCATCCCCGTTCGTGGCTCAACGCGTTCGATCATTCCGTCCGCAGCGGACTTCAGTGACACACCATCCCGTGACTCGGACCGAAACCAAACTCGGTCGCCCGCCACAATGACGTTTCGCTGACTCGTGCTGAGAGACTTCAGGACTTGCCGAACCGCGCATGCGTACAAGACACCGTTGTCACCCAGCACCTTGCTTTGCAAACCGTGAACGCTGAGCACTCGGCCTTGCAGCAACTTGTCTTCGTCCACCGACACCTGCACATGCATTCCGGCAGCTGATTCGGGCGTGGCGTCCGCACCTTGGATCGTGCGTTTGCGAGTCAGTTCACCTTTGCCAGTCAGCCGTTCGGATTGAACGGCGTCATCTTGCGAATCACCTTCGTGAAAATCACGAGTCAAATCACCACGCCGTACACGGCCTTGGTGCTTCTTTCGAAAATTCGCTCGGAGGTTTCCGCTTTGCTTCTTCGCCAAGGTTCAATCTTCGCGTCGAGCGGAGGCATTCGACGTTCGTTCAGCGGCCCCTTCGGGTGCCATGATCTGCTCGACCTTGCCGTCGTCGTCGCCCGAACGTTTGTGAATCGAAGGGCCAATCAGCTCTGTCAATTCCACTTCGTTGAGCTCTTCGCGATCCAACAGAGCACGGGTAATCGTCTCCAACTGGCCACGATGTTCGCGCAGAAGTTGTTCAGCTTTCTGGTCGGCTTCCATTAGGATCCGAGCCACCTCTTCATCGATCAGTTCTTGCGTGTGTTCGCTGAACTGACGCTGCTGGTGAATCTCGCGACCCAAAAACGGATCTTCGTCACTGGTTTTGTAACTGACCGGTCCAATCTTCGCGCTCATGCCCCAGTGAGTGACCATCCGTCGAGCGATGCTGGTGGCGCGTTCCAAGTCATTTTCAGCACCCACACAGGTTTCGGTGTAGATGATTTTCTCGGCCGCACGGCCCCCGAGCAACACGATCAATTGATGCTCGAGTTCCTTTTTGCTCATGCTCAAACGATCTTCGTTGGGCACGTACTGGGTCACTCCCAAGGCACGACCACGCGGGATGATCGTGACTTTGTGTACGATGTGCGAACCTTCCAAATGCCAAGCCGTCAGGGTGTGCCCGGCTTCGTGGTACGCGGTCTTCTCTTTCTCGCTGTCGAGCAAGACTTCTTCACGCTTCGCACCCATCAAGATTTTGTCGCGAGCGTAATCAAAGTCGTTCATCTCAACGAGTTTTTTGTCGTTGCGAGCGGCCCACAGAGCCGCTTCGTTGACCATGTTGCGAATGTCGGCTCCGGTCAGTCCGACCGTCCCAGCAGCCAAACGGTGCAGGTCAACATCGTCGCCCAAAGGCACGTCTCGAACGTGAACCTTGAAGATCTCTTCGCGGCCTTTCATCGTCGGACGTCCCACCGTGACGTGGCGGTCAAACCGACCGGGACGCAGCAAGGCGGGGTCCAAGACATCCGGACGATTCGTCGCAGCGATCACGATCACGGCGTGAGTCCCACTGAAACCATCCATCTCACCAAGGATCTGGTTCAGAGTTTGTTCCCGTTCATCGTGGCCTCCGCCCAGACCAGCGCCACGCTGGCGACCAACCGCATCGATTTCATCGATGAAGATGATCGAAGGCGATTGCTCTTTGGCGGTTTTGAACAAGTCGCGAACACGACTGGCACCAACCCCAACAAACATTTGAATGAATTCACTGCCGTTGACGCTAAAGAACGGCACGTCGGCTTCACCGGCGACGGCGCGAGCCAACAGCGTCTTGCCTGTTCCGGGAGGTCCGTTCAGCAGAACTCCCTTGGGCACCTGCCCACCGAGTTTCTGAAACTTCTCAGGCGTTTTCAGGAAGTCCACGATTTCCTGCAGGTCCGCTTTCACACCTTCCAGCCCAGCGACATCGTTGAAGGTGATGACCTTGTCGGTGGCTTCAAATCTTTTCGCAGGGCTCTTGCTGAATCCTGACAAGAAGCCGCCACCCATCATGTCGTTGCGACTGCGACGAATCATCATGAAGATGAAGAAGAAGATCGCCAGCGGCAGACCGACCAGGATCAACAGGTTCAAAATCGCGGCGGTGTTGTCCGGCGGAGCAAACTCCCAGTCCTTGATCTTTCGTTTTTCAAGATCTTCCGCCAACTGAACGGCATAATCCGCTCCGGCAGGGCGGGTGAATTTGAATCGCTTCAGCAATTCCTTCGGTTTCGCGTCCCCGTCGGACGATTCGCTGGCGGGAATTTCGGGGCGAGTTTTGAACTCCCCGGAAACCTCGATGTCGCCAATGCGAACCGATTCAATGTTGTTTTTCTCGAGTTCACTTCGGAAGAAGCTCGCCGAGATCGTCGATGACGGTTCGGGTTGATTGAAAAACAGCATCGCGGCCAAGACCGTGATCACCAATGCGATGATCATCGGATTTCCCCCACGGCGTCCCGTCGAGAGCTCTTCCTTGTTGGATTTGTCCGAAGAGTTCGATTCGGAATCCTTTTTCATACCGTTTTTTCCTCAAAATTCACTGTTCGTTGGCACTGGCGATGGCGAGTTGCCTCTCGCTAGTGCAAGGAGTGTACCGCGATGGTGGATCGTTGCCTAACCGGATGACTCGATCTGACTCGAGGTGGCCAGCAGTTGCTCCCGAGACACGGGTTGAAACGCCCTGGAGGCCGATTCGCGAAACTGAAGTCTAGCTTCCAAACTGTTCCATCCACCCAAACAACCGAAATTCGCAATCCCGTTCCAACGGGCTGCGACAGTTGTTCCAAGAGATTTATTCTTCCTATTCCGTTGGCAAGCCACTTTGGCAGTCTGCATGGTTTTTGTTTGACACAATCGACCGTCGCTGCCCTCCCTGAACCGTGGCACGTTCCGGGGCTTTGGCATGGCGTTGGGCCTTTGCACTTCCACTGACAATCTCTGCTCAACCAATCCCTGCCCAGACGTTCGCAGCCGCGCCCGACACCGGGTCGGGAGAATACGTCCCGCCCGATCAATTCGTTCGATCGTTGCAAGTCCGAGCCACTCGCGTCCAGAGATTCTCGTGGGAGATCAACGGCAAACGGACCGGAGGATCGCTCAGCGTGTCACTTTGTAGAGATGACTTTTCGTCCGCAGCAACAACCCATCGCCAAACGGGACGGGGCTGGCAACCGTGAATTGTTCGTCGTCGTCCACTTTGTTTGTGTGCAACAAAGTCGGCTCTGACTCGCCTCCGATGTGCTCCACCACAGAAGTCGCCCCGGCTTCGTCAGTGATATAGAGACGATCGCCCACGATCAACGGCGAACTGCTGTAGCTAGCCCGCGTCCGCGCCAGCGAGGTCTTCCAAAGCGTTTCGCCTGTTTCAGCTGACAGAGCGTACAGCGTTCCCCGATCGCGTTTGCCGTCTGACATCACATACACGACACCATCGCGAGCAGCCGGTGTGGGAACATCTGCCCCGACATCATCACGCATCCACAGAATCGCATCCTTCGCCGCGCTGGCGTCATCACCAGCGGCGATCAACTTCTGCATTTCGACCCCGGTCAACGTGGCACCACGCGAGTAAGGGCAAACGATGATGTTGCCAGTGATCACAGGCGAGGCAATCGATCGGAAGTACTTTTCCTGGTCCGGATTGAATCCCCCGAGCGTTCCCAATCGCTTGCCGGTTTTCGCATCCGTCAGCGTCAGGTGGTCGGCGCCCAACACAGCCACCACCGGTTTGCCATTCACCTCGGTTGCCAACGGGGTCGAGTAGCTCTGGGCGGCTTCTTCGGGAGCTGGCACCATCCGATCATCTTTCCACACCATCTCGCCCGACTCGATGTCGAACGCAACGATGTAGCTGGGGCCCGTTTGCATGACCGCAACGACCACCAAGTTGTCAATGATCATCGGCGAGGAGCCCAGGTCCCACCAAAGCGTGTCCTCACCAAAACGTTCTTGCACATTGATGTGCCAAATGGATTTGCCGTCCAAGTCACAACAGGCCAAATCGCCGCTGCGGAAATAGGCAACCACATGCTTGCCATCCGTGACGGGCGAAGGGTTGCTCCCGCTGCCTTTGCGATGCTTGTTCCCGCGGTCTTCGCCCAGGGGAGTTTGGAACGCGATCTCCAACGACTCGATGTCGATGCCCAACAGATGATTTTTACCATCAATGCCGCTGGTCAAAAACGCTCGGTCGCCAACCACCACCGGTGTGCTGGCACCGCTTCCCGGCACCTTGCGGTTGATCGAATCGGACTCCGACCACTCGGTGGGATAATCGCCTTCAGGTGCAATGCCTTGTTGCGATCCGCCGCGCCACTGCGACCAAACGACCTTTCCGGCCTTCTTCGAATCTGCCGAAACCGGTTCCGCCGCGTCAATGGAAAGCGAGGACCAAGACAAGCCTCCTAAACAAACCGCCAAGGCAGTCAGGCGAGTCAACGAGAGCGATGCCGGAGGATGGAACTGGGACATCAAGCGGTCTCCACAAAGATGGGCGGAAGGAGGCGGGGGTGGGAAACCGCCATTGTGAAGCACCCAGCGTGCAAATGAAAGCACGCAGAAACGTCGTCGAATGCAAGGAAGCCGCAATTTCCAGGATCAATGCCGGTCCCCGCCGAACCAACCCGAAAAACTTACTCCTCCATATGGTGCCATCCACCCTAATTTGACTTTGCTGATGCGATGCATACGATGCCTTTGTCTTGCCAATCCCACTGGAGAGCAGAGCGATGCCGCGGCCTCAGCGAAGCGAACAGTTTGATCCCAGCGAAGTGGGGATCGTGCACGTGGTCCAGCGATGTGTGCGACGCGCCTTTCTTGCAGGTGTCGACCAGGCGACCGGCAAGGATTTCTCGTTCCGCAGGGAATGGATTCGCCGGCGGATGGAAGCTCTGGCTTCGGTGTTCGCGGTCGATGTGCTTTCGTACGCGGTGTTGAGCAATCACATGCATCAGATTCTCCGCAACCGGCCGGATGTCTGTGCTCAATGGAGCGACGAGGAAGTTGCGATTCGCTGGCTGCGTGTGTTCCCCGGTCGACGCCTCGAAGAACACTTGGCCGAGCCGACTGAAAACGATGTGCAAATGCTGGTTCGCAACAAAGAGCGGCTGACTGAAATCCGTCGCCGCTTGTCAGACATCTCTTGGTACATGAGAGCCTTGGCCGAACCCATTGCCCGACTGGCAAACAAACAGGACGAGTGCACCGGCAGATTCTGGGAAGGTCGCTTCAAAGCACAGAAAATCGTCGACGAGGCAGGCTTGCTCGCCTGCAGCATGTACGTCGATCTGAATCCGGTCCGCGCAGCGCTGACGGCGACCCCCGAGACCAGCCCGCACACCAGTGCCTACGACCGGATCGAAGCTCGCAAGGGCGAACAAATCCCTTCGGCCGCCTTTGATCTGAAACCGATTCCGACGGAGGAAGCTGGACGAGAAATCCGAGAAACGCCCGTCGAAGTTCTTCAGGAAAAACGCAGGGCGAAGCGACGCAATCCAACCGGCAAACGGATCCGGCGAGACGAATGGTTGAGCCCTCTGACGTTGAGCGAAACCAAACTGTCCACCGAACCGCAAGTCCACACGAAAGGGCTCCGCAGCAGCGATCGCGGATTCTTGAACATCCGCTGGAGCGATTACAAACGGTTGCTGGACTGGACCGCGGCGCAACCGATTGCCTGCCGAGCGGCTGAACTGCCCAAGCGTCTCGCCCAAACGCTCTCGGAAGTCGGAATCGACGCTTCGATGTGGCGAGACTTGGTGTGGGACTGGCAGAAATACTTTGGCAAAACCAGCTGCATCGGTCGCCCTGAATCGCTGAAAGCCGATGCAGAACGCACCGGCCGCCATCACCACCGCGGCCAGGTCCAAGCCGCAGCCTGCTTCGCTTGAGCAGCAAGGTCAAAGCACGCGTCATCCTTCGCAGTGGTGCAAGGGGCGACGGAACAGTTGGGGACAACTGTTCTACTCTGCTGCGCTCCAACGACCTCAATTGAGAGGCGGAGCCACTGAGCTCACGATCCTCGCCTGAAAATTGCGATGCCCCCGTGAGATTCGCTCTCCATTCGCGACGCCTGCACTTTTGAAAAGGTGGCTGGTACCAAATGAAACGTTGCATCCCGCCTCGGTGATGCCGCTACCGATCGGCTCGCCGGCAGCAGCCCACTAGCCTCCGCAAAGTGGCTGGCACCTTACGTGCTTTCAAGTGGCTGGCACCTTACGTGCTTTCGACGCCTGCTCTTTCCAAATAGTGGCTGGCACCTTACGTGAGGAGGCGTTCAGAAGGTTCGAGACGTGGTCATTGCCTTGGAGCAAGAAACGCCCGCCGACAATCCGAATATGTCCCAACGATTCGGCTCAACGGCGGAAGAGGAAGAACGATCCGTTGTCGGCGACGTTGAACAGTGGGTTTCGATAGCGTTGTTTCGGTCCGGTCACACCGGGACGGAAGGCGAACCCGAGCGAGAGATTCCAACCTTCCGCTTCGTTGGCGTCCAAGGCTGTGTCATCGCCGGGGCTGAAGTAAGCCGACCCCACCAACAACGACCAGTTGGTTTGCAACGGGATTTCCATTTCGCTGCCCCAAATGAAGTGCTCTTCACTCGTGCCACCCAAAAACGCGGTCATGTGCCCGGTCGTTCCCATCGCTCGGCGATAGAAGGCCCGGTACTGATCGACGGGCTCGATCGTTTCCGAACTGGTGAAGCCGCCCGCTTCGGTGGTCACGGTTTGATCCGTCACACCCGCCATGAATTGGAATCCAAATTCATGACACGCGGACACCTTCCAGCTCAACTCACCACGAAGCTGAACCAGGTCGCTTTGGTAGTACCAATCTTGATTCATGTAGTCGACAACCAAGCCATATTGCAGACCGTAATCAACGCGACGGAAGAATCCGCCCGTCACGAAGACTTGATGCATTCGTCCGCTGGTGAACTCTTCGCCTTCCAAGTTGGTTTGAGTGGCACGCACACCAAGTTGAGCGGAGAGATCCAGTCCCAACCAATTCCGGAGGTCACGCCCCTCGTTGAAACCTTGGTAGTAGCCGAAACTGCCGCTGCCGCCGCGAGGCTGCCCAGCGGCGTCCAAAGCGGGGTAGTTCATGGGTGACTTGAACGATTGCGATCCGGCAAAGAACGAAAAGCGACTCCAATCGACTCGCAGGATCGGCAGGAACAACGGGAAGCAATCGATTTCGGCTCCGCCGCACATCCCATCGCATCCGCCGTCGCAAAAGCCGCTGTCACAGCCCGACACCAGATTGCCTGTGCAGGCATCACAACTGCAGACGCCGTACTCTTCCAACCCACAACCCACCTCGAGTCCGCAGCTGGCTTCCATCCCACAACCAGGACCGCCCATGACGCCTGCCGACGAACAGGCATCGCAGTCGCAACCGCCGTCCAAGTAGCCGACCTGCTTGACCGGCGAGGACGCCGATTGACGCCGCTGCACGGCTGGTTTGCTGCTTTGTGGCGTCCACCCCGAACGACTGGCCCCTTGAGCCGACGACGTGTTTCCCTGTGAAACGGACCGGCTGCGGATCAACTGCTCGGCCGCTGTCGCGGTGGACAACGTCCAGGACGAGATCACACAAAGGAAACACGCAAGCAGGCACAACAATCGACGGGGAATGGTTATCATGAGACGTCATTGCCGGAATAGGGACATGGAACTTTCTTCTTATCGGACGTCATAACCCACCTCATGAATAAATCTTGCCTAACCGGAACATTCGGTTCTTTCTTCCCAAACACACCTGCTTTCTCGCCGGGAAGTTTCACACGGGTCGCGTTCCAGCACTGCAAAAGCGTGCGTTTGGTTGTGATTGCAGCGGCATTGTCCGGCACCTGCCTGCACTCCCACTCGGCCAACGCTCAAGACGCCGCCGACGCCCAGGCCACTCCTGACGCGGGCAAGTCCGACGAAGCAGCCCCAGCCGAGCCCACGGCAGCGACTTACCCCGCTGATTTTTGGACCGAAGCGGAAAGCCCCGTTTACCCACGTGGTGCGGTGATGTCCGAGAACGCGTTGTTCGTCGTCGATTCCGACGCACCGGGAGTCTGGACTGTGCCTTGGCCCGCCCAAGAAGCCGCCAAGCCTCAACGTTTCGTGACCGGCTCACGCTACCTTCGCAAATCAATGAACCGGCCTTTCAGCGCCACACCTCATCCAGAGGGCGGTGTGCTGGTCGGCGATTCGGCAACGCGTGAGATCTACCACGTGACCCCCAATGCCGATGCACCGGGCGGCCAGGATGCCAAACCCCTCAACGGTGGGTTCTTGGGAATCCCGATGGCCCTGGTGGTTTCACCCGATGGGCAAACGATCTACGTCGGGGACGCCGAGCGGCGTGCGACATTCGCCTTGCCAATCGAAGGTGGCGAGCCCGAATTGGTCGTTCGTGTGAACGCTCGCGGGCTGGTCTTCGACGAAGACGGTGCCCTCTACGCAGTCACACCTGACGCCGACGCAGTCGTGAAAATCGATGTCGCCAAGAACACCAGCGAGCCCGTGGTGACGGATCGTCCGTACGGTTTTCCCGGCGGGATCGCGTGGCACAACGGCACTGGATTCGTTTCTGATGTCTACGGCAAATGCATTTGGCAATTCACCGCCGATGGCAAAACGGAGAAGTGGTTCGACGAGGAACTGTTGCTCGGCCCAGTTGGCTTGAGCGCGACAGCCGATGCCGTGATCGTTTCCGATCCCAAAGCGAAGCAGGTTTACCGGATCGATCGCGAATCGAAAGAAGTCACCAAGCTATTCGCAGAATGATTCGCAAGCGTCACGGCTAGTCGATGGAGTCGTCCACGACGATTCAACACATGTAGCCACGGTCTCGGGGCTCCCGCCCCGAGCTACTGACGGCGGCCCCATCCGGGGCGAGGTTGTTGGATGCCACTCTCGTAGCGGGAAGATCGGATCACAGCTCTGACATCCACCCCGACGTTCACTCTTGAGTGAACGGTTCCGGTTCGATCTCGGGCAGGGGACTGTCGTCGCGAGCAAAGAACATCAGGTGTTGCCACGGCAAACCGTTGTATTCGCGAACGAGTTTCAAATCCGACGCTTTGTATTCCTGCATGATTTGTGCTTTGGACATTTTGTGCAGCGGCTTGATCGGAACCGCAGGATCTTCCGCGCGGTATTCCAGCAAAGCGATCACGCCATCGGGTTTGAGCGATTGGCGGATGGACCACAGCATCGATTCGGGATGCGAAAACTCGTGGTAGACATCGACCAACAGCACCAAGTCCACTTGGCCAGCGGGTAGTTTGGGATCGTCGATCGCTCCCAGCACCGGCTGAATGTTGTCCAATTTTGCACGGGCGGCGTTTCGCTGAAGCATTTGCAGCATCTCACGCTGAATATCAACGGCCAACACCTGGCCTTCCAGCGATTCTGTCTCCGACCCCGCGTCGGCTGACTGTTCCTCGGGTTCCGCCGCCGCAGCACCGTCGGAAGAAGGGGGCTGGGGTTGGGCCGCCACGGCGCGCGCCATCGGGATCGTCCAGTAACCATTGCCGCATCCCAGGTCGACGACGGTCATCCCAGGTTCCAACCCCAAGCGGTCGAAGGATTCGCCGGCCTTTTCCTCGTCGTCTCGTTCGGGACGAACCAACCAGGCAGCACCGCGGTGCGACATCGGTTGAGCGACAATCCGGCCCATGTAAGTCCGACGGGCCTCTTCTTTGGGGCGTGGTTTTTCGGTCTGACGAGCCACCGTTTTCGGCCCATCGGCCGCGACCAAGTCATCGGCGACACCCTTCCCGGTGGTGATCGCTGCCAAACCAACCAACACCCCAAGGGCGTGCAAAAAAGTGAAACGCATGATGCTTTTTCAAGGAGTGGTAGGAGAGGTCGTCGCGATGGATGATTTCAATCAATCCTCGTCGCTGAGCGCCAGCTCAAACTTGGGTTGAAACGCGTTTTCGAAATCGTAGACGTTGTCAAAGTCTTCCCGTCGATCCGACTCGCTTTTTCGCATTTGCTCGATCCGAATCAGATTGTAAACCAATTCGCCGAAATCGCTGGTTTGCCGCAGGCCCCAGTTTTCGAGCACCATTTGGGCCAGGTAACCAAATTGGTCGACAGCATACAAACGGCACGCCTCACAGAGCTGTTGGCCGGTCAAATGACGCGGCGCATCGCTGCTGGGGTCATCGCTGGGTCCGAAACCAAGCGGACCGATCTGGTCCAAATTCTCGTGGGCGTATTGCAACGCTTCGCGAATGAATTGATACGCTTCGAGCTTGTATCGAGTGTCGTCTCGCAGGAGATCCTGCATCGCTTTGACAGGGGATGGCATGGCGAAGATTCGAGGAAGAGAAAGGAAGAGGCTCGGGGATGATCAGCGTTTACGTTGTTTGGGAGGATCCCCGGAACCCCGTTTTGTCACGCTGATGACGTCCCCCGCAGGAATCATAACGCGTCGATGGTCATCGGTCTTGACCACCAATTGTCCGGCCAAGATGTCTTGGGCGAGGACCTTGGCCGTCCCATCGCGGGTCAAAATCTCGCTGCCGATGGGGGGCAGTTCCTCTGCCATTTCCTCGTAGGTCTCAAATTCGTATCGCAAACAGCACTTGAGCCTCCCGCAACGCCCTGAGATTTTCGCAGGATCCAACGACGCCCGCTGGACCTTTGCCATCTTCATGGAAACCGGCGGCATCTTGCTCAGAAACCGGCTGCAGCAGACCTCTTGACCACAATCCCCGTAATCCGCCAACAGCTTGGCTTCGTCGCGAATCCCGATTTGTCGCATTTCGATCCGAGTCTGAAATTCGCGGCCGACCAACTTCACCAGCTCGCGAAAATCGACGCGTCCGTCGGCAACGAAGTACACGATCACACGCTCGCCGCCCAGCAATCGCTCGACGTCGATCAATTGCATTGACAGTTTCAGCTGGTCAACGCACCTTTTTGCGACGTCCAAATCCTTCCGGGTCATCTCCGACATTTGCGACCAATCGCCGCGATCGGTGACATCAAGGCGGCGAATGATCTTTCCATGGACCGGTTCCGCGTTGCCTTTCGCCGGGACTTTTTCAACCGCTTCGTCCGTCGCTTCGCACAACACGGTCGCGATCTCAGTGCCGCGGTCAGTGCGAACGACCACCTCATCGCCGTAGCGGAAGGGTTCCGACGCGCTCATCACCCCCAACAATCTCATCGAACCATATCGGCACACGTACCCGTCCGGCGGTGCGGCGGGTGGACGCGAATCGGCGTCGTTCGAAGCAGGGGGCGAAGATTTGATGGGTCGGTCCGTCGATGGATGAAACGTTTTGGATCACCCAATTGTACGCGATCGCACGGGCTCGCCTAGATTTGTTGCCCGACCAGAATTTTCCAAGCGGGTCCCGGCAGATGGGCCTTGGCCGATCCGCGTCGGCTAGGATTCCGCCGCAGCTCAAATCTCGGGTGGCGGAGCTGATCCCACTCTTCGAATTGCACCGTGCTTCGCCAAGCGGCATCCCAACCTTTCGTTCCGAATGGCCCCCAAACGAAGCCACGGCAGAAGACGCGGACTTGGACGACGACAGGCTCGCCTGCGGGACGTGGCAGGAATGAATGATTGATTCCATGACCAGCGTTCCGCCCCGGCTTACTTGCGAGCGTGCTTGAGGGCCAGCAAGCAGTAGGCGGTGACCAGTTGGCGATCGCCCTCCATCCAACGCTCCGCTTCGCGATTGACCCACGAGCCGTCTGCTTGCTGCTCCGCTTCGAGTTTGTTGATCAAATCCATCCGCCAATCACGCGGGCCGGCGTCAGTTGACTCAATCACTTCCAATCCCGCCACGTCGAGCGCCTTGGCAAACGTGTGGTAGTAGTAGTACTGGCCCTGGGCTCCCATGCCAGGGTTGTTTTCCAGCGTGTAGTGCTTGCGAATGAAATCGAGCGCCGCGTTGACGCGAGGGTCCTCAGGAGTCAGCCCGGCATAGATCATGCTTTTCAGTCCGGCGTACGTCATCGATCCGTAGCTTCGCAAACCACCGTCGGCGGATTCACCGGCCTGGCTCTGTCCACCAGCCGCAGGCGTGTAGTAGAAACCGCCATCACCGACTTTGTCGGCGTAGGCTGTGTCGTTACCATGTTGAGGCAAATTCTGGGTGCGACTGACAAACAGGAGTGCCTTTTGTATGGACTCGTCGTTGGCATCGGTGCCCAGATCACGCAGCGCCTCGATCAAGAACGAGGTGTTCGAAAGATCAGGACGAGAGTGACTGCCGTACCCAGCTCCACCGTAGGCAGTGTCACTTGGTTGCGCGCCTTCGTCTTCGTCCCACTGGATGTCTTTCAAGAAGTTCTTGGCTCGTTCCAGTTGGCTGTCGAAACGACCGTCTTGATTGGCCTTGTTCAGCGCCATCGCTGCGGTCGAGGTTTCGTAGTTCCGGTGCTTGGATCCGACCGCATAAATTCCGCCATCCGGCTGGACTTTCGATTCCAAGTACTGGATCGCTTTGACCACGACGGGGTCCGACGAAACCGCCTCGGGTCGATGTTCCAAAATTGCTCGCACGCACAACCCAGTCACGGCCGCTCCGGTCTCGCCGCTGAACGCACCTTCGTCGCTTTGCCCTCGCGTACGCAGAAACTCGATCCCGCGGTTGACCATTTGATCGATTCGTTGATCCGCTGTTCGCGAATCTTTGACAGCGGTCTCTTGAGCCATCACGGGAGAATTCAAACCAGTCGCCACACCGATCGCAGCCGCAACGATCCACCCCAAGGCGGTTGGGGCAAACGTGCGAGTGGACGTGCGAGTGATCCATTCCAATTGCATGATGGTTTTCCTGCGAAGGGTTGCGTGACGTGAAAAAAGGGGCGAGCGAGATCGCGAATTCTGTTTGAGCGAGTTGCCGGGACGAACCAAACGAACACTCGCCATTGTCGCTGCTCACCCAAGAATGTTCAATTGACTTCCCGGCCAACCGGCTGACGGAAATAGCGTCACCGTTGGTGGATTCCCCGCCATCGCACGATGACTCAGCTCGATGACACCGGACGCCGCAAAGAGGCAGCTGAGCAACACGTCTGCGACGCGACCTACCGTTTCACGCAGCGATAAATGAACGCCGGCGGCATGTTCCGCCAAACCGTGGGGCTGCGATGGACCTCGGTGAACGCACCTCGAAGCTTCTTCGAGAACCGTTGGCCCGCCGGCAAAACGACGCCCTGCCAATAAGCGAACGTGGCAAATTGGCCACCGGGAGCCAGCACGTCCAGGGTGGCTTCCAAAATGCTGGTTTGCAAACTGTCGGGGAACGACGCCCAAGGCAATCCGCAAATGATCGCATGGACCTGGTCGATCTGATTGTCTCGGCACAGATCCGCGACCGATTCAGCGGACTCTTCCACCACGTTGACCTGCGGGCAACGGGCTCGCGTGATCGCGGCCAATTCGGGCGATCGTTCGATGGCGAAAAATTTGGCGTCGTCGTGCAAATGGCTTTGGATGGCCTCGGTGAAAACCCCCGTGCCCGGCCCGAATTCAACGACCCCGCGAGCCCTGTCCCAATCGAACCAATCCACCATTTGCCGCACCAATCCAGGACTGCTGGGCCAAACGGCACCAACCTGATTGGGGTTGCGAGCAAAGTTTTTCACAAACGTCCACGCCCCACCGCGAGGCACCTCGGGACGATTCGAAGCGTCTTGGGAAAGCGACTGGGAAGATTCCGAAGGCATGCAAATTTTCGCGTGGAAAACAAAAGTAGAATTTGCACTACGATAGTGGTCTCGCACCGCCGTGACTATCTCGCTCCTGTCTTTCTCTCATGCGTTCACCCAGCCAATCCATCCAAAACGGTCGTCGGGTGGACGAGATCAACATGACACCGATGATCGATGTTGTGTTCTTGCTGATCATCTTCTTTCTCGTCTCCAGCCATCTGGCTCGGCAAGAAAACCGACACGCGGTCAATTTGCCCTCGGCGACCTCCTCAATCGATAGCGATCCCAATGCCGCTCCGATCAACCTGACCATGGACTCTTCACATCAACTGTGGCTGGGCGCGACACCGGTTGGGCTGGAAGAAATGATCACCCGGTTGACGCAAACCAAATCGATCGCGGAAACCCCCGTGCGACTGCGTGTCGACCAATCGGTTGCCTATCAATTTGTGGAACCGGTTCTGCACCAAATCAACCAAGCTGGCATTCGCGACCTTTCGATCGCCACCCTGCCATCCACGCAGCGGGCAGGAGTGTCACCATGAAGCGACCTGGCATTCGCAGCGGTTCGCAGCAAAGCATCGCGATGACTTCCATGATCGATGTCGTTTTCCTGCTGCTGGTGTTCTTTGTTTGGACCAGCAGTTTCGACGCTCCCGAGCAAGACATGCCAGGCGGGTTGGCTGTCGCCGCGGAGTCCTCCGCAGTGTCGTCGGAATTGCCTCCCCAGGAAGTCACCTCGGAAGCACCGATCGAAGAGCTGGTTCTGAAGATCGAACGCTCGGGTGAGTCGTCCGTGCGTTACCTCTTGGGCACCACCAAACTCTCTTCGCCCGAATCATTGCGATCACGACTGGGAGCGATCGCCGACCTTGGCATTTCACCTCCGATCATCGTGGATCCCGAGGGGGAAATCTCAATGGCCGTCACGGTCGCCACCGTCGATCTGGTTCGCCTGTCAGGATTTACCCAAGTTCACCTGGCGGTTTCCGCCAATTCACCCACGCCCGGGCAAGCCACCTTTCCCGATGATGACGCCGCCTCGCCCGAGTTCCAATCGCCGCGGGAGCCTGCCTCGCCATGATTGCGAATCGAAGAAGAACGGCCTGCTTCGTGGGGTGCCTGGTCCTCGTGCCATTGGCATCGCCTACTCAGGCATGGTCTCAAGCGTCGCCCAACGGAACCGCGACTGCGGCATCCGCTCGGCCGCCTCGATTGGTGGATTCGGGATCATCCGACAGTCTGGTGCAATCCACCCGCAATGACTTGATCGAAGTCATCGCGCGGCCCATCCCCGATGACAAGCTGTCGGTGCTGTTGACCAATGTGGGCGAGGCCGACGCCAAACTGAAGTCTCGCTTGACCGAACTGGAATCGCCGGAGTCCGCCCGTGAGAAAAGCTTGACTTGGCTCTCACGTGTCGAACTGGCCGTGTTGAAATCGGAACTTTTTTCAGAGGGAAGCAAGGACGGTGTGGCGTCGGCGGCCGAGGCGGTGCAGATCGCCGAAGCCGCGTTGCTGGCGCTGCCCGCTAACGGGGTGGCTCGATCGGAAGTGTTGCGTCTGTTGGCAGAAGCCCATCTGCGGCAAGGCGACGCGAGATCCGCCGCCGCTGTGCTTCGCGAATCCGTCAATGCGATCCCGCCCACTTCCGATTCGAATCCGCCCTCCGAATCAATCCGAGCCCTGCGCATTCGAGTTGCACTGACGGCGGGTGACTTGAATGCCGCTGAGAAGATGCTGCAGCAAGTTTACGCAGACGATTCCACTGCCGCCCGTGTGGGTGTGCGAATGGACTTGGCCTTCCTGCGTTACTTGCTGGCAAGACAGGACGAAACAGCAGTCGCCGATTGGCTGGAATCGATCCACGAACGACACGGTGCGAACGCCAAGGACCGCGCCGACACGATCGTGGCCCAGTTTCGTTTGCAATCAACCGACGGCGTGCCCCGACCGGCAACGGATGACTCGGACCCACGTTTGTGGATTGCCGACGCCATGTACTTCTTGCGTCGGGGCGAACCGATGCAATCCGCGCTGCACTTTGCCAAGGCAGCCGCTTCGGATCCCGTTGCATCACGAAGTGTGGACTCCGCAATCAAAGCCGCCGCACTCCTTGCACGGCAATCCAATTCCAAGGCAGCGGTGGAGTTGTTGCGACGGGTCAGTCAACGACACCCGAAGGCCCCCGAATCGGCCCAGGGACTGCTGCAGGCGGCGACGATTGCCCAGGCAGCTGGGCCCACCGTCGCCACGGATTCCGAAGTCGACGCCATGCTGATCCAAATCGCAAAACAATGGCCGGACTCCCAATCGGCTTTTGCCGCCATCCGGTGGCGAATGGAATGGGCTCAGCGTGATGAACGCTGGCTCGACGCCGCCAAAATCTCGCTCCAATTTGCTGAGCCGCACTGGGAAGCAGATGCGCCGGAATCGGCTTCCGTCCGTGACAATGCTTTGCAGGCTTGGGCGACGGCTTGGCTGCGATTGTCGCATCCAGCAGTGATCACGGCGATGCACGACGAACTGGACGCGCGAGACGATCTTGGATTCATCCGAACGATTCACGCCGACCTGATCAGCCTGCTCGCGGAAACAACCGACCCGCGCTGGCAAGGGTTTCAATCCGAAGCCAGTGAAGGGTTCTTCCGTCAGTTGCAGTCATTTCGCCAGGGGCAATCCCGTGCCATCGAAGCGTCTCCTCCCGCGGGACTGAACGAAGCGTTGGCCAAACGCTTGGAACTCGACGTGGTTGCCACCCCAACCCGACGAGTCGATATCGGACACTACTTGTTGTCCCTGCAAAGTGAGCATGTTGCAGCCGATCCGAGCGAACCTCATTTTCCCAGCGATCTGCAACGAGTTGGCTGGATGATCTGGGCAGGGCAACGCGAGATGGCGGAAACTCGGATCACGGAAGAGCTGAACCAATCACCTCAGCAGGCGGCACTGTGGTGCCGACGAGCGGCCAACGCCTACGCTGTTTCACCACTGAAATCCGATCAAAAACGAGCCGCCACTTGGTGGAAACGACTGGCTGACGGTCTGCCGCAGGGCACCGCGAGTTGGCACACCGCAACGATCGGATGGTTGCGTGCGATCGCAGCCTCAGGCTCCCCCGACAAAGCGCATGCCACGGCTCAGCTGATCATGTTGACGACACCTCCAACCACGGCGCCTGATCGCGCGGCATACGAGAGCCTTGCAAATTGAACAGATGAAACGCCGAGCGCGGAAGCCGATGCTACTGTTACTCATCGATGACAACTCCGCCCCCACTGTCTGCCACCTTTGATATGAAAGCGCTCCGCGACTACCTCCAGTCTCACGGAGAGCTTTTCTTCGATGTGCTTGAACTCGCAACCTGCGGGTTCTATCTGCGGCCGATTCATTCGGCCTCATCGCCCGACACGCAACCGCCGCTGTTCAGCCAACTTTGTTTTTCCTCGTTGGGCCAGAATGCACCGCCTTCCGCGGACGCTGTTTCGACGTGGCTCCAGCTGGTGCATCCGGAGGACAGGGAAGTTTTTGAGCACTGTTTCTTTGCCCCTGAAGAACATCCTGGGATCACCGAAACACCTCTTCGGTATCGGCTGCGACGCGGTGACGGCAGCTATCGATATTCCGAAGAACGCGGGCGAAAGATCACTCTGGAGGAAAGTGGCGAAGCGATTTGGCTGAGCGTCCTGCTGGATGTGGACGGGCACTTTCACGCCAAGCAAGAACTCGAAGACAGCCACCGAGAAATCCAAACAATTCTGGACACGATTCCGACCTTCGTTTGGATCAAAGATGATTCGCACCGGATCTTGCGGGTGAACCGGGCCGCCGCTGACGCCACCGGTATGAGCCCGAAAGAAATCGAAGGCCGACTCACTCGGGAGATCTACCCGCAACAGGGAGACCGTTTTCAAGCCTCCGATCGGCAACTGTTGGAAGACAAGCAACCGCTTCGACGCGTTCCAGAAACATTGGAGAATCAAAACGGCAAAGACTACAAAGTGCTGATCGACAAGTACGAGATGCCTTCGCTTCACGATCAAGCTCCACGCATCCTGGTCGTCGGCACCAACATCACCGAAATCGACGAGGCCCAGCGGGCGCTCGCAAACAAAGAGGCTCAGTTTCGAAACCTCTTCGAACGCAGCCCAATGGGCAGTGTGTTGATCGATTCCAATCATCAATTGCAACTGGTCAATTCCAAGATTGAATCGATGTATCAACTCGCTCCCACAGCTGATCGCCCGATTCAATTGAGCGATCTATTGCCGCTGTATCTGCACGATCA
The DNA here is from genome assembly GCF_028768465.1 of Rhodopirellula sp. P2. GTDB lineage: Bacteria > Planctomycetota > Planctomycetia > Pirellulales > Pirellulaceae > Rhodopirellula. Next base: position 5,074,582 of record NZ_CP118225.1, read on the forward strand.
ACTCACCCCGCCGGCCAACAGGCGAGCATCGCAAGCGTCATCACCTCGTCAACTCGAGTTCCAAACCTCTCGCATCGATGGAAGCGAGATGCGGATCAGCGTGGTCACCGTTCCAATCGAAGTTGAAAACCAGATCATGACCCTGGCGACCTTCACCGATATCACGGAACGTCACCTGGTCGCGATCGATCTCAAAGCAAAACAAGAAGAACTCGAACGCAGCAACGAAGACCTGGACCGATTCGCCTACATCGCGTCGCACGATCTCAAAGCACCGCTCCGGGGCATCATGCACTTGGCCGAGTGGATCAACGAAGACATGCCCAAGCAGGTCGGACAAGAGGTTCGCAAACACCTCACGATGTTGAACGCTCAAGTCAGCCGGATGGACCGGTTGCTCAACGATTTGCTGGCCTACGCTCGCGTGAACCAACAAACCGACACCGTCGAGCCAATTGACCTGAACGTGGCGTTGCCACAACTGTTCGCGTTCATGTCCCCGCCCGGCACGATGCGGTTGTCACTGCCCGAACGATTGCCGTCCCTCACCACCGCTCGTGGACCGCTGGAACAAGTCTTTCGCAACCTGATTGGCAACTCCATCAAACATGCATCGCAAGGAAGTGTCGTCACCGTCACGTCTGAAGTCATCGACGACTCCTATCAGTTCACTGTGAGCGATGATGGCCCTGGGATTCCGTCCATCGCTCAAGAGCGTATCTTTGGGATGTTCCAAACACTCGAAAGCGGACAAGACCGTCGCGGAACGGGCATGGGGCTGCACTTGGTCAAACGATTGGTCCAAGTCCAGGGCTGCGAAGCCTGGGTTGAATCCGACAAGGGAGAAGGAGCCACGTTCCGCTTCACTTGGCCGGCGGATGAGAAAATCATCCCAGTGGACGAACCTCAGCTGAGCATCACCTGAGGCATCGCAAGTGCGTGCAGCCAATCAGGTCTGTCGAGCGAGTTTCAGAATCAGCTGTTCCAGCAAGAACCGGTCACGACCTTCTGTGCTGTGCGTTCCCTTCAATCGCAGGTCGGCATCCAACAACCAAGGCAGAAGTTGCTTGGCTCGCTCGCGACCAATCGACTGCAACTGTTTCTTCGCAGATTGAACTTCAAATCCACGCCGGATGCCGCCGGCTGCCAACGCGTCCTCAAATTGCCAGGGACGCCCACTTCGTTCGCGATATTCGATCGCAGCGGTGGTCATGCCCAAACGTCTCAGCGACCATGCGATTTGAGGCAGCAATGCAATCGCCCGTTGCCCGCCACTGAAGAGTTTGTCGAGTTGCCGCAAGGCTTCGGCGGCATCTCCCGCCGCAATTGCATCGGTGATTTGCCAGACCGTCTTGCCTTGCCATCCCGCGACGACGTCGCGCACAAGCGGCTCTTCGATCTTCCCTCCCACATCCACGTACAACGCCAGCTTTGCGATTTCGGTGTCGAGCATCCCGATCTCGTCCCCCAGCATCTCGATCAACGCATCGGCGGCGGCGGCAGCAAGTTGTGTCTTGTGACGATCGGCAACAAAGCTGGTCAGAAACTTTCGACGCGCCGCCGCAGTGACTCCCAGTTTGGCGTCGGTGGCACTGGTGCAAGCAACCAGCAAGTGTTCTTTGTCGACCGCTTTGTACACCCGCGTGTTGCTCGCGAGCGATTCCAGCTCCAACACCAACCGCGTCGCATCGCCGGGCGCGGCGACGTACTTTTCGATCTCGTTGCGATGATTGGACAGAAACTTGTCGGCCGACCGCACGACCAACGTTCGCTTGTCCCCGCCGTCAAAGTCAAACAACGACGCCGTGGCTAAGTCGTCACGCAGGTCCGACCATTTGCAGACCTCGCCGTCGACTTGCGTCCATTCGCTTTCGCCGACGATCGCATCGATCGCCCATTTGCGTAGCGTGCTGTCCACACCGTAAACAACGCCGATGCACGCTCCGGCCTGAGTGGATTCTGGCGCGGAAAGGTATTCAAAGGCGTTGAATCGGGGCATTCGCTATTACAGACCGCGTTCTTCGGCAAAGGAGTAGATGCGATACATCTCTTGATCGTTCACTTCACCAGTCACTTTTAACGAGCCATTCTCGTCGTAAAGCAGCATCATCCCGGGCTCACCCAATTCGGAATCGCCAGTCATGGGCAGCACGCGGCCACCTTCGAGATCGATGACCGTGGTTTGTGAAGTCACCTTCGCATCTTCTACCTTTTTGACCACAAGATCAATCGGATCAACCAGCTCCGCTGGGCCCTCGTAAGAGAGAACCGAACCTGGGGTGATGCTTTCCATCCAAATCGGCATCACCGTCCAGTACGCCGTATTGTAACTGAAGTTCACGGCTTTGGCGGTCGGCGGATCCGGGGAGTACTCCACTTTTTTGCCTTCAACAGTCAGCACCTTCGTGCGAGGTGCCTCGACTGGTCCGGCGAAGTAGTCATTGAAAGTTGGCAGCGAAATCGACGGACTCGGTTCACTCCATTCCGACCAACGTTGAAAGTGCCCCTTACGATCGTTGTCCGCTTCGGCAGCTTCCATCAACTTGGAGACTCGTTGATAGACCTCGCCCGACAACGTCGAAATCTTCGGTTGTTGCAAAGCGTTGGCAGGGAAGTTCGGGTCCACAACCGCCAACCGAATTCGGTAGACGTATTTGCGACCTGGACGAGGAGTTTGAGGGTCCTTGTCGCTCGCGAAGTCGTAGAACCGCATCAGCTTGTATTCGACGGGATCTTCTTCCACCATCGCCATCCCGCCGTAGGCTCCCATGCCACCCATTCCCATGCCCATGTCCATTTGCATATCCATGCCCATGTCCATGCCCATGTCCATTCCCATATCCATGCCGGGCATCCCCGAGGCACCAGGACCAGCCAATTCGAGGTCATCGATCCCGAACTCCTGTTCCTTCATCATTTCCTCGCGAGCCTTCATCTGCTCTTCGCGACGGGAAATCATGGGGATCAATGGATGAGTGACGAAATCCGTGTAGTCAACCAACAAAATCGGCGGGATGTACGCGGTCACGTTCAAGTCGCGATATTCTTCCGGCACAACTTCCTTGGCGTACCCAGCCCAAAGTTTGGCAGCTTCCAGGACGTTCTTTTCACGCGTGTAGCGAACGACCCAGTCCGCATCCGTGAGTTCCTCGACGGGTTTATTGCTCACATCAGCGCGTTGCACTTCATAGTTGAAATACAGTGGTTGATCTCGCATCGGCAGATAACCATCCGCTTCCTGCAACGCTTCGCGGAATGACTCAGCCATCGCTTGATGGGGAATGACGGCGGTACCGGAAATGAACCAAGCGCCTGTCGGCACAGGCTTCATGCTGTCCTTGGGGGTCGCGATGAACCCAAAGTTGTTTTTCGCATTGAAGCGGCGACCGGCAGCCGTCGCCGACATGGTTCCCATGCCGCCTGCCATCATGCCCATGTCCATCCCCATGCCCATGTCTTCGCCGTACATCCCGGCGTCCATGCCCATGCCCATGTCCATCCCCATATCCATGCCCATCATTTCGTCCATGCCGGCCCCACGGCGACGTCCACCACGACGTGGGCGAGGCTTCTCTTGTTCCACCACTTCCAAGGCTTCAGCGCCTTCCAGGTCCTTGAGCGCGTAGTCTCCACTGCGGGAAAGCATCGCGATCGAAGCGATGTGGCTGTCAACACGCAGTTCCATCGGTGGGTGCAACACTGGATCCTTGCGTCGGATCGAGGTGTCGATGGTCTTGCGTTCCAGCAGGTGAGGCATCTTGTACGCCGTGGAATCGACCGGCGTCCGTTTGCGCGCGGTTTCCGCCAGGATGTCGAACTGCGGTTTTCGCTCGGGCAAGATCTGCTCGTTGTGATCCTCATCGATGCTGCTCCGCACCGTGTTGGCGTCGGTGGCCAATCGCTCGGGCTGCACCTCATCGAGCATGTTGGGCATCTGCAGGCCAGCGTAGACCATCCAAGCAGCCGCCAGAACAACAATTCCGACCACAAATTTTTCACCGTGAAGGATGAAGAATTGCTTGATCTTGTCGGCATCCATGAGTTGTCTCGCACAAACGAAAAAGAAAAGGAAAGGTTGGCGACAAGTTCAATCAAACCCAGTTCAAAGATTGGAGGGTCGCCTCCTCCAATCAAAACCACAACTGCAACGATTATCCCGTCGTCGCCGCGGAACCACCTGTCACCGACGCTTCCCCTGCCGGGGGCTGCGCGGGATTCGCATCATCCGCAGGATCTGCCGCCTCCGGTGCCGTTTCGGCTGGTGGTGGCAGAGCTGAATCAGGCGTGTCGCCAGGAGCGGTCGCATCGGCCCCGGTACCGGCCGCAGCATTGCCGCCATTGGATTCCTTCAAATCCTCCTCGGCACTCTCGGCCATGGTCTCGCCATCCAAGACCGTGTCTTCGGTGACCAGTTCCACGCCCAGTTGGTCTTTCTTGGGTGGGTTGTAAATGTGAATCAGACCATAGACCTCGACGGTGACATCGAGAGGGAATTTCTCCTTGGGGCCTTGGCTGGCTCCCCCGCCCATCATTCCTCCCATGCCGCCCATGCCTCCCATTCCCATTCCGCCCATCCCCATTCCACCATCCATGCCGCCGTCCATTCCCATGCCGCTGTCCATGCCACTCATCATCGAGTCCATGCCGCCCATGCCACCCCCCCCGCCGCCGCCCATCGCGCCAACAGCGTTCGCCCCCGCCGACTTCGGAAGGATTCGGACCTGTTTGACTTCGACCATCAGCGGTGCACTGCCGCAGGCCGCCAGCAAGTCAGGGATGTAGCGTTGGTCAATTTGCAAAGACATCATGACTGGCACACGCTTCGCCACTTTCAACGGTGCGTCTTCGGGCGATTCGCTTTCCAAAGCGGATCGCAAGGTTGCTCCATCAATGGGTTCATAGGAGGTATCGACGTAACGGTTGTCGACTGGATCGGGAGCTTCCATGTCACTCATGCCTCCCATTCCGCCCATGTCTCCGTACATATCGTCCATTCCCCCCATGTCCATTCCCATATCCATGCCCATGTCCATTCCCCCCATGCCACCGGTCATGGCAACACCTGGTTTTTGAATGGAACCAGCGGTGAACTTGACTTTCTTACCGAGCGAAAGGTGGTTGATGACGTGGATCTTGGCTTCGAACGGTTGCTTCGCATCACCGTTGACGTCCGCCACAATCCCCAGCATTTGCCGCAGAATCCAAAGGTTTTCTTGGCTGTAATAAACTTCCAACGTCGTGGGACGACGGCCTTGCCAAGGGAACAATTCCGAGATGATGGCTGATTGCGACCCCACAGGCCAATCCACCAACGGAACATCTTCCACGCCAGCGATGTTGACTGGACCGCGTCCCATGCCCATGCCCATCCCCATTCCCATCATCGAATCCATGCCGCCCATCATGGCATCCATTCCACCACCAGCGGCACTGTTGGACCGGAACTCAGCTTCCCATTCAGCTTTCGCAATTTCAGCGATGCTGGGCAACACGTTCTTGATGTAGAACGCGTAGGTGTTCAAGAACGAAGTCGGTTTTTCCTGCCCCGGTTCGGGCGGGTAGGCAATGTGAGCCTCGATCGGGACGAGGTCTCGAAATTCGTCGACGAACTCCTTTGTCAGTTCCTCTTCCGGCCACACCAGAATGTCACGCTGGGCATCGTAGACTTCCTGCCAAGCTTGCAAGACTTCGTCCTGGCGAGCTTCGATCAGCAAATCCATCGCTTCCTTGGAAGTCGGATTGGGATGTTCATCGAGTTCCATACGCAACGACGACACCGCACTGACGTCGCCCTTGATTTTTCCGGCGCGACTTGTGTTCTCCTTGACCAAATTGCCGGTCACGATGAACCAGATCGCCAGCGCACCCAGCGTGATGGTGGCGGTGCCGATCCAGAAGCCGTACTTGGCTGCGGCAGCGTATGCTTGCTTGAGTTGATCCATCGATCAGACCGAGTCGAGAGAGAAAAGGTTGTTTGTGGGTGGCGAGGTGATCGCCGAAAAGTTGGACTAGTTGGCGATCGCAACGGAATTGGGATCGGCATCGAGGTCGTCGTCAGTGCTGCCGCCCTCACCTTCCATTTCGGCCTCCAAGGCAGCTTCTTCGTCCGCCAATCGCTTGGCTTCGATTCGTTCACTGAGAACGCTTTCTTTCCAAACGACCTGGAACACGAAGTCGAGCCTCAGGACTTCCAAAGTAGGCGATTCGACTTTGACGTCGTCGTCCCCTTCGGCCCGCAATTGCATCGCGGTCATGGCGGAGACGGGGTCGTAGTCGGGGTTGGGAACCTGGACCAACTGAGGTTGGTTCTCATTCAGCAACAATGGGTAGCTGAACCCAAACTCTTCCGGTGTGAAGGTGATCGGATTGCCTTGCGGGTCGATCAAGTTGATTGGTTTCTCACGGAAGTTGGTCGTCAAGTACTTCCGGACGTGCTGACTGCCTTCTTCGCCCTTGTGTTTCGGGCTGTTGAAGTAGTGGTATCCCTTCAATTGGATGACCCAACCTTCTTCTTCGGGACCGGTGTCGTCGGCGAGTTCTTCCGGCGGTGCCGAATCTCGCATCAAGTCGTACCAGTTCTTCATCTCTTCTTTGTAACGAATATCCAACCGCTCGGAGTACCAATCCTCTGCGAGATCTTCGTAGAATTTGGTGTCGATTTCGGAGATGTGGAAATCAATGCGATCTTCCAGCGGCAGTTCCTTGACGCTGGGGATCTTCCCATCCGGGTAATCCGCCCGCGGAATCGCAGCGTTGACTGCGTTGATGAGTTCCAACCAAACGAGGCGGCGTTCGGCGTTGCCGGAAATTTCTTCGCCCAGACGATTCAGGAACGTCAAGCGACTGACCAGCAACGTGTCTTCCGATTTTTGGTCCGAGCTGTAAGACGACATGCTCGTCACGGCCGCTTCCGCACTGGACCAAAGGTCCTCGTGAGTCGTTTGCCACGAACGCTGAGTCAACGCGTACTGGGTAGTCGCACCCAACAACAGAGCTGCCATGCCTGCCAGAGCCCAAGGCTTCTTGGCACGGATCATCCGTTCGGTTTTGATCTCGGCTGGAATCAGCGACGTGTGAATCTGGCTCAGCCCCAGCCCTTGCAAACACAGCCCGTAACACACCGCAAAGGTTGGTGCGTTGTCGCGGAAGGTCGGGATGCTGAGCACATCGTCGCCGGACAATCGATTGAATCGATCCAGCGTGTGGACTTCGTAACCGAGGTTCTTGCCCAAGTAGGCCGCCAGGCCCGGCATTTTGACTGTGTTCCCTGTCACCAACAATTCGGTGATCTCGGCCTTCTTGTCGATGCTGCGGAAAAATCCGATCGAACGCTGGACTTCCGTGACCAAATCGTTGAAGACCGGCCGCATGGTTTGGAAGACAAGCTTCGGGTCGACCGCTTCGCGAGCGTTGCGTTTGAGGTGTTCTGCTTTCGCGAACGTGAGCTTGAGGTCTTTCGTGAGCTGACGGGTGAAGTGGTTCCCGCCGATCGGCATGCTGCGTTGCCAGATCCGAAAACCGTTCGTCACGATCAAGTCGCTGCTGTCGGTGCCGATCGAAAGCAGCACGCTGGACGTCGGTGGTTCATCCGGATCAAACGTCTCGTTTTCAATTCGCTCGTGGAACCGGTCGTAAGCGACCATGTTGTAAAGAGCGATCGGAGTCAGCTGCACCATGTCGACTTCGATGTCGGACTCTTGGAACGGCGCGAGTTGACGGTAAGCCTGCTCCCGTTTCATCGCGAACAAACCGACTTCGCTTTCCAGGGCGTAGCCTTCTTGGATCGTTGCTCCCGGCATCGTTTGGTAATCCCAAACCACGTCGGACAATTCAAACGGGATCTGAGTCTTGGCTTCGTACTTGACGATGTCGTGGATTTTCTTCAGTTCCACCGGTGGTGGTTTGAAGAACTTCGCCAACCCACTTTGACCGGGAACGCTGATGCAGACTCGATCGCGAATGGCGTCATTTCGCTGCATCAACTGATCCAGCGCATCGGCGATCAGCTGGTCAGGATCCGCATCGGCTTGTCCCAGAATTTTGGGATACTCGATCAGATCAAACGCATCGGCAACGATCTCATCGCCCTGTTTGACGCAGTGCAACGCTTTGAGCGCGCTCTGACCAATTTCGATTCCCCAAACGCCGCCGGATCCGGCCATGGTTTACTTTCAACACGAAGAGACAAGATTTTTCAAATCGATGAGTGGCATCAGCTAAAGTTGATGCCAGGGGCGAGTCCGGGAGGTGCCGGCGATCTCGCCAAACCGCTAGTATCCCCTTTTCGCTCCTTCACGTCAAATTTTAGTCGCTCATGCCGTCCTTTGCCGAATGTTGCGTCCTAATTCCTTGCAGCACGATCGAAGATTTCCCTTCCCGGTTGGATCATAACGCCGCCCAGAGTCTGCTGGGCACGTTGACCGCGGCTTGGCACCCTCGCTTGCTCGCTCAGGTGGGAAGAGTCCCCACCTGGCACCGAGCCGACGATTTGCCGTCGCCACCCACTCCCATCGGCGGACTCGCAGAATCTCCCGAATCCTCCCAAACAACAGCCCTCGCCCCCTCCAAGGAGGGCCCGCTCCGTCTGTTGCTGGTGCCGGAAGCCAGCGTGTCAAAACTGACCGCCTCCGTTCGCGATTCATTGACTTCGTCCGATGCCGAGCAGCGTTGCGTCACGATTCAGCAGGATTCTCATCGCGAGATCCGAGTTCGTTGCCGCAGTCGCCAGGATGCATTGGCTCTGATTGATTCGTCGATCGAAAGCAGTTGGTTCGGTGATTCGAGCACGCTGAAGAAGGATCCCAACGCCAATTGGCCCAATCTTTCCGCCTCGCTGCTGGCTGACGTCCGCCTGGTGACGGAAAAAGGTCGCGAGGTCTCGCCGGCCGACTTTTTCGCACTCGGCTACACGTGGTGGCAGATCCAGGTGCTGACCCGCCGGCTTCGCTACACCAGCAACCTCGATCAGGTCTACTTCGAAACGCGAGTTCTCGACGCCGCCGAAGCCTGGACACAAAACGACGCCGAAGCCACCGCGGCAGCACTGCACGATTGCTTCGACGCACTCGCGGAAGAACGCGACCACTACTTCGCGTCCGACCCGTCGTTGATTGACCTCACGCTTTTGACGCCGTCGACGCTGGACCGATTTTTCGATCAGCCCGAGCCAACGACCAGCGAAACGGAAGCGATCCTGGCGACGCCTCGCAACGCGTTGGTCGATCAAGCCGTCGCGGAGGCGGTGCTGAATGCGGACGCAGCGGTGCAGCAAACGTTTCAATCGCGTTTTGCCGCTGAAGGGATGTCCTGGGCCGGCGGCGGCCCCGCTCCCTCGGTTTGTTTCGATGAGCTGACAATCGACGAAATGGAACGCACCCTGCGTGAATCCATCGATCAGGTTCAACGTGCCATCGGCCAACCGATGGTCGTGCACGCTCGATTGGGCGGCAGCACCACGCCGGAAGTCGTCGCGGCCTTGGCCAGCCACAAGCACGACGGGCAAGCTCAAACCCAGTGCCGTGGATTGCTGCCCATCGACTTCGTAAACGGAACCGGCTTTGGTGACGAAGCCAAGGTGATCCTGGGCGAGAACGGGCATGAAATCGAAGCGTTGACGGCCAAGCCCTTGGATGCCAACAACGAGTCGTCTTTTCTAACGTTGGGGACGCGATTGGGCGAAGCGATCGACGCAGGCGAAATCGCGACCGCGTTGCTGGTGCACTGGCCCGGCGAAGGTTGCGACAGCTTCGGCGATTTGAATCGAGCCGCAACCTGGACCCTCGCCCTCGGTCGGTTCTGGAAGATCGACGACTACTTCATCGACGGCGAAAATCCCTATCACCATGGTTCCTCCGCGTCTTGGAAAGCCTCGCCCGCGGATCGCATGCAAGCAGGCGCCCAAGCGGCTCGCCAAACTGCCACCGGCTACGCTTCCTTGGTTCGCCAGCAATCCAGTCGCGATGCCAGCGGTCTGTCGATGCTGGCCAACCCTCGCCGAACCGATCCAACTCATGGGCTGGCAGAATCCCTCGGACTGGCTGACTGCACCGAAGCACCTTCGGATTCGACCTCCAATCCACAGCCAACCGACAACGTGCTGGTCATCAACAGCAGCGGTGTGCCGACGCGGCAACGGGTGCTCGTCAAAGGCAAACTGCCAACGAACAATCGTTCCGTCTTTCATGCCCACGCGGTTCGCAACAACACGGAAGCGGTGCTCGACATTCCTGCTTGGGGATATCGCTGGACCAGTTCCAACCCTGCGGCCAAACCCTTGCTGGCTGAACCCGCCGTGCATACCGGGGTTCCCTCCGCCGGCGGCGATCACCCTCGTCTGATTCGATGGGCGAAACAGCTTGGCCGTTCAATGAGCCGCGGTCCCGGCCCGATCGTGGACGGCGAACGGATGAGCAACGAGTTCCTGGAACTGAACATCAATCCCGAGCACGGTGGAATCCAAGGCGTTTACAGCGGCAAAGTCCGCGGCAATCGACTGTCGACCCGGATCGAATTTGTGCCCGCCAAACAGAAGTCGGCCGACAAGAATGCAACCGGGCTGGTCGCCCAGTGCGACTCGGTGCAAACCAAAGAAAACTCGGTCTCACGCGGCATTGTCGCGATGACCGGTTCAATCGAATTGCCAACCAAGAGTTCCGACGATGCGTCTGGTTCCGCCAGCAGTCAACGCCTGAAATGGCAATCCGAAATTGAACTGAATCGAGGCAGCCGCTTGGTTCGGTACCGAATTCGATTCGAAACGTTGCCGGGAACCTCCAGTGCCGCCGAAGAAACGAACGCTCCTTTGGACTGGATCCATCATCCCGTCCTGCGGATGGCATTCCCGGGTGCCAGCCCCGTGGTGCGGGCCATCGTGCGAGAGAAACTGCACCGGACCAGTGCCCGACGGTTCCTCGCCCCGCTTGGTTTCGTCCACGAAGAAGACGAGTGCCAAACGCTGGTCGCCACCCACGGCAACAGCTTCCATCGCCGCAGCGAAGATCGTTTCCTGGAAACCTTGCTGCCTCTCGCCGATGCAGCAACCTCGTCCAGCGAAGCCACCAATGGCTTCTCGCCGTGGCACGAATTCGCGTTTGGATTTGATGTGCCGCACCCGATCGATGCGGCCATGCAACCTTGGCGAACGCCGACAGTGCTGCAGGTTCCCAACGGTCAATTGATTCGAAACGGTGTGCCCGCTGGGTCTTGGTTGATGCACGCATCGCCTTCCACCTTGCGAGTCCAAATTGTCGCCACTGGCAAGCTGGACGATGGCCGCATGGTGCTGCACCTGCGAGCCATCCAAACGACCAGCAAATCCGTTCGCGGCGTCGTGCGTTTCTGTCAGCCGGTTGCTTTGGCTCATCCGATCTCGCCCTTGTCTCGCCCACTTGGCGATCGCCACGAAGACGCATCGACACCGCCGACAAAGGTTGCGATGCAGGCCATTGATGCGGCATCGATCGATGGCGAAGTCAAGTGCGAAGACGACCGGATCGAATGGGCGTCGTCTGGACACGGGGTGACTCATTTGTGCGTCGTCTTCGACACCAACAAGTGAGCCGATGAGCGAGCCGCTTTCCCCCGTCGCCGTTTTTCGAGAAGCCGCCCTGCGATCTGATTTGTTGCAGGCGGAGCAGTGGGAACGCGCCGCCAAAGAGGTCAAACAGAACCTCGCCAGCGAAGATCGTTTGGATCCCGAGTTGGTCTGTGAAGAGATGTCGAGGGTTCTCGTTCGCGATCGAATCTTGACGCCTTACCAGTCACAACAAATTCGTGCTGGACGAACGAAGCTGACACTCGGCAACTACGTCATCACCGAATTCCTTGGCCAAGGCGGGATGGGGCAGGTCTTCGGCGGCGTGCACAAGATCATGGGCCGCCAGTGCGCCATCAAGGTCTTGCCGCTACAAAAGTCGGACCCACTGAGCCTGGAAAGTTTTGCTCGCGAAATTCGGCTGCAATCGAATCTGGACAGCCCCTACTTGGTGCGAGCCTTTGACGCGGGCAAAGACGGCAAGGTGCATTACTTGGTCACCGAGTATGTCCCGGGCACCGATCTGCGACGCCTGGTTCGCGAGCATGGTCGATTGTCGATGCAGCAAGCCGCGTCGATCATCGCCCAAGCCGCCGCGGGACTCGCCTACGCCCATGAATCGGGTTTGGTCCATCGCGACGTGAAGCCTGCCAACATCATGGTCACGCCCGACGGTCATGCCAAGGTTTCTGACGTTGGCTTGGCCGCCTTGTCCTTTGGCCCAGACGACGATCCACGAGCCGGAATGGTGGTCGGGACCGCTGACTACTTGTCGCCTGAGCAGATTCGAACGCCAGACCAGGTTGGACCGCCCAGCGACATCTATTCACTTGGTTGCACGTTGTACTACGCCTGCACGGGAACAGTTCCTTTTCCCGGTGGCGACTCAAAATCGAAGTGTCGTCGGCACTTGAACGAAATGCCGCTCAAGCCGACTCAACAGGCACCCGAACTCAGCGATGCGTTTGTCGACACGATCGCGGACATGATGGAAAAGGACGTGTCCCGGCGGATCACCACCGCGGCAGAAGTCGTGATGCGATTGAGCCCCTGGGCCACGATGGACGCCGACACCAACGATTCGGGAACCATTCAAATTGGCGAAGGCATGCAACCAGTCGCGATCCCCGCCGCCGGGATCCCACGCCCGGAAGACTCCCTGGGCGAATCGATGCTGGACGAAATGAGCTGGGACAACCTTGGTTCCTCGGCGGGCGATCCGCTTGCCCCCGCATCGCTCAGCAATCCATCGGTCACACCACCCCCGCCACCCGAATCGGATCCCAATGCCCTCCCGCCATCGCCTTTATCAACAGGCATCTCCACCGGCCAGTGGCTGATCAGCATTCTCGTCTTCACCGCCATTGGCTTCGTGGTCGGATACCTGACCGCTCGCGGCGTGTTGTTTCCTTGACGAGATACCCGCACCTCCTCTCAGTTGCTGGAATCGAGCTTCGTCCCGCCAACCCCAAGCTGGGCTTGAATGCGTGAGCCAGACTCCGAGGTTGCCCTATGAATCGCAGGCGAACTTCACTGACGATCTCGCAAGCAGCGGCCATTTTTGCAGCGGCACTCTTGTACCTCGTGCTGCTTCTTTGGTGGATGCTTCCGATGCTACGCGCCCAGCCAGGACTTCACCCGGCGACGCATTGGTACTTGATCGGTTTCGTGTTGTTCCCGCCCATGATCGCCTACGCGGTCTGGCAAGCTCACCGGGAGGGAGCCAACTCATTCGCGGAACGGTTGACGTCACTCAACATTCGTCCGATGAGCCAGCGGGATTGGCGCTACGCCGCTGCAGGAGTTTTCTCGGTACTGGGTGGAACGGGGGTCCTGCTCGCAGCCTGGAGCAACTTGGCCAGGCTTGATCTGTTGCCACCAGTCGAGACCGAACCATGGTGCATCGACATGTCGCCTTTGGAGGGTCGCGACCGTCTGTTGTTATTGCTTTGGGCGCCCATGTTTGTGCTGAACATCGTCGGCGAAGAACTGCTGTGGCGGGGCTATGTGCAATCACGCCTGACGGTGCGATGGGGATGGTTGGTGGTCAGTCTCCTCTGGCTGGCGTTTCACATTCCATTTGGAATCCCCGTGATGGTCCTGTCCTTGCCACTGATGCTGATCTTGCCATTCATCTTCGATCGCACCAAGAACACAACCGTCGCGATCTTGATCCACGGCATGTACAACGGCCCCGCTTTTCTGGCCGCCGCCTTTGGTCTGCTACCGGGTTAGATGTGCGTGTGCCAGTTCGCGATGACGGTCCCATCCAGTGCGCAAGAGCATGAATGGCTCCGGAGGAGCCCGCGTAGTTAGCTCGGGGTGGAAGCCCCGAGACCACGTTCCCAAAGTCACCTCGCCGCCCCGGATGGGGCCGTCGAAAAGGAACAGCCCCGTTTGCTGGAATGGCGGTAGCGACAAGGGCGATGCGTCTGACTCCGATGCACTTGGACTTTGCCCAGCAACAGAATCAAATTGAGCCCGCCCGAAAGGGCTACTTGCTAGCCTCAGAAGAGTACTCCAATTCAGCAAACTTAGCACGCGTATACAGGCGTCTCCCAAGTAAGTTGGAACACGGACAAAGATCACAAGCTGCGTATCGTCGATATCTAAACGAGAAAGATCATCATGTTTCGAATCCTTGGGCTGCTAATTTGCCTTTCGACATCTATTGCTAATGGCGGTGTCGTTTACGAGCTGAACTTCGACTCAGCGATTCCGGCATACAGTCAGTCCGGTGGCGATGGATCACCAAGCTTGAACCTTACTGGTACAGGCTCCATAGGAAATGGCGCCGTACTATCATTCACCCCGGCGAACGCTAGTGACGGTGCCGTGAATTTCTTTTCAAACGTTTCACTGAATATGGGCGATTTGCTTGGCAATCCGATTTCTACTCAGGCATCTGACTACACCTTCAGCTTTGATGCGAAAGTGGAGGGATTGGAATCTCCAAATACCAATGCATACGTCCAGGCGCAGTTCAAACTGGCTGGTGAAACGTACCAAAGTGGGTTCAACGTAACCGAGCAGTTTGCGAGCTATCAGTTCACGCTTCCAAGTGGTCCACTTGACCCTGCCGCATTCACCTCTGATTCACCTCGCCCAGAATTTCGATTCGATGTTTTTAGTATCGGGAGCCGGTTCGGTACGGACACTGGCAACTCTCTCTCGGTAGATAACTTGCGTATTTCAGAAGTCACCGCCGTTCCAGAACCCTCTTCGATGGCACTGTTAGCGATCGGTGGTGCGGGGCTTGTCTGGCGTCGTCGCAGAGCGAACAAGTCAGCAGCCTGACCATCGATCAATGCCGCTAGGTCCTGGCAAACAAAATCCACTCCAAGGCATCCTCATCAACGTGAGGGTGCCTTTTTTGTTGCCCGCCTCGAGATCCGGATGCTGCCATCCACGAATAACCTCCAACCAGTCGCGAAGCGATGACAGGCACCAGCCTCGGACGCGATTCCGAGGACAGCAAGAGGAACCGAACCACCAGTCGCGAAGCGACGGCAGGCGTCTCACCGCCGGGCCAACACCTGCCATCGCTCCGCGACTTTCCTGTGGTGGGGCCCTGATTCCTGGGACTCGCGTCCCAGGCTGCTGCCTGCCGTCGCTTGGCGACTCTGAAACCGCCGCCGCGTCGATTGCATCTTCGCGACGATCCACCGAACACTGCCCCGCATGCACGACGATCTGAGCGCCACGGCAACGCCCCAACCAGCAATCACCTCCAGGAGATCCGGATGGTGCCATCCACGAATCACCACGAATCACCTCCAACCAGTCGCGAAGCGACGACAGGCACCAGCCTCGGACGCAAGTCCGAGGACAGCAAGAGGAACCGAACCACCAGTCGCGAAGCGACGGCAGGCGTCTCACCGCCGGGCCAACACCTGCCATCGCTCCGCGACTTTCCTGTGGTTGGTGCCCTGATTCCTGGGACTCGCGTCCCAGGCTGCTGCCTGCCGTCGCTTGGCGACTCAGAAACCGCCGCCGCGTCGATTGCATCTTCGCGACGGACCGCCGAACACTGCCCCGCATGCACGACGATCTGAGCGCCACGGCAACGCCCCAACCAGCAATCACCTCCAGGAGATCCGGATGGTGCCATCCACGATTCAACTCCACCCACGAATCACCTCCAACCAGTCGCGAAGCGATGACAGGCGCCAGCCTCGGACGCAAGTCCGAGGACAGCAAGAGGAACCGAACCACCAGTCGCAAAGCGACGGCAGGCGTCTCACCGCCGGGCCAACACCTGCCATCGCTCCGCGACTTTCCTGTGGTGGGTGCCCTGATTCCTGGGACTTGCGTCCCAGGCTGCTGCCTGCCGTCGCTTTGGCGACTCAGAAACCGCCGCCGCGTCGATTGCATCGTCGCGACGATCCGCCGAACACTGCCCCGCATGCACGACGATCTGAGCGCCACGGCAACGCCCCAACCAGCAATCACCTCCAGGAGATCCGGATGGTGCCATCCACGCAGATCCGGATGGTGCCATCCACGATTCAACTCCACCCACAAATCACCTCCAACCAGTCGCGAAGCGATGACAGGCGCCAGCCTCGGACGCAAGTCCGAGGACAGCAAGAGGAACCGAACCACCAGTCGCAAAGCGACGGCAGGCGTCTCACCGCCGGGCCAACACCTGCCATCGCTCCGCGACTTTCCAGTGGTGGGTGCCCTGATTCCTGGGACTTGCGTCCCAGGCTGGTGCACGCCGTCGCTTAGCGACTCTGACACCGCCGCCGCGTCGATTGCATCGTCGCGACGATCCATCGAACACTGCCCCGCATGCACGACGATCTGAGCGCCACGGCAACGCCCCAACCAGCAATCACCTCCAGCAGATCCGGATGGTGCCATCCACGAATCACCTCCAACCAGTCGCGAAGCGATGACAGGCGCCAGCCTCGGACGCAAGTCCGAGGACAGCAAGAGGAACCGAACCAACAGTCGCAAAGCGACGGCAGGCGTCTCACCGCTGGGCCAACACCTGCCATCGCTCCGCGACTTTCCAGTGGTGGGTGCCCTGATTCCTGGGACTTGCGTCCCAGGCTGGTGCACGCCGTCGCTTGGCGACTCTGAAACCGCCGCCGCGTCGATTGCATCGTCGCGACGGACCGCCGAATGCAGCCCCGCTTGCACGACGATCTGAGCGTGACCGCAATCCGTTGGGTGACACCGCCTCCCCTACGCGAACAAGTCGTGAACCACTTTGCCTGCAACATCCGTCAGCCGGAAATCTCGACCGGCATGGCGATAGGTCAGTTGTTCGTGATCGAGTCCCACCAGATGCAACATCGTGGCGTGCAAGTCGTGCAGGTGAACTTTGTTTTCGATCGCGTAGTAGCCGTACTCGTCCGTCGCGCCGTACTGGATGCCGGTCTTCAATCCAGCGCCCGCCATCCACATCGTGAACCCTTCCGGGTTGTGGTCGCGTCCGTCCTGCCCAGATCCCTGGCACGTTGGCGTGCGGCCAAACTCGCCTCCCCACAACACCAGCGTGTCCTCCAACAAACCGCGAGCCTTCAGGTCTTTCAACAAGCCTGCAATCGGCAAATCCACCTCCGCAGCGTTCTGCGTGTGACCTTTGCGGAGGTTGCCATGTTGGTCCCACTGCACCTCCGTGTTGCTGTGCGTGATCTGCACAAACCGGACGCCTCGCTCAGCAAATCGGCGTGCCATCAGACATTGGCGACCAAAGTCGGCCGTGGTTTCGTGGTCGATGCCATACAGCTTGTGCGTTGCCGCCGTTTCGGATTCCAAGTCCAATGCCTCCGGCATCTCGGTCTGCATTCGGAATGCCAACTCAAAGGACTTGATCCGCGCTTCGAGTGCTGAGTCTGGACCGGTGGTTTCCAGAAACCCGCGGTTCATCGACTGGGCCAGATCCAGCTGCATCCGCTGTGCTTCCAGAGACAGTCGTGCGTTCTTCACAAACTTCACGCGAGCCTGATCGGACGGTTGGCTGGCGTTGCCGATCGGGGTCCCCGAAACGCTGGCGGGCAAAAATGCCGAACCCCAGTTTTTCGTGCCACCATGCGCCAGCGTCGGACAGATCGTGATGAACCCCGGCAGGTTCTGGTTCTCCGTCCCCAATCCATAAGTGACCCACGACCCCATGCTGGGCCGCACGAACACATCGCTGCCCGTGTGCAACTTCATGCTCGCCCCACCATGTGCCGGGTTGGTGCCGTGCAGCGAATTGATGATGCACAAGTCGTCGACACACTCGGCAACGTGTGGGAACAATTCGCTGACCGCGATGCCGCTCTCACCGTATTGTTTGAACTTCCAAGGCGAAGCCAACAGGTTGCTGGTCGGAGCAAACTGGACTCGCGGTTTTTCGAACGGCAATGGTTTGCCGTCGTCCTTTTGCAGTTGTGGCTTGTAATCAAACGTGTCCATGTGAGACGGGCCGCCCTTCATGAACAGAAAGATGACACGTTTCGCTTTCGGTGCGAAATGCGGGGCCCCCAAACCGAGCGACTCGGCGGTGCCGCCGGACGCTCGGACTTCGTCAGCCAACAACGATGCCAACGCCAGCGATCCAAAACCAGCAGCGGTGGTCTGCAAAAGGTGTCGTCGATTGAATTGCATCAGATCAGGAGGGAAGGAAGGAGGCGGGACTTCATTGGAGGAAGCGAAGTTTTCGACGATTCCTAACGGACGTAAACGAACTCGCTGGACGAAACCACGGCTTGGCAGAACGCTTGCCAGGCCGATCGCTCCCAACCCAATCCGCCGTCAGCGGGCTCAGACTTGTTCTGGTGCAGAAGCGTTTCAAACTGCGAGAGGAAGCGAAGGCCATCGGAAATCTCCACGTCGCTGGGCGGTCTCCCATAAGCTTCCAAGTACAACCGGCGGACTCGCTGGGCAGAGTCGGTGTTGTCTTCCAGCAAACGATCCGCCAACGCAAATGTCAGGTCGGACACCATTTCCGAGTTCATCAGGAACAAAGCCTGCGGCGCGATCGTGCTGGTGTTTCGATCACCGGTCAAAACGCTCGCGTCGGTGTAGTCGAACAATTGAAACATGTCATACAGGTGATTGCGAATCACGGGCACGTAGATCGAACGCCGGGTTGAATCGTATTTGGATTTGTCCTGCGACGTGTGATTGAACACGTACTCACGGTTCTTGTACTGCATGATGTTCCCGCCCGTGGTCCGGTCAAGCTGACCACTGACGGCCAACAACCCGTCACGAATCGCCTCGGCTTCCAATCGCCGCAAACTGTATCGCCAGTACCACTGGTTGCCAGGATCCAGCTCCGCGTTTGACGCGTCAAAGTCGCTGCTACGTTGGTAGGTTTGCGACAACAGGATCATCCGGTGCATCGCCTTGATCGACCAACCTTCCTCGACGAATCGAACCGCCAACCAATCCAGCAACTCCGGATGGGTTGGTGGGCTACCTTTCAGCCCAAAGTTGTCGACGGTGCTGACCAACCCTTTGCCGAAGTGGCCTCGCCACAGCCGGTTGACCATCACGCGGGCGGTCAGCGGATGGCGTCCATTGGTCAGCCAGCGAGCGAACTGAAGGCGACCGCTTTGCATCACTGGAATCGCGGGTTGGTCATCCAAAGCCAAAACCTCCGGCACGCGGCGAGCCACAACGTCGCCGAGTGTCAGGTGACTGCCTCGAAGATGAACAGCGGTGTCCACAATCTCACCATCCACCACGCCCATCGCGGTCGGCAATTCTGGAGTCGCCTCCTTCCACGTCGTCAATTCCTCCCGAAGCGTTTTGAGCTCCGCCTGAATCTCCGCCGGAAATTGCTTCTCGACTTCATCGGGTTTGGCGTCGGTATCCGCTGGAGGATCCAAATCGGACTTGGCGGCTGCAACCCGGTCAGCGATCAACTTTTCTCGAGCGGCGATCCTTTCTTTGTGTGCAGTCAGTTCCGCAGCTTGCTCGGGTGTTTCAATCGAGTTCTCGTGCCACTTGGCGACCGTCTTGTAACTGTCCATCGTTTGCGTGCTTTGAAAGATCCCAGCCAACCCGTAGTAGTCGTGGTGGCTGATCGGATCAAACTTGTGCGTGTGACAGCGGGCACATCCGAGCGTCAGCCCCAGCAAACTGCGACCGACGGTGTCGATCTGCTCGTCGATGATGTCCATTTCCATCTTGGCTTCGTCCTGCTCGGCCAAAACTTTCGGCCCCAACACCAGGAAACCCGTCGCGATCAAACGCTCGTGACGAAGTTCCACGTCATCGCCGGAATCCAGCAGATCGCCCGCCAATTGTTCGACCACGAATTCGTTGTAAGGCTTGTCCTCGTTGAGCGATTGCACGACGTAATCGCGGTAGCGCCAGGCGTTCCCATGAACCACGTTTTCGTCGAGACCGTTTGAATCGGCGTAGCGTGCGACGTCCAACCAGTGGCGTCCCCACCGTTCACCGTAATGAGGCGACGCGAGCAAACGATCGACCACGCTAGCGAACGCATCGCGAGAATCATCGGCCAGAAAGGATTCGACTTCCTCTGGTGTCGGCGGCAACCCGGTCACGTCAAACGTGACTCGCCGCAGCAACGTTCGCTTGTCGGCCGGTGGATTGGGACGCAAGCCATTGGCTCGCAATTCAGCCAGCACAAACGCATCGATCGGGTTCGGAGCGTCTGTGGATGCATTGCCAACCGCTGGCGGAATGGCTTTGACGGGCAGTTGGAACGCCCAATGCTTGCGGCCTTCCTGCACATCGACCTCGCCCCGCTGGACGATCGGCCCCACGGTGTTGGAATCGGGATGTGGCGCCCCCATCTCGACCCACCGGATTACGTCTGCGATTTGGACATCGGACAACTTCTCATCCGGTGGCATCTTCAAATCATTGTCTTGATAGCGGACCGCGGTCACCAACAAACTGCTGGTGGGTTTCCCCGGAACCAGAGACGCACCCGCCAATCCGCCCGTCAGCATGCCCGCCAAAGTGTCGACACGGAGTTCCGATTCCTGAGAGTCCTCACCATGGCACTCGTAACAGTGATCAATCAGCAGCGGACGAATTTTGGACTCAAAGAAGTCAAGCTGTTCCGCCGTGGCCTGCACTGTTTCGATCTGCTCGGTATCCTCCGCGGACTGAGCAGCGATCGGGCTCATCACCAACCAGCCCCACACAGCACAAATCACGATTCGCTGCATCAGCCCGATTCCCAAGCCGACCGGATGCGAACGAACGTCGGCACCGTGGTCGACGAGCGGTCTTCCCAAATGGATCAGATGCATCGAACGTCTCCTAAAACTTGGGATTTCCGGCATGGTAGATTTGCAATATTTCCGCTTCGTCCAACGCATCATCGAGCATCAGAAACTCATCCATTCGCCCATTGAAATTGCGGATCGCGTGAGAACTCTTGTCGACGGGGCGTCCCCAATTGCACAGTTCCGCATCTCCAATTCGGATCGGTCCATCGTACTGAAGTTTACCTTCGCACGGCACACGCTGACCGTTGAAGTAGTGACGCACCGTTTGGCTGGTTCCGTCGAACACGGAGGCGACATGAATCCATTGCCCCAGACGCGTGAGATCCACCAGCGGCGGTGTGTAACGCCACGCCACGCCTGACACTTGGCCGACAGATAAACCAAGTTGCCCACGTTGATCAAATTGCCAGTGAACTTCCCCTTGATCCCAACCATCGGTCAGCAACAACGAACTGAGCAACCGATCCAGCCCATCGACACGCACCCATGCCGCCAACGTGATCGATTTGTATTCACCGGCCAAATGGAAGCGGACTCGATCGCTGGGCCGTTTGAAATCCAAGGCAGTTTTCCCTGGCCAACGGCCCTCCGACCATGCACAACCGATGATGGAACCGTTTGAATTCTCTTGGGCCGCAGCAAGGTTCGGCAGAGTGGTTGGCGACGTCTCCGAACCAGACTGATCCGGCGCCGCGAAATCGTAATACATCAGCACGCGAGGGTCCTTGCGAATCTCAGCACTCCACCGCCGCCAACGTTCGATCCGATGCTGTCGACGTTCGGCTTGGTTCTGTTGAAGCAGCGATTCGGATGGCATCTTGGCGATCCGAGTGGTTTCCGGACGGGAGTTCCCGTTTCCATCAACGCTCATCGATTGCCCCGTGACCAATTCGTGCAGCGACGCAGCATCTCCCGACGCTGACGGATCATGCAGTTCCACCAATCCGTCAAACACATGCACCTCGGTTCGCTCGCCGGGATTTGCCGACACACCAAATTCAGTCCCGAGGTCAACGATTTTGGTTTCCGGCGTCAACACCGTGAACCCGCGAGCTGGAACGGGCACGTTTGCCCAGGCCTTGCCCGCGTGCAACATGACAAGGTTCGGATCGCGAATTTCGAGCTTGGCAGGGCCTTCCAACGTCAACACGGCACCCCGAAAGAATTGCAACTGCACCCATCCGGATTTCAGATCCAGCGTCTGGTTTGACGATACCGAATCGCCCATCCGAAACGCCGCGTCACCCGTCCACTCGACATTGACGACTCGTTTCAACAACGCCACCGAGGGATCCGCCGGCTCCGATTCGGTCATCGTCGTCGCCTGTGGATGCATCGCTGGGTCAGAACCGGTCTGTGCCACCCCGGCGTGTCGTCCCGTCCACATCCCAATCCAAAACGCCACCATCAAACAGGCCGCGATCCCGACTGCGGCCAGCGGAGCCCAGCGACGGAGTTGGTCTCGCGCTGCGTTCAGGCTGGAACGGTCCAGCACGCTGTGCAGAAAATCAAACTTTTGGGATTCGGCATCCAGCCGTTGATCCAGCAGTTGCACAAACCGTTGCCCCGC
This sequence comes from Rhodopirellula sp. P2, assembly GCF_028768465.1. Taxonomy (GTDB): domain Bacteria; phylum Planctomycetota; class Planctomycetia; order Pirellulales; family Pirellulaceae; genus Rhodopirellula. The sequence continues at coordinate 5,096,897 of NZ_CP118225.1, forward strand.
CCGTTCTTCCCGGACCAGCATCGCCAGCCCCTCGTCCATTTCGACTTGGTCGCGGTAGCGCCGCTGCAATGCATCGTCATTCGCCAGCGAATGAGCCAGACGTTCCGTCTGTGCGTCACTGAGTTCGCCGTCGAGCAAACGTCCGAGTTGCTGGTCAAACTCTGGTTCCCGAGCTTGTTCGCTCATGTTGCTCCCTCCGTCAAACGGGTTTCGACGCAGGTCCGCAGCAGCCCGCGAAGACGCGACAAAGCCTGGCGGACGGCCGCGGGAGTCATCTCCGTTTCGTTTGCCAACTGCGTCGCGTTCTGCCCTCGCGTGTAGCGGCCGTTCACCAAGGCTCGACCGTGACCGGGCAATCGATCCACGCAGACGCGAAGTGCCGCGAACCAGTCCTCGGACCACGGGCCAGTGATGGGTTCGTCGGACATCGCCAGCATGGCTTCGCTGAGCGATGCGTTGACGACTCGTCGCCGACGAGACGTTTTCCGCAACTCGTTTCGCACCAAATTGCGAGCGATCGAACGCAACCAAGGCCCCGCGTCGTCGATGTCCTCCAGCGTTTCAATTCGCTCGTAAGCAACCACAAACGCATCCTGGGCCAAATCATCCACCGCGTCGGGCAGCGCACCGAGCATCCGGATGAACATCCGTAGGCGGGCTTGATGTTCCAGCACCAGTTTCGCGAATTCGTTTCGTTGCATCGGTCACTTTTCCTTTCGCTACTACCATGTCTCCACCATCCAAAGTGTGACACAGAGAGAACGAAAAAGCTTCGAAACCGTTGGAAAACCGGCTCGGCGATCCACGCACAAGACTTGGCAACCGCCTACGGACATCGAGAACGAGCAAGCAATGCTCAGAGCAACCGGATGCCATCCTGTTCGATTGCAATCACCTGTTGTTTGTACAGGGCACCGATCGCCTTCTTGAATTGGCCTTTGCTCATCCGGAACAGGTCAAAGATTTCATTCGGAGGCGACTTGTCATGAACCGGCGCAAACCCACCGTTCTCTTCCAAGTGGCTCTGAATGGCTTGGCTGAAGTCGTCGCGAATTTGCTGACCACTTTTCAGGCTGAGATCTATTTTCCCATCAACGCGAACGTGTTTGACATAACCTTGGATGGTCTGACCAAAGCTGATCCGTTGATCCACTTCATCCTTGTACAACAGTCCCCAATGGCTCTGATCCACAATCGCCTTGTGCCCCATCTCGGTGCTGTTGGCAATGATCAACTCAACCGCCTGTTGCGGGTAGAAACCATGCTCGGGATCATTGCTCACGTACTTGTCAATCTTGGACGTTGCCGTGATTCGATCTTGGTTGTCGAGATACAGGAACACCAGGTAAGAATCGCCCACCCTCATCGGTCGATGCTGTTCCGCGAATGGGACCAGGACGTCTTTGTCCAATCCCCAGTCCAAGAACGCACCAATCGGGGTGTTCTCTTTGACTTCCAAGTAAGCGAATTCGCCCACCTCCGCTTTGGGAACCTGAGTGGTCGCGATCGGGCGATCTTCCGAATCCAGGTAGAGGAAGACTTCGACAATGTCACCGACGCTCAAGTCGTCCGGGGTGTGCTTGGTGGGCAGCAGGATCTCGCCCAGTTCCCCGGCGTCCAAAAACATTCCAAAGTCGGTTCGCTTGAGCACTTCCAAGTCAAACGTTCCGCCGATTTCGATCATCATGTTGGTTCTTCCATCCAATCAAGCTACCGTTGATCGGGGCATCCCAAAGGACATCCGATTCGCCGGAGGTCGAGAGGACAATTTTACGATTTGAATTTGCGTTTCTTCAACGGCGGATTGCTGTGAAGGATCTCGCCGGAATCAGAAACCTTCAGGTAGTAAGACGCCCCGATGTGAATCCGTTTTGACAGAGAGAATTCCCCGATGGGTTCCAGTTCTTCCCAGATGTTGACCCGGTAGTTGCCGTTGTGGTGCCGACAAACCTCGACACGATGCAACCGTGGGGGCCTGCCAATCTTTTCAAGGATCTGCGACTTGATGGTTGCCGTGTGGTCGGCAAGCGACTCCGGTTCATCTTTCTTCGGGGCTGGTTGATCGACTTTTGCCATGGTTTCCTCGGCCACTAGGAGGTGATTGAACACTGAACTGTATCCTAACGGAGTCCGGTTCGATACGAGGTCGAAAAGCAGAAAACCGTCCTGCACGTCACCGCTCAGCGAGAGCCCCATCAAGCCCATTGCTGGCAGGCGTTTACGTCACATCGCAGCGCCGACCCAGCGCCGCTGGATTGACGAAAACTCGCACGGGGGACAATTCCGGTGACACCCCACCGCCCCCGAGCAACCTCGAAAGCTTTCAACACCAAGTGCCTTTCGGCGCTTGCCCTGGTTAAATCGGCAGCCAGCAGCACGCCAGCGTTCGTGAACATCACCACCTGCTCCGTACCTTCCAGCGTCAACCACTGAGCCGAACATTAGGAATGATCGCCGACCTCAGACCCAGGTGGGTTCCCAACCTTTGCGATACGGCTTGGTCACCCACTGCTGGGCCTCGGCATGGTTTGTGATCTTCATCGCTTCGGTATCCCACTGCAGTTCTTGCCCCGGGAAGCGAATCCCGATCGTTCCGAGCAAAACCGATTCCGTCAGCGGTCCGGCGTAGTCGAAGTGGGAAGTGGTTTCATCCGTCCCGCGACAGGCGTCCGCCCACTGCGTGTAGTGGTCCACCGCGGGGATCACCGGCAGATCCTCCACCAAGGATTGGTCTGCGAGGTAGAGCTGCGGCATCGCGACATGGGGAATCACCAACGAACCCTTTTCGCCAACCAGCACCGAGCCCGCGCCGGGAAGCTTCCCATCCTCAGGAATGTGAGCCAGTCGCTCTCGCGGCGGCGACACTCCGACTCCGTCGTACCAGGTGACCGGCAGGGTCGTTTCGGCGGTGTACTTGGTTCCGGGGAATTGGTAACGCACGGTCGCTCGATCGGTCCAGGTTTCAGGCATCAATTCCGGTGCCTCAACGGTGAGCTTCGTCGGTGCGTGAATTTCCAGTGCTTTGAAGACCGGGTCCAAGATATGGCATCCGAAATCGCCCAGCTGGCCGGTACCGTAGGCCTGCCAACCGCGCCAATTGAATGGGTGATACATCCCAATTTTGTAGGGACGTTCGACAGCGACGCCTTGCCACAGATCCCAACGAACATCCGCGGGGACGGGATCGCTGCCGGCGGGGCGCGGAATCTGTCGCGGCCAAGAGGGTCTTCCGCCTTGCCACGAATGAACTTCGCGAACCTTCCCGATCATTCCTTCGTGAACCAAGTGAACCGCTGTGCGATACGCCGAGTGCGATTGAATTTGATTGCACATCTGAGTCACCACCTTGAACTTCTGGGCTGCCTTTTTCATCTGGCGAGCTTCCGTCACGGTGTGCGTCAGTGGCTTTTGGCAGAACACATGTTTCCCCAACTGCATCGCGGGCAGGGAGATCGGTGCGTGCATGAAATCTGGCGTGGAGACCAGGACGCCTTGCAGGTCATTGCTTTCATCGAGCAGTTTTCGCCAATCGGCGTAGCGACGGGCCGATGAAAACCGTTCAGCGGCTTGACCAAGGTGCTTGGGCGAACTGTCAATGTCACACAACCCGATCACGTCGACCTGCGGGCTGGCAGCGACACCGAGCAAATCGCTCCAACCTTTCCCACCGGTTCCCACACTCGCGATCTGAAGCCGTTCATTGGCACCGTAAACACGCGAATATTGCGTCGCAGAGAGAGTGATTGCGGTTCCGGCAATCGCGGTGGACTTTAAAAACGAACGTCGATTCTTGACATCGCGCATGGCAAGTTTCCATTCAAGGCGGGGAGGGAAGGTAGGCAGGCAATCGCCGCAGCGATTGGGACCCGCATGATACCTCATCTTCCAGCCTCAGGAGTGCACTCCGATTCACCACCCCCAAAAACGGATCGCGTTGGCCGACCACTTCCCTCAGAAACACGGTCGCTCGCGAAGAACGTGATTCCAATGGCGGGTGCCGGAACGCTGGGCGAGCCGAACAGCGGAGCCGGCCGGACGCATCGAGGAGGAAGCGGTCCGATACAAACGAAAAAAAAGCCGACGAGGTGAATTCACCTCGCCGGCTTCAATCGTGTGATCAGCTAGCAGTGGGACGGGATCTGAATCAGCGGTTCAGTTCGATCCCGAACGTTCCACCGACCGCCAAGAAGCTTTGGTCGGAGGATCCGATCTCAGTCAGTGCATCGTCTCGGTGGGCGGCTCGTCCTAGCCCTTTGGCCAGGTCGAAGATTTGGAATCCACCTCGAACATGAATCATGTTGGTCAGCTGATAACCCAGATCGGCCCGCACGTCGTAACCGATGAAGAAGGTGTCATCGCGGTAGTGCTCGACCTTGTTCTCGGTGCGGTAAAACGACGTGACTTCTGAGTCAGCACCGAAACCATCGTAGAACGTATTCTCAGCCACAGTGTATCTCGACGCATGCTGAAGGTTGACGCCGCTGAAGGCCCGGAACTCGGCTGAGTAGCGGAAGCGGTTGACAAACTTGAAGTATCGAAATCCGAGTTGCATGGTGTACATCTCGTTGTCAACTTTGGTGATGTCCTGATCCAATCGTTCATACGCATCGTCGTTGACACCGAGGTCGACGAAGTATGGGTTCTCAGTCAGTTCCGTTGTCCCCGGGAGAATCGTCGCACCGTCTTCACGAGTCCGTGAATACCTGCGAGTCACCGCCTGGTCGTCCAAGGTGACGAACCGGACACCGACCATGGGCTCGAGGATTCCACCGTAGTGATACGGTTCCATTCGCCAAGTTTTGTTGATTTCGTAGCTGTCGTATTCGACGAAGTTGGTCGAGCGACCGATCTCGTAGAATCGCGTGTCGTAACCGAAGTTGTTGTTGTCATCGGTGAGCACGTTGGTGCCAAACTGGCCGCCGGGGAATTCGGGATCCCCTTCCAACTGAGTCACATTGAGACGGTTGATACGCTCAGCACGAGTGTATTCAGCCGCACGAATGTCCAGATCCGACCATCCGAACAACCAACCGCTGTCTTCTCGCGGCTTCATGTAACCGAACTCGTAGCGATTTCCCTCGCCATAATCGAGTTGGTACTCGCCACTGTCGCCTCCGACAGTTGTCGCTTCACCCTCAGGGCGTTTGCCCCACAAGTGCAGCTTGTCATAAGTTCCGAACCAGCCCGTGTGAGCCCGTTTTTTCGGTTTTGCATCCACGATGTCAGCATCGTAGATTGGTTCAAACCACTGAAAGTCAGGGTCAAACGCGAAAGGGTCCGCCAATGCATGTTCCTGGGCGGACACCGAAGCGCCACCAGCAAAAACCGCCAGGGCTGCCAATAGTTTTGCAGTCAGCTTCCGTACCGACATCGTTGTTCCACCGTCATGCTAGGAGTTGCCGTCACGTTCAATTGAGAACTGGCTCAACCAACGTCACTGCTGATCACTGTTAAGTCCCGCCGCCGCCCCACTTTCTGAGCAAACCGCATTGGGTTGTGCCGGTAGTATCGGTTCGTCCGATCGAAAAGGCTTAGCCAGATTGCTGGTCAAAACGGTAAAACCTTCAAAAACTGATCCACCGAACCTTTCGTTTCGAACGTCATTGCCTCCTCAATCGGCATATTTCCCCGTTTCCGTCGGCGTTTCCCCTGCCTGTGAAGGCTGGCCGTTTTCGAATTGATCTTGTTGTCGGAACGCATGGGTCGGCACAATCCCGCCATGCTGACGTCCCCTTCCGAATCGCTTTCCACGGCCGACACGCCGAACCCATTCTCAATTGCCTTGCCTCCCGCTGGTGGAGCCAAGCAACGGTTCGTGCACGCCTTGCAATTCCTGGCGATTGCCGCCGCAGTGACTGCGATCTGGTTGCTGGCCACGGTCTACGGCAAGCAGTACCTGCTGAACCAACTCGTTCAAGAACTGCCAACGCTCGACGCCACCGAGAAGAGCGATCGGTTGATCCAAATCGCGGGGTTTGGAATCGAAGCCATCCAGCCGCTGTCCAGCAGCTTGATGGATGACGAGGACGCCGTCTCGGAAGTTGCCTTTGGTTTGCTGAACCAACTGCAAAACGACTGGACCACTCTGTCCCCTGAGCTGGCCGCCCGATCCCACCAAAAGCTGATCGAAGGCATTCACGCAAACCTACAAGCCAAACCACGCGCTGAATGGACCTCGCGTCAAACCGCCCGCTCGCGTTCGCTGCTTCGCCAAACGATGTTGGAATTCGCCGGCACGGAGACGCTCGGCGATACAGAACTGGACGAAGAAGTCCGACAACTGATCGCAACCGTTTCACAAGGATCACGCGAAACGTTGGCACAACTCGATCAACCGACGATGACACTTGCCAAAACGCCGGTCACAACCACCGACGTCAACGAACTGCCCAGTGCCGACACGGAATCCATGTGGACGGACTGGCCGCCATCGCGTCCCGTCGAAATCATTCGCTCAGGAACGCCGAACACTCAGGCCGTCCAAGTCCGGGAAACGGCCACACGACTGCAAACGCAACCGGCCGATGCTTCGCAAGAGGGATCCAGCGCCCAGCTGGAACCTGTCCCAGACGGGGTCACGGTGCCTTTGACACAGGTCCCAGGTTCTCCGAACGGAACGCCTGCACAGCGAGCCTCCGGGACGCCTCGTTTGGCAAGGTCCACCGACGGACGAGTCCTTCGCGTCAACGCGGAACTGACGGGGTCACCGTTCACCGCCATGGACGACGAAACCATCTTGCGACATCTGGGTCACCCCAACGCGTCGCTGGCCGAACAAGCTCACGCGGAACTGATCAGCCGCGGATTCACCAAGGTCCAATTGGAATTTGGGACTGCGATCGCCGTCGCAGAGCCCAAAGATCGGATCACGTTGATCGATTCGATGCTGCAATCCGGAGGCCTCAACGCTTGGCCTTGGTTGTCGATGCTGCTGGACGATTCGGATCGCCACGTTCGATTGCATGTGATCACAATCTTGGCACCGTCGAAGAACCGAACCGTTCAACAGCGTTTGCACGAACGCTTGAAAGTCGAATCTGACCTTCACGTTGCGACCAAGATTCGCAAAGTCCTTGACCTTCGCGGAAACTAATCGACAGCCCGATCAGTCGACTGCCGGTCGGCACGGCATGCCTCACAAGGCGGCCCTGCCGACGATTCAGTGGCTTCGTTGACCTGCGTTCAGTCCGCCAAGGCGGAGCGAATTTCAGCAGGGCGGTTGGTGGTGATGCTCTCAAAACCGAGACCGACCAACTGCTTGGCAACCGCAGGGTCATCGATTGTCCAACCATGCATGGCACACCCCGCCGCTCGAACAGCATCGCAGAAGTCCTGGCTCAGAACCGAACCGAGCAATCCGGCGTTGACTTGCGTTCCAAACCCAGTGGCATCGGTGGCCTTCAGACTCTTCTGAACGTCATCAATCCCCGGGGTCAAACTGCCGTCCGCTTGCTTCTTGTACGAGGTCAACCAATTGCAGTCGTACGGCATCATCTCGCGAGCTTGGCGAACGACTGCCTGATTGAAGCAGATGATCGTGATCTGTTCTGGCTTCAAAGTGCATTCGTCCAACTGCTGCTTCAGCGTCGGCAGGATCTCCGGTCCACATTTAATTTCGATGAAGATTCCTTTCCCCTCTGGAATCGTCGCCAAAACTTCTCGCAGCGTCGGGATTTGCTCGCCGGCGTAGCGTTCATGTTTCCAGGTGCCGAAGTCCAGTTTGCGGAGCTGTTCCAGCGTCGCCTCGGCAACCTTCAACGACGGTGAGCCCGGCGCAGTGCGTTCAGTGGTCTTGTCATGCACGCAAACGATTTCGCCATCGGACGACAGGTAGAAGTCGCCTTCAATCGCGTCCGCGTTTTCTTCCCAGGCGAGATTGAACGCGGACAACGTGTTTTCCGGGGCCGTGTAAGACGAGCCACGGTGGGCCACAATCATTGGCACCGACTTCGAAGGGCTCGCACTTTCGTTGGCGTCCGCGATCTGCGGCGACACCCAACTGAGGCACGCGAACAAAGAAAAAGCCGCCGCGAAACGAGTCGCGACGGCGCAGAGTGTTGTGTCAATCAAAGTCATCTTGAATCAGTCCCACCACCATTGGCCGGGCGCCAATTGTTCTGGCCCCGAGGAATGTTTGACCTGCACGTGCTGGCCTTCAGTGTCGATTGTGACGTGGTCTTTCTTCAATGCAATCCGTGGCTGAACGTTCACGCCGCCTCCCAGTGGAGTCATCAACGTGTTGCCTCGCCAGATCGCATTCACAGCGGTTTCGACCTTTTCAGGTGCGGTGTAAGTCTGCACGCTGACTTTGCTTTCATCGCCCAAAACTGGCATCGCCCAGTTGGCTTGCCCGTAGAAGTCTTGCTCGTGAATGTAAGCGGCTGCGATTGAAAGATCGATCAACTGACGCAGTTCCGCGTAGACGCGAACTCGGTCAGCAATCTGGTTGTACTTTTCAGTGAACTCTTTCGTGAACGCTTGGCTGGCTCGGTTCACGCGGCCGGTACCAACGCGAGCACCGTCACCTTGGACACGTTCGTTGGCGCCAACCAACTGAACACCACGTTCGTTGATTCGCATGGCCAGGTTGTCTTCGCTGACCGAGACCCCGTCGTAATTGGGCTGGAAGTACCAACGTTCCATCGAGTTCGCTGAGACGGTCACGGGATTGGTGCGCGAGACATAACTGCGAACGGGAACCGGCAACTGTTCCAAACCGATGCCGATCAACTTCATGCGGTAATCGGCTTCCACCAACACGCGAGCAAAGTGGCTGGCCGCTGGGATGCCTTCGATGGTGACGGTTTGCAGACCCAAGTTTTCTTTCAGCCCGCGGACGAGCTGCAGGGTGTCACCGCGACCGGCACGTCCCCCCACTCGCATCAGGAACTGCTGCATCCGCTGCAGGCCTTCCGGGGTGGGGTCAATCGAGACCGAAATCACGCGGGCAGGTTTGCCCTGAGGTGGAAACGCTCGCAAAGCAACCACGACGTCTTCCAACAAAACGCTGGGACGTCCCGACTGCATGCCGACGAAACGATCGGTCGCGTCAGCCACATAACCTTCGGCTGGCCCAGCCAGCACGATGTCGTTTGTTTCAGGATAGAAGAACACGTACTCAACCGAGGTCAGTCCGGCCATCGCAAGCATTTCAGCTGGAAGCGGACGATCGGCTTCGACGTATTCGGAAATCGCTGCTTCCAGGCGATTCAGCGAAACCTTTCGTAGTTGGCTGGTTTCCATCGACTCACCCGGAACCGCATTGGCACGCGATTGCAACCATTGCTGACGAGCCAAGCGTGGGTCGATCGTGCGAACCTTCAAAACGCCGGTCGGATCGACGTCGACACCAGCGGGCTGGCTGCCAAAGTTGTTCGTGACGTCGCCGCCCGCGCCACCGCCACCGTCTTGGCCGAAGCTGGAGGGAGCCAACGCAATCGCCAACAACGCTGCGAACGCGAAACTGGCCAAGGTGCGAATTCGAGAGTGGCGATCGATCAGTCGCATCGGTGGATTCTTTTGCAGAGAAGAACGTCGAGAGTGAGAATGAGGGCCGCCGTCGATCGAATCTCGACCGGCAGCCGAACCTCAGTCTAATAACGCGATCGGAAAACCTCAATGAAATTCCGGAGTGCCTTTCCTCTGGACCGAGTCCGCTGATCTGGCAACGCAGTTTTTGCGATTCAAAAGCCGAGCTCTCGAAGTTGTCCGGCCAGGCGACCGCCCCCGGTGTCGATCCACGCTCTCCACCCCCAAACCAAACGAATTCCCGCTGCAATCGGCTCAGAACCGGTGCAATTTGGCTCCGAACCAGCCCGGGAAACCACTGCGACATCGCAATCAATGAGTGGAACCAGCGAGCGTCCTTGGGTGGCGTGCCGGGCGAGCTGCTCCGCTCCGCGACGGCAAAATGATCGATGAGTCAGCCTTTGGGTTTGCCGCGCTCACCGCGGCCAAGGGCCGAAATTGGGCCGATTGCAGCGGTTCTGTCAGCAGCAACGTGAAATGTATGGAGCCAATCGGTGGCAGCAATCCTCCCTTGGGCCTTTTCGCCCCGCCCCAGTCATTTACACTGCTGGCCCCCGCGTGAGCCGCTGCGGCACGCTTGGATCGCCGCAAACCGGGCCATCACGCCCCCATCTAACACACGAACAAAAGTACAGCTATGAGTGGTGATTGTGATTTCGGCCTGATTGGTCTGGCCGTCATGGGCGAGAATCTGGCCTTGAACGTTGAGAGCCGCGGCTACAAAGTTGCTGTCTACAACCGCACCACATCCAAAGTTGACGCTTTGATGGAAGGTCGTGCGAAGGGCAAAAACTTCGTCGGCTGTCACTCGATTGAAGAATTCGTCAAATCAGTCAAACGACCTCGCAAGCTGATGATGCTGGTCAAAGCCGGCCCAGCCGTGGACGCTTTGATCGAGCAGCTTTTGCCGCACTGCGAACCCGGCGACATCATCATTGATGGTGGCAATGAGTACTACGTCAACACGGAACGACGCACCAAACAGGTCGAAGAAGCTGGCATGTTGTACGTCGGTTGCGGCGTCAGCGGTGGCGAAGAAGGTGCCCTCAAAGGTCCTTCGCTGATGCCCGGCGGAAGTGCTGCGGCATGGCCTCACATCAAAGAAATGTTCCAAGCGATCGCAGCCAAGGTCGGCCCCAACAACGACATCCCTTGCTGCGAATGGCTGGGTGCCGGCGGTGCGGGCAACTACGTCAAAATGGTTCACAATGGCATTGAATACGGCGACATGCAGTTGATCTGCGAAGCCTATCAATTGCTGAAAGAGCTCGGCGGCTTGTCCAACGACGAACTGTACGACGTGTTCGATGACTGGAACCGTGGTGAACTGCAAAGCTACTTGATCGAGATCACCCGCGACATCTTCAGCGTCAAAGACGACCAAGGCGGCGACGGATTCCTCGTCGACCAAATCATGGACGTGGCCGGTGCAAAGGGCACAGGCAAATGGATGAGCCAACTGGCTCTCGACCTGGGCGTCCCCAGCACGCTGGTCACGACCGCCGTGTTCGCTCGCGGATTGTCAGCCCAAAAGGAAGCCCGCACACGCGCCAGCAAGACCCTCAACGGTCCCGCTGAAACAGCCAACCCTGAAATGCGTGCGATCGCTGAATCACTGGTCGGTGACCGTGCTGAATTCGTCGAAGCGGTTCGCCAAGCACTTTATGCTTCCAAGATCGTTTCCTACGCCCAAGGCTTTGTTCAATTGCAAGCCGCGTCGGCTGAGCACAATTGGGGACTCGATTACGGTGCCGCTGCACTGCTGTGGCGAGGTGGTTGCATCATCCGTGCTCAATTCCTGGACCGGATCAAAGAAGCCTTCGACGCCGATCCCAACTTGGAAAACCTGCTGTTGGCCAAGTACTTCGAAGACGCCGTCGAAAACGCGCAAGCGAAGTGGCGGAAGGTCGTTGCCGTCGCATCGGTCATGGGCATCCCCGTCCCCGCGTTCAGCACCGCGCTTTGCTACTACGACGGTTACCGCCTGGAACGCTTGCCGGCCAACCTGTTGCAAGCCCAACGCGATTACTTCGGTGCTCACACCTACCAACGCTTGGACAAAGAAGGTGCCTTCCACAGCGAGTGGATCCAGCTTCGCAAAGAGCCCAAGGCTTAGTTTGCAAAGGGCAAACGATTGTTGCCCCAGTGATTGATCCAAGGCAGAAAAGGTCGGCACCACGCCGGCCTTTTTTCGTGTGTGCAAAGAAGTGGGCAGCGACCTAGAAGTCGGCGGCGACCAAGCGAAGCCCCGTTCCGACCAATTGGTGCTCCTGTGCCGAATCGACAACCGGGGCACACGCCCAAACGGCACTTACTTCACCCTCCCTCAGGGAGGGTCGGCCCGCTTCGGGCCGGGGAGGGCGAACTTAAAACCCGGTGTGTAGCCCTCCCCTCGCTTCGCTCGACCCTCCCAGGGGGAGGGTGAATTTGTAAAGTAAGTGCCATTCGGCACACGCCCAACCGGCTGACTTGACGATGCCAGCCACTCCTGCCTGCGGCAGGGCGATCCACGCTACTCCGCTGGCAAGCGGACGCGGACCACCGTCTCGCCCCACTCGACTTTCAAGTTGGCCTGGGTGGCAATGGACTGCGCCAATTGTTCCAGCGTTTGCTTGGTCGCATCAAGACTCACCAACGTTTGACTGCGGAGGGTGGCTTCATCCTCGATGACCAATTTTTTGGCAGCCGCACCCGCGAATTGCTGCAGCACCTCGCGGGCTGGTTTGTTCAACAACTTCAAGTCATAGGTGGCGTCGCGACCGGCCACGGCCACCTGAGCGGGGGCAGGTGCCGCCGCCCACTGCGTCGCCAAGGCAGCACGGTGCCCGGTTGGGTGCGTGTGAATGCGCAACATCTTTTTGCGAGTCTTCGGATCACGCCCGGATCGAAACGAGGCCGTGGCATCGACCGCCCGAACCGCTCGCCGCAACTCCGCGTCACCACTCTCATCGGTGTCGCTGTTCTCAATCGGGTAAACCATCAAGAAGCGAGCCTCTCGCCACTTCGTGTCGTCCGCGCCGATCACTTGCACCGCCACTGGCAGCGACTCGTCTCGGGATCGCAATCGCTGCAGCGGTGTTCCCTGGCGGGCAGCCATGCCAAACTCCCCCAACGCCAATGACGCCAGGTGCCATGGATCGACCTGCTGAAACTTGGCCGCCGGCCAGACGTCATGCGGAAACCATTCGAGCCCTCGGTCCTCTTTTTGCCCTCCGGTTTCCGCGCCGCCGGTGGCCGGCCGGCCCGCCGCCGCGTGAAGGATTGAATCAAGAGCGGTTGCGGACGCAGTCCCGCGAGGCCACTCCAAATCGATGGCTTGCGGCTTGGCCGAACTCACCAGATTGCCAAGCGTCCGATCAATCCATTCGGGCCGCCCGACCAGCAAAACCCCCGGGATCGGAAAAGCTTCCCATCCCAGTGGACGCGTCAGTTGGGTCATCGCCTGAGCAGCCGAGCCTCCTGCCAAATTCAGGGACACAATTTTTCCAGGATCGACCTCACCATCACGCCACCAGGTCCAGGGACGTCCGGGGCTGCCCGAACTCACTTGAGCGACGATCTGATCGATGGCTTCGTCCGCTGATTGGCCGTCGAGCGCCACCGTGATCACGGTTCGCGTGAAGGCGGCGGCCTGCAACGGTGTGTCCGATGGCGGCTGGCTGAACGCCGATAAAGGCGACACGACGGAAAACACCACGCCCAAAAACCAAAGTGCAGAACGGCCTGGGCAAAAATTCCCGAGGAACTTTCCCGCCGTTTTTCGCGGGTGACCCGAAACGTCGAGGGTCGCCAGATCCAGCTCCTTTTCGCAGTCAGATCTGCTGTCAGCGAGGGGCAGGCAAAGCGGGAGAAGCGGTTGAGATAGCATCCGACGATCCGTGCAGTTGGAAAGTTCTTTTGGTGCGCCGTCTTGCCCGACAGCTTGATCGGTCTAACATCGAGAAGTCAAACCACAGCAGCCAAAATACCAATGAATCGCCGGCACCGCGCCGTTTGACCCGCCCAATCCTCCCAGACCCTCCCGACCAGCCCAAGGTGGAATCGAACGTGACAGCTCCCATCGTCCACACGACTCGCCTGGTCGCTGCATACCGGCGGTACCTTGGCTCAGCGGACGCTCCCCGATTTGCTCACGATGTCGATGAGCACTACACCTCGGCGACCTTGACCGCTCTGCTTTCCCGAGGCGAAGTCGAGCACCGCCGGGCTGCGGCGTTGGCTCTGGGGATGTTGGGCGACCGCCACTCCGTCGATTTTTTGGGCCGAGCTCTCTCGGACATTGACCGTGGGGTGCGCTTGGTTGCCGATGATTCATTTCATTCGGTGATCGTTCGTGACGCCGCGCCGCTGCATCACCAAAAACTGCTCCGCGTCATTCACTTGAACGATGGTGGCGAATACGCTGCGGCGCTTTCCCCCGTGATGGTGTTGATCGATCAAGCCCCTTTGTACGCCGAAGCCCATCACCAGCTGGCGATTTGCTGGCACGGTTTGGAAGACTTTGAAAAAGCCGAGGCGGCGTACCAGTCCTGTTTGTGGCACTGCCGTTTCCACTACACCGCTTGGCAAAGCTTGGCCAAGGTGAGAGCTCTCTTGGGAAAACCCACCAAGGCACTCGATGCGTTGAACCGATGCTTGGACATCAATCCCGATGTCGAAACCGCTCGCATGCAACGCCGAGTCATCCGTCGTCGGATGCGTCAAAGCGACGTTTGAACAAGCGTCCTCTTCAATCATCGCCCTGGCTGGATAGTAGGAAGAAGTTTTGATCCAAGACGACACCTTGGTTGGCGGTTTGGCGTTGTTGATCGCAGCCCTGACAACCTCGATCGCGATTGGCCCCTGGATGGCTCCCTATCAAATTCGCTCGATCGCGGCGGTTCAAAAACGTTACGGCTCGATTGCCGCGCGAGGCGTTTGGCTTCTGATCGCCTTCCTATCCGCGGTCTCTGGCGCGGCCATTTTGAGCGGGATTCGGCCAAGCTATGCGTCGCCGCCTGCGACGCTCAACCAGAACCAGTGAAGCGGTCGGTTCCCGTCAGCTGCGCCAACGTATCTCCACCTTCACTCTTGCTTCGCCACGGGAAGAGCTGCCCTCTCAGTCGCAGCTCATTCTGGACGGGCTGGGTCACCCCCTCCCCAAAAGATCTCTTGACATTGGGTGGATGGGCTATTAGTTCTGGATTTCAGGTCATTCATTTGGCCCCTTTCGAAGCCGAACAACTTTCGAAGTCTGAACAAGGGGAATGATGCCGTGGCAACTGAACACACACCAGAAAAACGATCCGCACTCGATCGCTTTCTAAGCGGTTTGAGTGAATCCATTTTCCAAACCAAGTTGGGCGTCGCGGACGTTCAGTTGATCGGATACGTCAGTGACCTGATGCTGCGATTCGTTCGCATCGACGCGGTTCACAAAATGCGACGTGGCGACGGCCGGCCAGCAACGGAAGTCTTCCAGTTGCTGTGCGAAGCGGAACGCCGAATGGGAATTGCCAAGCGTGAAGTTCATCGGCACATCGGTGATGTGACGCTGTTCTGGGCGGGGATGTTCCCTGAATCGGTGCGTGGCGATGGCAAGGATTCACCTGACCAACTGCTGGACTATTTCCAGCACGGCAAGCGGTCTTACAAAATCGCCTCGACGATCCAAGCCGATGATTCACGGCCGCCGTGCGACCTGCTCGATCGACTGAGCGACCAATTCGAACTGTGCGCCTACGGCTTGCGTGAGATTCGCCGAGAGATCGACGATGCCGAACCGGGCGAGCAATTGCTGCTGTCTTGATGCAGCCCAAACCGCGGGCGAACCAGATCACTGGTGACCCGACGGACGTCAATTGAACACCGACGCCGCGACCTACTTGCGGCGTGTTTTGGCCTTGCGACTCTTCCGTTTCAATTGTCGCTCACGAACCGCGATCACCTCTTCGCGATCAGTGGTTTCGCGATCACGAGCAATGCAGGCCAATTCCCAGGACTCGTCTTCGCCGTATCGGTTGAAGGCGAAACTGATTTTTTGACGTCGGCCGTCTTCCGTTTTCCAAGACGCACAATAGGCTTGGTACTCGCAACCCGGGTACCGATTGTCAACCGAGTGGGCCAGGTGCACCCCCACCTTTCCGGTGGTGTTCCGACTGGTCAGCTTGTCTTTGGTGGAGTTGTTCGCGGGACCGAGAACCTCCAGCAACGCCGCATGGCTTTGCTTGGCCAACTGCAAGGCCTTGCGTTTTCCGCCGCACATTGTGTCGGAGTAGTACTCGGAATTTCTCACGCCATCGCGGCAAACTCGAACCACATAGCCTTTGGAATTGTTTTTTTCGACACGGGTGATGCCAGGAGCAACCGTGATCGCGGTGGTGGGAGTCGTTGCCATCTTGCTGTTGAATTGTTCTTTTAGAGGTCAGCGGCCGAACGAAGATCAATTCTCACTCCGAATTAACCACGTCCTGCGCCCAACTTAGTTCCCTTTTTCAATCTCGCAACTGTTTTGAATCAACACATCATTTTAGGGCTGTGGCCCATCGCGGGTGTCACCACCGTTGGCGTGACTCGTGAAAACGCAATTGCCACCATTCGAGCGGCAATCGAAGCTGGGATCCGGCAATTCGACACGGCCTACAGCTATGGCCTGCAGGGGGAGGCCGACGAACGTCTGGGGGCGGCCCTCCAAGACCTCGATGCGTCCACCCGCAACGAAATCCAGATCATCGGAAAGGTAGGGCAACGCTACAACGAAGACGGAGTTCGCGTGAACGATGGGCGTCCCGAAACGCTAGTCGTTGACGCAGAAAACTCACTTCGACGCATTGGCATCCGTTGCTTTGACACGCTGATGTTGCACTGCGTCGACGACGAAGTTCCGATCCAGGCCAGTGCCTGGGCACTGCAACGCTTGATGCAGCGTGGCATGGCCAAACGCGTGGGGGTGTGCAACGCCACCCCGGAACAGCGTGCTGCATTTGCAAGCGTGATTCCGTGCTCGGCGATTCAGTGCCCCCTCAACGGACTGCAACAAGAAACGCTGTCCACTGTCATTCCTGATGCCAAAGAGAACGACTGCGACGTGTGGGTCTACTGGACACTGATGAAAGGATTGCTCGCCGGAAAGATTGAGCGAGACCATGTCTTTGCCGAAGGCGACAGTCGTCCGAACTATCCCATCTTTCAGGGAGAAGCTCGCCGGCGAGCCCATGACATCGTGGATCAACTGAAGCTGATCGCGGCGGACTCCGGTCGCTCGGTTGCCAACCTTTCGATCTCTTGGGCGGTCTCGCAACCTGGTGTCACGGCCGCTTTGGTCGGCGCCCACCGCCCGGAACAGATTGCGGATTTCGCAACCGCAGGCCCACTGCCCAAAGCCGTGCGACGTCAGGTCAATGAACTCTTTGCTACTTCCAACGATTCTCCGGTGGAATGAACACATCCAGCGGTTTCAGAACGTGCCCGTTTGTTTCCGCTGCAAACCGAAATCCGAGTTCGGCAATGGCGTCGGCAGCCTGAACCAACGGCTCGCGATTGTTCAGTTTCAATGTGACACCGCTGTAGATCAGCAGGATCTCCTCCAAGTGTTTGGAGGTGACCTTTTGCGAGACCGACAACAATCGCTTCGCGGCCCGGTTGGCTCGTTGTGCGGCCGAAACACCGTACTTTGCTTTTTGAGTCGCTTCAGCGGTCGCCCGCAGGCTCGCTTCCAGGTCAGCGATCATCCCGCTGACAAACATGACTCGCAATCGGTCGCGAGTGCTTGGATCGTTTGATTGCCCATCGGAATCGATGAAGTTGTGACGAAGAGTGCCTTGGCTCCAGGAAACAAATTCGAAGTCCAGACTGCCCGTGGGGTGACCGCCCACGTTGACCAATTCTTCGTCCGCTGTGGTGTGACAACGCAAGCAACTCTGTGCGACCAAGTAGACATTGACCGGGTTTCGCATTCCGGCGGCAACGCTTTGAGCCAAACGCTGTTGCCTGTGTTCGGGTGTTTCCATTGCCCGCGTGACTTGTTCGCCACCGTAGTCATGGTGCAGGTCCAACCACTGCTTGGCCGAACCATGACAGGACTCACAGCTGACGCCTTCGATCGCATGCACGTTGCCTGATGCGGCTTCGACCTGTTGCGTGTAGTGACAATTGACACATCTCCCATCGTATTTGATTGAGCTCACACCAAGTTTTGATGCGATTTCTTTTGCCTTCGGTCGACGATGGAGTTCTTCAAAGGTGCGACTGTGAGGCGTCGCCTTCCAGACCTTCACTTCATTGGCGTGACACTTGACACAGGTTTCACTGCCCATGGTCAAGTGTGGATCAACCGGTTTCGCCGCTGCTCCCTGAACACTCGATGCGTCGACCACGGACGAAATCAGCACACCGGCTTGCGCAGGAGCCTTGTCGGTCGGTTTAGCGACGGATCCATCGTGTTCGATGGACGACTTCTTCGCGGGCGACATTTGCACCAAACCAAGAGTGGTCATTGCGACAACCAACCCCGTGATCACGGATGCAATGGGCAAGCGAGGAATGCAATGTGACATGCCGACACAATCGAAACAGCGGATAAAAATTGATTCAGTTGCTCAAATTTACAACATGAATCCACGCCGTTCGGTCGCCATCGCCCCCTCATTCACGAACGTTCACCGGGGGGATTCGTTCGCCACGGTTGAATGGCGTGAGACAGATATTGCGGTTGACGCGAATGAACCGTTTTGGATATCGGCCAGGCAGGTTCTGCTCACGAACCGGTCTGTTGACTCAATCCTAACCCGAAGCGTGAGCGAGGGATCCCGTGCCATCGCAATAAGCCTGTGGATCCCTCGCTCACGCGTCGGGCTGTGAACTCGAAAAAGTCAACAAGCCGGAACGCCTGACGCAGCGACACCCCAAAAGCGTGTTCGCCGCGTTGGTTTCGTGAAACAGGAAATTGACTAGCGAGAGCCATTGAACTGCATTGAGAAGGATTCTCGGCGGACATCGATGAGCTTGTGATACACGCGGCAAGGAGGCCGTGGTGATCCAACTTTTGTGGAAAATGATCTGGGGCAATCAGTCCAAATCGCGTCGGCGATCGAGCCGATCCAGCGGTTCGATCCTGCGCTGGTTCACACCTGGCATTTCGATCACCGGCGTGATTGCGATGGTCATCGCAGCCCTGACTGGGCAGGTCAATTTGCCGACCCTGGACTCTTTACGAGGCAGTGAAGCACCGGTCTACGAGGATCCGCTTGCAGCCTCGTTGACGCCCGAGCAAATGGGCGCCCGCGGCTACTCCGGCAATGCACCGATCGGTGGAATTGCGCCGGTCAGCTTGATCACACCCGCCAGCGACCGCAGTCAAAAACCCGATGCCTCTGTTCGCGTGGCGACCTTCAACATTCAAGTCTTCGGCAAAAGCAAATCTGAAAAGCCGGAAGTGATGCGGCGTCTGGCACAAGTCTGCTTGCTGTTTGATGTCATCGCCATTCAAGAGATCAAGGGCGACCCGGCACTGCCAATCAATGGACTGCTTGACGAAATCGCCAGCCTCGGTGGTCGTTACAACGCCACCGTGAGCGAACCGCAAGGACGAACCTCACAGACCGAGCGATATGGATTCGTCTGGGACACCGATCGCATCGACTTGGTCTCGGGTTCCGACTACCTGGTCAGCGATGAACTGGACCGAATGCATCGCGCACCGATGGTGGCCAGCTTTCAAACTCGTGTGACCCCCACTCCGAATCGGATGCCGTTTCGCTTCACATTGATCAACGTTCACACTGACCCCGATGAAGTTGGGTCTCGCATGGGTGACACACCCAAGAACGAAATGAATGTCTTGGACGATGTCTTTCACAGTGTCCGGATGTACGAGTACCAAAGCACGGGCGAAGAGGACTTTGTCCTGATGGGTGACCTCAACGTCGACACGCAGTGGTTGCTGGAAACCGGGCAGATCCCAAACGTGAAGTCCTTGGTTGGTGACAAGCCGACCAACACGCTGCAAACCAAGACTTACGACCATCTTTTGATCGACACCGCGACCACGCGTGAGTTCACTGGGCGGGCGGGCGTGCTGGATCTCAAATCGGCTCTGCAGATTTCGGAAGAGGACGCACTCCGAGTCAGCGACCACATGCCGGTGTGGGCAGAGTTCAGCGTGTACGAAATACCGCCTCGCTAGTCAGTCGAGGCCTGCTGCGATGCTGCATGCACGACGTCTTCTCAATCCGCCCTCCGAAGTCCGACGAGCGACTCACACTTCTTGGTAGATTCGAACCGGTTGGGCCGGGTAGGTGAAGCGGCCGTAAGTCATGTCGCAGATGTCCCACTTCTGATGCCCTTCATCGTGCAAGATGGACTTGAGCACACGTTCGGATAGCAGCACAACATCTCGCCACTCGTTGCTGTCGAGTGTCACCAAACGAGCATGGCGTTGCTCGGCGACGTTGGCAGATTGCTCCAAGTGATTCGCTAACAGCTTTTGTGCACTGACGGACTCGAAGACCGACAGGGTGGCTTGGTCGTTCGATCCGGAAGCTTGAAGGTCCGGGTAGGAATCATCCACGCTGACCAAGCAGTGACCATCATCGAGCACACTGACCATTCGCAGTCGAACCTCGCCTTCCACTTCGTCCGTCATGGCGAGCACCAAGCTTTGACAGCCAACTTGAATGGTCACGGAACAAGCCGCATCGCCGCGCCCGATTTCAACCAACAAGGGCTCTTCGAAATCGGATTTCTGCCATTGCAGGTTGTGTTCGGTTGCCTCCGGAGACGCCACCGCGTTCGCGGGAACACTCAGTCGTGGATCCAAGTACTTTCTTGAGTAACTGGCGTTCTTGTCCAATGTTTCTTTCAGCTTGTCTTGTCGAACGCCTGTGGTTGCGTATTGCTCTTCTTCGCCTTGGTTGGCTTTGGAAGCTCGCTTGCGTTTCGCCTTGGTTTTCGCCCGCCCCTTTTCCGGTGCAATCAATTCATCCAAGGATCTGGGCGAGAGCGCCAGACTGCGTTTGGTCTTCACACTTCCGCGGACACCCAACCACAACGCGAGGCCAGCACATGCGGCGATGAACCCGGCCGCTTGCCAGGCCCACGTGGATTGCGTCTGCCCCAAACCACCGAGAACAAACGCCAAGCCGTAAGCGGCGACCAAGCAAGATGCACCTGCAAAAATGGCAAGCATCCAAGTGACTCGGTTGCCACGCCCTGATCGCAACGGCAGTCCAAACACTCCCACGATTGCAGCGATGGGACAAAACAGGATCCAAAGTCCCCAACCAGCTGAACTGCAGAACAACCATCCCGTTGTCATGGCCAACACGGATGCACCGATCCAAATGCCGGCGTTGGTTTTGGATTCCGTCAACGAAATGGGATGCAGAGAATACTGGTCCAGCTCAGCTGACTTCAGAAATGGCGTTGGCAACGTGAGATCCAGTAGCTCAGCCGACTGGACAATCCACTGGGACGTGGGGTCTTCGGTGACGAACGCCGTCAGCGTTCCAGTTGCCTTCACTTCATCGAGCGCGTGGGCCGCAATCTCGCGTCCCGGTGTGAGTTTCAACGGTTGTGGTACCGAATCGCCAATGAATCCTCGAGGGACCACCTCGCCGCGAACCAGTTGGTCCATCATTTTTTTAGATCGTGGGTGCTTGAGGGCATCGGCGATCGTCGACTTTGCCAAGGCAACTTTGTCGCCAGACATCCAAGCTCGCATGCCCGATCCAACCGGCAACGTCTGGGTTGCGTTCGGGTCGGGCTCCAACATCGCGAATTCCAGCTCGTCGGTCGGTTCCACGATCGTTGCGTCGGTCAATCGAACCACCGATGACTCGCTGATCCCACGTTGCATCAGTTCAGCGCAGGTCAGGTCGACCGGTACTTGCTCCGACAACATCACGCGATGAAGCTTCGGGATCGCGACCAAAGTCCCACAAAGGAGTCCGGCCAAAAACAAAACACTGCCAACTGCGGCACGTCGCGTGTTACGTCGTTTCGAGAAAGGCATCCGAGGCTACTCGTTGAATGGGCGGAAGCGTGGCCGATGGCCAATGGAAAAACGTGAGGGTGGGGAACGAACCATTCCATCCAAAACTTAGGTCGCACTCTCGCCGAATGCCGTGCGGGGAGTGAAAGAAACCGCTATTTTGTGTCGCTGCAGGAAGATTTACCTCTGTGATGGACGGCAAAAGGGAACCAAGCATGACGGAATCACCGAAACACAGTCAGGCGCTGACGTACTGGATTGCGGGCGCGATTGTGGCGGCGATCGCAGTTGCACTCATTGTTCCGAATTTCGCGACGCATTTCGAAATCGGTGGGGAACTGTTTCTACGAGCCTTGAAAATGATCGTGGTGCCACTGGTATTCACGTCCGTCATGTGTGGCGTTCTGGGAATGGGCGATGTCCGGCAACTGGGACGCCCCGGCGCCGCCGCGATTGGGTACTACCTGTGCACCACCGTGTTGGCGGTCGTGATTGGCTTGATCACGGTCAACATCATCCAGCCGGGAGTCGGAACGGTCGATCCCGCCGTCATCGAGCGACTGGCGACCGAAACCAGACTCCCCGAAGGACAAACCGAGGCCCCTGGCATGGGAGTGGTGCTTGAGAACTTGGCGTTGATGCTGATCAGCGACAACTTATTTGCCGCCGCTGCAGACACTCAATTGCTGCCCATCATCGTGTTCGCGATTGCGATCGCCGCTTTGATGACGACCATGATCGATCGCGTGGGAGCCATCACGACTCTCGTCACCGAAGCCAACGACCTGCTGCTGCGGTTTGTCATGGCACTGATGAAGGTCGCACCGCTCGGCATTTTCTGCCTCGTAACGGCTCGGTTCGGCAAGGCTCAAGCGGACGGACGATTCATTGAAGAGATCAGCCAAATCGGTTGGTACTTTGCTGCGGTGGTGATTGGCTTGGGCGTCCACGCGTTTGTGGTGTTGCCCTTGATCTATTACTTGGTCACCAAGAAGAACCCATATTCGTACATGGCTGCCATGAGCCAAGCGTTGCTGACTGCGTTCTCCACTGCCAGCTCGTCCGCGACGTTGCCGGTGACGCTGGAGTGCGCCGAATCGGCTGGCGTTTCCAAGCGTTCCACCGAATTCGTGATCCCCTTGGGAGCCACGATCAACATGGACGGAACCGCGCTTTACGAAGCCGCCGCTGCGATCTTCATCGCTCAAGCGATTGGTTTCGACCTCACGCTCTCCGACCAATTGATCATTGCCGTCACCGCAACCCTGGCAGCAATCGGTGCCGCCGGAATTCCGGAAGCCGGACTGGTCACCATGCTGATTGTCCTGGGAGCCGTGGGCCTGCCGCTGGAGTACCTGGGATTGATTTTGGCGGTGGACTGGTTGCTCGATCGTTTCCGCACCGCGGTCAATGTCCTGGGCGACAGCATTGGTGCGGCTGTCGTCGGCACAACAATCCCCGATCCCGAACCGTCGCCGGTGAACTGACGCTGCTAAACTTGCAAGCTTGCAGCCCAGGGGATGAAGGTTGATCTTCGGCCGCGCCTTGCAATCGCCATGAGATCTGGACCAGTCATGGTCTTTTGCCTTCCATCCCCCGTATAATCGTGGCATGAAAGATCATCGGTTCATCTTGCGTGGTTTCCGGTTCCGGGGAGGCTCCGTCTGGGAGCAACCGCTGTGGTGTTTGCTGCTTGGACTGCTGGCGTTGACACCGCTTCGCATCGGTTGGGGCCAAGCGGCCGATTCACCACAAACCGGGGTGTTGATCAACGTTCCGTCGCCTTTGACCAGCCGCGACGTGGATCAAATATTGGCTCGGCTGTCGCAATTGGCCGTCGCCTCCAAACGCGGTGACGCACTGGACAGCGGCCGAGCCACGGTGGTCTTGCGGCTCAGCTCGGCTGCCGCTGGCCTCACCGCTGGCGTTTCTCGACAATCCGCTAGCAACGAAGAGCGATCAACTGATGTTCCGCCATCCGCCGCCGGAGCCACTGAGTTCGAGGACGCTCTGAAGCTCGCTCGGACGATCTCCAGTGCGGAGCTCAATCGCGTCCGGGTGGTTGCCTGGATCGATGGCGCCATCAGCGGGCACGACGTGCTGCTCCCGCTGGCTTCCGAAACGCTCCTGGTCTCTGCCTCGAGTTCACTCAGCGATGCCGGCCGATTTGAGGCTCAGCCCGATGAGACCATCGCGGTGCTGTACCAGTCCATCGCTCGCCGCCGGGCCTTGGTTCCTCCCGAGCTGGTGGACGGGTTGGTGGATTCCGGCCAAGAGGTCGCGAAAGTCAACCTGATCGACGGCGAATCCAGTTTTCTGGCGGGAGCAGCCCTGCAAACCGCTCGCGCAAACGGTCGCGTCGTGTCCGAAACCACTCTGGCTGGCGCGGGCGAGCCCCTGGTGCTGGACGCAAACCAACTTCGACAGATTCGTGCGGCAGCGGCAATCGTTGACACCGAAGAATCCGTCGCCGACTGGCTCGAACTGGCCCGCCTGCAAAGCGAGGATTCGCGATCCATGAACCAAGCCGTCGGACGCCTGATTCGCGTGACTGGCAACGTCACCGGGTCCCGCGTCCGCCGATGGCAGAGCAATCTGGCCGCCACGATCGACTCGCCGGATGTGAACACCTGGTTGGTCGCCATCGATTCGCCCGGCGGCAACCTGAATCGCAGCGCTTCTCTGGCTGCGACGCTTGCTGATCCCGGTCCCGTCATCCAGGCCGTCGGTGGCCTCGTCACCGGCGAAGCACGCGGGGACGCAGCACTGATCGCACTCGCCTGCCAACCGTTGCTGATGTCACCCGAAGCCACCATCGGTGGAAGCGGCGCAGACGCGATGTCACCCGCCGATGTGCGGCGGCAGTCGGAGTTGATCACTCTGGTCGCGGAATCCACCGGTCGCAGCGTCGCTCTGCTTCGCGGGTTGCTGGACCCTTCCATTTCAGTGCATCGATACGTTC
This sequence comes from Rhodopirellula sp. P2, assembly GCF_028768465.1. Taxonomy (GTDB): domain Bacteria; phylum Planctomycetota; class Planctomycetia; order Pirellulales; family Pirellulaceae; genus Rhodopirellula. The sequence goes on from NZ_CP118225.1 coordinate 5,121,355, forward strand.
ATCGCCGAACGGGCCGAGTCCGATACACCACATCGGAACAAATTCGCCAAGAAAAGAGTCCCGACCAAGACTCCGACGCCCCAGACGCCAACGCTGAAAACCCAGCTGTGGAAGACAACGCGAGTGACTGGCAACGGATGGAAAAGATCGAATTGGCCGCCGGCCTGAACGCTTCCCAAGCAATGGAACTGGGGCTGGCCGACGGCATCGCCCCTTCGTTGCAGGAAGCGTCCGCAGCAATCGGTTTGTCGGCCGTGCCACCTGAATTGTCCGACCGCGGGCTGGTCCGCTGGGTCGAGCGTCTGGGAAGCCAAACGGGGCTCGCAGTGACCCTGCTGGTGATTGGATTCATGATGCTTTCGATCGAAGCCAGCGCACCCGGCCTGGGCCTGCCCGGCTTCATCTCGATGGTCTGTTTCGCGTTCTTCTTTTGGATCAAGTACCTGGCGGGGACCGCGGAGTGGGCCGAACTGCTCGCCTTCGGATTGGGGCTGGCATGCATTGGGATTGAGCTTTTCGTGCTGCCAGGCTTTGGTATTTTTGGTGTGGGCGGCCTGATCCTGACTTCGATCGGCGTGATGCTGATGAGCCAAACGTTTGTTGTCCCTCAGAATGCCTACCAACTCGGTGAACTGACTCGAGGTCTTTGGGTGGCGCTGGGAGGTCTGGGCGGGTGCGTGCTGGGAATGATCCTGGTCCGGATGTACCTGCCTCAAGCGGCGCTCGCGACCGGGTTGTCCATGGGAGTTCCTGAAGCCCACCTCGATGAATCCGAGCGATTGACACACTACGACGACCTGCTCGGCCAAACCGGAGAAGCCACCACCCCGCTGCGTCCCAGCGGCAAGGCGAAGTTCGGCGAGACAATCGTCCCGGTCGTCAGCGATGCCACCGCGATTGACGCGGGACAGTCCATTCGGGTCATCCAGGTTCTTGGGAACCGAATCACCGTCGAGGCGGTGGATTGATGCCTGTTCTCTACACGATTGGACTGCTGGTTCTCTTCCTCACGCTGGTGATCGCCGAGATCATCGTGCCCAGCGGCGGGCTGCTGAGCCTATTCGCGATTGCCGCCGCGATCACCGCGGTGCTGATCGCGTTCACCGTCAGCCTGAATTTCGGGCTGGCAGTCGTCCTGGGACTGCTGGTGCTCACTCCCATTCTGCTCAGCATCGTGCTGCGACTGTGGCCACAAACCGGCGTCGGCAAAGAAATCCTGAACCGCCGCGGCACGAATTCAGAAAGTTCCGTACCGATCGCCACGGCCCCCGACGGAACCCCCTTGAGCGAACTGGTGGGACGCTACGGCGTCGCTGCCTCGGACTTGTTGCCCGCGGGGCGAGTCGTTGTCGACGATCACAAAGTCGACGCCGTCAGCACCGGCATGCCCATCGACCGCGGGCAGCCCATCAAGGTCGTCCGGGTCCAAGCAGGAAAACTGCAAGTGCGATCGGCAAGCACCGAAGAGAGCCACGCCCAACCACAATCTGTGCCCGCGAACGGTTTGCCAGGCGACACGGACTCCGCCAAAACGCTGGATGAAGTCAATCTAGACGACCTGGAAATCTAGGCCTTTGCTGTTGCCGCCGCGTCTCCGAATCAGCGGGGACCTCTGTGACGCCAACGCAAAAAAAAACGGCACCCCGAAGGATGCCGTTTCGTTTGAACTAGCGAACAAACCGTCTCTTAATTTTCTTCGTCGCTGTAGACGTACTCAGGGAAAGGAACATTGCTGCTCTTGCCACGAGGTGTCAGCAAGGCTTGGTAAGCCCGATAATCAATGCCAGCTGTAATGAACCGGGTTCCGCCGTCAGCCATCGCAACGTTCACACCGTCGACGTGAGCCGAAGAGGGACGAGCAATTTGAGCAGCGTTGGTGGCGGTCATCTGCAGATTGAAGATCTCATCCGAGATCGAAGTGCCACCACCGTTGATCCGATAGAAACCAACCACTGCAGCGGGAACTTGAGGGGAACCAGTTCCATTCTTGTTCCAGAATGAAGCCAGAGCGGCATCCGAGTTCTTCGGGTCAGCGTAATGCCACACCATGCCGTTTACGTAACGAGCGTTTTCAACCGAAAACACCACGTCGTTGTGAGCTGGATCAGCCAATGTCACGTTGCTGGCGTTGATGAATCCAGCACGACTCCAAGGAAGTGCTTGAACGCTTTCGGCGAACAACATCGTGTTACCAGCACCGTCTTTGAAGTCGTCCAACCGAACCTTGGGACCTTCATACTCATGGATGCCATCGCCACGCGAGTTGATGCTCGTCACGTTGTACTTGCAGTTGAACGCGCCATTGGCTCGGTTCTGAGACTCAGCGAAAATGCTGGATCCAGAAGGAGCGGCCAAGAAACCAGATGGCCCCGTGGAATGGCACAGGCCGTTGTTGGCGATGTAACTGTTCTTCGCGTAGTCGCCAACGGCAACGGGATTGCTGGGGCACTGCATCAGCGCCAAGTTAGGAGCGGCCAAGGAGTGAAAACCATCGCCAGAGGCACCGCTGGTGGCTTCGTGCTCGGCACCCGACACATTGGTGTGAAGGATCGGGTAACGATCCTCACTCCAGTGTTCGTAAGTGGGTTGTGCGTCGAGCCATGGCAACAACGCAACTGCCCAGGTCCCAATCTTCATGTGAGGAGCGAGTGCCGCCCCCGAGTTGCTTGGATCCGATGGATCGATGTAGCTGTCGTGACGACCGAAGCTTTGAACGTAACCGGGCAGTTCGCCCTTTGAGTTTGCGTACTGGATCGCCGCCAGCGAGAGGTTCTTGATTTGGGTGCTGCACTGATTGCGGCGGGCGGTTTCCCGTGCCGCGTTGACAGCTGGAATCAGCAGTCCCATCAGGATGCCGATGATGGCAATCACCACCAACAATTCGACGAGAGTGAAACCGGACGGTTTGGTTTTCATGGCGGTGTCCAAAGGCGAGGAGAAAAGAGACGACGCGATCCGGCAGTCGCCGGTCTGTTCGATCGCTAGCGTTTCCATTATTCCAGGCGCACCAAGGAATTGCAACTCAGAACCCCTTCCGGGCACTTGTGTGGGTCTCGAAAGCACCATCTGGTGCGGATCAACTCAACTTTTCCGGCTCCCATCGCCCCCGTGAGTGCCTTTCTGGCAGCTTGGACGCCAATCGATCAACGAATTCGCCCGGAACCAATCCCCCCCCAAATGCGAGACGTTCTCAAAACGACGTCGATTCGCTTGGAAGAATCGAGGCTGTTTCACAGCCGATCCAAGGGAAGGGCCGAAGATTTCCGGACTGGAACCGCCATGACACAATCCCATTTGCAAGCATTGTCGAGCTGGACATTTTGGCGGATTGGACCAAGGGATCACGAATGTCGCGCTCGCGAAGGCATTGCGATGGCATTGAGAAGCCACTGCGAAGGCGCCTGAACGCCGCTCCCGCCGCACCAATTGTCGACGGAACGTCGACGTTTTTGCGGTGCTGAATCGGTCAAAATCCGCCTTGATCGACAGCGGCTGTCAACTCACGCTTCAGGATCTCGTCGATCGGTTTGCGTTCAAAGAATTGATCGGCAAGATCATCGCGGTCACCAACCAACTTGGCGCGCCCTACCACATCCCGAATCTCGTCTGCAGCAAGCGGTTGCTTCAGGACTCGCCCCAGCGGATGCGTGGTGTCAACTTGCGTGGTCGGCAACAAAACATCGTTGACATCAATGACCGTCGCTTTGCCGCGTTCAATGGCACGACGCAACCGAGAGATTTGCTTCAGCCCGTCGTCACGTTCCCCCTCATCAAAGTTGTCTTGAATGAACGCATCGATCACGTCGAGTTCCCCGTACTGAGGAATCGGCAAACGCACCAACCGCTGCATCACCGCGGACGCTCTCTCTGGAGGGTAATCCTCCGCCCGCATCTCTTTGATCGTTGCTTCCAACTGCTCGATGACGGACTTCTTTTCATCCGGTGGCAACAGACTCTGCTCGATGACGTCGACATACCCGACCAATGTTCGGACAGCGACCTCCGTTCGTTTCTGAAACAGCACCCAAGTGGTGACGCCACAGAACACGAACGACACGATTCCCATCAGCAACGTGCATGCAATCGCGATCGGCATGCATCCCGGCTCTTGCTGTTCGGGCGTGCTCGTCGTCGGCGAACCAGATTCAGCACCGGCATCGGACGGGTCCGATGCCGGTGAGTTTTCATCGTTGGTGGAACTCACAGGTTGAATTCAATCTTCAGGATTTTGAATTTCAACTTCCCGGCCGGGACATCGACCTCTGCCACTTCACCAACCTTCTTGCCGACCAAGCCTTGGCCGAACGGACTGGTCACCAAAATCTTGCCGCTGTCATAATCCTCATCGCCAGCGCCCACCAAGGTGAACTGTTCTTCGTCGCCATACGCGACGTCTTCTACCGTCACGGTGCAGCCAAACACAACTTCGTCTTTGGGCAACGACGAGACATCAATGATCGACGCCCGCGCGATCTTGTCACGCAGTTCGTTGATCTTGGCCATCAACATTCCCTGGTTCTCGCGTTGAGCGTGATACTCCGCGTTCTCTTTCAAGTCACCTTCTTCGCGAGCCTCTGCGATTTTCTGCACGATCATCGGCATTTCGTCATTTTCCATGCGACTGATCTCGGCCTTGATCTTGTTGTAGCCCTCTCGGGTCATTGGCACCAATTCGACCATTTCGCGATCCTACGTGTGTTTGGCTGGAGACATAAAAAAAGAAACCTTCCCCGAGGGAAAGGTTCGTTCGCAATCCCGAATTGTCGGCCAGTCTGATTGAAAAGTCCAGTCCCAGTAGCCTCCTGATCTGCAATCACACGCTTCCAGGCAAAGCCTGAACAAAGAAGACGCCTCAATCCTCAAATCGATACGACCGCCCCATCTCTTGTTCCGGGCTGGGCTGAGGCGAATCGCGGTCATCCAAGTACTCCACCGGCGCATCACCCGGCTCACCTTCATGCGGCAATCCAATCTCCTCGTTCATCCAACGTCCCAAATCAATCAGCTGGCACCGCTTGGAACAAAACGGCATCGCAGGCGTCTCATCCGAAAGAAAACGGCGACGGCAGGTGGGGCAATGGACTTTGACGGGCGGCTGCATCGGAGGATCCTCGTGAATCGGGGTGGTCGTTCAGCATCAGTGTTTCAAGCCACAAGCCTCCTTCTGTGCCGGAAAGGGACTCCTTCCGCAGGAGGGCTTGCTACAATCGCCTCAGGCGATGCTCGGTGGAATTTCAGGCTCATTTTGGCGAGGTTCAATCGACCAAACTCGAATTCCAATCCAGCCAAACGTTCCACCGCATCGCCGTCGTCAACCAAACTGGCTTTCCTACGTCCTTTCGTCAAGCTCGTCCGATGCAATCCAACTGCCATCGCCTCCACAGCCACCTGCTGGACTGCCGACCGAACCAGATGTCGCGTTCTGCGCCCTCGTGTGGATCAACGAGCTTGAACAGCATCCGTCTTTTCTGGTTGATCACGGCCATCGCGTTGCTGGCGACATCCCCGCTTTCAGAACTGCCCGCCCAAACGTTGCTCGCCGCCGACGATCCTTCCGAACAACCGTCAGCCGACACGCCGCAAGCGACTCGCTATTCCGCCAGTGTCGAAGCCAAGGCGGAAAAGATTCTGCAAGAAGCGGGCCTGCGGCGTAGCGGTCGGTCGCTCATCGCGAATGAGTCCGCTGAAATCGCTCGAGCAATGACTGCGCTCTCCAAGCAACGACGTGAATTGACGCTGGAACAAAAGGAACTGGACGGTCTGCTCGCTCAAGTCCAGCAGATCAACGACCAAATCCGCAACCTGGAAACCCAAGACGGGGAACTGAATCTGCAATTGGCGCGTGTCGCCGGAAACGACGTCGCGTCCAACAATCGAATCGTGGCTTTGATCAACGCCAACCGAACTCGTGTCGGCCAGTTTCGATCCCAACGAACCAAAACCCAAGAACTCGCCAATCAACAACGCTCGGAGTTGAACTCGAAAGAGGCCGCCTACGCCGAGTCCGTGTTTCAAATCCGCAAGGACTTGAACGCCATGCGCGCTTCAATCTCCGAAAAGTTAGAAGCCGCCCAGGTTAAAATCGCGATCCAGGTCATGGCTGCGAATCAAGGGATCCCGGCATCGATCTCGGCAGAGGACATCCTGCAAACGATCGAACTTCGACTGGCAAAGATCGAACAAGAGGTTTTCTCCGAATCGATCCCGTTGGAAATTGAACGCAACGGTTCGCTGTACGTGACCGTCAGCGTCAACAATCAACCAGTGCGTATGATCGTTGACAGCGGTGCCACGTTGGTGACGTTGCCCGCAGAAATCGCGAAAGCACTTCAAATCGAAATCCCGACCGATGCTCCGCTGTTGCGGTTGGTGATGGCGAACGGCGACGAGATCTCAGCCAAACGCGTCAAGTTGGACTCCGTCCGTGTCGGACAATTCGAAGCCAAAGAGGTGTCGTGTGCGGTCTTGGAACCGATCGCGTCCCGAGCGGATCCAATGCTGGGAATGAGCTACCTCGGCGAATTCAAATTTGAAATCGATGCCGCTCAAAAAAGCTTGAGCATGCTGCGGGTCGAGACGTCGCCCTGAGAAACTTGCGTCGGCTCTCGCCAGCGACGACAATACTTCCCCTGCCCCGACTTCCCCTCCGAGTTCGCCCGTCGATCTCGCCCCTCCCTCCTAAAACGCTCGCGGTCGATTCGCGAACGCTTTTCCTGCCCATTGCTTATGTGTACCAGGCCTCCAATTCCGTTCGGCATGATTGCGCCGGGACTGATGCTTCTGCTTGGCTCGCTCCTTGCCTCTCCTGATGGCCACAGCGACGACACTCCCGAAGCAACGGATGCAATCATCCCAACGCCCGTCGCCCTGACCTCGTTCGAAGACAGCGTTCGCCCGCTGTTGGTGACCTACTGCGGTGATTGCCATTCGCCCGACGACGAAGATGACCCGGTGGGCTTCCTCCAATCGAAAACGACGGACCAGATTCAACTTCGCCGCGAAATCTGGTCGAGCGCCGCGGAACAATTGCACAACCGAACAATGCCACCTGCCGACGTGGCTCAACCCACCGAAGCGGAACGCCTGCAACTGTCTCAGTGGATCAACCATCACCTGAACGCCACCGCCTGCGACGGTGGCGAGTTCGCCGGTCGTCCGGTCCCACGTCGACTGAACCGAGACCAATACACGCACGCGATCAACGACCTGACTGGCTTGGACTTTGATTTCGTCGAAACCTTCCCTGCCGACGGTGGCGGCGGCGAAGGCTTCAACAACAACGGCGAGACACTCTTCATGCCGCCGCTGTTGATGGAACGTTACTTGGAGGTTGCGTCCGACGTCATCGACCAAGCCATCGTGCTGGCGCCCCGGGTCATTGAATTCGAAACGCGTGCCGGCGCATCCGACGTGAAGCATTCGTTGCTAAGCAGCACCGCCGAAACATTCGGGCTGTGGATCCGCCTGCCTCCAGAGGTCCCTGAACAGACACAGGTCCAGGTTCGAGTCGACGGCATCGTCGCCGGGACACTGTCTCCAAACGATCGCCGTGATGGCCAACACTGGATGACCGTCTCGTTGCCAAAGGGACAGCACGTCATCGCGGTCCGCACTTCACTCGCGGATGCAGACGCAACCGATGCAGATGCAACGGGAGCAAATGCACCACCGATCGAACAAGTCCGGCTGCTGCAGTTGCCTCGCGTGGAGTATCGCAAGGGCCAGCAGCTCGAACGCGATCGCCAAAAGGTATCCGACATCGCTCGCGAATTCGCGAGCCAGAACGCGAAGACTCCCATCGATCGACTCCAGCAAAAATTCTCTCGTGAGTTCACCAAGCACGGCGGCGAGTCGCTGCGGAAACGCTTGTCCGCCACCGCAAAAGTCCTGGGGCTCTCACCCGACCAGGATGCGCTCACACACGCTTTGTCGCGCGCAGATGCCAAGACGGCACTCTCGCGGTTTGCCCGGCAAGCTTGGCGTCGCCCGATTGAGTCCTCCACGATCGATCGATGGATGCGTTTGTTCGATCACGTGGTCAAACGAGGCGAGACACCACGGGCCGCCCTGCAACTGGCTTTGCAAGCCGTTTTGACATCGCCTCACTTCCTTTACATCAGCGAAGCGGACGACGACTCGCCGGGCATTCATCCGATCTCGGACATGGAATTGGCAACTCGGCTCTCATTCTTCCTGTGGTACTCACTGCCGGATGAACGTCTTTTGAAACTGGCCGAACAAAATGAATTGAGCGTCCCCCAAACGCTCCGCGAAGAAGTGGACCGGATGCTCGCGGACCCACGTTCGAAACGTTTCACGGATGCCTTCGCCAGCCAATGGCTTGGAACGACCGCTGTCGGCAACACGGTCATCCCTGACACCAGCTTCTTCAAACCGGCCTACACCGATGAATTGGTCCGCGATCTTCGCGAACAAGTCGGACAAACGATGGCTTGGACGGTTCGCGAAAATCGGCCGGTCACAAACTGGATCGATTCCAACACGGTCGTCGTCAACCATCGACTGGCGAAACACTACGGCATGGATCACACCGCCAAGACTTGGAACGGCGACAAGAACGCGTTTTTGCCGGTCGAAACGGACGACGACCCCGAGTCTTCGCGGCGTGCCGGCGCATTGGGCCTGGGTGCCGTTCACATGCTGACCAGTTACTCGCGAAGGACCAGCCCCGTTCTTCGTGGAGCCTGGGTCCTGGAAACCATCTTCGGAACTCGAGTTCCCGCGCCTCCGCCGGACGTGCCATCGCTGCCTGGCGGTGAAAAGGAATCTGGCAAAACAACCGTCCGCGAGAGACTGGAACAACATCGCGAGAATCCCACCTGCGCCGCCTGCCACGATTTGATTGACCCGATCGGATTCGCTCTTGAAAACTTCGACGTCATCGGCCGTTGGCGTGATCGAGAACGCGGTCCAGACAGTGAAGCCGTGTGGCAAGAGAAGGCAAAGAAGAATCCAGAAAAATGGAAGAGCCTCCCCGAAATTGACAGTTCCGGACGAATGCCAAGCGGTGAAACGTTTGACGGTGTCGATGAACTGAGGGCGGTGCTGATGGCTCGCCAAGACGCCTTCCTGGACGAGTACATTCGCCGCATGCTTGGATTCGCACTGGCAAGAAGCCTGGAAGAAGCCGACGCCTGCACCATCGATTCCATTCGCAACCGATTGCTCGAAAACAATCTGCAAACTCGCGAATTGATTCACGCCATCATTCAAAGCGTTCCCTTTCAAAACCGAGGCTAGACAATGCTGATTCGAACCAAGCGAGCCCGCCTGTCACGACGTCGCCTGTTGAGTGGACTGTCGCAAGGCTCGGCGATCGGGATGAGCCTGCCCTGGCTGCATGCGATGGCCGGCGAGTCCCCGGACGATTCCGCGCCAGCAGTCGACGAGAACGGCAAGGTCAAACCACTCGACCGGCCTCCCGTTCGCGCTGCGTTCTTGTTCATGCCCAACGGCGTGAACCCCGCCAACTGGACACCTTCCGTGAAGGAGAACAGCGACCAATTCGAACTCACGCCAATGCTCCAACCACTGGCAGACGTTCGCGACGATGTCCTCTTGCTGGAAAACCTGCACCATCCCAACGTGAACATGCGGAATGGTCACTGGCCGAAAGTGCCCGCGTTCTTGTCGGGCGGCTTTGTGCTGCGAACGTCCGGTCGCGACATGGACACCGGCAGCATGTCGGCTGACCAATTCATCGCTTCCAAAATCGGTTCCCACACGCCGCTTCCCAGTTTGGAATTGGGGGTCGATTCCGCGTACACCGGCGTCGACAATGTCGGTGGCGGCTTCACTCGCATCTACGGATCTCACATCGCCTGGCGAGACCGGCACACACCGTTGCCCAACGAGATCGTCCCGCAACTCGCATTCGATCGACTGTTCCGTGGTGGCGCAGCCTCACCGCCCGTCTCCGGGCTGAACCTGCACGATCCACAAGTCGCGAAGTCACTTCAGCGAGACACGACCAGCGTGCTGGACATCGTCCTCGAAGACGCTCGTGGGTTATCACGCCAACTCGGCAGTGAAGACCGCGCCAAGCTGGACGAATACCTGCAAAGCGTGCGAAGTGTCGAGCAACGCATTGAAGCGTCGATGAAGCCGCAACGGCGCTGGATCAACGAAGGCAAGATCGATGTCCCGCGACCTGGACCGGGCTTGCCCGAACAACACGTCGAGCATGTGCGTCTGATGATGGACATCATGGTGCTGGCGTTTTGGACCGATTCCACTCGCGTCGCGACGTTCATGATGGGCAACGCTCAAACCGGTCGCAACTTCTCGTTCCTGGATGGTGTGAACAGTTCCTTCCACGGGATCTCACACCACCGCAATGAAACCGATCGCATCGCTGAATACGAGCGAATTGGAACCTGGCACATCGAGCAATACGCTTACTTGATCGACCGCATGCGATCGCTCAAAGAAGGCGACACAACACTGCTAGACAACTCGATGGTGATGTTTGGATCGACGATTCGGGACGGCAACAAACACGACATCGAAAACCTGCCGCTGTTGCTCGCCGGTCGAGGCGGCGGAGCGATTCGCACCGGTCGTCGCCTGATTGCTGCCGAGAAATCGCGTTTGTGCAATCTGTATGTTTCGATGTTCAACGCGATGGGAATCCAAGCGGAACAATTCGGAACCAGCGACGGCAAGGTCGACCTGAGCTAACACCCGCCTTCACTCTCCACCGCCAAACTCGGCGATCACCACCCGGGAGATCAGAATGACTCGGGGTAGATCACCAATTCGACGCGGCGATTCGCGGCTCGTCCAGCGGGAGTCGCGTTGTCTTGGCGAGGGTTATTGGATCCCTGGGCGACGGTGAACAACTGCTGAGCAGGCATGCCGCTTCGGCGAGTCAGCCAATCCAGCACCGCACTTGTTTGCGCGGAGGTGAGTTGATGAGCACTGCCTGCCGCTCCGCCATACACCGGTGCATTGTCGGTGTAGCCTTCGATGCCGATTCGCTGCCGCGGGAACACCGCCCGAATCTGAGCCGCGGTGGGGTCCAAGACCGATCCCGCGGAAGGCTGAAGCTGCCCGGTTCCTTGAGCAAACAATTGGTCGCTCGGCAAAATGACCCGCAGGACTTCGCCGTCTTGCTCCACCTTCAAACCACCGAGGTTCAAACGCCCCGCCATCTGGTTGAGGTTCGTGTTGGCGCGAATCGTCGCCCCGCCACGCATCTGAGCCGACGCCTGGAAACTTCTTGCTTGCGTCTGTGCGTCCTGAGCCACAATCCGAGCGGACTCGTACTGCTGCGTGGTGTCAGACAATTGCTTGCGAACCAAATTCAGTTCGTCGCGATATACCTGGGCTTGCTGTTCGCTCTGCGCCAACTGAGTGGTGAGCTGACGATTGTTGTCGTCCAGAAGCTGAACGCGTCGGTTCAGTTCCGAGACCTGGGCTTGGATGCCATTGACTGCGGTCGTGCTCGGTGGTGGTTGCCACACGGAGGTGCCCCCGCCCGCCAAGTACGGGTTTTGCGAGCAGCCGGTCGCAACGCAGGCCCACACAAGGGTGACCGCGAGGAAAGCTGTTTCGGAGCGTTGACGGAGAACGTTCATGGCAGGGACGTTACGAAACGAAGCCCATTGTTCACAACACCGATTCGAATTGAGTTGCGAAAAAATTCGCGGATTCGCTCAAGAATGCTCATGAACCTGGTCGGGCGAATTTTCGATTGTCAGCCGACCCGCCCCGTCTGCAGTTGAGCCATCCCGCCGGCTGGACATCGCCGCTTGGCAGGGATTCATCGGCCCAGCCCATCTTCCACCCCACCCGGGTGGCCGCACTTGGCCGTTGGCAACGCGGACCCAAAGCGAGGACCACGAACCGCCCCCAGCTTTCACTGCAAGCGCCGCTGCCTGCCTGCCTGCCTGCCTGAATGAATGAATGAATGAATGAATGGCTGCCCAGATGCCAGCTGTTCGGCTTCAGTGGTTGCTACGCACGGGCAGGGGCGAAAGCTCATCGTCGACCAGAAATCGGACGACTCGCTCGGTGTCCGACAAATCGTCCAGCAACATCGTGGGCTCCGTTGGTGCCAATTCTTCGCGAGAGAATTCGCCGGTGCTGACGGCCAGCGTTTTTGCCCCGATCGCTCGCCCGCACAGCACGTCGGCGGGAGTGTCACCGATCACAATGGTTTGCTGGTGAGCGTCCCCGTGCCGCCGAGCCACCCACGTCGCCGCTCGCCGCGCCATGTCGTCACGGTGCACGTCCAGGTCGCCTCCGATGATCCAGCGGACCCAGCGACGAATCTCGAAATACTCCAATTTCTGTGTTGCCGTCTCAGGGAAATTCCCGGTCATGACAGCAACGTCTAAGTTGGGGACCAACTGCAGAGCCTGAAACAAAGGCAGGACGCCCGGCAGCAGGGTGCCTCCCGAGCGACGCAGCTCGCCCCCAAACAGAGCCCCGTAACGACGTCGCAACCGGCCGCAATTGGCGTCTGTCGGCGAAACCCTGTTCCGCTGCAACAATTCCACCATCAGACTGCGATCCGTGCGGCCCGAAAATGAGATCTCGGTGTCCGGATTTTCGACCGAAAATTCTTGTTCAATCGCTTGCCGGAGCGCCCGATTCCCGCCACCCGCGGTCGTCAAAAGCGTCCCGTCGATGTCAAATAGCAGCACTCGCACGAAACCACTTCCCCTTCCTTCTCGTTGCCTTTCTAAGTCGTCGCATGAGTGTCCCAAACGTAGACCGGTCCCACCAGTCCAATGCTTCGGCGGATGAGTCAGCGAATCCTCCGACAACGGTCGACGGTTTGGACAAGAGCGGGGAGCGAGTTCGCGAAATGTTTCGCCAGATCGCTCCGCGATACGACGTGATGAACCACCTGCTGTCGTTGAACATCGACAAGTGGTGGCGTCGCAAAGCGGTCCAAACGCTGAAGATCGAAGGCGATGCCCCGATCTTGGATCTGTGCTGCGGCACCGGCGACCTGGCAATTGCAATTGCCCTGGCCGCCGGCCCCGACGTCCAAGTCATCGGCAGTGATTTCTGTCACGCGATGCTGGAAATCGCTCGCGACAAAGAAGCCGCGCGCGTTCGCGACACAGCGGGCGGTTCCGGCCGGCAAACGATTCCATTTTTGGAGGCCGACTCGATGGCCCTCCCCTTCGATGACAACGCCTTCCAGTGCGTGACAGTCGCCTTCGGATTGCGGAACATCGCCGACACCGACCAAGGCCTGTCCGAAATGGCTCGCGTTTGCCAGCCCGGTGGGCAAGTCCTGGTGCTGGAGTTCTCGCAGCCCACACTGCCGGTTCTGAAGCAGACTTACAGTTTTTACTTCCGACATGTCTTGCCTCGCATCGGCCAATGGATGGCTCGCAACGACAAGTCCGCGTACGAGTACCTGCCCGAATCGGTGGGCAAATTTCCCTGCGGCGATGCACTTGCCGGACGGATGCGAGACATCGGCTTGCTCCATGTCACGTTCCGACCACTGACCCTGGGTGTTGCGACCATTTACGTGGGCGAAAAGCCAGGCGGAAAAACCACGCATGCCGAACTGGCGGCTCAACGCGAAGACGAAGCCTTGGTGAGCACATGATCGACGGACCGAAACGCCGGCGGATCGTGCTGGCGATCACGGGAGCCTCGGGCGCCCCGATCGCGGTTCGACTGCTGCAAATCATGCGGCGAGATCCCAATGTCGAGGTGCATCTGACAATCAGCCCCAGTGGCGCAGCGGTGCTGCAGCAAGAGATGGGCCTGAAGTTGAACCTGCGCGCGATCAACCTGAATGAATTGCTCGGCTGCGTCGCGGCGTGGGCGAGCGAACCAGCCCCGCAGTTTGACCCAATCGACTCCGACGGCGATGACCGCCTGCACTACCATCAACACGACGACTACATGACGCCAATCGCCAGCGGGTCGTTCCTGACCGATGCCATGGTGCTCTGCCCCTGCAGCGGCAGCACCCTGTCCGGCGTGGCCAGATCAGCCGCGTCCAATCTGATCCAACGCGCCGCCGAAGTGCACCTCAAAGAACACCGTAAGTTAGTCCTCGTGCCGCGAGAAACCCCCATGAGCGTTCTGCAAATCGAGAACATGCATCGGCTGGCAGCGGCCGGCGCTGTGATCTTGCCCGCCATGCCGGGCTGGTATCACGACGTCCAACGACTCGAGGACTTGGTTGATTTCGTGGTCGCCCGCATCATGGACCAGATCGGGTTGGACAACGGGCTGATCCAACGTTGGAAGGACGCCTGAGGGAACCGATCACCATGGCAAAACTCAACGACTGGCTGGGCCTGATCCGGTTTTCACACACGATCTTTGCACTGCCGTTTGCAATTCTGGCCGCGTTTTTGGCCTGGGCGACACCGCTTCCAGCAACGCCGTTGTCCACAGCGGCAACGAACACGGCGTCGACCACGCTCGCAACTTCGGGTGACGTGCCCAGCACCACTGCCGCACCGATTTACCCCCATGTCCGGGTGCAAGACATCCTGGGGATTCTGCTGTGCATGGTTTTGGCTCGCAGTGCCGCGATGGCATTCAACCGCTGGGTCGATCGCCGGATCGATGCCGCGAACCCGCGGACCGCGACTCGGCACATTCCCGCGGGGGTGTTGTCGGCACCTGCGGTGCTAGCGTTCACGATTCTTTGCGGGGTGGGCTTCGTCGCCGCCACGCTGCTGTTTTTGCCCAATCGGTTGCCGCTGTTTGCCTCGCTGCCCGTGTTGCTGTTTTTGTGCGGTTACTCACTCGCGAAACGCTTCACCTCTTCGGCCCACCTTTGGTTGGGCGTGGCACTCAGCCTTTCGCCGCTCTGCGTTTGGGCTGCCATCCGAGGCGAAATCGTGCTCCAGTTCCCAGCCGATTTCTGGGTCCCTGGTTGGTTGGCCGTTGCCGTCGCCTTCTGGGTCGCGGGCTTTGACATCATCTATTCCTGCCAGGACGCCGAGTTTGATTCCGCCGAAGGGCTGCACAGCGTCCCCTCACGCCGCGGCGTTTCCGGGGCATTGCGGGTTGCGGCCGCCTCTCATGTCGCGATGATTCTGGCTCTGGGACTGTTGGCCTGGACCGGCGGCTCGTCAGGGCTGGGCGGCATTTTCATCGTGGCGGTGGTGCTGACTGCGGCCCTGGTCATCTACCAGCACCGATTGGTTTCGCCGGACGACCTGTCTCGCGTCAACCAAGCCTTTTTTCATACCAATGCCATCGTTAGTTTGATATTGATGGCCGCCGGAGTGATTGACTGCTTCGTTTAGCGGTTGAGCATTTAGTGCTGTCAACGACTCATTCTCGATTTGCCTTCCTCTCGAATTTTCACCATGCAAGCCAACGAACGAGACGCCCGTTTTCGCGAAATTCGTGACAAGGTCGAATCTGAACAACGCCTGTCAATGGAAGACGGTTTGTTCCTGTACGATCCCGAGGTTTCGATTCAACAAGTCGGCGAATTGGCCAACTTCGTTCGTGAACGAAAGAACGGCAACGTTGGTTATTACAACATCAACACGCACCTCAACCCAACCAACGTGTGTGTGTACCGGTGCCGCTTCTGTGCGTTCCGCAAAGACCTTCGCGACGAGAACGGCTATGCGATGACCGACGAGCAAATCCTGCATCGAGGTGCCGAGGCGACGGCCAACGGTTGCACCGAAATGCACATCGTCGGCGGCCTGCACCACCAACGAAAATACGAGTGGTACCGCGACATCATCTCGATGCTAAAAGAGAACTACCCCAAGATTCACTTGAAAGCGTGGACCGCCGTCGAAATCGATTGGTTCCGATTCCAAACCAAGAAGTCATTCGAGTGGGTCCTAGACGACATGCGTTCCGCGGGTCTGGGCAGCATGCCCGGCGGCGGAGCCGAGATCTTCCACCCCGAAGTTCGCGACCAACTTTGCGAACACAAAGCCAACACGCCGGCATGGCTGGAAATTCATCGGACTGCCCATCGAATTGGCTTGAAGACCAACTGCACAATGCTTTACGGCCACGTCGAAAAAGCCTTCCACCGCATCGATCACTTGATGCGGTTGCGAGAATTGCAGGACAAAACGAACGGGTTCCAGGTCTTCATTCCGTTGGCGTTTCACCCTGACAACACGAAGCTCTCAGATCTGAAGAAGCCCTCGGGGCTGATGGACCTGCGAACCATGGCGATCAGCCGCCTGATGCTGGACAACATCCAGCACATCAAGGCGTACTGGATCATGCTGGGAATTGAAACGGCCCAGACCGCTTTGGCTTACGGTGCGGACGACATCGACGGAACCGTCCGACACGAATTGATCTACCACGACGCGGGCGCCAAGACTCCCGAGTTCATGTCCGTCGACCAAATCAAAGACCTGATTCGCGAAGCCGGCCGGGATCCGATCGAACGCGACACGACCTACAACCGAGTGATCCGGGACGAGAACGATTTCACCGTTTGGCAATCGGGTGAAAGTGTCGACGCCCAATCGGAACTGGCCGGGGCCTAACGGCAACCGCGACGCGCACGCTTTCCGCCCCCCCGCGGTGGCGGGCGTTTGGCCCCTGTGATTGCTTGCTGAATTGGCGAATTCAACCGCGGAGCAGTGACAACTGGCAGCCTCGGGTTTCACCCCGAAGTCTCGTGAGCCAGCATCAAAACGGACCAGCCGCGAAGCGGCGGCAGAGGTTCGAAACGCGTTCCCGGCTGTCGTCGCTCCGCGACTTGAGGGACGTGTCGCGGTGTTGGTGACCTTGGGTTGAAACCCAAGGCTTTCGGCTGTCGTCGCTCCGCGACTGGTGAGCACGCACCCCTGTGAATGCGTGCTGCGTCGGCGAATACAACCGCGGAGCGGTGGCAGCTGGCAGCCTCGGGTTTCAACCCGAGGCCTCGTGAGCCAGCATCAAAACGGACCAGCCGCGAAGCGGCGGCAGGTGTTCCGTACGCGTTCCCGGATGTCGTCGCTCCGCGACTTGAGGGACGTGTCGCGGTGTTGGTGACCTTGGGTTGAAACCCAAGGCTTTCGGCTGTCGTCGCTCCGCGACTGGTGAGCACGCACCCCTGTGAATGCGTGCTGCGTCGGCGAATACAACCGCGGAGCGGTGGCAGCTGGCAGCCTCGGGTTTCAACCCGAGGCCTCGTGAGCCAGCATCAAAACAGACCAGCCGCGAAGCGGCGGCAGGTGTTCCGTACGCGTTCCCGGATGTCGTCGCTCCGCGACTTGAGGGACGTGTCGCGGTGTTGGTGACCTTGGGTTGAAACCCAAGGCTTTCGGATGTCGTCGCTCCGCGACTGGCGAGCACACGCCCCTGTGAATGCGTGCTGCATTGGCGAATACAACCGCGGAGCGGTGACAGCTGGCAGCCTCGGGTTTTAACCCGAGGGCTCGTGAGCCAGCATCAAAACGGACCAGCCGCGAAGCGGCGGCAGAGGTTCGGAACGCGTTCCCGGATGTCGTCGCTCCGCGACTTGGGGGACGTGTCGCGGTGTTGGTGACCTTGGGTTGAAACCCAAGGCTTTCGGATGTCGTCGCTCCGCGACTGGTGAGCGCGCACCCCGGTGAATGCGTGCTGCGTTGGCGAATACAACCGCGGAGCGGTGACAGCTGGCAGCCTCGGGTTTTAACCCGAGGGCTCGTGAGCCAGCATCAAAACGGACCAGCCGCGAAGCGGCGGCAGAGGTTCGGAACGCGTTCCCGGATGTCGTCGCTCCGCGACTTGGGGGACGTGTCGCGGTGTTGGTGACCTTGGGTTGAAACCCAAGGCTTTCGGATGTCGTCGCTCCGCGACTGGTGAGCGCGCACCCCGGTGAATGCGTGCTGCGTTGGCGAATACAACCGCGGAGCGGTGACAGCTGGCAGCCTCGGGTTTTAACCCGAGGGCTCGTGAGCCAGCATCAAAACGGACCAGCCGCGAAGCGGCGGCAGAGGTTCGGAACGCGTTCCCGGATGTCGTCGCTCCGCGACTTGGGGGACGTGTCGCGGTGTTGGTGACCTTGGGTTGAAACCCAAGGCTTTCGGCTGTCGTCGCTCCGCGACTGGTGAGCACGCACCCCTGTGAATGCGTGCTGCGTTGGCAAACTCAACCGCGGAGCGGTGGCAGCTGGCAGCCTCGGGTTTCAACCCGAGGCCTCGTGAGCCAGCATCAAAACGGACAAGCCGCGAAGCGGCGGCAGAGGTTCGGAACGCGTTCCCGGATGCCGTCGCTCCGCGACTGGGGGGACGTGTTGTGGTGTTGGTGACCTTGGGTTGAAACCCAAGGCTTTCGGCTGTCGTCGCTCCGCGACTGATGAGCACGCGCCCCTGTGAATGCGTGCTGCGTCGGCGTGCCGATTGGTGCCATTCACCATCCACGAATTCGGTTGCCCATCCCTGCGAGCGCACAAAAAATGCGGCATCCGTTCTGGAAACCGCACTTTCTAAATTCAGTGTCTTCGAGTCACCAACTGCTCACGCACCGCTGGCTTGCAATTGGCCGGCGATGGCGGGTTCCATCCCGAACTTCACCAGGGTCTCTTGCAGGGTCGCTCGGTCTGCGTCGTCCAATGGGACCATCGGCAAACGCATCTCGCCGGTGTCGCGACCGACCATTTGCATCGCGGCTTTGACAGGGATCGGGTTGGTCGCAAGCCCCAGCATCTTGCTGCACAACGAATACAAACGATGGTGCAGCTCAGCAGCTTTGGTGTAGTCACCCGCAGCAGCCGTTTGAACCATTTCCAACATCACTGAGGGCACCAAGTTGGCAGCGACTGAAATCACGCCTTCGGCACCCACGCTCATCATTGGCAAGGTCAACGAATCGTCACCCGACAACACGGTCAGGTTCGTCGCACCCAAAATCGCCGTGCATTGATCCAAGGAACCGGTCGCTTCTTTGACCATCGTGATCCCTGGCAATTCTGCCAATCGCACGATCGTGTCGACTTCGATGTTCTTTGCCGAGCGGCCAGGAATGTTGTAAACGCAAACTGGAATGTCGACGGCTTCTGCAACTGCACGGAAGTGCTGGAACATGCCTTCTTGCGTTGGCTTGTTGTAATAAGGTGCGACCTGCAAGGTTGCATCGGCACCTTCGGATGCGGCACGACGAGTCAAACGCAGTGCTTCGGCGGTGCTGTTGCTGCCCGTGCCAGCCATGACCTTCACTCGACCCGCGACATGCTGGATCGTGAACGAGATCACTCGTTCGTGTTCTTCGTGAGTCAACGTGGGTGACTCACCCGTCGTTCCGCATGGCACGATGCAAGTCACGCCAGCATCGATTTGAAAGTCGATTTGTTCGGCCAAACGTTTCTCGTCGACTTGTCCATCGCGAAAGGGGGTCACAATGGCGGTAGACAGACCAGCGAAATCGCTGCCTTTTCTAGGAGACATCAAGCACGTCCGGAACAGAAGTCAAGAAAAAAGTAGATGGAACAAGCGAGCAGTTTAGCGTTTTTCCAGAACATTTCACGGCCCAAAATGGCGTCGAAATGAACAGTCTGCGGCACTCGCTAGCTGTGTTGGCACACGGTCACGCTGCGGCGACCATTCCAGCAAGGGCTCATTCACGAATGCAGGCCAGGGGGAGCCTGGCGGGACGAGGAATCGATCAACTCGCCCAATGGTCAGACACGTCCGCGAAACAGAAGTTCGGCCGAAGCAAGATTGCTTTGCCGAATTGCGAGACGTCTGTTGAATACACTGGTCGCCCCAATCGCAGGGATCAAGGACGACCTCTCTTCAAGGATCGGGATCAGACCAAGTTCTTGCGAACGGCCCACACGGCAGCTTGGGTCCGGTCCGAAACGCCGAGCTTACGCAGGATGTGCTGCACGTGCTCTTTGACGGTTTCGTAGCTGATGCCCAACATCTTGGCGATCTCTTTGTTGGTCAAACCCAACGCCATTTGACGCAACACTTCGCTTTCACGCTGAGTCAACGGCACGTCGATGTCTTGGTTCATGCGAGGAGTCGCCAAGGCACCTGTGACGCGGCGAAGTTCTTCGCGTGTCCAAGATTGCTGACCGTCGAATGCCAAGTTCAAGGCTTCGATCAATCGTTCGACGGGCGCCGTTTTCAGGATGTAACCACAAGCGCCGAGAGCCACTGCTCGGGCGACGTAGGTGGGGTTGTCATAACCCGAGAACAACAGGATCGGCAGATCAGGGTGATCGAGTTTGATACGACCAAGCGTGTTCAGCCCGTCACCACCCTCCATCCGGATGTCAAGCAACACGGCATCAAGAGGGGTACTGGAGACGATCTCAAGAGCGTCGGCAGCCTTGTCAGCTTGCGCAACCACTTCGATTCCAGTCCCTTCGAGGGCGGAGAGAGTTCCCAGCCGGGAGACTTCGTGGTCGTCGACGATCAATAAGCGTTTTGACATCAGTAATTTCCATTCGGATAAGAGGTATGAGCGGGAGCCGTGGAGGGCTGCTGGGCAATCGAAGTGGGTAAAATGGTTTGTAACTCAAACAACTAACGGCGAAAACCGGCATAGTTGACATGTGACTCATTTGTCCATCGACATCGCACCGCACGATCCTTTGCACGTTAAACCTTAGCTTATTAACACCAAGAGGCTAGGGACGATCCGGTCATTCGAGCGATGTCAATTACGCACTCCCCATGCCGGAAAAGTCTTAAAACACGCAATGCAAGCAAAAACAGGGGTTTCCGACCATCCCCTCCAGCGACAGTGCCGTTTAAGAAAGAAAAGAACGCTCAATTTTATCCCCCTACTCCAGAGAACTTCACTTCACTAACAGGGTGTTTTTAATCGTTCCATGTCACAAAACTGGCACAACTGAACTTTGAATCGGTGCTAACAAATATCGATTTCTTTCCAATGGTCGGATCAATTTTCCGTCCGCCGGCGAAGGGCAAGCCGCCCCGCCACCTTCGGCAACCAAGGAACAAATTTGAATACGCCGCCCGCCGCTTCGGGGATCGTGCTCACCCCATTTTTAACAACGATTTGTTGTTGAAGAACGTTGAATCGACTTGTTCACCCCAACCCATTCGGTCGTTTCAAAGTAAATCGATGAAGACCGTCGTCCGTCACAAACGGATCACAAAACACCCCTGCGTGAGCCCTGCAACCGACTTTACCGTTTGCGCCCCGCCGCAAGAAAGGATCTTAGACCGGACTGCGGGGGGACGGCCACGCGAAGAGGCCCCCTGCTGGTTTTTGCAGTGGAGCCTGATCTCACATTCGAAGCAATTGAAGGTTGAGAAACCCCCAAAGTGGCACTGCTCGGCCTGCCGTCCGCCGCCCGACTTGCTGTCGCGGAAAATCGATCGCCGTGATGGTTATCAAATTGACATCATCACTTCCGATCAGCAGAAATCGTCTCAGAATGCGACGTCATTCCCGTCATGAGACCCCCGGTGGGGCGGAGACCATCCCCTGCATGAGACGGTTCGAGCAAGAATCCTGGAGTGATCCTCGAACGCTCGAACACTGCCCCCAAGCAACTCCACTGCGGCGGCTGATGCAGGGGTCGTGAGACCGATGCAATGCGGGTAAACTCCGCGGTTTGAAACCCACCGGATTCGGAGATTTGGATTGATGGCGAAAGGATTGTTCACCCAGGGCATGTGCGTGCTATTGCGCCGTCCGCTCGAGTTGGACGAAATCCAATCGCGTCTGAAGCAGTTTCAGTTGGCTGGTCGCCAGGAATCGCTGGACGACGAGGATTCCCCTGAAACACTGATCTATGAATTCCGGCCCGAAGTCGGCGGTCACTTGCTGGTCACCCCAGCATCGATCCCCTGGCCCGACGACATGGGCGATCCCGATGAATCACCGGAGCGATTCGTCGCTTGGTCACTCGGCCAATTCGGGCCGCTCGCGTTCCCCGGATGCCTCTCGCGAGCCTGCGACCAAACGCGGCACTGGGACGATATGCCGGACATCCAATCCGAGCACACATGCCATATCCGATTGCTGATCAGCTATGTGTTGGGCACCGAAGAAGACGAAGAGGAGGACGACGATGACCTGCCTCTGGTGCCTGACGACTACGAAGCCATCGACGAATTGCACTTCTTGACCAAAGCGGTTGCCGCGTTGCTCGAGTCGCCCGACGCGATCTGCTACTTCAATCCCGGCGGCGAGGTCCTGTGTGACGAAAACGTCCTCCGCCAAGGACTCAATCACGCTTGGAACCTGGAATTGCCACCGCTGGACATGTGGACCAATGTCCGGGTGTACGTCGATGACAATCGATTCGCGATCATGGACACCGTGGGCAACGGCCAGTTCGATCTGCCGGACATGGAAGCCGTGTTTCCGCTTTCAGAATACGTTGCCGAAGATGTCGAACGATTCCTCCGCCACGCTTCGCTGTATTTGTTAGCGGGCGATGAAGAAGTGACGACGGGCGACACGGCCGATGGCCCTGGCGGCCAGACCTGGTTGGCAATGGAATGCGACCAATCGCTCTCCGATCCGCCTCGCCCCACGATTCGCTGGATTCCGGATGACGGCCGCGACATCCCTGAACACCTGATGGACCCCGGCACGATCGACGAGGACTTTTCGGCGTTCGATGATGATGTCGACGAAGCCTTCCTGGACGATCATGATTTTGGTTCCGGCGGGTTCGATCCCAGTGGCACGGAATACCTGGATTCCGAACCCTTCGACCCAGACAAACCAGACGACGACGATTGAGCCCTAGGAATCCGCCGGGCGCCTGCCAGGCACAACTCCCTGCTGCGAACGTCGGTTCTGGCCCACCAAAGCTCATCTCGATTCTATTTCCGTTTGACCGCGATCCTTTTTGACCCGCAGCGCAGACCATGTCCAATACAATTGTCATCTTCGGTGCCAGTGGCGACCTGACCAGCCGCAAACTGATCCCCGCGCTCTTCCGCCTCTTCTCTCGCGGACGCTTGCCGGAATCGACTCGCATCGTGGGCGTCTCGCGCAGTCCCTACGAACATTCGCAGTGGCGTGAATCACTTCGCGAAACGACGGAGAAGTACGTCGGCAAATCCTTCCGCGCCGAGGCCTGGGACTCCTTCGCGCCCAACATCTACTATCAGCCCGGTGACATCAAAGACGCGGACTCCTTCCAATCCCTCGCGAAGTTCCTGGACGAAATCGAAGAAGGCCAACCGACAGGGCGCGTCTACTACCTGTCGACAATGCCGCAGTTGTACGAAGAAGCCATCCAGCAACTCGGTGACGCGGGATTGGCCTGCGACCAGAATGGCGCTCGACGCGTGATCATCGAAAAACCGTTTGGCACCGATCTGAAAACGGCTCAAAACCTCAACGAATCGATCCACCACGTTTTTCGCGAAGACCAGATCTATCGGATCGATCACTACCTGGGCAAGGAAACCGTCCAGAACATCTTCGCACTGCGATTTGCCAACAGCATCTTTGAACCGCTTTGGAATCGCAATTACATCGATCACGTGCAGATCACCGTGGCCGAAGAAGTCGTCATTGGCCGCCGAGCCGGGTACTACGACAACAGCGGCATCCTCCGCGACATGTTCCAAAACCACATCCTGCAACTGATGATGATCACGGCGATGGAACCGCCAGCAAAATTCGACGCGACCTTGGTTCGTGACGAAAAGGTCAAGGTGCTGCACAGCGTCCGCAAAATGACCGGCGGCGATTTCGCGGCCCAAACCGTCCGCGGCCAATACGATGGCTACTTGCAAGAAGAAGGCGTGCCGCCGGACAGCCAGACCGAAACCTTCGCGGCATTGAAACTGTACTGCGACAACTGGCGTTGGCAGGGTGTGCCGTTCTTCTTGCGCAGCGGCAAAGGCATGTCGTGCCGCACGACGCAGATCGTCATCCAGTTCAAAAACGTTCCTCACCAATTGTTCGGCGGCCCCAAACGCCACAACAAACTCGGCAACCGCTTGGTCATCCAAGTCCAACCGGCCGAAGGCATTCAACTGCACTTCGAAACCAAGGTCGCTGATGCAGGGATGAAAACTCGTACCAATCACTTGGAGTTCAATTTCCAAGATTCGATCGGCGGCGAAGAAATGCCCGATGCGTACCAACGACTGCTGCTCGATGCGGTCCAGGGCGACGCCAGCCTGTTTGCCCGCGGCGACGAAGTGGAACTTGCCTGGAGCATCATCGACCCGATCATCGAAGCCTGGCGAAGCCCCGCCTCTCCGCCGCTGCACAACTACCCAACCGGACTCTGGGGCCCCGAAGAATGCTCGCAGTGGATGTTCGACCAAAAACGCGAATGGTTCGACGTCTGCCCCGTCATCTGATCGCGCCCCAGCGATCGGACTGCAGCTGAAATGAAATGGAAAAGGCCCGACGCGGAGGCGTCCTCTCGACCTGAGCGACGAGTCAACGACACGGGCGGCCAGTCACGCGGGCGGCCAACGACACGGGCCATCAACAAGCCGGGCCGCCAACCTAACAATGCCCGCGAAAAAAGCCTGCGAAGAACCGCTTCGTTGAATTGGCAAACCAAACCGCTCCGAGAAAGGGATTGCCAAACAACTAAACATTTCGTAGAACAGTGCCAATCAGCTCACACGGAAGTGGTCAAACAGATGCACAATCAACGGAAGATCCCCACGCGTTCCAGTGGACGACCTGCACTGATCCCGAATCCGGGGTCGCTGGTCGCCCCGAGGATCGCGATCACGCGTTCGCCTGCTCCCCACTCGGCTCGTGCTTTCACGATCCTGGAACTGCTGGTCACGATTTCGGTCCTGAGCATCCTGCTGGGACTGCTGCTGCCAGCGATCGGTCAAGCCCGGGAAGCGACGCGTCGCATCCAGTGCACCAGCCATCTGCGTGAAGTCGGCCTGGCACTGCACAACCACCATCAAGCTCTCCGCACCTTGCCTGCCGGATGGACGTTTGACCGCGAAGCACAATCAGCATTTGGATGGGTCGTTCCGCTGCTGCCCTACCTGGAACAACCCGTCCTGTACTCTGGAATCAATCGGCAGAAGTGCGTCTCCGATTCCACCCACGCCGTGGCTCGATCAACCTCACTTGCTTCGATGCTGTGCCCTTCGGACATCACCGACCCGGTGTTCACGCTCTACGAAGAGACCGGCGAAGAGGAAGAACACGAGACAGAGATGCTCGAAAGATTGCCGGAGCATCCCATGGTCCAGCTCCCCACAGCCAACTACGTCGGCGTGTTTGGAACGATCGAAGCCGACGACTCTGTTCCGGCACCGCTTGGCGACGGAGCTTTTCTCGAAAACACCCCCGTGCGTTTTCGCGACTTTGCGCGTGGCTTGAGTCACACCTTGATGGTCGGCGAACGAACCATGGCCCAAGTCCCTTCCACTTGGCTGGGCGTTGAACTGGCCGGTGAAGACGCGGCCGCTCGGCTGGTTGGTTCCGCCTTGGAAGGCATCAACAACCCGCTAGCCGACGAAGCTGATTTCTCAAGCCGTCACCCAGGCGGCGCGAACTTCCTCTGGGGAGACGGCCACGTCTCGTTCATCAGCGAGGATGTCGACCTGTCTCTCTACCATCAGTGGTCACGCCTGCGACCATCGACGCTGCCTTGAAACCAGCTCCGCTAAGCAGGTCGGCGGGAGTCTTTTGGGATTTGGACTGTGATGGCAAACGCCACTGTTCCCACGTACAACCGGGGCGAACGCCCAAACGGCTCACATGGTTTTGCCCGATCATTCCTGCCGACGTGCTTCGTTCATTTTGATTGCCCCTGCGGTGGCCTACCCAGCGGACTGCTCACCGCCTTTTCCCTCTCCCCCTTGCCTCGAAAGCTGAACTCGCATGCCTCGAAAGAAGAAGCTGATCGAACTCACCAAATGCGAAGCCGAAGTCATGGGCGTCGTCTGGGACAAAGAATGCGTGACCGTGAACGATGTGGTGGAAGCCATCCAGCGTGACCTCGCCTACACCACCGTTCTGACAACCATGAAAATCCTCGAGGACAAGAACATCGTTCGACGAGGCAAGAAGATCGGCCGAGCCTTCACCTACACCGCCAAGGTTTCTCGCGACGAAGTCCGCGAAGGCATGCTGAAATCGCTCGCCGAACAACTTTTCGGCGGCTCCACCCGCTCGTTGGTACTCAGTCTTTTGCAGTCCGACGCCGTGTCCGCGGATGACCTTCAAGCCGTCAAAGATGCGGCGGCCAAGCTGGGAGATTCGTGATGGACTGGCGTTTCGCCTTCGAGGTTGGCAGCACACTCTGCGTTCAGGTCACCGTTGTGATCGCCGCGACGTTCCTCTTGCAACGCCTCACCGACGACGCTCGCTCGGCATGCCGACTTTCCACCGCCGGCTTCCTCTGCGTGATCGGCTTGGTCGCTGCTGCGTTCGCGTTGCCGCACCGACGACTGCTCCACTTCCCAACCGGGATGTCTCGCGAAGCGATCCTCGGCTTCTCAGTCTGGCAAGGCAGAATCGCAATGGTTTTGGCTGCCGTTTGGGCCGCCGGTGTCTTGGCGTCGCTGTTCCGACGAATGACGAACTGCATCCGGCTGCTACGCTTCCTTCGAAAGGCTTGCCGCCAGATCGACGCAACCGCCATGCTCGCTCGTTCTGAGATCACCAGCCAACCTCCAGATGGTTTATCGATTTTGATCTCCGACTTGGCTCCCGGCCCGTTTTGCTGGCAACTGCATCGACCAGTGATCGTGCTTCCGAGTTTCTTGTTGGACGAAGAACAGGCAACACTGAAACATGTGTTGCTGCACGAACTGGAACACCTTCGCACTCAGCACCCCATGCAGCATTTCCTGCAAGGCGTTTGCTCCACCCTGTTCTGGTTTCATCCGCTGGTGTGGTCCGCCGCATCCAACGCCGAACTGATTCGAGAATACCTTTGCGACGAAGCCGCCGCGCGGACCGCCGGCAAGTTCGGCGACTACCTTCGAACGCTGGCCCGAGTCGCGGAATGCTGCAGTTCGGTTCCTCGCTCTGACGCCCCTCAAGGAACACTCGCATTTGGGAACCACCCCAGTGCCCTGGTGCAACGCAGCAAGCGTTTGGTGAAAGCTGCGTCCCACCAAGCCCAGCCATCCAAATGGCATTCCACAGCGGCACTGTCCGCTTTGTTGATCTGCACCGCGATGGTGCAACAACTCTGGTTGCCAACCAATGCGATGGCTTCCCAACGAAGCGATTGGTCCCCTTGGCCAGCCTGGACCGCGAACGCCCTGCATCAATTCGATGTGAACGTTCGCGATTTCGAACGCTTTGAAGAGCGCGTGCAAATGCACGAACTGCTGCAAAGCACAAACTGACGAAGCCTGCCTCTTCGCCGGCAACGTCGATTTCCCCTGCGGCTCACACCGCTTTTCCACCGTCCTGAACTACTAAGACCTTAGCACGAAAACCAAGGAGTGCACGGATGCACGCAACAGCAATTGCCCCTTCGGCCCCCGCAACAACACCTCCACCGCTTCGCTTGTTGACGCCGAAGGAGATCGAGATTTCGCTGGTCCTTCCGGCATTCAATGAATCCGCGGTGATCGCGACCGCCATCGATGAAGCCTCCTCGGCTCTGTCAGGCCTGGCCACCAAGTTCGAGATCATCGTGGTGGACGACGGAAGCTCGGACGAGACCGCGAAAATCGTTCGCGAGATCATGACCACAAACGATCACGTGCGAATCGTCCAACACCGTGACAACCAAGGTTATGGTGCTGCGATTCGGTCAGGCTTTGCCGCTGCCAACCACGCGTTGGTGGTGTTCACCGATGCGGACTGCCAGTTCGACCTCACCGAACTGGATCGATTTGCCTTGCTGTCCGAGCGGTACGACATCGTTTGCGGGTACCGCATCGACCGGCAAGACACCTCACTTCGCTGTTTTTACTCGAAGGTCTACAACAGCTTGTCGCGAATCTTGCTGGGCACGGGAGTTCGCGATGTCGACTGCGCCCTCAAGATGTTCCACCGCGATCAGGCCCAACAACTTCAGATCCATGGCAACGGATTCTTGGTCAATTCCGAGATCCTGCTGCAGGCTCGCCAAGAAGGACGACAGGTCATTGAAGTCGGCGTCTCGCACCGCCCCCGGACGCTGGGCGAGAGCACGGTTTCGGTTCGCCACATCCCACGGGTGTTGATGTCACTGATCGGGCTCTGGTGGAACAAAATCTTGTGCGGCGGACCGCCCACGCGGGCTCGTCAGAATCACCAACCTTCGGCCTCACCCCCATTCGGTTTGTCACCTTCCATCATCAGCAACGATGTCAACGGATGAACTTGATCGCACGATCCTACCGCTGGTTGCTTCAACCTGAATACCTCACCACATGCAATCACTGGAGACATTGCGGAGGGCTGGATTGTGCGCACCACTCGGACACGACCTTCATTCGAGCGTTGGCCAGGCGAGTCGACGCGATCGAGTGTCTCTCAATCAGCAACCGCGACCAAAATGGCGCCAGCCGAAATGAGTAGCACACCGAGCGTTGCCAACATCGACAACCGCTCATTCAGAAACAGAAACGCAATGATCGCCACCAAGACCACGCTCATCTTGTCGATGCTCGCCACCTGCCCGGCCTTGCCAAGATCAAGTGCCCGAAAGTAGCAAATCCAGCTCGCGCCCGTTGCCAGTCCCGACAACACCAAGAAACCAACCGACCGCCGTGACAACGAGCGAACGATTGAAAATTGCCCGCTAAGAAACAACAGACTGGAAACAAAAACCAAGATCACGATTGTCCGCACAAAGGTGGCCACGTCCGGTGGCACGCCCTTCACACCCAGCTTGGCAAACACCGCCGTGAGCGCCGCCGCCAGTGCCGACAACACCGCCCAGAACTGCCAACTGGACACCAAAGTTTGAAACACATTCATGCGGGGTTGCCAAAAGAAACATCGATCATTTCGACTTAGCAGAACGGCCAGGGCCCAACCTGTCAAAAGCTCGGCCCTGAGACCCGCAGGCGAAACGCAAATCGCCAATCACGCCGGCCCCTACAAACGCCTCCTGTTCAATCAGACGCCCCCCATTCATCGTGGGCCGAATCGACCCGAGGTCGGCGAAATTCCAAATCGATGTTCGCCCGCCTTGGCCGCTCGGTGAGTTTCAACCGTGTCTTGCTCCGCCCCTGGATCCCCTTGCGATTTCATCCATCGATCCAGCTCGTCACTGAGCTCGTGACGGACTCCGGCCAAACTTGAATCCTCGATCAAGTTGTTCATCTCATAGGGATCGCTGGCCAGATCGTAAAGCTCCTCCTTGGGACGCAACTGGTACCGCTGAATCAGCCGCAGAATCTCGGGCTGGTCAAAGCATTGGTACACCCACGTTTGCCAGTACTTGTTGTTCAGCTCCCCCTTGCCCTTGACGCCCATCAAGTGCTTTTCGATGTACAGGTTCTCGTTCTGCAAATTGCGAATGTAGTGGTACCGGCCATCGGTGATCGATCGAATGGGATAGGGCGGTCCCTCGGGAACATTGTTGTGAGTCCCATAGGCATATTCGCGATGCACATCGCTCTCACCGCGAAGCACACCGGCGAAGCTGGATCCATCAAACGCCTCGGGGCGAGGTTCCGCCCCTGCGATGTCCATCAACATCGGCAACACATCCGCGTACTGCACCAGTGCATCCGTCCTCGTTCCTGCGGCAACGACGCCGGGCCACTTCACAATCAACCCTGTGTGCACGCCCGTGTTGTAGTTCGTCCATTTGTTGCCGGGGAACTGCGAGCCTTGCTCGGAGGTGAACAACACCATCGTCTCCTCTGTCTTTCCAACCGCATCCACCTCGCTCATGATTTGCCCGAACTGGCCATCCATGTAAGTGATCTCCGCCAAGTAGCGACCGAACGCGGACCGGGTCTCCGGCGTGTCGCCAATGTTGGGCGGTAACTTCAGCTTTCCAGGCGGATACGCACTGGCGTCACCCATCACCCAAGGCACATGCGGTTCCACCAACGCAACCACCAAGCAAAACGGCTGAGCGTCATCGCGATCCATGAACTCACGAATGGAATCGAGCTGCATCGGTCGAGTCGGATTTCGGACGCAGTTCTTGTCGCAACCATCCACCACCTCGAACGGAAACGCCGACTCAGGTGAGACATGAACCTTGCCGGCCAACCCCACCCGATACCCCTGCCGCGAAAGATGCTGCGGCATGCTCTCAATGTCACTGCGACTGGCGGAGTGGTTCCAGTTGCAACCGTTCCGCATCGGGTACAACCCCGAATACAGCTCCGCACGGCAGGGCTGGCAAATCGCCTCGGCCAGGAACGCTCGATCGAACGTCAGGCCCTGCTTGGCGAGCTCTTCCAAGTGAGGCGTTTTCGCGTTCTCGCCCCCGTACATGGGCAGGTCGTTGTACGTGCAATCGTCCGCCATGACGATCAGGACATTCGGACGCGATGTGTCGGCCGACGCCACCCTTCCCAGCCAGTACAGCTGAAACGCGAACAGCAAACAAGCGATGGCAATGGTTCTAAGAGCGAATTGCATGGAAACCGGACAGCGAGGGGATGATTGCGGACATGACGCCAGCAAACCTTTTTTGCGGCGGCGCAAATATCTTAACCTCAACAGCCCGTGTCAACCAAATCCAAGCAAACTCGCCCGATCCGTTGGCCCGAACCCAACCTCAAATCACGCTGCTTCGGCGGCTTCGGACGCGGCGTTCAATTTGTTGTAGAGCGTCTTCAGCGAGACGCCCAGCTCTTCCGCCACGGCCTTTTTATTACCGCTGTGACGAGTCATCGAACGCTCAATCGCCAACTGCTCAATCTCCCGCATCGTCATCGGAGCGGAATCAGCCAAGTCGGCACGAAGCTGACGTCGCGCAAAGTGCTGAGGCAAATGCTCGACATCGATTGGCAAGGCGTCACACAGCACCGAAGCGTGCTCGATCACGTTGGCCAGTTCTCGCACATTGCCCGGCCATTGATGAGCCTGCAGTTCAGACATCGCAGCTTCGGTGAACAACTGACCGTCGCCGCCATCGGCGCGGTGCCGCCGCAGCAAGTGCTCAGCCAAGGCCGGCAAATCGTCGATGCGATCGCGAAGCGCCGGCAGTTGCAATTCAAACGTGTTGATGCGGAACATCAAATCTTCGCGGAACGTGCCTTCACTCACCATCTTTTCCAGATCCCGGTGAGTCGCGCAGACCACTCGGACATCCACCTTGATGCTCTGATTGTCGCCGAGTCGGCGGATGTCACCGGTTTCCAAAACGCGAAGCAACTTGGCTTGGACGGCCAATGGCAACTCGCCAACTTCATCCAAGAACAGCGTGCCGCCACTGGCAACTTCGAACAATCCCATGCGTCCCGAGTCCGCTCCTGTGAACGCACCTTTGACGTGCCCGAACAGTTCACTTTCGATCAAGGTTTCTGGCAGTGCACCGCAGTTGATCGCAACGAATGGTTGTTCGCTTCGCAGGCTTTCATCTGCGATCGCACGAGCGACCAATTCCTTGCCGCATCCCGTTTCGCCACGAATCAACACGGTCGATTCAGTGGGCGCCACCTTCGCGATCAGTTTGCGAACCGCGTGCATCGACTGGTTCTCACCAATCAAATTGGAATCACCTTCGGCCCGCTGCAGTCGATGACGCAGCGCGGCCACCAATCGATTCCACTCACGGCGTTCGCTGACGCGTCCCATCAAGGCCGAGATATCCGCCAATCGACAGGGCTTCATCAAGTAGTCAAACGTGCCGTGACGAAGGGCTTCGATCGCAGTCTCTTGGCTGGGTTTGCCCGTCATCACGACCGCTTCGATTTCGGGTCGGATTTCGCGTGCGCGAGCAATCACATCGATCCCGCTCATCCCCGGCATATCGAGGTCGACCAACAAGCAATCGATCGGTTCTTTGGACAACACTTCGACGGCGGTTTCGCCGTCCGGGCACACGGTCACGCGATACCCCATCCGCGGCAGTTCCGTGCCCATCAACTTTTGCAATTGAGGCTCGTCGTCCGCGAATAGAATGTGCATGCCGTCAGGCTTAGGCTGCTTGGGTTTGCTGGGCATCTTGGAATTTCCAACTTTCGTACGCGGGGGAGGTGACTTCTTCGGTGATCGCGGCAACGGGCAATCGCAATTCAAATTCGCTGCCTTGGTTTTCGCCTTCGCTGCGAGCGACCAATTGACCGCCGTGCTGACAAACGATTCGGTGCGAAATACTGAGGCCCAATCCGGTGCCGGTGCCATCACGACGGCGGGTGAAGAATGGCTCGAACAGATGAGCTTGGACCTCGGCGGACATCCCGCACCCAGTGTCCTTCACTCGAACGTTCGACATTTTCAGACCTTGGCTGATGAAGATGTCGACGCTGCCGTCGCAATCCACACTTTCCAACGCGTTGGTCACCAGGTTCAAAATGACTTGGCGAATTTCTTGATCGTTGGCATACACCGTTGCCGAATCGTCGCCGAACAAGCGAACAGATTGGCATTTGTACTTGCCCAACGTCCCGACCATTTCGATCACGTCGTTGACCAAGGGAACGATGTCAAATTCGGTTTTCTCGACTTGCCCCATTCGACTGAACAACAACATCTTTTCGATGATCGACTTGCAGCGGAACGCTTCGCCTTCGATGCGTTGCAGGTTCTCACGCCAGTTCTCGGTCATCTCGCCATCAAGCAAACGCTCGTCGTCGGGCAACATCATCAAGTCATTCATGCGTGACTCAATCGCCTCCGCACTCCAAGCGATCGCCGCCATTGGATTGTTGATTTCGTGAGCAAAACCAGCAGCCAAAAAACCGACTCCGGCCAATTGCTCGTTGCGAATCACTTCTTGCGAGCGAACCTTGACCTCCTGGTCCAATTCGTCGCACATTTTTTCAATGTGCGCCAAACTATTTTGAAAGCGATCCGTCATCTCATTCAAAATCACGGCGAGCTCACCTAGTTCGTCTCCGGTGCCCAGGTCGATGCGATGCTCGAACTGGCCGCGAGCGACCAAGCGGGCACCGATGACCAAGTTATTGAACGGTGCCAGCACACTGGTCTGAAAGATCCAAACCATCACCCCCGCAATCACCATCGCAGCCGCGAAGGCGATCCAAGCGACGCCGATGCCGAGCCGATAGCGGCTCTTCACGTGGTCGCTGAACGCTGCCATTTGGCTGTGAATCAAAACCAAGTGAGCGCGAGTTTCGCCGACCAAGCTTTCCAGTCGTTCATCGAGCTTGTTGCGGCTGGTTTGCCGGTCGATGACCAAGTAGTCCAGGTTGTGCTGGTTGTCTCGAATCTCGTTGAGGATCTCGCGAACCGTGCCCAACGACGCGTGCTGCGTCTCCGGGTTGATCAACGTGGCACCGGCTTCCACATCTTGCGGTTGCTCAACCTTCACCTTCACCATCGTCGCGTAGGTTTCGAGGGCGCGATCGAGTTCGCTGATCGTTTCCCGGAATGTCTCGTTCTCCAACTGCAGATCGGAGTGGGGCATTCCAAATGCGTTGATCATCGTCGCCTGAGCTCGCATCTGACACAGTCGCGTGTTGCTGTCTCGAGCCTTTGCCGCGGCTTGGGCCATTTGCGTTGCCATCGGCAACTCTTTCGCTCGCGAACTGATCGCGTCGGCCAAGTTCCGGTATTGGTACAACCCCAGAATCCCCACACCGCCCAGCGTGATCACCAACGCGACCAGAACCAGCGTACCAGTCAGCAACTTGCCCTGAATCGATGTCAGCTTGGGGAACTTCCCTCGGGGCGCCAAACGCCAGACTCCCGAGTCAGTGCGGAAGCGACGCTTTCGGGTGGACCACTTTGCCGCAGTTTTTTCGGCGGAGTATTCCTGCCCGTCGCCGCGATTTTGCGGGGAGGGAGCGTCTCCGACGGTAAACAGTGAATCGCCTGACTCGGAATCGTCGGAGCCATTCGACGCCGACTCGTTGGGCGAGATCGGAATGGTCGCCCCGTCGGCGGAGAGTTCGTCCGTTTCGGAGCCAAAGAGAGGCGCCGGAGGTTGCGTTGCAGCAAGACTGCCCGCCTCATGAGGTCTGTTTTTTCGCATCCGAATCGGCATCCTTGACCACTACGGTGTGAAACATCCTGTTCAACCTTTCGAAGCGTATCGCCGGCGTCCCGGAGTGGCAAGAGCGGATCGAACTTGCGTTGCAGAAGGGTGATTTTCTATACCTCCATCCTGAACTTTGCTCCACGATCGCCGGGGACCGTCACACGTGACCAAGACCATCTTTTTTTCCGTCGGAGAACCGAGCGGCGACCAACACGCCGCTCGACTGATTCGCCAATTGACGAATCCAGGTGGGCTCGCGATCCGAAACGATGAACGAATCATCTGCCGCGGCTTTGGCGGCCCATCCATGCTGGCCGCGGGCTGTCGCGTTGACCTGGATCTGACCCGGCACGCTGTCGTGGGAATTGTAGAAGTCCTCCCCAAAATCCGCGAATTCTTCCGGTTCGCTGACCAGGCCGAAGCCATCTTCCGCTCCGGTTCCGTGGACTCCGTCGTCCTGGTCGACTTCCCGGGTTTCAATTGGCACATCGCCAAACGAGCCAAGAAGTACGGCATTCCCGTTCACTACTATTGCCCGCCGCAACTGTGGGCCTGGGGTGCATGGCGAGTCCACAAAATGAAACGCACCGTCGATCATGTCGTCGCGGTGCTGCCGGTCGAAGAGTCGTTCTTCAACCAGCACGCCATTCCTGTCAGCTTGGTTGGGCATCCATTCTTCGACGCTGTCCAGGAACAGCAACTCGACACCGCAGTGATGCGACGTTTCCACCAGCAAACCCAATCGGGCGAGCGAATTGTGGCCGTCCTGCCAGGATCCCGCGACCACGAAGTCCGCTCGAATTTCCCGATCCAGCTCGAGACCATTCGCCGCCTGCACCGCGAATTGAGCGAAACGGGTGAGACCGTGCGTTTCGCCGTCGCTGCCTACCGTGACAAGCAATGCCTCTGGTGCCGCGAACAGCTCACCGAAAACGACACCGACCTTCCGATTGACTTTTACGTGGACTGCACCTCGGAAATCATTGAAGCATCCCACTGTGCGATGATGGTCAGCGGCAGTGTCAGCCTCGAACTGCTGGCTCGCGAAACACCCGCCGCAGTGATTTACCGAGTCGGTCGCGTGCTGCATGCGGTCGGCAAACGCGTCCTCAAGATCGACAGCGTCACGCTTCCGAACCTGATGGCCGGGCGAAAACTCTACCCCGAGTTCATCTCGGTCGGCGACCCAGCCCCGGCGATCGATTTCTTGACTGAAACCATGCGAGCGATGCTGCAGGACAGCTTTTACTACGCAAAAATCCGACGCGATCTGCAGCAGTTGCGTGAACAGCACGCGAGCCCGGGAGCTTCCGCCCGAGCTGCAGAGCTGCTGCGATCCAGGCTATTTCCAGTGTCCGGCGTGGCACCAGAAAAGAATTCTCACACAGCGCAAACCCAAACACGACGAGCTGCGTAACAGCCCGGGTCCATCTCTTCCCGCGGTCCCCTTTTCGTATCCACGCCGAAATGAACCAGCCTGAATCGTCCAAGTCGTTGTTTTTGGGCGGTGCCGCCAAAGCCACCGCCGCCAATCGCGAACGGGATGTTCCCAAAATGGGAGCGGAAGCAGGCTACGAAGCGGTTGTCGTCGAAGAGGTCGCTCCCGTTCGCATCAGTGCGTTCATCGGCTTTTTCATCGCAATCACCAGCTTCACCGCGGCCGTCGGCAAGCCGATGCTGGTCCTGCCGATCCTCGCGATCGCATTTTGCTTGTTCGCATTGCGAAAACACACCGGGACTGCCAAACCAGTCGGGACCACCGTTGCCAGAATTGGACTCGTCCTGGCCTGCCTGTTTGGAGCGACCGGCTTTTTTGTCCACTACCTGAAGTACCGCACACTCGGCGACCAAGCCGTCTACTTCGCCCAGGAATACCTGGAACTGGCCGCCAACGGCGAAGAAGCCTTGGCACTGGAACTGCAAAAGTCAGCTCCCAACCGCCAAGTCTCCACGATGAAACTGGACGCTGCCTACGAGCTCGACCAATCTGCTCAAGAGCAACTCGACAACTTCCGCGGTGGGGCTTACGCCGACGTCCAAAAGGTCGGCCCCGACGTCAAATGGGAACTCGATCGCCGCCCTCGCGTGTTTCAGAAATATGGTCGTGAAAAGGTCGACACGTACTGGCGAGACCCCTCCGGAAGCTTCTCTGGCGTGATCCAAATTGAAATGCAATGGAACCCAGCCAAGGACGATGAAGCCGCTGACTGGCAGGTGACGCTGTTCCAAGTCGAACGCGAATTGCTGGTCGCCCCCTCCGTCCTTTAGCGACGGCCTGAATCTCTCCTGAAACGTCGCGTAACTTTGGGATGCCGTGCTCGCAACATCTCGCAGAACCCCGCCGGTTGAAAACGAGAGGGGGCGGAAAACGAACCTTTTGCTCGAAATCCCGGACGCATTGAGGGAACCAGGATGAATTGGGGTGGCGTCCAAATGCCGGCAGTGCTTACGACCAAGCATCAGGTCGTCTTCCTAGCCGCTTGCCCTTTGACGTTCACTATGCCAGCTCGATCCACCGCTCTCATTTGCACCGTTTCATCGTTGCTGATTTCCGGATTGCTCCTGACCACCCAAACCGGTTGTTTGGGCTTGATGTCCAACCTGATGCATGCCGTCGGTGCTGACCAAGTGCCTGCGGAATGTGAACTGCTCAAGGACTCCAAGGTTGCCGTGGTGACCTTCACCGACCGCAGCCAGTACAGCGAAGACATCGCCGCACGAACCCTCTCTCGAAAAGTCAGCGACATTCTGCTGAACAAAATCAAAGACATTCGCCTGGTTCGCGAAGATGAAATCCAAGAATACCGCGACACCCATGGCTGGGAAAACTCGGACTTCTTGGACATCGGCAAAGGCGTCGAAGCCGACAAAGTCTTGGCAATCGAACTGTCCGGAATGAAACTTCGCGAAGGAGCGACGCTGTATCGCGGATCCGCCGCCGTGTCCTTGACCGTTCTCGATGTGGCCACCGAAACCGTTGTCTTCCGGAAAGAGATCGACGAATTCATGTACCCGGCAACGGCAGGACAATACACCAGCGAAACAACCGAATCGAAGTTCCGCAAACTGTACCTGCAGATGCTTGCCGAACGAATTGGACGCGTCTTCCATCCGTATGATTTCGCGGACACCATTGCGATGGACGGCAAAATCGCCAGCCAGTGAGCCACACCGCTGGCTATCGGAATTTTTGTCACCGTCGGTGACGGACCGACCGCAGCAGACGCCCCGCTGTTTCAGTAAAGCCAAGGCGCTCCGGTCGACAAACTGCTTTGCGTATCTGACAATTCATCCTGATTTGCCACGATTCTCGACCCGCACTCCAACTCAATTGCTATGAAAACGGCTCGTCACGAACTCGTCATTTTGGGCGGTGGCCCAGCCGGTTACGTCGCTGCCATTCGCGCAGCTCAACTGGGCATCGACGTTGCCTGCATCGACGACAACCCTCGCTTCGGCGGGACCTGTGTCCGAGTCGGTTGCATTCCCAGCAAGGCGTTGTTGGAATCGAGCCACTTGTACGAAGAAGCCCAGCACAAATTTGCGGACCACGGGCTGAACGTCGGCAAGCTGGAGTTGGACCTCGGCGTGATGATGAAACGCAAAGAGAAAATTGTCGAATCGCTGACCGGCGGCATCGACATGCTGTTCGACCGCCGTGGCGTGACCGCTTATCACGGCCGAGGCATCCTCCGCGACGCCGAAACCGTCGAAATCACCCCCAGCGAAGGGGCGACTGACGACCAACCGACCTTGGTCACCGCCGATCAAATCATGCTCTGCCCCGGCAGTGTGCCCGCCCAACTGCCGTTCGTCGAAGAAGACGGCGATCGCATCGGCAACAGCACCACCGCACTCTCCTTTCCCGAAGTGCCAGAAGAACTGGTCGTCATCGGCGGCGGCTACATCGGCTTGGAACTGGGCAGCGTCTGGAATCGACTGGGCAGCCACGTTGTTGTCCTGGAAGCCTTTGATCGCATCATGCCAGGGCTCGACAAAGAGATGGCCACCTTGGCTCATCGCAGCTTCAAAAAACAAGGCATGGACATTCGCACCGGAACGTTTGTCGCCTCCGCCAAAGTCGTTCCCAAACCGGGCGACAAGAAACCCTGTGTCGTTGAAATCAAAGACGGCGATCCAATTCGCTGCGACCGCGTCCTGCTCGCGACCGGGCGTGCTCCCGCGACCAAGAACTTGGGCCTTGAAAACGCAGGCGTGAAATTGGACGAGCGTGGCTTCATCCAAGTCAACCATCAGTTCGAAACGTCGGTCCCAGGCATCTATGCCATTGGCGATTGCATCGGCGGCGCAATGCTGGCTCACAAAGCCATGGAAGAGGGCGTCGTCTGCGTCGAACAAATGGCCGGCATCGCTTCAGAAATGAACTACGAAGTCATCCCCGCGATCGTCTTCACCCATCCCGAAATCGCGATGGTCGGCAAGACCGAAGAAGAACTGAAGGAAGCCGGCATCGAATACAAAAAGGGCGTTTGCCCTCTGGGTGCCAACGGACGCGCCCGGACGCTGGGTGACATCGACGGCCGCGTCAAAGTCCTGGCGGACGCCACGACAGACCGAGTCCTCGGCGTTCACATCATCGGCCCGCGTGCTGGCGACATGATCGCGGAAGCCGCTGCGGCCATGGAATTTGGTGCCAGCAGCGAAGACATCGTGCACACCTGCCACGCTCACCCGACGTTGTCCGAAGCGGTTCACGAAGCCGCCATGGCCATCGACGACCGAGCGATTCACACGGCGTGAGCGGGTCCATTGCATCCGGCTGGCTGAGAAGGCTGTACGCCCGCGTCGTGTTCCTCCCGACGCTGTGGTGGAACATGCTGCTCGGGCGAGTCCTCAAAGTCCGCAATTGGTTTGACTGGATCGATCCCTTGGTGATCGTTGGAGCCCGGCCGTTCGCTCGCGATGTCGAGGAATTGGCAAAGCTCAACGTCGGCGGAGTCGTCAACACCTGCGAAGAGTACTGTGGCCCAGTCGAGGAGTACGCCAAGCACGGCATCGAGCAGCTGCACCTTCCGATCACGGACTTCACGCACCCCAGTCTTCAGGACGTCACGACTGGAGTCGCCTTCGTCCAACGCCATGTTGAAAACGGCAAAGCGGTCTACATCCACTGCAAAGCCGGCCGTGCTCGCAGTGCCACCATCGCCATCTGCTGGTTGATCGCTCACAAAGGCATGACGCCCGACGAAGCCCAAGCCTGGCTGCTGAAAAAGCGACCGCACATCAACCCGCGACTGACGCAGCGACCGGTGGTTCAACAGTTCGCTCGCGAGTTTCAAACGTCGACGAAATGACCGTGCGATGAGTCGAACAGTTGTCTTCAACTGTTCCGTCGGGCAACACTCAATCGCCAAGCCACGTCGCACCCCAGTTCACTCCAACCCCTTCGCGTCACGCTGCACGACGACATCGAACCTACCACGCAAACATTTGGGGACAAATGTTCTACTCTGCTGCGACTTGATCCAACCAAGCGAGAGATCTCAAGCCATTTCGGAAATGCCTCCCTCTGTCGCGCCATAGAATGACGGGCTCCTTCCGTTTTCTCGATTCAATGGAGCCCAACGTGTTCATTCGCATCGCCTGCCAATCAAGCTTGCTTGCTGCTGCCATCAGTGCTGTCGTTCCCAGGATCTGCTTGTGCCGAAGATGGGATCGACACTCGGTCGAAGTTGACCGTGCAGGTCGTCTTCGAACTCAGCGACACCGAGTTCGAGAACGAGTGTTCTGCTCAACGCAATCCGAGGGTAGCGAAACTCGTCAAGAGTTTCGTTGATTGCGGGAAAACCGAAAGTCTTGACGACTTCCGCTACGACGGGAACCTACCTCTCTGTCGGCGACGCCACCTGGGTTGGACTCTGCAGGTATCCGATCAAGTCAACCACCTGCTGTTCCGTCATCGGTTGCAACAAACCGCTTGGCATCGGTGATTGCTCGGTCACGGCCTCCTGCTCAATGTCGTCGTGGGCCAACACCCATGTCTGATCCGCGGCGACAATCGTGGTCGTTTGACGTGTTCGCTGGGTGACCAACCCAACCAACAACCTGCCATCGACGGTGACAATTTTCGTCGCACGATAATCCGCCCCAACCACCGAATCGGGGTCGATGATGTTGTGCAGCAGATATCCGAGATCGCTCCGCTGAGCCCCGGTTAAATCAGGGCCGACTTTGCCACCGGTTCCAAACAATTGGTGACAATTCGCACACGCCGATTGAAACAAGGCTCGCCCGGCGGACAAGTCAGCGTGGCTCAACTGTTCACGCGTCAACGTTGTCGACCAACGCGAGATCTCTGCCTTCCGATCGTCTGGCGTGTCACGAATCCTCCCCCAAACGCTTTCGACTCGCTCGGTCAATTCGTCGTTCTCAAGCGACAGAATCGTCCGCACATGAGATGCGGTCAAAACATCCTTGGATTGTTTCTTCTGCTCGATCGCTGTCAGCAACACATCCGCGAAAACGGCTCTCGAACACAGCAAACCAATCACGCCCGCTCGCCGCGGCGCCCGGAACCGATTCAGGTTTTCCAGCAACAAACTTCCGACTTCCGGTAGCTCGATCGTCGACAACGCCGGAGCCAACTTCGCGTTGACACGTGGGTCCTTGATCAGAGGCATTGCCAACCGAACGATGTAGGAATCGGGAATGGCATCATCACCTCCACTGGCTTCGATCAACCCGCGGACCGCTGCCAAACGTTCCAACACGTCGGCGTCCCGGTCACCGGCGACCGCCGCCATCTCTCCGACACTTTGGCCTTCGCCGAACAACGTGTTCAATTTCCGAAGCGTCTCGGCGTGCTTGGTTTGCAACTCTTCGTGAGCCGACAACACGGCTTGGAAATCGCTCCAGTCCTCTGGTCGATTAGCCTTTCGAACTCCCACGATTCCCGCTGCCACTCCGTCCAAAAACGCATCCGCGCACGCCACGTTGGCTTTGCCATCCAAGTCGTGATCACCTCGAAGCCGTCGTGTCACCGACGTCACCAAACGCGAAAACTCCTTCGGATGCTGGTCGACTCGTTCCGCCAAGGCTCGTGAAATCAGTCGTGTGGTCGTCGGGATTTGGCACTGCTCACCGCCGAAGAGCAACTCGTCGGGATGCTTCTCTGCACTTGACATCAGCCCGTACCAAATCATCAGCCCTTGGTTGTGATCGTTCGCGTCCTCGATGCCCGAATCCAACTCGGTCAAGAAATCCGCCAACTCTCCTCGCAACCCCAACGGCAAACGCTGCAGAATCGACGCGAGCGTCAAACGCACCGAAGCAACATCGGCTTCCGCATGCGTCAGGAAGTCACTTGAAAACGCACGGTATTCATCCCTGACCTGCTCTTCGGCGGCCTTGCCCGCGGCCGTCGGCCCGAACACATCGTCGATTGGCCAGTGCTGCGTCATCAATCGAAAGCACCACGAACGAACGTGCGGCGACGGATCGGCAACACCTTCGAACAACGTTTTCCGAGTCAATCCACCGGAAACGTTCAGCGTCCAAAGCATTCGCAACCGCTGCTGCGGATCGGTTGAATCGTGATCCTTGAACAGTTTCAACAACGCTGCATTCAATTCGCTTGCGTCCGCGCCGCCGGCAACCGCTTCTGCCACCTGCAACCGAGACTGGTGCGAGAACCAACGATCGCCACCGAGCTGGAACGCGATCGTTTGCTCAACGTCGATTCCAGGTTCGTTCAGCCTTGCCAAGCGATCAGCGACATCGTCGGGCGTCCCCACTTCGTAACGAATCTGAAAGATGCGACCGCTGGACCGGTGAACTCCCGAGTGTTCATGACACTCGCCCAAATCAGCCCAGTCCAAAACAATCACGTTGCCATCCGGGCCAGCGGACATTTCCATTCCGCGGAACCAAACGTCACCGCTGAGGAAGAAGTCTTTCTCGTGCTTCCCGACATAGCCGGTTCCGTGTGGCTCCAATCGTTCACGGTTGGCTCGGCGGCCATGAAAATTCAACGTGTACAAATCGTCTTGGTATTCGGTCGGCCATGTCGACTCTTGATAAATCATCATGCCAACGTGAGCGTGCCCGCCGCCGTAATCGTTCGCCGCTCCATCGCGTGAGTCTTGCCATTTGCCGGAGGTGTCAAAGTGGTAATGATCAGCGTGCTGATCGATCAGCTCGTAGGCATTGGGGTTCGGATCCAACGTGAATGGCCGGTGAAAGTGCGCACCATGGATTCCGTGCCACAAATGACCGTTGACCGTGTTGATGAAAAACAACTCGCCGTTGCGATCAAAGTCATGTCCCCAAGGGTTGGTGGTGCCATGACACAGCACTTCGAAGTGACGCGTGTCCACGTTGTAGCGCCAAATGCCACCTTCAAGTGCCGTTCGCTCCGCATCGGGAGTTCCCGGCAATCCAATTCGTCCCGGACACGAACCGCCACAACGTCCGTACAGCCAACCGTCTGGCCCGAACCGCAACCCATTGGCCAAATTGTGATAGTTCTGCTTTGCAATCGTGAACCCATCTAAAACGACCTGGGGATCCGAATCCGGAATTGCGTCGCCGTTCGCGTCTGGCACGAACAACAATTGCGGCGGGCACATCAACCACACTCCGCCCCGCCCCACTTCGACACTGGTCAAATGCTGAACCGAATCCAAAAACACAGATCGTGACTCGGCGACTCCGTCAAGATTCGTGTCTTTGAACACCAGCACTCGGTCGCGTTGATCATCCCGCCAGGACACGCCACGCATGCCGTAGGTGTAATTTTCCGCAACCCACAACTGCCCCCTCCGGTCCCACGCTAAATCGATGGGATTCTGGACGTCTGGTTCGCTCGCGAAAACAGTGGCTGAGAACCCCGCTGGCATTTCGATCGCGTCGGCGGCCTCCTGCGGCGACAACAGCGGCGGCCCGGCGAGCTTGCCTTCCGCGTCCAATTCTGCGAGAGGTTCCGTGTTGATCGGCGAGGGAAACTCATCGGCGGACGCAGGTGAACGAACGACCAGGCTCGCCAGCAAGGCCACTACCCACACCACCCCGCGTGTTTGGTGGAACGGCACCGCTGACCGACGTCCGTTCCATTGCGTCCCCACCCGTGCAAATTTCGCGAGATCAACGTAGAACATGGAAGTCATTTTCGTTTCGAACAAGAAAGATTGATATGCGGCGTATCGGCAATTTTTCCGATGCCAAATTGGCGGACCAATTCAGCGACTATCTGCAGACCCAGAGAATCCCTGCGAAAGTCGACCACGACGAAAACTCACATGATATCTGGATTCGCGACGAGAAAGATGTCGCCGCGGCTCGAGAAGCCATGGAAGAGTTCAAACAGTCGCCCGGTGCGGCCAAATTCAACGTTTCCGCCGAAGCCGCTCGCTTGCGAAAAGAAGACGAAGCGGAAAAGCAGCGGAAGCTGGCACTGCAAAAGAAGTCGCAGCAGAAACTGCGTAGCTCATCAGGGGCGTTTGGAGGCCGAACCGCCATGTCCGGCAACATCCCCGTCGTCATCGGCATGATTGTGGTGTGTGGCGTGATCAGCTACGCCACCAACTTCGCGCAGCCCAAACCGCTTCGCGATCTGCCCGACCAAATGACGATGGAAGGCTGGGAACGTGGCGATTACTTTTCGTTCGAACAGAAACTGTTCTTCGGCCTGACCCTGGCGGGCGAGGTCGATTACAAAAAGACGGATGACCCGTGGGTATCGATCAAGAAAGGTGAGGTTTGGCGTTTGATCACGCCTGCCTTCCTGCACGGTTCCCCCATGCACCTGGTCTTCAACATGATGGCCCTGTTCACACTGGGCAGTGTCGTCGAACGCCTGCACGGATCGCGGTTCATCGCGGGACTGCTACTGATTTCACATCTCGTCGGAACGATCGTTCAAGTCGTCCTGCCCGATTGGCTGGAAGGCCCGATGGCGATCGGAGCATCCGGAGCGGTGTTCGGCGTCTTTGGATTCATCTGGATTCGGCCCAAATTCAACCCGTCCTATCCAGTCGGCATCCCGCCCTTCAATGTCTACCTGATGCTCGGATTCATGTTCGCGTGCATGACGCCGCTGATCCAAGGCATCGCCAACGGCGCCCACGTCGGCGGCCTTCTGACCGGCATGGCCATCGCCGCCCTGGCCCCCAAAAGCATCTGACGAACCGATCGTCCATCTCCCAAGTAGGCCGGATCAAGCCGCTTCGGCGCTGCTCCGGCAGCCGAACGGAGACCGACCGCTGGCCAGGGACAACGTCTCCCGAACGGTTCAGCTAAACTCGTGGGCAAACTCCCATGCCCCGATTCGTCTCTCGATTGCCCCCAGGTGACCAGGTTGCTTTCGTTCCCACCGAAGCTCGCTTCCAATTGCATCACTGCGACAACCAAACTGCTCGGCTCGCTCGCACTCTCACTGATCTTCCTCTGCCCAGCACGCGGCGAAGAACGCCCCAACGTGCTGCTGATCATCGCCGACGACCTGAACTGCGCAATCGGT
The DNA here is from genome assembly GCF_028768465.1 of Rhodopirellula sp. P2. Lineage (GTDB taxonomy): Bacteria > Planctomycetota > Planctomycetia > Pirellulales > Pirellulaceae > Rhodopirellula. The sequence continues at coordinate 5,165,757 of NZ_CP118225.1, forward strand.
CCTTACGGTGATCCCAATGCCATCACGCCCAACCTGGATGCCCTCGCGGACCGTGGGCTGGTGTTTGACCGTGCCTACTGCCAACAAGCCGTCTGCAATCCCTCACGATCGTCGTTCTTGACTGGACTGCGTCCCGCGACCGTGGGCGTCGATGACCTCCGCAAGAGCTTTCGCCAAACCGCTCCCAACGGCACCTCGCTGGTCACGCTGCCGCAACACTTCAAAAACCATGGCTACTTCTGCCAAGACATTGGCAAGATCTTCCACAACATGGGAGACACCCAAGACCGCGACTCTTGGTCGATGGACGAAGTCTTCCATCAAGGAACCCACGCCGCCGACACGGTGCACTCCAACACGCCGCTCGCCCTGCGTGCTCGCCAATTGAAAAAGGCACCTGTGACGGAAGCCCTCGACGTACCCGACACCGCCTACCGCGATGGCCAAATCGCTCGCTTGGCAGCCTCCGTCATCCGCGACTACCCCGACAACTCGGCTCCCTTCTTTCTGGGCGTTGGTTTTTGGCGTCCGCATCTGCCATTTGTGGCCCCCAAGAAATACTGGGACCTCTACGATCCCAAGCAGATTTCGGGCCCCGTCTTGAAAACGAAACCAATCGACGCGCCAGAAATCGCCATGCACGCGTCACGAGAAGTGCATGGTTACGATGGAGTTCCCAAACAAGGCAATCTAGCACCAGAGCTTGAGCAACACCTTCGCCACGGCTACTACGCATCCATCAGCTTCCTCGATGCCCAACTCGGCCTGATCTTGGATGCACTCGACGAGAGCGAGCACCGCGACAACACCGTTGTCGCCTTTGTCTCCGATCATGGTTTCCACATCGGCGAAAAAACACTGTGGGGCAAAACCAGCAACTTCGAACTGGATGCTCGGGTTCCCATGATCATCGCCGACCCGCGTGCCAGTCAAACGAATCGCCGAACCAATTGCCTGACCGAGTTGATTGATCTCTACCCAACTTTGACCACTCTCGCGGGGATTGGCGACGACCTGCCAAAGAGCCTCGAAGGCACCGACGTCTCATCACTACTCGCGAACCCGAACCAAACGCTCAAGAATGCGGCCTTCACCCGCCACCAACATCCCTTCTACGCGCCTCGAGAAAAGTGGACCGCCTGGGGGCATTCTGTTCGCACGTCGGATTGGCGATACACGCAGTGGAGATCGATCCAGGACGATCAACTGATTGCCGAAGAACTCTACGACCACCGGACCGACTCAAACGAAAGTCAAAACGTGCTGGAACAATACCCCGAAATCGCCCGCGAGCTTGCCAAACAACTCGCCAATCATCCCGCATCTTCTTCAGGTGCCCGATCGGATCGAGATCCATTCCCTCACTCTCCATCGAAAGCCCCGATCGCCCAACACCATTCACTCTTCGAGTTCCCAAACCCGCACGTAATCGACTTCCATTGTGGTGGGAAGTTCAGTGGCTTGATGAGCAACATTGGCCCGCAAACGATTGTCCGCAAACACCGCAAACGGTGCACGCAGCCCAAGCGAAATTGCCACGTTCATTTCTCGAGCCCAGTAGACGTTCTTCTTGCGTCCCACTTCAACTCCATCCACATACCAAACAATCTCCTCGCGTCCCACACGGCATCCGTATGTGTGGAAATCTTCTCCTGGATCGAATGGTGCTTTGTATTCGTTTGCCTGGGTGTCTTGGAAGCGTTCATCATTCGGTCGTTGCCACCCTCGCCCAGCGATTCCCGGCTTGCCATTCGACACGATCGCGTGGAGGTTGTGATCCATGATCCGTCGATTCCCCTCGACTCGGTCTCCCCGCTGAGACAATTCCACGATGTCAATTTCGCTGTAGCGAACCTCGCCGGCTGATACGATCGAATCATCAATCTTGCTGTACAGCCAGAACGACGGGCACACTCCGGGGAACACCGACGATCCCTTGATCCTTGCTTCGTAATACCCATAGGTTCCAACCGCATACGACTTCAGCATGCCGGATGTGAACGGGGTGGGATTCCCACTTTGGTCCCGCAGCACATCGGTGGCTCCCGCTTTCGAATCCACACGCCGAACCGTCAGCGTGAGCACTCCGTTGGCCACTGTCGCGTTGGAATCGTTGTCCCACGTCCAGGCGCCAAAGTTCTCGGGACGCTTGTTCCACTTACGCCAATCGACCTCTTCGCCCTTGAAGTCATCCGAACGGTTCCACTTGATCACCCATTTTTCGCTCGCCTGCGCGGTCAGCGGCCTCGCATTCCGCTCGGATTGCGAAACGGCGGGAACGACCGGCAGAAGCAGCCAGAAAACCAAGGTGCAGATTCGCATCATGACAGGGCAACGCTCTCAAAAGGAAAGAAAAAAACACTCTTGATCAGCACAAGCTGATACCACGTGGAAACCGTTCGTCAATCACTTCGTCTTAGCAAAGTGGCGCAAGCCGACTGTTCATTGAGCCGCTTTTCAATCTCCCATGTGAGCCGTTTGGGCGTTAGCCCCGGTTCCTCCCATGTGAGCCGTTTGGGCGTTAGCCCCGGTTCCTCCCATGTGAGCCGTTTGGGCGTTAGCCCCGGTTCCTCTCATGTGAGCCGTTTGGGCGTTCGCCCCGGTTCCGTGAATGATCAAAGCCGTTTCCGACCGTTCCCCTAACGACTCAAATGCTGATCCGCGAACCTGAGATACTGGTCCCAATCGTACTCGGTGATGTTGTGGTCGCCCTCCCGCAAGTGATAACCGATGGTCGTGTGAATCGGTTGCCCCGGTGGAGGAGGGTCCGCCTGTTTCAACGCGGGCCGCCCCAAAAGCTCATAGACGGGACTGGCATGTTTCGCGGCCAAGTATTCCCCCTTGGGATCCGCCCAACGATCGTTCGTCGCACTGGCAACATACAACGGTCGAGGAGCCACGAGGGCCATCAGCATGTGCTGATCCACCGGCAAGGCGTCTTCTCGATGTTGGTACTGATGGTGATTGGTGCAAAACCAGTAACCAACCGGCTTGATCATGTGATGAATGCGTTCCCCAAAGCAACGTCGGTACAACGCCGCTCCACCGCAACCGGAATCATTGCTGATCACCATTGCGAATCGAGTGTCCTGAGCACCCGCCCAAAGGGCCGCCTTGCCCAATCGAGAATGCCCGAGGACCGCGATTCGCTTCGCATCGACACGAGGTTCCTTTTCCAAATGGTCCAACACTCGGGACAAACCCCAAGCCCAAGCGCCGATAGCCCCCCACTCCGTCGGCTCAGGTTTCGTCTGCCCCTCGCGATAGAACAACGGATGAATGCCGTCCGTGAAGTCATTGCGATAGTTGTCAGGATCAATCTGGTCGCGATGAACCGTCGCGAGTGCGTAACCACGATCAATGACCGCTTCCACTTGCCAACGACTGGCCGATGAACCGCGTTCCTTTCCCTGCCCTCGGTCCAAGATGTCAGGATCCGAATGCACCGTGTGGTTCCCATTGAAATTTAGACCGACAAACCCAGCCACTGGCCGCTCCGAGGCATTCGGGAGATACATCAGAATGTCAATCCGGTACGCTTCTTCCCCCAAAAACGCAGCCACCTGTTTTCGCGTGGCACGCCCGTCCAAGGCGTTTGGATCCGTCTCCATCACCTCATACCGCACCGACAATTCTTGAGGCGGCGTTTTCCCATACACCGATTCTTCAAACATCCGCAGCACTTGCCCACGCCGATGGGGCATCCATTCCTCTCGACCAACGGACTGCCCCGCATTGTCGATCAATGGATCTGGCAACTCGTATGCAGGCACTTTTGCCTCGTCATAATTGGTATCCGCGGGCTCTTTCCCGACCACGGCCGACGAGCAGACCGAAATCAGAATCACCATCTTCAGAACACGAAGCATCTTTCCCTCATCCGCGAAACACCAGAGACCGCTCGAGCAATCCAAACGCCGGCCAAAACACTCGCCATTCTACACGCAATCGACATCGCAGTGCCTCCGAGCCAATCCCGATCCGTCCCTCCGCCCAACACGCACGGATGCATTGGTGTCATCGAACATCAGCCCTTCGCCCGCGTCGCCCCCTTGCAAATGCAAGTCAGGCTGGATCATCGGCGTTCGGCTTTGTGCCAAAACACCAGATCAGAAGACGTGTCAAATCCATTCAACCTGTTTGAGCGACTGCGGCCATTCAGAGCGTCGAAGCGGTTCGGAATGAGGCAAAGAACCTCATCGAAGTCAGCAGCGATGAGAAATGTCACCGAATTTCTTGGCCACTCTGATTCAAGTCAGCACTCAGCGAGAACTCACGCAGACAGAACGCGACGATCATTGCAGGACAGATCAACGCAACCAACGCGTCGACCCAACCTGAGTGCGGCCAATTGAGAGACGCAAGGGTTGTTGGCGTTGCATTCGCCCCAACCACAAACCAAACGAGCGGAGTGGTGATCGAAAACAAAATCAACAAACCAATCAATGCTTGGAACGGCCGCACCCGATCACGTTTGTACCAGAGGAAGCAACCCACCGAGCCCATCAGCACGCCGCACCCCAACGGGAGCAACGCCAGTGCTGGCTGGCCATTGAATGCGAGTCCCCCCGCAACCGGAAGCATCCAAGCCGTTCCGCCCGCAACGCCTCCAAACCAACCACCAACCTGCCATTGAAAGCGGCGGGGGCCAACCAAAGCACGTTTCTTCAACACTAACTTCATCAATGGATCCTGTGGTGACACGTCTGAAATGCGATGCACTCCGCGAAAAGAAACGCCGGAATGGTCCCCCAAAGTGAGCGCAAGACTGGCACCCCCGCAAATTCGAGCAAAAAGAACGACGTGATCGCTGCGCCCCCAATCAAGGAGTACAAAATCGTCACAGAGTCTCTGTCAGGAAGTTTCATTCAATTGCAAAACAACGCCCGCGTGCGGGTATGGGAACTTGATTGCCGATGACGAAGTCGCTTCAGATCATCACCCGATTTTGTACCCTGCCGTGCATTTGCATAGAACGAATGTCGCCGATGGCATCGGCCAAAAGTCAGAGACTGCTGTCATGAATCATATCCAATCCCCGTTTCAAGCGTCAATGCATTGGGCGTGTTTTGACGGTGAACGCCAGCGCAACAAGGATACGAAGGTGGTCGTTCCCAACGCTCCGCATTCACTCCATCGTTACGCGAAGCTGGAGTTCGCAACTCACCTCTAAGATAGCAGGCCCGACAATGCTGGAGTTTGGAAGGTGGCTTTCACCTGATGCTATGGTTGGACTTTCTCGCCGCATGGGTTCCATGCGGTTGGGCTGGACTCAGTGCCCAGCGTCTTCGAATGAGTCTACCAAATACGACTCGTGTCGATCCGGGACGGGCTAAAAGCCCGGGAGGGGTGGCTGAATCCGGCGTGGTTGCTTCTGGTCATCATTCTTGGTGTTTATTCCTCGAAGCATCATTCAAGGGATGAAAGAACAGGGACGGCAAAGTTGTCTATGATGGCGGGCAAACTTGTTTCTTTGCCCTCGAAGGATTTGTGATGAGCCGGATGGTTGAGTTGTTTTGCTGCCGATTCGCGTCGATGGCCTGGGTGGTTTGCATGGCCGGGATGATGGTCACGGACGCTCGCTCCTGCCCTGCCGCTCAGCCGAATGTGGTGATGGTGCTGACCGACGACCAGGCCCCCTGGGCGTTTGCCGAGGCGGTTCGATCGGGGCAGTTCAATGACGTCCCGGTTCCCTCGACACCCAACATGGATCGATTGGCTGCCGAAGGAGCCGTCTTTCGGAATTTCTTCTGCACGACACCGGTTTGCAGCCCGGCTCGTGCGGCTTTGATGACGGGCCGCTACGCCAGCGAATTTGGGATCACCGATTTCATCCCGCAACCAGGCCACAAACTCTACGATCCCGACGCTCCAATTTATCTGGATCCTGACACCACCGTCACCTTCGCCGAAGTGCTTCAACGCCAGGGCTATCGCACCGGGTTGATCGGCAAGTGGCACTTGGGCGACTGGAGGGCACCGGAAGACCGTGACAAGCATCCGACCCGCCATGGCTTCGATTCGTTCATGGGCCTGACCGGCGGTGGGACCACTCCCGACAACCCGGAACTGGAACGGGATGGCAAAGTGCAACGATTCGAAGGCCTGACCACGGATATTTTGACCGATCATGCGATCAAATTTGTGGAGCAAAATGCAGACCAGCCATTCTTTCTGTGCTTGTCGACCCGAGCACCGCATGGCCGATGGTTGCCCGTCGCACCAGAAGACTGGGAACCTTATAACACGATGAATCCAACCATCCCGGAGTACCCCGGCCTGGATTCGAAGCGGGTTCGCAAGATGATGAAGGAGTACTTGGCCAGCACAACGGGCGTGGACCGCAACCTGGGACGCCTGCTGCGAACGCTGGATGATCAAGAGCTGACATCCAACACCATCGTGATCTTCACTTCGGACCACGGCTTCAACATGGGCCACAATGGAATTTGGCACAAAGGCAATGGGATCTGGGCAACGAAGCAGAAACCGCCAGGCAAGGTGCACCAAGGCACTCGCGTGATCTCGGACAAATATCGCCCCAATCTTTACGACCATTCATTGCGAGTGCCGGCGATCGTGAGATGGCCCGGCGTGGTGAAACCTCAAGCCGTGATCGAGCACACCGCGTCGCATTTGGATTGGTTCCCGACGCTGTGCGCCGTCGCGGGTAATGCGCCCGCAGCGAAAGGATTGATGGGGCGAGATCTGACACCGCTTCTGAAGGGCGAGTCACCGGCCGATTGGGACCAGGGTCTGTACACGGAGTACGACATGATTCGCTACGCGGTGGCGTCCCTGCGAGGCTACCGCACCCCGCGATACAAGCTGATTCGCGATCGACACAATGAGGGACGCGACGAATTCTATGACTTGCAGTCGGATCCTGGTGAACACCGCAACCTGATCCGGGAGCCTCCGTCGCAAGCGGCGATCAACGAGTTGGACGCGAAGCTCCGGGAAATGGAAGCGAAAGTGCAAGAACGCGGGTGAGCGACACCTGTCGCCGCTCCGCGGCTTTGTTGTTTCGGGGGTGTCGCACGAGACCTCGGGTTGAAACCCGAGGCTACCAGCTGTCACCGCTCCGCGGTTGGATTCGTTGACGCAGCACGCGGCCCCCAGGGCACGGATTCACCGGGGCACGCCTTCGCGGGTCCATGCATCCACCGCGCACCAGTCACGGAGTGACGGTAGTCGAAAGCCTTGGGTTTCAACCCAAGGTCACCAACGCCAGGACACGTCCACCAAGTCGCGGAGCGACGACATTTGGGAACGGGGTCGAACACCTGCCGCCGCTCCGCGGCTTTCCCGTTGCGGGGGTGTCGCACGAGACCTCGGGTTGAAACCCGAGGCTACCAGCTGTCACCGCTCCGCGGTTGGATTCGTTGACGCAGCACGCGTCCCCCGTGGTCCGCATTCACCGGGGCACGCCTTCACGGGTCCATGCATCCACCGCGCACCAGTCACGGAGTGACGGCAGTCGAAAGCCTTGGGTTTCAACCCAAGGTCACCAACGCCACGACACCTCCACCAAAGTCGCGGAGCGACGACATTTGCGAACGGGGTCGAACACCTGTCGCCGCGCCGCGGCTTTCCCGTTTCGGGGGTGTCGCACTTGACCTCGGGTTGAAACCCGAGGCTACCAGCTGTCACCGCTCCGCGGTTGGATTCGCTGACGCAGCACGCGTCCCCCGCGGTCCGCATTCACCGGGGCACGCATTCACGGATTCACCGGGGCACGCATTCACGGATCCACCGGGGCGAGCCGCGCACCAGTCACGGAGTGACGACAGCAGAAAGCCTTGGGTTTCAACCCAAGGTCACCAACGCCACGACACGTCCATCAAGTCGCGGAGCGACGACATTTGCGAACGGGGTCGAACACCTGTCGCCGCGCCGCGGCTTTCCCGTTGCGGGGGTGTCGCACGAGACCTCGGGTTGAAACCCGAGGCTACCAACTGTCACCGCTCCGCGGTTGGACTCGTTGACGCAGCACGCGTCCCCCGTGGTCCGCATTCACCGGGGCACGCCTTCACGGGTCCATGCATCCACCGCGCACCAGTCACGGAGTGACGGCAGTCGAAAGCCTTGGGTTTCAACCCAAGGTCACCAACGCCACGACACCTCCACCAAAGTCGCGGAGCGACGACATTTGCGAACGGGGTCGAACAGCTGTCGCCGCGCCGCGGCTTTCCCGTTTCGGGGGTGTCGCACTTGACCTCGGGTTGAAACCCGAGGCTACCAGCTGTCACCGCTCCGCGGTTGGATTCGTTGACGCAGCACGCGTCCCCCGTGGTCCGCATTCACCGGGGCACGCCTTCACGGGTCCATGCATCCACCGCGCACCAGTCACGGAGTGACGGCAGTCGAAAGCCTTGGGTTTCAACCCAAGGTCACCAACGCCAAGACACCTCCACCAAAGTCGCGGAGCGACGACATTTGCGAACGGCCAGAAAAAGGTACTTGCCCCCTTTTCCGCGCTGGCTACACCAAGAGGTCGTGCACGACCTGGGACGGTTCCACGCCGGTCAATTTGAAATCAAGCCCTTGATAGCGATGCGTGAATCGCTCGTGGTCGATCCCCAGCACGTGCAGTGCCGTGGCATGCAAGTCCCGGACGTGGACCGGATTTTCGACGACGTTGTAACTGAAGTCATCTGTTTGTCCGTAGCTGATTCCAGGTTTGATACCGGCACCTGCCATCCAGATCGTGAAGCATCGTGGGTGGTGATCGCGACCGGCTTCGGGTGAATCCCATTTGCCTTGTCCCGCGACACCGCGTCCAAATTCGCCGCCCCATATGATCAGAGTGTCATCCAGCAGACCGCGTTGTTTCAAATCTTTGACCAATGCTGCACTGGGTTGATCCGTATCGACACAGCGTGAAACGCACCAGGAACTGAGCCTGGAATGGTGATCCCAATCGGGATGGAACAATTGAATGAACCTCACATCTCGTTCCGCCAACCGACGGGCCAAGATGCAGTTGGCGGCATAACTGCCGGGACGCCGAGAATCCGGGCCGTACAACTCAAACGTGGCGTCGGACTCATCGCTCAGATCAGTCAGTTCTGGAATGCTAGTTTGCATTCGAAACGCCATCTCGTACTGCGAGATCCGGGTTTCGATTTCGGGATCCATGGTGTCCGCGTGATGGGAACGATTCAACGACGCCAACCCGTCCAGCATTTCGCGTCGCAATTCTCTCGGGAAGCCGTCCGGATCGTTCAGATAGAGCACCGGATCCTTGGCACTACGCAGCTTGACGCCTTGATGTTTGGACGGCAAAAAACCGCTGCCCCAATAGTGGTCATACAGCGGTTGATCGCTGGGACGTTTCATCTTTGAAATCAGCACCACGTAGTCGGGCAAATTCTGATTCATGCTGCCCAACCCGTAACTCGCCCAGGCACCAAAACCGGGGCGACCTGGCAGTTGGTGACCGGTCAGAAACTTGGTCATCGCTGGCGCGTGGTTGATCTCGTCCGTGACCATCGATTTGACAAAGCAAAGTTCATCGGAAATCGCACCGATGTGCGGCAGCCACTCGCCAATCAACCGGCCACATTCACCGTGACGATGAAACTTGGTGATCGCCGGCAGAATCAATTGCTTTTGATTCTTGGTCATGCCGGTCAGGCGTTGCCCCTGACGCACACTGTCGGGCAGCTCGGTGCCAGCCAGCTGGGGCAGGTTGGGTTTGTGATCGAACAATTCAATCTGAGACGGACCGCCCGACTGCGTCAGAAAGATCACCCGCTTGGCCTTGGGAGCGAAGTGCGGCAGGCTGGATTTCAACTCAGCGGCGGCCAACTCATCACCCAGCATGGCTCCGGCCGCCAAAGCACCGAAATTGAACCCGGCTTGAGCGAGGAAACTTCTTCTTCCGAGCTGCTGGTGGAATTCGTGTTGGTTCATTGGAATCGAAGTGTTTTGGGTGACGTGGTTTGGGGGGTGTCTTCATGCGGGCCGGCAAACCGACTCACTCACGTGTCATGGCTTCGTCGAGATTCAAGATCAGGCTGGCGGTTGTTTGCCAAGCCGCGGTTTCGGCCGCCACGTCTTCACCAGGCGGCCCGGTTTGCCCGACCGAACAAAACTCAATCGCGTCTGCTAGATGGTCGGAGTAGTACTGGTTCGTGCGGCTCCAGACGGATTTCAACGCGGCCAATTCAGGCGTGCTGAGTGTTCGCGAAAGAACTCGCCCGGCCAGCGCGTTGGCATTGGATTCCCAGGAGGTTTCCGCGGAGGAATCCGACGGGCAAACGATCGCATCCGCAATCGCCCGAGAGGACTCCAACATGGTTTCGTCGTTCATCAGCGTCAGGGCATGCAGCGGGGTGTTGGTGCGGCGAACGCCGACTTCACAAACACGGCGTTGAGCACTGTCGAACAGAAACGTCGGTGCACTGCTGCGCCGCCAAAACGCGTACAGAGTTCGCCGGTACTGCCGATCCCCAAGGCTGGGTTGATAATCAAACCGTCCCATCGTGATCTCAGCCCAAACGCCAGGCGGTTGATACGGGTACACGGGCGGTCCACCGACGGTGGGATCCAACAAACCGGAAACTCGCAAGGCATTGTCACGAATCATCCACGCGGGCAAACGAAACCGGGGTGCTCTGGCAAGCAATCGATTTTCGGGGTCCCGTTCCAACAACTCGGCGGTTGCCACGCTGCTTTGCCGATACGTTTGGCTGGTTGCAATCAGGCGAAGAATGTGTCGCAGATTCCAATCATTTTCCATCAGCTCGACCGCCAACCAATCCAGCAATTTCGGATGCGTCGGCAATTCACCTTGCAAGCCGAAATCGTCAGGGGTTCGAACCAACCCAGCGCCGAACATCAATTGCCACATGTGGTTGGCGGCAACACGTGCCGTGAGCGGGTTTTTGGGATCGACGATCCAGTTCGCCAAGTCCAACCGCGTGCGTGCCTTTTCGGCTGGCCATTCCAGGACACTGGGCAGCACAGCGGGTTGAACAACGTCGCCTTTGGCATCCCAGACGCCACGCAACAACACATGAGTGTCACGCGGTTTTTCGCGTTCCTTCAACACCATGACTTTCCGCGGCTGGGACTGCTTTTTCAGATCCGCAAGCTGCTTGCGAGCTCGTTTCAAGCGGTTGGACGCGAATTGGTAGTCTTCGTCTGCAAGCAAGTATTGGTCGAGCAGTCGCTGGCGGAGTTTTTCGTCGACGAGCTGCTCATCGTCCTCTGGATTCCGTTCCACGTTGAGAAGTTCGACCAATTCTAAGATCGGAGAACCGCCATCGACCCGCCGAACCGTCTCGCCTTGCTCGGACGACAGCGAGACACGAAACCGGCCGATGTTGGCGTGCCCGTGGGTGGAGCGGTGACGCAGAAGCACAACAAATTGGTCGCCCGGTTCGACCTGCCAAGGTTGCTCCAGTTCGTAAACCCCGACGTGAGGCGAGATCGTTTCGGCACCGTCGGTCGTCCAACCGTCGCGAGCGTCATCGTTGAGCGTTTCGCGAATTCCGCCGTACTTTTTATCCCACTCGGTTTCACGTTTCTTGTCCGCTTCGTAATCGGCCATCGCATGCGATAGATCCAATTGGCTCTCGGAGGGACTTCCTTCGCGGCGGCCCATGGCGAGGACGCTGGTCAGTGTGAACTCACCATTGCCGTCTCGTGCAAAACGCCCGTCCACGTGCGACGGGTGAGGAAACACTTCGATGCGGATCCCGGTGACACGAGACATGTCGCTGGGGATCTGCATGACCACTCGGTAGTCGTCTTGAACCGGCGTTGGCCCGTGCGTTTGCACGATGCCATCGGCTTCGACTTCGAACTCGGTTCCCTCGCTGCTGTTCAGTTTCGGCGGCGGCATGTGCCATGCCGAATGTTCAGAGGGTGGATTACTTCGGAACTCTGACAACCATTTTTCGAAACGTTCCACGGCACGTTGTTTTTCGGTGACTTCGGCTTCTTCCCACTGAGTGACAAACGTCGCGAATTCGTTGACTTGTGGATCGACCGTGGGAGATTCGAATTCCAGGTAAGGCGTTGCATTCATCCCCGCTCGACCATCCTCGTCGATGCTGTTGAAGTAGGCCGCCAACGAGTAGTAATCGTGATGCGTGATGGGATCAAATTTGTGCGTGTGGCATTGCACACAGCCCAGCGTCAGCCCCAACCAGACGGTGCCAGTCGTGTTGACTCGGTCGATGACGTAGTCGATGCGAGATTCTTCGGGATCGCGGCCACCTTCGCCATTGGTCATGTGATTGCGATGGAAACACGTCGCCAGCTTTTGCTCGGCTGTTGCATTGGGCAGCAAGTCGCCGGCGAATTGTTCGATCGTGAATTCGTCAAACGGTCGGTTGCTGGCAAATTGCTCGATCACCCAATCTCGCCAGGGCCAGTTTTCTCGCGTGCCGTCTTGTTGGAAACCATCCGAGTCGGAATAGCGGGCGGCATCGAGCCACCACATCGCCATGCGTTCGGCGTAGTGAGGGGATTCGAGGAACTGATCGACCAAACGATTCCACTCCGCGTCCATCCACGACGCATTCATGTCGGCTGGCAATTCCGCCATCTGCTGCGTCGTCGGCGACATGCCAGTCAAGTCAAATGCCAGACGTCGAAACTGGGTGATCGGAGCCGCCGGTGGACTGAGCTGCAGATCGTTCTCAGCCAGTTTGTCGATCACAAACGCATCGATGGGATGTGGCGCTGTGTCAGGCACACTGGGGCGGGTCAGCTTTTCAAATGACCAGTGTTTTCCCCAGTGGGCACCGTCGAGAATCCATTGCCGGATGGCCTCCCGTTCCTTGTCGCTGAGCGGTTTCCGATGCGAATCGGTTGGCGGCATGACCGCGTCTTCATCATCCGAAACGATCCGGTTCCAAAGCTCACTGCTTTCAAGATCACCGGGCTGCACCGCCGCGTAACCACCGCGGTCTTCTTTGGCAGCCGATTCCACGTCCAGTCGCAAGTCCGCTTCGCGATTGCCTTCATCGGGCCCGTGACAATGAAAGCAGCGATCCGACAGCACCGGCAGCACGTCGCGAGAGAACGACACTTCGTCGGCTTGAGCGTCTGCCGCATCGATCGATCCGATCGCAATCAGAACGAGAACGAACCCAATGATTGCCTCGGCTCGGCCAGTCCAAGCATTCCCAGCAGCGGGCTTCGGACGCAATTTCGCTCCCAGCGTTGACTCCGGGAGGAATGCGGACGACTCTTTCGGGCATCCGAGATTTTGGACGATGAGTTCACTCATGCGATCGGCGTGGTGGGGCAGGAGGCAGGCGAACAACGCGAAACGGACACAACCGTGGCGTCAACGATACGACGTCGTTCAGGCATTCATTATTGTCCACCCACGACTGGATGTCTTGCCGATTCATTGCATCGATTTGTAAAATCCTCGCATGACCAAATCCAACCCAGACGTCACAGAATGGCGAAACGAAGTCTTCGGAAGCATTGTCAATCCCTTGGCATGCTTGCAGCTATTCGATTATTTGCCACAGGTTTACATGTACGTCAAAGCCGCCGATGGACGTTACTTGCGAGCCAATCGCGTGGTCTGCCGGGTCGTGGGGGTGGACGATGAATCGGCGATCATTGGGAAGACCGACTTCGATTTCTTCCCACCCGCCACCGCAACGCAGTACGTCGAAGAGGACCGGCGAGTGGTCGCATCGGGGGAGACGCTGACCGACCAGGTTTGGTTGGTCCCCGACAGCCGCGGTGTGCCCCAGATTTATTCCTGCAACAAGATCCCTCTGCTCAACCAAGCAGGCGACGTGGTGGCACTGGCGGGAGTGAAACGGCCTTACCATGACTCTGAGGCTCCCGAGAGCGGGCATTTGCGACTGTTGAAGGTGGTGCAGTTCGTGACGCAACATTACGGCGACGAAATCTCGGTTTCGGATTTGGCTCGAGAAGCCAACCTGTCACAAAGCCAATTGCACCGCGAATTCACCCGTTTGTTTGGAATCACCCCCAACCACTACCTTCGCGAAGTTCGGGTGGGCGTGGCCAGGCACCTGCTGGAGACCACGCAGGAAGCGGTGGGGGTGATCGCGGCCAGCACCGGGTTCTATGACCAGAGCCATCTCACGCGGCAGTTCAAGACCTCAACCGGGATCACCCCGACAGAATACCGCCGCACGTACAGCCCGCTGCAGTGAGTGCGGCGGGGTTGAGACGGGCTGGACCGTTGTCGTTGCCAGCGTGAACGCCGGGATCAACCGGTGGTTTGCAACGCGACGGCCCGCCGAAAGTTCCCAAATTGAGACGGTTGGCAACCGAAAATGCGACACTTTTGACGACACGCCAGCGGGCATGATGGACCGAAAGCCTCCACCTCGGGTGCCGAAACGGGGACCATTGGTTCATTTGCTTTCAAATCCGTTGCCGAGTGGCTGAGCGAGTCCCCTTGGGAGCGTCAAACCTGGCGTTTTCAGCAATCTGGGCAACTTTCCTCAAGTCGTTCAATCATTGGCACACAAACTGCAATCCAAGCGATCCAACGCAACCTGATTTTCTCACCAGACATTCGCTTGGATCCACCATGGCCACCGTCGACCTGCACTCCTCCGGCAATCATTCGCTTTCCCGCGAGCATCAACGCCCGTGGAACGAGAGATTTTCAAGGAGTGCGTCGTTGCCGCGGCTTCGAGTCAGTGCGTGGTGGACCATGCTGATGTGCAGCATCGTCGCGCTGGGCACGAGCAGTTACCTCGCCTACACCGCGTTCACATCCTCCCCTGTGGCCGGGTGCGGTGGCGGAAGCCTGTTTGATTGCAGTCACGTGCTGCACAGCCGTTGGTCCAAGGTCGGGGCCCTGCCGGTCAGCGTTCCAGCCATCCTGACGCACGTCAGCGTGATCTCGCTGCTGTTGTTCCAGCCAATCAGTGTGTTCTGGAACCGAGTCCGCTGGGGCACGCTCGGCGTCGTCGCTCTGACCGCCGGTGGAGCCGCCATCTGGTTCATCGGCCTGCAAGTCTTTGCTCTGGGGCACCTGTGCCCGTACTGCATGGTCGCTCACGTCGCGGGAATCGTTCTGGCGGGCACGTTTCTGTTCAGCCGCCCTGCCCAAACCCCATCGCTGCGGTTGGTGGGATCGCTCGCGGCGGCCGGGTTGGCCGCGATGATCACCCTGCAAGTCGCAACCGAACCAGCCCCCACATTCGAAGTCATTGATCATAGCGCACAACCAGCCACATTCGAGGCACCTGGCGTTCCCGCATCACCAGGCACGTTTGAGGCACCAGGCACGTTCGAGGCACCGGGCGTGTTCGAAGCCCCCGGCACGTTCCAGGCTCCTGCCTTGTTCGAAGCCCCCGCAACAGGCGACTCCGCTCAAGCTGGCGAGATCGAAGGCCTGTTCGCGCCGCCAGAATCAGTCCGCGTGAATCGGAAAGCAACCGAACTGCTCGCCCAAGTTTCCAGCCTCGATCCATCACGCCTCGCCTTGGCGTTGATCCATCCCGCATCGATGTTGACGATGGAGGTCGCTGCGGAACCAGACCCGACACCGAAGACGGCTGAGATTTTGGGCGGAGTTCGGTTGGCAACCAAGGATTGGCCGCTCATCGGAAAACCCGACGCGGAAATGGTGCTGGTGGAGATGTTTGATTACACCTGCCCGCACTGCCAACGCACGCACGAGTCACTGGAAGCCGCGAGAGAACACTATGGCGATCGATTGGCGGTGATCGTGTTGCCGGTTCCTTTGGACGGCCGCTGCAATCCGGCGATCCAGAGCACCAACGCGATGCACCGCGAAGCTTGCGATTTGGCCAAGCTGGCCGTCGCGGTTTGGATCGTTGACCGAGAAAAATTCGCGGACTTTCACTCCTATGTGTTCGAATCCAAGCCGACGCTTGCTCAAGCGACATCGCACGCTTCCAAGTTAGTTGATGAAGCCAAGCTGAAATCAACGATGAGCGGTCCGACACCTTCGGAATACATCCAAAAGCACGTGCAGCTGTATCAGCGAGCGGGCTCGGGCACGATCCCCAAGTTGTTGTTCCCCAAGACAACAACCGTGGGTGCGGTGGAATCTTCCCAAGCGATGATTCGATTGATCGAGCAACACCTGTAGAAACGAATGTGGCATCGGCTTCCAACCCGTGATGGAACCTGAAGGTGTGCTGCTCGATCACAGGCCGGAAGCCGATGCCACCTTCTTCCTCAGCTTGCCGCGTCGATTCGCAAGGCGACTTCTGCGACGCAGCGTGGAAGGTCCGATTGCGTTTGAGATCGCAGCTCGATCTCAATCTGGTTTTGCCCCTTCAGCGGTTGCGGCACCCGCAACAGGTTTGAATCCTGCTGGCCAGCTTCACTCGGGTCGCCTGAGCCGATGACGACTTCGTTCAATCGAACCACGAAATGGTCCTGCAAGGCGGGAACGATTTCAATCGAGAGCTGATCGGATGCTTCCAATCCCGTGGGGCAATTGAAATGCCGGCGATAGATGGCATGATATTCAGCCGATGATTCCTCGCCCTGGCCGTCCTGTGCGTCAGAGACTTCGGCCATCGAGACCACGTCGTTCGCCGAAGCGTCCGGCACATTGACACGGTCTGCTCGATGAAGCGATTGTCCATCGCGAAAAATTTCGCGGGTCCAGGGGCGGCGCAATCGAATGCGGTGAGTCATCGAGATCCGGTCTCCACAGAGAATTGAATTGCAAGCCAACGATCGAACTCGCGCGTCACGCCCTCGCACCTTTCACCTGACGGTGGCGTACGACGGCACCGAGTATTGTGGCTGGCAAGTGCAGCCTGAACAGCGGTCGATCCAATCGGAATTGGAACGTGTGATTGAGCCTTTGGCCGGACGCCCCGTCCGCATCCTGGGCAGCGGCAGAACCGACGCGGGCGTTCACGCGATCGGGCAAGTCGCTCGCTGTGTGCTGCCGACCTGGAACGCCGGAACGGTTGCTCTGCTGCGAGCGATCAACAGCAAGTTGCCGGACGACATTCGCGTCAAAGCGGTTCGCGAAACGCGGGAACGTTTCCACCCCATCGCCGATGCCATCGGCAAGCGGTATCAGTACTTGGTGCAGATCGGCGGAGGTCGCGATCCGTTCGCCTACCGTTACGTGCATCGCGTCGGCGGACCGATCGACCAGGCGGCGATGCAAGCGGCGGCGGCCAAGTTCGTCGGACGCCATGACTTCAAAGCGTTTCAAGGAACGGGAGCCGAACGCCCCTCGACCGTGCGAACGATCCATTCAGCGAAGTGGTTCCGCCGGACCGCGAATGATCCCACCGGAACGGAACTGGAAGGCGAACCCTGGTGCTTCGAAATTGAAGGCGAGGGATTCCTTTACAACATGGTTCGCAACCTGATCGGCACGATGTTGGAAGTCGGACGCGGACGCAAGCCGCTGGAGTGGATCGACGATGTCTTCGCCAGTTATGATCGCAAGCAAGCCGGCCCGACCGCTCCGCCGCAGGGACTGTTCCTCTGCCGCGTGGATTACCCGGACGAAATCTTTGAACTGGACGAACCTGAGATCGACGGGCCTGAACTGGACGGCTGACTCAATCCGTACTGAGCGACCGGCCGTGGCCCCACACAAGGCAACCGGACTTGAAAAGTCGGCAAATGCGATCCGCTTTTGCTATGCTTCTCTTCTCAGGAATCCTTTTGAAACAAGTTCGTCTTCACCGAGTGGCGTAGGCCGCTGGGTGCGTCACCAGAAGGCTCGTGTCCTTCCGTTATCGTTTGGAATACAGAAGCCGATTCCGAACGAGGCCTCGGCAGAGGCCTTGCAGCATTCGCGGGCGGCCACTGAACGGTCGGACCAGATCCTTTCCTCCGAAACGCGAACGATTGATTCTGGTGTCCGAAAGTTCCGCACTACTGATCCTTGCCTCCGGGAGCCGGGCTGGTTTGGTCGCCGCCATTCGCACCGGCTACTACGTGATCGGTCGGGATCGAGGATGCCAGATCCGCCCCAAGAGTCGATCTGTCAGCCGGAAACATTGCCTGTTGCACTGGGAAACGCCCCTGAATTCGGAACCCCGGTTTCGCATCTTTGATTTGAACAGCACCAGCGGCACGCGGGTCAACGGAACTCGCATTCCCCCCCGAACCTGGGTGGAATTGATCGACGGTGCCGAACTTCGATGCGGGAAAATCGCATTCGCCCTCGCGATCGATGCGGGCGAAAACGCGGACTCCCGATGCTCACTGGATGAGCTGGCCAAACCGACAGGTGAAACGGCAGACGCTGCCCCCGCGGCGAACGTTTCGATGCTGGAAGGCGACGCCTGGCAAGAGATCGACATCGCATCGTTCCTGCAGGTCTCCACACCGATCACACGAGAAGCGGGTCACGACGATATCCGCGGCAATGCCTCCAACCCTGCCCCACAAGGCTCTGAATGGGGAATCTTCGAGAGCGAGGATGACTTTTCCGATGACACAGCGGCGGAAGAGTCCGATCAATCGTCATCGAGTATCAACGCCGCGCCCCAGATGACTGCCCCCGAGAAACCGATTCCTGACGCCAACCAGGACAGAGAGAAAAGTCAGGCCGCCGAGAAAAACTCGGATGCCGAGAAGAACCTCCACACTCGAAAGTCCCCTTCCCAGAAGGCAGCCGATTCAACCGTTTCCAGGTTGGTCGATCGGAACCAAGTCAAAATTTTCGCGGCGCTCGCCATGACGGTCGCCGTGTTGGTCTTGGGTGGCTACCAAGTCCTGCAATTTTGGCAGGGTCCCGAAGCTCAAATCATCGATGGAATCGACTGATAAATCGAGAGTTGGGGGTCCAGGCGGATGCACTGATCGCAACTATACTGCTCCGCAATATGACTTCTGACCCCCTCTCTACCGACCCGAACTCGCTGGATGCATCCGGTCCCACGGGTGATCGGTCTGACGTCTTCGATCAGAAAGGGGCGTCGTGCGACGGATCAAACTCCGCCACCGGCACGTGCTCTCCCGCGATTTCGAGCTCTGATTCCGGTCTGGCGATCGCCGGCGAGGCCACACCTGGACCGGCGGGCGCCCCCCGTTCGGAAACGCCAGCCAACGCCCGTCTCGCCCCCAGCAAATTTGCAAAAGCGATTTCGTTCGGGCAAACCGTTGGGTTCGCGTTTGCGATTGTCGCCCTGCAAATGGGCCAAGGCATTTTGTTGGCCCGATTGCTAGGACCGATCGGCCGAGGCGAATACGCGACCACGGTCTTGTACGTGCAAATGCTGCTGTACATCGGCTTGTTCGGTGGTCTGGAGGTCATCTGTCGCTATGCCGCGGATCGCACCGTCGAGACGATCAAACTTCGACGGGCAGCGATGTGGTTGGGCCTGACCACGGGAGTCATCACAACCGGATTGGTTGTGATCTGCAACGCGATCGCATTGCCTGACGAAAAAGCGTACCTGATGTCGCTGGGTTGCCTGTGTGCGTTCAGCGTCATCGGCCAGCACGTGATGTTGATCATGACCGCCGTCGATCGTGGAGCAGGCGACTTCACTCGGTACAACCTCCGCCGGTTCATCTCCGCGGCCGCGTTCCCGGCTCTGTTGTTGGTCGCCGCTCTGCTGACGGAAGTGACCTTGAATCTGGCCTGCGTGTTGTTTGTCATCGCCTCCGCGATTTCGATGGCCGCCTGCGTGGTTGGACTTCCCAAAATTGCAACGGGCGAGAGTGAACCGCCTGTCAATCAGTTGCTCAAGGAAAGCCGTCCTTACGGATTTTCCATGTTGGCAACGGATCTATTTGAGCGACTGGATCTGTTGTTGGTGATGTGGTTGGTGCCGCTGCTGACACAAGGCTTCTACGCGGCGATGGTCCCGGTCGTCTATCCGTTGACGGTGATCCCCAACACGCTGGGGATTTACCTGTTCAATACCGGAGCGGACCGCAGCAAGCGTTTGCAGACTTCGGATGTGCACCGGATCCTCGGTGGCTCGATCGCAATCCAGACCGTTTCCACGATCGCGTTCATCATCTTGATCGGCCCCTTGGTGCGACTGGTTTACGGCGAAGAATTCGCACCGGCGATCGTGTTCGCGTGGTGGCTGGCACCGGTCTCAGCGATCAAAGGCATCCTGCAAGGGCTGGACAGTTACGTCAAAGGGCGTGGCAAACCGCTGGCTCCGATCCGCTGCCGAATCGTCGCCTCGGTTGTCATGCTGGGTTTGACATTCGCCTTCGTTGGAACCTATGGCGCGATCGCAATCGCGGCCGCAGCGCTGGTCGGCCAAGTCATTTGCTTGGTTTGGTTGTCCGCGATTGTCTACGCCGACGTTCGCGAACAGAACGCTGAGATCGAACCGAACTGAATTCGCTTGCTGGCGAACGGGCGGCTACTTGGGGCGACGTTTGTCCAACCAATCCAGCTTTGGAACCCGCTCGGGCGACTGCTTCGCCCACTCGGGTTTCGGGAACCAACGCAGACCGCTGTATCGCGGGTAGGTTTCCCAAATGTCACCGCCATCGGGCCCGGAAACTCGTGGGTCGTCGGTTTCGGTGAGGTAATCGTTCAGACGTTGACTCAGAGCTTGCTTGACCTCCGCGAATTCGGGATGAGCGGCCAAGTCATTCAAGCAGGCTGGGTCTGCCTGGATGTCATAGAGCTCTTCCGCGGGACGCTTCGCAACGGCCCACTGCAAGTACTTGGCAAGCTCTGTGTCATCGTGGTTTTCGACCAAGAACGTGAGTGACGGACAACCATCAATGTCGTGGTAGCCTTCATGCATCGGCCCCAGTTCCTCGGCAAGGATCGCGTTGTTCTTCGGGTAGCCTCCCGAGCCAAATTTCTGCGGCGCGCCGGCGGGCCAGCGTTCTGGACGGAAGTTGCGAATGAACAGGTATTGGTCCGTCCGGATGCAGCGTTGCGGGTACCCGAGCGATTCATACCGCACCGATGAATGCCGTTCGCGTCCCGAAAAAATCGCCTCGCGACCGGACTCCACGGTTCCCTGTTTGCCTGACTGAAGCAATCCGACCAGACTGCGGCCGCTCAACGGTGTTTTCGCCGGAGGATCCACCCCGGTCGCATCGTAGATGGTCGCCGTCACGTCGATCAAATTGACCAGGTCATCAACGGTTCGATCCCCCTTCACCTGCGCCGGCCAACTGATCGCCAGCGGCATGTGGATGCCATACTCGTACACGTTTGCTTTGGCTCGCGGGAACGCCATCCCGTTGTCGCTGGTCACGATCACAATCGTGTTGTCGAGCTCGCCCGCTTTCTCGAGCGTGTCGAGCATGCGACCGAGGTGTTGGTCGAACCACTGGATCTCGTAGCAGTAGTCCAGGATGTCGCTGCGGATCTCGGGCGTGTCGGGCAAGAACTCAGGCACGACGACCTTGGATGGATCCATGCCGTTTTTCAGCCCGATGCCTTTCTCAAACACGCGGTGAGGTTCTTGGCATCCGAACCAAAAACTGAACGGTGCGTCTTCTGGTTTTTGCTGCAGGAACGACTCGAAATTGGCGGCGTAATCAACGCTGCTGATTCCACCGGGTGACTTCATTTTCTTGGACGAGAAAACCGGCCCAGCAGGATTGCGAGAACGCTCGCTGATTTTCCAGTTCCCCGGCCCCCAGCCTTTGCCGGTGTACCCAACAAAGTAGCCGTCGTTTTCCAGTCGGTCCGGGTAAACCTCGTACTTCGTCGCGAAAGAACTGGCGTGCGTTCCGGCGTGTTCGATTTGCCAGATGTTCCGTCCTGTCAAAAACGCCGCCCGCATGGGGCTGCAACCGGGTGCCGGGGTGAACGCGTTGTTGAACAGGACGCCAGCGCGTGCGACGCGATCAAACGCGGGTGTCTGGATCGCTTGGTACCCGTAGGCCGACGTGTGCGGGAACGATTGATCGTCCGAAATCGCGACCAAGACATTGGGGCGATCGGCGACAACAAGATTCGCCGACGAGAGGGTGACGGCAAACAACAATGCGAGCTGGATTCGGTACAAACGAACATTCCTTCCGCGAGAGAAACTGACTGCGAAGGGAAGATCTTAGCTCAGCTGATGCCGGCGTGCTCGCTAGGCAGGTCGGCTGAAATGATCGGGCACAACCATGTGAGCCGTTTGGGCGTTAGCCTGGCCTGCGTGTGAAGACCGTGGCTAACGCCAACGGCTCACATACCCGATGACACCTGCGTACCTGCTTAGGGCTGCAATTGAACTTGGCGAAGATCCGTGCCCGTCGGAACTCCCGCCAACATGGCTTGTAATTTCATCCTGGCGGGGATTTCCCCGGCGACTTCTTCGCCCGGTGGACTGCCCCAGAACCAGCGTTCGCCGTCCTGGTTCGCAATTTCCAACTGCACAATCGGGTTTTGACGCAAATCACCATGCACCCCGATGCTCTGCAACTTCAAGTCTTCGCGATGCGGTGCCAACAATCGAGCCAACAAGGCCGCGGCATGCACTCGGGTGTCGCCGAAGGGAGATCCCAAACGGCCCGTGTGATAGGCACCGGGAACGATGATGTGCAGGTAGTGATCGGTTTCGGACGGTGCAAAGTCGCTGGGCAGCAGCGTGCCTTCACCGTCAACGACTAAGAAACCTGGCCCGGTCTTCGGGTCAACGACGTACACCATCGCGACTGGCAATCGGTAATCCAATCGCACGTCGAGTCGGCCCTGAGCTTTCTTGCGCACGCCGACAACACGGTGCACCCACGGGTGACTGGCGAATGCCGACGCCACTTTGGCGGACACCTGAGGGTCCAGCAGCGACATGTCTTTCATCGCTGTTTCGGTGTAAACCGCGTCGATGATGTCGGTTCGAACGTAATCCGGCGGTGGTGTCACCGAGATTTGTTGAACGTTGATGCCATGAAAGGTGACGGCAAAGTAGTCCGCCCACCAGGTTTGCCAAGCGGCATACCCAGCGACCAATAAGATTGCCGGCCAAAGAATGGACAAGACCGCTGGTGCGCCGATCAGACTGCGCACCCACCCCACCGTGGTCGGCTCATCCGCGTTCAAGTCGCGTTTGCGACGAATCAATCGCGGTCGTTTTTCGGAGGTGGACGTCTCGCTCATCCGAGTACGCTTACCAAATTTGCAGATTCAACTGCAAGTCGATCCCGGTTTGCATCAAGACCTGTTCACGAACTCGGCCGATCAGTTTCACACACTGGTCACTGGTCGCGTTTTCATGAGCGATCAAGTAGTGCGGTTCAGCGGAATCCAGCGAGACATCGCCTTCGCGAATCCCAGCCAATCCGGTGCTGTTGATCAACTCGCAGGCGGAAATGGAATCGGGATCGATGAACGGCATCGCGATCCGATTGGATTCCGACGGACGGCGTTGACCACGATGGATCCACAATTTTTGCATCCGCTTGGTCAGTGCCGAGACTTCCTTGGGTTCCAAGTTGAATGTCACGGACAGAACCACGGTGCCCATCAAGGTCGATTGGCGGTGCGCGAAACCGGCTTCCTCGCCCGTGATCGTTTTGCGTTTGCCATCTTCGTCGATCAGTTCGATCGACTCCACGACCGATCCGATGTCACGCCCTTCGGCAGAGACATTGCCAACGACGGCCGCACCGATGCTGCCGGGGATGCCAACAAGGTGTTCGAGCCCACCCAGGCCTTCGCCAACGGTTTTGATCACCGCATGAGTCAGCTTGGCTCCAGCGCCCGCAATCAGTTTTTGGCCCTGGATTTCCAAACCGCTGGTTGCGGGGGCAGCCAAGGTGATCACCAAACCGTCAAATCCGGCTTCGCGGACCAGCACGTTGCTGCCTTGACCGAGCACACGCAGCACCAGCTGTTTTTCGCGAGCGACGGCGTAAAGTTTTTCGATCTGATCGATCTCAACCGGTTCGGCTAAGAATCGAGCTGGGCCACCAATGCCCAACCACAACGTTTCACGCAGCGGTTGGTTTTCACGAACCACATGCAGCAGATCTTCGGGGAAAAATTCGGTGAGCGATTCAGAGGGAGCAGAAGACACGTCGTTCATTTGCCGGTGCGAGTTTCGAAAGCCACCACCTCCAGGCGGCGGGACGCTGGCGTCAGTTTCGCAGTCCGAAGCGAAATTGGCAATCTGGATTCGTTCAAGCCGGGGGTGATCCGCGCGTGATCGGCGGATCGACACGCGAAGATCATCCAAAGAACGGGGCAGCACCGCCCGAAAAGCGTCCTATTCGCCCTAAAAGGCAGCTGAACAGCCACAGAAGCACCGCTAGACGACTGAAACCGGTTTCACCCCCTTGTCGCGTTTCGGACAAGTTCTGATATTGGGGCGCTCCATTGATTTGCCATTTTCCTCTCGTCGCTCCCACGGAATCCGCTCGATGACCGCTTTCCCCGATGTTCCCGTCATTCAGTACGAAGGCCCCCAGTCCGACAACCCATTGGCCTTCCGCTGGTACAACCCCGACGAAGTCATCGAAGGCAAAACGATGAAGGACCACATGCGGTTCAGCATCGTTTACTGGCACACGTTCCGAGGAACGGGAGCCGACCCGTTTGGCCCCGGAACGGCAGTTCGCCCTTGGGACGATGGATCTGAAAGCGTCGAAAACGCACAAAAGCGTGCCGTCGTCGCCTTTGAATTGTTCACCAAACTGCAAGCTCCCTACTACGCGTGGCACGACCGCGATGTGGCTCCCGAAGGAGCCAACTTGCGAGAAACTCACGCGAACCTCGACGCGGTTGCCGACGTGCTGGAAGAACAGCAAAAAGCAACCGGCGTGAAGTTGCTGTGGGGCACCGCCAACATGTTCAGCAACCCCCGCTTCATGCATGGGGCCGCGACGAGCTGCAACGCCGATGTGTTCGCTTACGCGGGGGCTCAAGTCAAAAAGGCATTGGAAGTCACCAAGCGTCTGGGCGGCGAAAACTATGTCTTCTGGGGCGGCCGCGAAGGCTATCAGAATCTTTACAACACCGACATGAAACGAGAACTGGACCACTTGGCCAAGTTCTTCCACATGGCAGTCGACTACGCCAAGTCGATCGGATTCGACGGTCAGTTCTTGATCGAGCCCAAACCGAAAGAGCCCACCAAGCACCAGTACGACAGCGATGCGGCCGCGTGCATGAACTTCTTGCGAGCCTACGATCTGGATTCGCACTTCAAGCTCAACATCGAAACCAACCACGCGACGTTGGCGGGTCACACGATGATGCACGAACTCGATTACGCAGGCATGCAAGGTGGACTGGGCAGCATCGATGCCAACACCGGTGATTTGTTGTTGGGCTGGGACACTGACCAATTCCCAACCGACTACTACCTGACCACCCAAACCATGCTGATGATCCTCAAGCACGGTGGCATCGGCACCGGTGGTGTGAACTTCGACGCCAAGGTGCGTCGTGAATCGTTCGAGCCCATCGATTTGTTCCACGCTCACATCGGCGGCATGGATGCATTCGCGAAAGGTTTGAAGATCGCCGCGGCGATTCGTGCCAGCGGCGAATTGGCTGACTTCGTGAAGAACCGTTACTCGACTTGGGATTCCGGTATCGGTGCCAAGATCGAAGCCGGTGAAGTCGGCTTCGCGGAACTGGAAGCCTACATGCTTGAAAAAGGTGAGGTCGACGCGAACCAAAGCGGCCGCCAAGAGTACCTCGAGCACATGATCAACAAGTACATCGATCGCGTTTGATCGATGGCCAGCAGGGAGGCAACGCTCTCAGCCACCCAACCGCGGAGCGGTGACATCCGTCAGCCTCGGGTTTTAACCCGAGGTTCGGTTCAGTCCTCAACGACGTTTCAAGGCACGTAGGATGGGCACTCTTGCCCGTCCGAGTCGGCTAAGCCCCCTCATCACAACCCGAAGCGTCAGCGAGGGACTCCCCTCGCTGGTACGACGGCCCCATCCGGGGCGACCGTTTGTTTTCCGGCATCGGTCTCTCGGGGCTTCCGCCCCGAGCTAAGCACGACGGCCCCATCCGGGGCGAAACCCAGCCGCTAGCCACCATTTATCTTTCGAACGTCCCGAGCGGCGACACGTGCATCAACAACTACCGTCGCTCCGCGACTGTTGCCGGAAATGCTCCCAGCCATCCAACGAGGTGGCGCCATTTTACTTCCCCCTCCCTTTGGGAGGGTCGGCCCGATTCGGGCCGGGGAGGGTTACGCGCTGGATCCGATGCTGAACCCTCCCCTCGCTTCGCTCGACCCTCCCAGGGGGAGGGTGATGAGAAACGCTTGGCAACACTGCACTTGATAACTGCATGTCCTCCAACCGCGGAGCGGCGACAGGTGCTGAGAGCGTTGCAATGCCGGTTGACACCATTCTGGATCTCGCATCGATCATCCAGAAGAGTAGAATCCGAGTCGCGGAGTGGATTCGTTTTTGTCGTTCCGCGTTTTCAAACTGCCGGAAATGAAATCGATGCCGCATCAAACATCCATCGCTGCGGCAGCCGTCTTGGTTGTCCTGACCGCGACCATGGCTACGTCCTCGCTCGCCCAAGTTTCATTGGCGGAGGATTCTCTCGCGACCAGTTGGCGTTTCGGCGAAACCGGAACGAACGTCAGCTTGCGGGGGCTCTCTGCGGTCGATGACGATGTGATCTGGGCCAGTGGAGCGGAGGCCACCGTGATTCGCTCGATCGATGGTGGAGAGACTTGGCAACCTTGCGGCCCCGCCGGTTTTGATGGTCTCGAATTCCGTTGCGTCTGCGCCTTCAGTGCAAAAGTCGCGAGCATTGCCAGCGCTGGCACGCCCGCCGTGTTGTTACGCACCGAAGACGGTGGAGCGACTTGGAAGGAAACCTATCGCGCGGAAACAGAAACGGCGTTCTTTGATGCGATGCAGTTTTGGGATACCGAACGCGGCATGGCGGTGAGCGATCCGGTCGATGGTCGGTTGCTCGTGGTGGAAACCAACGACGGTGGCAAATCATGGCGAAAGGTAACCAACGGGATCCCGCTTGCTCGCCCTGGTGAAGCAGCCTTCGCAGCCAGCAACTCATCGTTGTTGCTCGGTCCGGACGGCCGGCTGTGGTTCGGAACCGGAGGTGCAGAATCCGACACCAGTCGGCTGTACACCCGGTCGGGGTGGGATCAGCCATGGGTTGCTGTACCAGTTCCCATGCCAAGCTCGCAGGCCGCCGGCATCTTTGCGGTTTGCCAGGGGCCAGCCATCGCCGGTGTGGACGCCGCCAGCCCATTGTTTTGCGTGGGTGGAGATTACCGAGCTTCCGAAACGTCGGACGTCACGGCCTGCATCAGCCTGGATGACGGAGCCACTTGGCAACGCGTCGCGGGTCAACCAGCGTCCTTCCGCAGCGACGTCATGCCGATCCCGGAAGGCAGCCCGCTCGCCCGCACTTTGATCACCGTCGGGCCGTCTGGGACGGATCTTTCCAGCGATGGATTGAACTGGACTCCTTTCTCGGACGTTGGCTTTCACTGTCTATCCGCCGGCAAAACCAAAATTTTCGCGTGCGGGTCCGACGGCAGGTTCGCTCGATTGGAATAGTCTGCGGCCCGCGTTCCCAGAGTCCCACAGCGAAGCCCCCACAAATTTGGGGGCTGGATTATGCTGGGGGGCATGAACCGTTCCGATGCCTCCGCCGCTGCTTCTGTCCCCTCGGGTGAATCCGATGCGGGGACGGTTTCGCCTCAGCAGATCGTGGAGCAAATCGCGAATAATTCTCGGGGCGAAGCCGATTTCCTGCACCGTCTGGCGGCCCACCTGGGCGAGACTTTTTCGGCGGCAGTTGTGGCGGTTCAAGACGCGTCGTTCCCCCAACCTCGCATGCTGGTCCGCGAAGAATCCATCGCCGCCGGACTGGACCGATCCAAATTGCGAGCCCAGATCGACGCGGTGTCTCCTGCCGTGGCTTCGTTTGCCATCGATTTGAAAAACAACTCGGTTGATCCATCCGGAGGCTCCCCCTCGATCACCGCAATCGGGGTCGAACTGTTGCCCGCTCCTCAATCGGCCAAAGTGCTGGTCATTCAAGGTGTGGCCTTGCCCGCTAGCGAAGTGTTGTTGGCGATGAAGTCACTCGGTGACTTCGCCGCCGCGGCTCGGAAGACGATGGGCACCGCGGAGACTGACACCGAGAAACCACGCCCAAGCTCCCAAACGTTGTCGGTTCCCGCTGCCGAGACGCGGTCGATAGCGAACGCCTTCGATTCGTCCCGCGGGATTCGCTCCGCTCTGCGAGCGTTTCATGCGGACTTGGATCCGACCGCGACCGCCTACCGAATCGCTTCGGAGCTTCCTCGATTGCTGCCATGCGAACGGGCGGTCGTCCTGCTTTCGAAAAATGCGTCCGCGCGGCGGCCGCGATTCCGAGTGGCTGCGATCAGTGGCTCCTCGGTGATTGACCGGCGATCGCCGCTGGTTCGCTCGATGAACCAATTGGCGGACGCCGTTTCGGTTTTGAGACGGCCGTTGATTTTGCCGCCTCCGGCAAACTCGGATGCGACGGATCCGGCGGCGCTCTCACCCCAATTGGTTCCGCCGCTGGAAACGTACTTGGACGAATCCGGTGTGCTGTCGGTGGCGTTGATCCCATTGTTCGAATCCCTCGACGACACATCGGCCGCTGCAGGTGTTGCTTCGCCGCAAGAGTTGGACGAGGACGCTCGTGAAAAACAACGCCGCGGATCGATGCCCATCGCCATCTTGATGCTGGAAACGTTCTCGGGTGAACCGCCGACGTCGATCACCCCAGCAATGTCGGAAGTGGCCGAAGAATCCTGCACTGCGATCAGCAACGCAATGCGTTACGACAGCGTGTTCGCACTGCCTGTCCGACGTCCGGCTGCGGCGGCGACTCGTCGAGCAACACGGTACTGGATCCTAGCGATCGGAATGTTGGTCGTCGCCGGATTGTTGGCCGGGTGGTTCATTCACGTCGATCATCATGTGGTCGCAACCGGGGTGGCGCGCCCCGCGATTCGTCAAGCAATCTTCGCGGGAATTGACGGCGTCGTCGATGAATTGCAGGTGCAAGATGGCGACGTGGTGAAGCAAGGCGACGTGCTGCTGACACTCGACAACGCGGAACTGAATCGCGAAACCGAGGCTTTGTCAGGACAACTCGCGACCGCCACGCAAAAATTGAGTTCGATCCGGGCGATGTTGCTGGCCGCGACCGCCGACGCTCGTGATTCCGCCCAGAGCATCCTCGAACAACAAACGCTCGAAAACCAAATCGAATCGCTGAACAAGCGGCTGGAGATCAACCGCGAGATGAAGGCGATGCTGTCCATTGTCGCTCCGTTTGATGGGCAGGTCGTTGGCTGGAGATTGGACGAACGGTTGAACGATCGGCCGGTGTCTCGAGGAGATCGCTTGTTCGCTGTGGTTCAACACGATGGTCCGTGGCAGCTGGAATTGAAACTCGAAGAAACGCGGGCTGGCGAAGTGATCGACCGACAGGCAGCCGGAGAGACCTTGCCGGTTCGCTTCGCGATTGAAACTCGCCCGACGGAAACGTATTCAGCAAACGTGTCGGAGATCGGCGGGGTCGCACGCAAACGCGCCGATGGCCGCAACGTGGTGGACATCATCGCGGACATCCACCAGGTTCCCGAGGACGGCTTTCGCGGTGATGCGGAAGTCACGGCGAAAATTGTTTGTGGACGACGCCGGTATCTGGCCAGTGCGTTCGACGACGTGGTCGCTTGGTTCCACCGCAACATTTTGTTTCGGTTTCGAACATGAACACGGGTGTCACATCCTCGACTCAGCGTCCGTTGGGCGTGCACCACAAGGTCGGTTTGAAAGCGGTGCGGGTTTCGCATCGACATTCCGGTTGGGTGGTCGTTCACGATGCAATCGCGGGCAAGTATCACCGGCTTCGCGAGGACGAGTACTTCTTGCTGACGTTGCTGGACGGGCAATGCAGCCTGGATGAGTTGCGAGATCACTACCAAGATCGGTACCCCAATCGCCGAGTCCGATCGAACCAGATCAACGCCTTGTTGTTTCGATTCCATGAGAGCGGGCTGACGACCAGCCTCGCGGCGATGCAAGGTGATCCACTGCTGGAACGGGCCGACACCGATCGGCGACAGAAACGTTGGGCGTTGGCTTCGCAGTGGTTGTTCATGCGATTTCCAGGGATCGATCCAGCTCCCGTGATGCGTGTGTTGATGCCGATCGTGCGTCCGCTGCTGACTCCGTTGGGTCTGTTCGCCATGATCGCTTTGGTGGTCTCCGCCGCGGTGATGATGTTGGTTCATCGAACACGTTATCTCGCGGAACTTCCCGCGTCGCACGAATGGTTGACGATGCAGAATGCGTTGATCTTGGCGGGCGTGATTGCGGCGACCAAGATCGCTCACGAACTCGGTCACGCTGTTGTGTCGGAGCGATTCGGTGCGAAGTGCCGTTCGATCGGGCCGATGCTGCTGGTCTTTACCCCGGCGTTGTACTGCGACACCAGCGGATCGTGGATGATTCCCAGTCGTCTACGTCGTGCGGCGGTCGCCATGGCTGGCATCGCGACTGAGATTGTGATCGCGTCCATCGCGGCCTGGGTTTGGCTGCGTACACCCGCGGGACTGACACACACGATTGCCTCGCACGTGATGGTGGTTTGCGGGATCAGCACGATCGTTTTCAACGCCAATCCATTGCTTCGATACGATGGCTATTACCTGCTGTCCGACATGACCGACATGCCCAATTTGGCTCAGCGGGCTCAGCGGCGATGGGGGAGATTCCTGGCGAAGGTGTTTTTGGGGGTTCCATCATCAGAACTCAACGAATCCGCGGACCAGTCCGTTTGGTTGTTGGTCTATGCCGTCGCATCGCTTGCCTACCGCTGGATCTTGATGGCCACGATCATTGGGTTCATCTGGATTTCATTGCGTCCCTACGGATTGGAAATCATTGGTCAATTGCTGGCTCTGTTTGCAGCGGCCTCCATGCTGTGGGCGGGGTTGGTACCGCTGCGTCGTTTTTGGAAAAATCCTGTGAACCGTCGAAAGATGCGTCCCCGCCGAGCCTTGGTCTGGTGCGTGTTGCTGATTGCGATCGGCTACGCGGGAACCATCCCGTTGCCGCGTCACGTCCACTCTGCCGTTCGTTTCTTTCCTGAGCACGAAGTCCGCGTTCACCTCACGTCGCCAGGTGTCCTGAGCCAACTCCATGTTGAACCCGGCCAATGGGTCTCTCGCGGCGATGTGCTGGCTGAACTCACCAACCCGGAGATTGAACTGGAGGTTTTGGATGCCGAAAGTGACGTTGCTGAACAAACGATGAGACTGGAAGGGCTTCGTGCTTCGCAAACCTTGGTTCCGGAAGCCAGTTCGCAATTGCCCGCCGCGGAAGCGTTGCTCGGAGAGATGACGGATCGTTTCACGGCAGCAAAACGCCGGCGTGAGTCACTGACGATCACCGCCCCATGTGACGGAATGGTGATGGTGGCTCAGAACAATCCCCAATCTGCGTCGGAATCATCACTCGACGCGGACGCCAATCCGCTGGACGTCGGCCCGGGGTTCAATCCGGCGGTCGATCGCACGGCGGTGCGTTTGGCATCTTGGTCGGGATCCCCCACCGCGAAGGAAAACAGCGGCTGTTCATTGGAGGCGGGCACCGAATTGCTAAGCATTGCGGCCTCTGACGAATCTGCCGAATCGCTCGAATCATCGGGTCCCACACCGATTCGGTGGCGAGCCGAAGCGGTCATCCAGTCCATCCAGCGACAACGGATCACACTCGGCGGCCCAGCCTGGATGATTCGCGACTCGTCGCCCACTCAAATCCTTCGGGGACGTGTCATTCGGATCTCGGAAGAGACATACGACCCGCGAATGGACGCTCCCAGACGCGACCATCAACGAGCGGACCAAGCGACTCGGACGCCGGAAACGAGCTATGTCGTGGCGGTTTCAATCGAAGATCGCGACACAGCCCCCTCAAATTGCGTCGCCGGAGCATCCGGCCGGGTCAAATTCGCGGTTTCTTCCGCCTCCTGTTGGCAAAGAATTCGTGAATTTTTCTCCAGTTCCTTTCGTTTTCGATAATCGATGTATCTTCCTCTCATTGCTGGACTTTGGTTGTCGAAATGATACAATGAGTGGTCCCGCCTTTCTGATGATGGCACCCAGCGATAGGCTTGGCAGAATGCTTTGTCATGTCATCACCCACCCGCACTGAACGATCGTTCTTCTAGGAGAAACCTCTTGAATATTCGTCCCTTGATTGCCAGCACCGCGGCTGCGTGTGCGTTGACCGCATCGATGGCCATGGCTGACACCGGAACGTTGAAAATGCGTTTCGTGTTGGATACGGCCAACGCTCCCAAATTGGATCTGATCGATCCGAACAAGGACGTTGATTTTTGTGGCAAACACGACATCCCCAACGAAAAACTGATCGTTGATCCCGCCTCCAAGGGAATCAAGAATGTCTTGGTCTACGTTTACACCGGTCGCGGTGGAACGAAATTGGATGACGTTCCCGCCAAGAACGAAACTCACGAACTGGCCAACGACGAATGCCGTTTCCAGCCTCACTACGTGATCGCTCAAACGGGCGACACGCTGAAGATCACCAACCCCGACCCCGTCGGTCACAACGCGAACCTGAACTTCTTTGCCAACAAGGCAGAGAACTTGATGATTCCCGCAGGGGCAGAAAAAGAGGTTGCTCTCGAAAAGCCCGAACCGGCAGCGATTCCAGTCGAGTGCAACATTCACCCCTGGATGAAGGCTTACGTCGTCGTCCTGGAACACCCCTACGCGGCCGTCAGCAGTGAAGATGGCACGCTGACAATCGAAGGCTTGCCAACCGGCGAAGTCATGTTCCGTGTCTCGCACGAAGCCGGCAAAATCGACGAAGTCAAGATCGGTGGATCGAAAGAATCATGGCGTCGCAGTCGCTTTGAGCTGGAGATCAAACCTGGCATGAACGACCTGGGCGACGTCCTGGTCCCCGGTGACGCGTTGTCAGCTGACTGATCCAACGCCCCTCGATCGTCCAATTCAATCGCTCGGCGTCGTCACCCAAAACGACGCCGAGTTTTTTTATGCGCGGATCACCCAACATGAGCCCGATGCGGGCGTTGCCGCACAAGAACTCACGCTGAAACACCTGTCGCCGCTCCGCGGCTTGCCTGTCTTGGGGGACGCCCATCCGACCTCGGGTTGAAACCCGAGGCTGGCAACTGCCACCGCTCCGCGGTTGGATTCACCAAGGCTGCACGACAACCATTCCCGTCGAAAATCCACAGTCGCGGAGCGACGAAAGCCGGCAGCCTTGGGTTTCAACCCAAGGTCACCCACGCCCCAACACGTTCACCCAGTCGCGGAGCGACGACAGCCGTGAACACCTGTCGCCGCTCCGCGGCCTGCCTGTCTGGGGGGACGCCCATCCGACCTCGGGTTGAAACCCGAGGCTGGCAACTGCCACCGCTCCGCGGTTGGATTCACCAAGGCCACACGACAACCATTCCCGTCGAAAATCCACAGTCGCGGAGCGACGACATCTGCGAACATCTGTCGCCGCTCCGCGGCTTGCCTGTCTTGGGGATCGCCCATCCGACCTCGGGTTGAAACCCGAGGCTGGCAACTGCCACCGCTCCGCGGTTGGATTCACCAAGGCTGCACGACAACCATTCCCGTCGAGAATGCAACAGTCGCGGAGCGACGAAAGCCGGCAGCCTTGGGTTTCCAACCCAAGGTCATCCACGCCCCAACACGCCCACCCAGTCGCGGAGCGACGGCAGCCGCGAACACCTGTCGCCGCTTCGCGGCTTGCCTGGCTTGGGGGACCCCAATCCGACCTCGGGTTGAAACCCGAGGCTGGCAACTGCCACCGCTCCGCGGTTGGATTCACCAAGGCTGCACAAAAACCGCTCCCCTCGAGAATCCAACAGTCGCGGAGCGACGAAAGCCGGCAGCCTTGGGTTTCAACCCAAGGTCACCCACGCCCCAACACGTTCACCCAAGTCGCGGAGCGACGGCAGCCGCGAACACCTGTCGCCGCTTCGCGGCTTGCCTGTCTTGGGGGACGCCCATCCGACCTCGGGTTGAAACCCGAAGCTGACAACTGCCACCGCTGCGCGGTTGGATTCACCCAGGCCGCACGAAAACCATTCCCGTCGAGAATGAAACAGTCGCGGAGCGACGAAAGCCGGCAGCCTTGGGTTTCAACCCAAGGTCACCCACGCCCCAACACGTTCACCCAAGTCGCGGAGCGACGACATCCGCGAACACCTGTCGCCGCTCCGCGGCTTGCCTGGCTCAGGGGACGCCCATCCGACCTCGGGTTGAAACCCGAGGCTGACAACTGTCACCGCTCCGCGGTTGGATTCACCCAGGCCGCACGAAAACCATTCCCGTCGAGAATGCAACAGTCGCGGAGCGACGAAAGCCGGCAGCCTTGGGTTTCAACCCAAGGTCACCCACGCCCCAACACGCCCACCCAGTCGCGGAGCGACGGCAGCCGCGAACACCTGTCGCCGCTCCGCGGCTTGCCTGGCTCAGGGGACGCCCATCCGACCTCGGGTTGAAACCCGAGGCTGACAACTGTCACCGCTCCGCGGTTGGAATCACCAAGGCTGCACGACAACTATTCCCGTCGAGGATCCACAGTCGCGGAGCGACGAAAGCCGGCAGCCTTGGGTTTCAACCACGTCCCAACACGTTCACCCAAGTCGCGGAGCGACGACATCCGCGAACACCTGTCGCCGCTTCGCGGCTTGCCTGGCTCAGGGGACGCCCATCCGACCTCGGGTTGAAACCCAAGGCTGACAACTGCCACCGCTCCGCGGTTCTTTCACGCGACGCGTTCGCTCAGGTTCCGCGCCGGTTCCCGTACCAACGAATCTGCATCCGGTCGCAGTACCGATAGCCACGCGATTCAGCCAACGGTTCCAACCAAGGCCGGGCGGCGTCAAGCTGCTCGACGGAGACTCCCTGTGGCATCAACCACACCAGGTCAGCGTCCACACCGAGTTGGCCGACCACTTCGTCAATCTCCGCCAGTTCTTCAGCGGAGTCCACGACAAACTTCACCTGGGTCGCTTCCGCCGACCGAATCAGCTGCTTCATCGTGGCGATCGGCAACCGACGTTCGCTGTGCAACTTTGCCCAACGAGGATGTTCTTTCGCGTCCGGGGTGCTGGCCCGCAATTTGGGGCTCAGCGACAACAAATCGCATGTCACGCCTGGATCAATCGTGCCGGCCGTTTCGATCGTGACGTGATTGCCGGCCAATCGCAGTTGATCAATCAGAGTCACGATGCCTTTTGCAATCAGTGGTTCACCGCCCGTCAGGACGACATGGTTCACCTCCGTGTCGGCGACCAAGTGCAGCAACGACTGGGTGGTTTGTGGTGTGCCCTCGGGGTTCCAAGACGCGTAGGGCGTGTCGCAAAACCAGCACCGCAGATTGCATCCGCTGGTCCGGATGAAAACGCTGTTGGTGCCGGTCAATTGGCCTTCGCCTTGCCGACTGACAAAGGTTTCTGAAATCAACAGCGTTGACGTGAGCGCGCGAGGATCCCCGGGGGTTTCCGCCGAGTCCTCAGCGGGTAAAACATCGACTGATTGATCGACCGATTTCAAACGACACCGCGTTTCTAGAAGTGAACCAAACCACGTGAGCGACACAGCCTCTTTCCGAGACACTCTCGAAGTTTTCGAAAACCCCGCCCCGACGCGAAATTTCACGATCGAGCATCATTGCCCGGAATTCACGTCAGTCTGTCCCAAAACGGGACAACCCGACTACGGAACGATCGTTTTCACGTACGTTCCCGATCGCGTCTGCGTGGAGTTGAAGAGCTTGAAAATGTACTTGCAAAAATTCCGCAACGAAGGAATTTTCTACGAGCAAATCACCAACCGAATTCTGGACGACTTTGTCGCTGTCGTCCAGCCTCGCAAACTCACGGTGGAAAGCAAGTGGACGCCTCGCGGTGGCCTGAACAGCAACATCATCGTGACCTATCCCGACGAAGCCTGATCTGAGACTCAGGCCTGAGTCGAATCTTGGGCCTAACCTGGTCCACGGCTCTGTCCTCCCCCCCTTCTTCCCCCAACCCCCGCCTGCGCTATGCCCTCTGTCATCCTGTCTGGTTTCGCCGATGAATCGGCTTTTTCGAAAAAGGCCAACGAACAGTTCGCCGCACTCGCTGCGATCGGACTGCAGCACTACTCGATCCGCTTCGTCGACGTCGGCAACGGCATCAAGAACGTGATGATGCTGGAACCAGCGGAGATCGAAATGCTCCGCGATCTGCACAAAGAGTACGGCATGTCGGTCAGCAGCATCGGCTCGCCGATCGGCAAGGTGAAACTACAGGACGTCGAAGACGGCACGTCGAACAAGTTCATCCCGTTTGAGAAATACCTCGCCGAAGATGTGCAAATCGCTTGCGATCGCGCCGAAGCATTCGACTGCAAACTGCTTCGCGGTTTCGCGTTTTACCACCCCAAGGGAACGGCACCGGAAGATCACATCGATCAAGTCTCCGACCAACTCGGTCAAATCGCGGAAGCCTGTGACAAACGAGGCCTGACGTTTGGCTTGGAAGTCGAAGCCAACTTGGTCGGCCAAACAGGCGACTTGCTCGCTGCGATCGCCGCCAAGGTCGACAACCCGGCGCTTGTCACGATCTTCGATGGTGCCAACATGGTGATGCAGGGACTGAGCTCCGATCAGGTCTACGCCCAATACGAAGCGATGAAGCCATCGCTGGGTTGGTTGCACATCAAGGACTACAAAGACCCGTCATTGAATGGACGCGTCGAGCATGTCGATGAAGAATCGGCCAGCCACTTTGTGCCAGCGGACCAAGGCGACAGCGCTCACGAGCGAATCTTCGAAGATCTGAAGACGTTCCTGCCAACGCTGGCCGATCGCATGTCCCGCCGCGGCGTCGAAGGCATCTACCTGGACCTCGAACCTCACGTTCGCGGCGGAGGCCAATTCGGCGGCTTCAGTGGTCCCGATGGATTTGGCATCGCCGCTCGCGGGTTGTGCCGCGTGCTCGACAAAGTCGGCATCGACTATCACCTGCGAACGTTCGAGGACCTGGAAGCCGCCAAGGCTCAGGGCTGAGCCAAGACCGGCGACAAAGTCTTCGTCGTCCAGAACGTCGCCACCCAATCCACGTAGAACGGGCACTCTTGCCCGTCTTCTCGTAGCGTGCTCGTCCC
Source organism: Rhodopirellula sp. P2 (assembly GCF_028768465.1). Classification (GTDB taxonomy): domain Bacteria; phylum Planctomycetota; class Planctomycetia; order Pirellulales; family Pirellulaceae; genus Rhodopirellula. The sequence goes on from NZ_CP118225.1 coordinate 5,202,821, forward strand.
AAACGTCGGCCAAGAGTGGCCGACCTACATCCATGGTCTCAGCCGGTTGGCCGATCGCCGGCTTACGATTCCAGTCGCAGGATCGTCGTGCCCAGAGGTGGCAGCGTGACTTCGATGCTGTCCGGCCGAGCTTGGTACTCCACCCCGGTGGTGTGGCATCCGGGGTAGTTGCCCAGATTCGATCCGCCGTAGGCTTCGCCATCGCTGTTGAAAATCTCTTTCCAGAACCCCTTGGCTGGCACACCCACGCGATAATTCGGACGTGGAACGGGGGTGAAGTTGTTGCAAACCAAGATCGGCGCGTCGCCTTCGTTGCCCTTTCGCAGGTAGACCAACACGCTGTCTTCGGCGTTTTGGGCATCGACCCATTCGAAGCCTTCGTCGGTGAAGTCGTGGTAGTGCAGAGCCGGGTTCTCGATCACGATCTTGTTCAGGTCCGACACCAACTGCTGGACGCCTCGGTGCGTGTCGAAGTCCAACAATTCCCACTGCGGCCCGTCGTCTTCATTCCACTCAGTCCATTGAGCGATCTCGCCGCCCATGAACAACAACTTCTTGCCAGGGTGCGTCCACATGTAACTGTACAACAGTCGCAAGTTGGCGAACTTCTGCCACATGTCACCTGGCATTTGGCTGATCAACGAACCTTTGCCGTGCACCACTTCATCGTGCGACAGTGGCAACGTGAAGTTCTCGGTGAAGGCGTAGATCAGGCTGAACGTGAGCTCGTTCTGGTGGAACTTGCGGTGAATGGGTTCGTTCCGCATGTAGCTCAACGTGTCGTTCATCCAACCCATGTTCCACTTGTAGGTGAAACCGAGTCCGCCATCGTAGGTCGGCCGTGAGACACCGGGCCATGCCGTCGACTCTTCCGCCGCGGTGACCACGCCGGGGTAGTTCTCGTGCACGGCGACGTTGAAATCACGCAGGAAGTCAATCGCTTCCAAGTTTTCACGACCACCATAACGGTTGGGAATCCACTCACCCGCTTCACGGCTGTAATCCAAGTACAACATCGATGCGACCGCGTCGACTCGCAGTCCATCAATGTGATACTTGTCCAACCAGAACAACGCGTTGGCGATCAAGAAGTTCTTCACTTCATTGCGACCGAAGTTGAAGATCATCGTGCCCCAATCAGGATGTTCCCCTTGCCGCGGGTCCGAATGCTCATACAGAGCCGAGCCATCGAATTGGCGGAGCCCGTGATCGTCTTTCGGGAAGTGAGCCGGGACCCAATCGATCAACACGCCGATCCCGTTTTGGTGCATGTGATCGACGAAGAACATGAAGTCCTCGGGCGAACCGTGACGACTGGTCGGCGCGAAATACCCAACGCTTTGATAGCCCCATGATCCGGTGAAGGGGTGCTCGCTGATCGGCATCAATTCCACGTGGGTGAAATTCATGCGGCGGCAGTAGTCCACCAAGCGTTTCGCCAGATCACGATAGTCCAACCAACCGTGCGTTCGGCCAGGACCTTTTTGCCAACTGCCCAAGTGGACTTCGTAGACATTCATCGGGGCGTGCATCGGGTCGAGTTCCGACCGCTGTTGCAACCAATCCGTATCGTTCCAGCTGTAGGTGCTGATGTCGGTGATGATGTTGGCAGTCAGCGGTGGCAACTCAGCGGCAAATGCCCAGGGGTCGCACTTGTCCATCCAGTGACCTTGCTCGGTCTGGACGCGGAATTTGTACTTCTGACCGACCGTCGCGCCGGGCAAGAACAATTCCCACATGCCGGTCGACTCGACCGGCTGGGCGACGTGACTGCGGCCGTCCCAGCCATTGAAATCGCCGACCACTTGTACCGAGCGAGCGTTGGGCGCCCAAACGGCAAAGTTCACGCCTTTGACGCCTTCGACTTCGCGAAGTTGCGCGCCCAGGCACTCGTACAGTTGATGGTGGCGGCCTTCACCGATCAGGTAGCGATCCAAATCGCTGAAGATACTGGGAACGGTGTAGGGAGAAGTCGTCTTCATTTCTTTGCCGGTCTTGTCGATCATTTGCAGTCTGGACGTGGAGGGCTTGGAGATGGGCTCATCGCAGATCGCTTCGAAGAATCCGCCGGGATGCAGCCGTCGCATGGGACGCCGCAAACCGCTTGCCGAATCGATCAGCCACACGGACTCGGCATTGGGTTCCAACACGCGAACGGACGTGGCTTCTCTTCCCCGATAGTTGACAGGGTGACGGCCCAACAAACTACCCGGGTTCGCCACACTGCCATCAACGAGTGACTGAATGGTCGATAGTGAAAGCTGCGAATTCATGGCTGAACTACGAATGAATTGATTGAAAATGAGGTCAAAAAAGTAAGAAACACGCCTGAAAATCAGGACGTTTTGATCGGATTGGAACGCTGAATCCCACCCGCAGAAACTGCGGTGCTCAGCAACCAGTCCCGCAGCCGGTCGTTGGCTGTGGGGACCACTTGGTGGGATTTTGGAGCCGGTGGGCCCGCGTGAGGCTGGTCGATTCGCGACCAGGGGTCATTCAGTTTGGTGGATGCACGAGCAGTCAACTCATTGACATCCGCCGCGGGGATCGCGCCATCGGGCGTGACCTGATCTGGCTTTCGACTGACCAACCGGGACGTCACCAAACAGGCTTGGACTTCGTGGATTCCCAAGGCATGGTCGACGCGTCGCCACAGGTCGGCGTGTTGGACCTCGACCCGGCGGCCAAAGTGATCCCACACGAAATCGCTGCGTCGCCATCGCGGCAACGAATCGGTGAGCGAACGAATCAAATATCGGTTGTGGCTGAGCAAAGTGATGCCGGACGGGCCGTCCATCGCTTCGAGCCCCCGAACCGCCGCCAACAACGACAAGCGATTCAAGTCTCCAAACTCTTGATCTTCCGCTTCCATCACGGGTCGTCCGTCAGAAGTCTCGATCACAAATTGCCAACGGCCATCGGTCAGCGATGTGCTGTCGGCGGAGACAACCAGCAAAAATGATCCGCGAGGTTTCGCGGGTGCCGGGTTGAAATCGGGATCGCCAAATTCAGACGTCATCGACGCGAATTCTTCGAGTGATTGCAAAGGATCCATCATGGTTGGGTTCGCCAGTGAGTTCGACGTGCTTTCAATGCGTGGTTGCGATCGGTCTGGCGGCGGCCCCTTGGGTCTCGCCCGGATCCTTGGACGAGAGGGCCGCCGCATCGCTACACGCATCGATTGCTAGGGAGGGGAAAGCAAAGAGACGCGATCCATCGGTGCCAATCTCCAGGGGTTGCTCTAATCGGCTATCAAATGTTGCTGCGAGTTCAGCTTGCCGAAACTTCGAGGCAACCGCCTGGCGACAGAGAGTGCTTTCGTCCCGGCAGGCCTTCCCAGAAAAGCTTTCCTGCTCAAAAAGGTTTGCGCGACTTAACAGGCGAGCGCACAACCGTTGAAGTCAGCGCAACCGGCACGCATCGCCAGTCGCAAAGCGACGAGACCCCACCAATCACAGCATGACGACAGCCGCGAACACCTGTCGCCGCTTCGCGGCTTGCCTGTCTCGGGGACGCCCATCCGACCTCGGGTTGAAACCCGAGGCTGACAACTGCCACCGCTCCGCGGTTGGATTCACCAAGGCTGCACAAAAACCACTTCCGCCGAGAATCCACAGTCGCGGAGCGACGAAAGCCGGCAGCCTTGGGTTTCAACCCAAGGTCACCCACGTCCCAACACGTTCACCCAAGTCGCGGAGCGACGGCATCCGCGAACATCTGTCGCCGCTCCGCGGCTTGCCTGTCTTGGGGATCGCCCATCCGACCTCGGGTTGAAACCCGAGGCTGGCAACTGTCACCGCTCCGCGGTTGGATTCACCGAGGCCGCACGAAAACCATTCCAGTCGAGAATCCAACAGTCGCGGAGCGACGAAAGCCGGCAGCCTTGGGTTTCAACCCAAGGTCACCCACGCCCCAACACGCCTAACAGTCGCGGAGCGACGACATCCGCGAACACCTGTCGCCGCATCGCGGCTTGCCTGTCTTGGGGATCGCCCATCCGACCTCGGGTTGAAACCCGAGGCTGACAACTGTCACCGCTCCGCGGTTGGATCCACCGAGGACGCACGAAAACCATTCCCGTCGAGAATCCAACAGTCGCGGAGCGACGAAAGCCGACAGCCTTGGGTTTCAACCCTAGGTCACCCACGCCCCGACACGCCTAACAGTCGCGGAGCGACGACATCCGCGAACATCTGTCGCCGCTCCGCGGCTTGCCTGTCTTGGGGATCGCCCATCCGACCTCGGGTTGAAACCCGAGGCTGGCAACTGCCACCGCTCTGCGGTTGGATCCAACAAGGCAGCACGAAAACCATTCCCGTCGAAAATCCACAGTCGCGGAGCGACGAAAGCCGGCAGCCTTGGGTTTCAACCCAAGGTCACCCACGTCCCAACACGTTCACCCAAGTCGCGGAGCGACGACATCGGATAACACCTGTCGCCGCTCCGCGGCTTGCCTGTCTTGGGGATCGCCCATCCGACCTCGGGTTGAAACCCGAGGCTGACAACTGTCACCGCTCCGCGGTTGGATCCACCGAGGACGCACGAAAACCATTTTCGTCGAGAATCCATCAGTCGCGGAGCGATTCAGCCAGCACGGGCGCACGAGGTGGGCGTCGTTGGGATGCCCGTCTACTCGTTCGGTTGCAGCAGATCCAGCAGAGCTTGCGCGACCAAGTGCGGTTCTTCCACCGCTCGGCATTCCGCGGGCAAAGCATCCACCAAGCATCCCGCGTCGCCACCGGTCACGACCAAGGTCGCCGCACCACCGTAGATTCGAAGCAATCGCTCCACGGCACCCGCAACGGACGAGAGCACGCCCAGTCGCATTGCCGCGACCGTGTCTCGGCCTGGTCCCTCAGGCATCTCGCGACATCGATGGGAAGCCCAATCGAGCTTGGGCAGAGCGTCCGTTCCCGCCGCCAGCGCTGCGGTCTGCATTTCCAATCCAGGCAAGATCGCTCCGCCACAGAACACGCCTTCTGCCGACACGAAATCCACTGTCACGGTGGTGCCCGCATCGACGATGATGACCGGTGCCGCATGCCGCCGGAAGGCAGCCTCCGCTCCCAACAACCGGTCGATCCCTACTCGATCGGGATAGTTCACGTCGATGGTCATCGAGACATCTTGGTGAGTCACGAAACGCACGCGAATGCAATCGTAGAACGCTTCATCCAAAGCAGCTACCAAGGGCTCGGCTGACCCTCGATTCACGCTCGCAACACGCACGTCGTAGCAAACCGACTGGCAATCGCTCGACGCACGCTCGGCCAGCTTTGCCGCAAGCGTTCGCAGGTGCTCGACGCACTGCGTGATCCACTCTGGATCTCGCAACGAGATCGAACGCAGCTGTGGTCCACGGTCTTTGAGCGAGCCGGCCTCTTCGTCGGTGGGTGCTCCCTGAGTCACCACCTTGATCGCCGTGTTTCCGATATCGATTCCAACCCGCACCATCACGACATCGCACTGCGATTCGCTAGGTTGTGTGGGTTCGTTCGAAGAGGATGGTTCGTCTGTCATGTTCCTGCCGACGAGCTCAAGAAGGGCGGTCGCGACGTTCGCCGGGGACAACCTTCCCCGTGTCGGACAGCGTGGACGCACCTTGAATGTCCTGGGCTCGAATTTCGTCGGACAGACATTCCGTGGCAGCAGCCTTGTGAGGCGGAACACGACGTTCCTTTTTCGGCGTCGCCGGCGCGTCGTCCTGGCGGATCAGCGTGGGAGTGATTCCGGCTTCCATCATTTCTTGCCGACGCTTGGTGACTCGGCCCATGATTTCGCCGACCAATTCCTTCAGCCCGACATCGGTCGCGGCACTGATCGAACGCAGTTCCCGAGAATGATTGGCGGGATTTTCTTGGAAGTAGGCCTGAAGCTGCTCGCGGACTTCACCGTCCGGATCCAGTTCACACTTGGTCATCACCACCAATTCATCGCGGTCCGCAAGCGACTCATCGTATTGATGCAGTTCTTCGCGAATCGCGACGTAGTTTTGAATGGGATCGCTACCATCGACCGGGGCGGGTTCGATCAGGTGCACCAGCAATCCGGCGCGTTCGACATGACGCAGGAACTCATGCCCCAATCCGATGCCCTCACTGGCGCCTTCAATCAACCCGGGGATGTCCGCCAGCACGAACGATGTTTCGGTGTCGACATCGACGATGCCGAGGTTGGGGTACTTCGTTGTGAAGGGGTAATCCGCGATTTCTGGACGAGCACTGCTGATGCGTGAAAGCAGGGTGCTTTTACCAGCGTTGGGTTTTCCGATCAGGCCCACGTCGGCGATCGACTTCAGTTCCATGATCACGTGTCGCACCTCGCCGGGCTCGCCCAACTCGCGAATTCGCGGGGCCTGATTCTGTGCCGTTTTGAAGCGTGCGTTCCCGTGGCCACCTTTGCCACCGCGACAGATCACGAATTCCTCACCGATTTGGGTCAGATCCTTGATCACGAACCCGTCTTTGGCGTCGATGATGCTGGTTCCACAGGGCACGTACAGCCGCATTTCACGGCCTTTTCGTCCGTGACGCAGGGCTCCCATCCCAAAGCCACCCTTTTCGGCCCGAAAGAACTTTCGGTTGGCAAATTGGGCCAGCGAGTTCACACCTAAGCGGGCTTCGAGGACGATGCTGGCCCCCCGGCCGCCGTTGCCGCCATCCGGCCCGCCTTTGGGGACGTACTTTTCCTTGCGAAAGCTCATGCAGCCATCGCCACCCTTGCCGGCCAAGAACTCAACTTCAACGCGATCAAAAAACATTTGGAAAGCTTCTAGCTATTGGCTCCTAGCGTTTCGCTAGCAGCCGTAAAATGAAAAACGGACGCGGTGATTGTATCACCACGTCCGAGGAATTCGCTCAAAAAGCTTCTCGCTAATCGCTAGAAGCTAGTGGCAATCGCCCAAGGCGATCTTAGAGCATCTTTCCGAGTTTGCTGCACAAGTCAGCGGTACGGCTGGAGTAGCCCCATTCGTTGTCGTACCAGGACACAACCTTGACCATTTTACCCTTGTCACCGAGGACTTGGGTGAAGTCCGAGGCAAAGATGCTGCTGTGTGGGTCGTGGACAATGTCGCTGCTGACGATTGGGTCAACGGCGTAGAACAGAATGCCCTTCATGGGACCTTCGGCGGCGGTTTGAATCGCCAAGTTGATGTCTTCCTTGGTGACTTCCTTGCTCAGGTTGACGGTCAAGTCGACCACGCTGCCCGTTGGCACAGGAACTCGCATCGCGATGCCAGTCAGCTTGCCTTGCAATTCAGGAATCACCAATCCGACAGCTTTCGCAGCACCGGTGCTGGTTGGGATGATGTTCACAGCGGCAGCGCGAGCACGGTACAAGTCAGAGTGCGGCTGATCTTGAACGTTTTGATCGTTCGTGTAAGCGTGAACGGTGGTCATCAAGCCCGATTCGATGCCGAACGAATCGTTCAGGACCTTGGCAACAGGTGCCAAGCAGTTGGTCGTGCAAGAAGCGTTGCTGACGCAGTTCAAGTCGGCGGTGAGCTTGTCGTCGTTGACGCCCAACACGCAGGTCAGATCGGCACCGTCTTTGGCAGGTGCGGACAGGACAACCTTTTTCGCACCAGCAGCCAAGTGGCTGTCGTAGCCAGGCTTGTCGGCGGTGGAACGTGCGGTGAAGAAGCCGGTCGACTCGATGGCGATGTCGACGTTGTGCTCTTTCCAAGGCAAGTTGCGTGGGTCACGCTCGGCCAAAGCCACAATTTTCTTGCCGTTGACGGTCAACGAGGTGTCGTCGTACTCGACGGTGCCGTCAAAACGACCGTGGATGCTGTCGTACTTGAGCAACATTGCCAGGGTGCGGTTGTCGGTCAAATCGTTGATCGCGACCACTTCGAACTCGTCGCTTCGCTCCATCAGGTTGCGAAAAGTCAAACGTCCGATTCGGCCAAAGCCGTTGATTGCTACTTTAATAGCCACTGATTTCGTATTCCTGTGTCGTGGAACAAAGATGGAGAGAAGCGGCGGGCGAAACAGTCACCCAGTCCGCTGCGGGGCGCGGATTATAAGTTTGTCAGTCCAATTTGAAACAGCCCCCGAATCGCTCCCTTGACCTCGAACCAACCACGATGACCGATCTGCGGCCCGAAAATCCTGCCTCACCAGCCATCTCGCCGCGCCGGGATCGAGGCGAAACATCCGCCCGAATGGAACAATCCCAATGGCGCCGCCCGGCCGGCGTCGCGGCTGGAACTTGGCGATATGTGCAACAAGGGTCCATCGCTAGCCACTACGATGCCTTTGTGGCAGACACTCCGCTCTGCACGCTGGACCAAACGTTCTTGCGCGAAGTGTTCGAATCGATCGATTTGCCACCGCCGACAGCGGGATCCACCGCAGGAGCGCCCCATGAGCCCCTGCCAAAACTTTTTTCCGCAACCGAGGACTGGGTGCTCGATTTGGGCTGCGGAACGGGGCGAGCGGCCACGGAGTTGTCGCGACTCGGCCGCAACGTGCTCGCGATTGACCTCTCTCAGCCCATGTTGAACCACGTGGTCGAGCGAGCGAAACGTGCTCAGGCAGAATCAACCGAGCAGCGAACCGGAATGATCGTTCCCCTGCGAGCCAACTTGGTCCAGCTCGATTGCCTGGCCGACAATTCCGCCGCGGGAGCGGTCTGCCTGTTCAGCACCCTGGGCATGATCCAAGGCCGAGAGAATCGACGAGCGGTCCTGTGTCATGCATCGAGGATTGTCCGCCCCGGCGGCAAGTTCTTGCTGCACGTCCACAACCGCTACGCGTCGCTGGCTCAATCGGGCGGCAAACGTCTGCTCGCCAAGAGCTGGCTGCAATCAATCACCAGCCGCGAACACGAATTCGGCGACGCCACCTACGCCTACCGAGGCCTTCCCGACATGTTCCTGCACCGCTATTCGCGACGAGAACTGGTCGCGGATCTCAACAGCAGCGGTTGGCAGATCAGCCAGATACACCGACTGTCACTCGACGGATCCGCCACGATGGAAGAAAGCCCTACCAGCCGATTCCAAATCGCCGGGGGCTACTTGGTGGAGGCGGTCAGCGGCCAGTAGAGAGGAACGTTTGCTCGCGCAAAATCGCTAAGCAACGGCGTTCTCAAAACGCTTGCGTCGCACACGCCGAACACCCGCCACGCCCAAGCCAACACCGAGGAACGCCAGGGAGGTTGGTTCGGGGACTGCGGTGACGACGATGTTGTCGAATTGGTGAGTCGGAAGAGCATCCCAGGAGACAGCCGACAACTCTTCGAACCCCAAACCCGCGAATGATAATGAAACAAACTCGTTGTCGGTAATGCCTGAGGCACTCAAGGTCTCCGTGACAATTCCGCTACCATCCGCAAGGGTCCCCCTAAACTCAATGCTTATTGTACTAACGCCACCGTTTTTGTTCAGCTTTGCAATGTCGAGCGATGTCAGTGCGAAAGGATCTCCTGCGATGTTCGTCAAGGTAACAAAACCGAAGGGAACATCGCTTTCGAACAACGCGACGTTGGTATCGGTGGGGAGTCCAACATAATTGGTATTTCCAGGCTCTAAATAGCTGAGTTCGGTACCAGTGATTCTGAACCCTTCCTCATCGTAGACAACGCCAGTTCCCGCCAGCTCTTGGTCAGAGCCTGGAGTCAGAAGATCGTCAAAATCAAGAACCACCGCGGCCTTGGTCGTTTCCAAGTTACCGACAAGCGAGCAACCAAAAATAACTGCGAAATAAAAATGTCTACTAATGAACATAGGGCGCTCGTTAAGCGTGATAATTTGATCAGGACTCGAGGAAAAAAACCTCGGGAAGTCTGACTTGTCTCCGGTTGCAACGGAGTTTACTCCGATCAAAAGAGCGGGGGGGGGTTGGTTTCCACCGTTTTTCGCGAAATTTATTTCGCTGCTTGAAAATATCACTCGTGAGCGACTCCGAGCAATGTCATTCCTCCCGGAACCGGTACCCGATTCCCCGCACGGTTTCCACTAAATCGGCGTGTTCGTTCATTTTTTTGCGGAGGGCTCGGACGTGGACGTCGATGGTTCGCTCCAGCACCATCGTGTCTTCTCCCAGGGCGGCGTCGACCAGTTCGCTGCGGTCGAAGGCTCGGCCGGGCTGACGGATCAGCGTGTCCAGCAACCGAAACTCGCTCTTGGTTAGCTTGACCGCTTCCCCCTCGATCGTGGCGACAAAACGCCGGCGATCGACGGTCACGCCGCATCGCGAAATCGAGTCGGCGTCGTCCATGCTGGGCTCGCGGCGACGCAGCAAGGCCTTGATTCGCTGCAGCAGGACTTTGTAGCTCTCCACTGGTTTGACGACGTAATCGTCCGCTCCGACCGCGAATCCGACGACTTGATCGGACTCTTCGCCCAAGGCACTGAGCATCAAAATCAGCGTGTCTTTCGTGGTCGCATCGGATCGCAATTGCTTGCAGACTTCCACGCCGCTCAGGATTGGCAGGTCGACGTCCAACACAACCACATCGGGCAGATACAGCTTGGCTTGGTTGAGAGCCTCTCGTCCATCGGCAGCTCGATAGACCTCGTAGCCAGCTCGTTTGAGCTGGTACTCCAGCGTTTCCACTAATGGCCGGTAATCTTCAACGATGAGAACTTTGGTTTTTGACATTCGTCCGCAGGCTGCGTTTTAAGAGGAGATTCATGTCTTCCAGTTGGCGTGTAGTTTCGTGGAAGAGGCGAAGTTTGGCACCACCCACAAACCGCCGTTTCGTTGAAGGTTTGATGAAGATCTGATTCGGGAATCCAGAGTCGATGGATTCGGCACACAAAATCAGATCCCAGCGGCCTCTTCGGGGCATCTTACCGAACCCTGATCTTATCGAATCCCAGCACGCTGGTTTCACGACAGCTTAAAAAATCGCCTTGCGTTGGCGGTCGTTGCCTCCGCCAAGGTCGAGGTTGGCACATTCCGCACATCCGCCAAACAACGCAGGATGTGTTCCACCCGAGCGGGCTCGTTGGGGCGTTTGCCCCGCAGCGGTTCGGGCGACAAATACGGCGAATCGGTCTCGATCAGCAGGCGATCCTCGGGAACCCGTTTGGCGACCTCGCGAAGATCGTCGCTCTTTTTGAACGTGACCATCCCCGCAAAGCTGATCATCAGCCCCATGTCCAAGCAACGCTCGGCCAGCTCCCAATCGCCAGTGAACGAGTGCATCACGGCGGCCGGGAGTTTCGTTTGCCGCGCCAACTGTTCCGCGATCAGTTCGCCGCTTTCACGCATGTGGATGACCATCGGCAGGTTGGCTCGACAAGCCAGATCGATGTGTTGGTCAAAAGCGACCTGTTGCTGCTCGATCGGTGTGTCGTCCCAGTAGCAATCCAGCCCGGTTTCTCCGATCCCGCGAACTCCCGGAGCCGTCGCAAGCTTTTCAATCTCCGCGAAATCACCCGCGGAGGATTCAGCCACCGAGTTGGGCTGGATTCCGACCACAGCATGAATCATCTCGGGGAACTCGGCTGCCAACTCAACCGCTCGGCGGCTGGTCGCCAGATCGATTCCGATCACGCCGACGCCAACCACGCCGGCCTGACGAGCACGCTCGACCACTTCGGCAACGTTGTCGTTGAAGTCCTTGGAATTCAAATGGGCGTGGGTGTCGAACAAGGGATTCATTCAGGTCTCGGATGGATCGATGGCAGAGAACGGTTGGGCGAACGGACGTGCCGCTCATTCTGTTTCATTTCGCGAGGCTGGGTAGCACCCTGGCAGTGGCCCCTGAAATTTGAATGCCATTCCAACGCCGCTGCGACTCAGGCAATGAGAAGCTGAATCGGTTGCAGAAAGTCTGACCGTGCTGTCGCTCATATCAGTGCAACGTGTTGTTCACCGCGTCGGCAAGCATTTCGATCTTGTGGCGGCGTGAATCCTCCGATCGGTGATTCGAAGCTGATACATTGGGGGGCATACCGGTCGGAATCGATGCCTGGATGTCACCCACGTTCACACTGTCCCCGCATCGACGCCCACCCACCAGACCGGTCCCGCCTGTGATCCAAGAGGTCTAGCCCAAGATGTTTCCATTGATGCTCCGTGCCGTCACTTGTTCGTTGGCCATCGCCTTCGTCGCTCCGGTGGTCGCGCAAGACCAACCTGCGGCAACCAATCCCACCAGCACCGTTCGACCGAACATCGTTTGGATCATGTCGGAAGACAACTCCAAACATTACTTGAAACACTTTGACGAAACCGGTGTCGAGACGCCCGCGATCGAGGCCATGGCGGCTCGCGGGATCACGTTCGATCGAGCGTTCAGCAACGCTCCGGTTTGCTCCACCGCGCGAACGACATTGATCACCGCCTGCTACGGGCCTCGGATCGGGACTCAGTTCCATCGACGGACTGAACTGGCAACGCTGCCGCGAGGCGTCGAAATGTTTCCGGTTTGGTTGCGGCAATCCGGTTACTACACCACGAACCAATCCAAAGAGGACTACAACGCGAAAAAGCGTTTGCAGCCGTGGGACGACTCTTCGAAAAAGGCGTCTTGGAAAAATCGTCCCTCCGACGAGACGCCTTTCTTCCACGTTGTCACGTTCGCTGATTCACACGAAGGCAGATTGCACTTCGGCGTCGACGCGTTGCAAAAGCCAACCAAGTTCGACCAAAAATCCGTTTCGCTGCCGCCCTACTTTCCAGACACACAGGTCTTCCGCCACACCGCCGCGTTCTATCGCGACCGGATGAGCATCATCGACGAGAAAGTCGCCGGGGTGATCGAGCAGTTAACGCAAGCAGGTGAGCTGGAAAACACGTTTGTGTTTTACTTCGGCGACCATGGTGGCGTGCTGCCACGCGGCAAGGGCTACATCTATGAATCCGGCCTCCACGTGCCACTGGTTGTTCGTGTTCCCGAAAACTATCGCGGCTTGGTGGATCGCGAGCTCGGATCTCGCACCAAAGGATTCGTTTCATTCATCGACTTTGCCCCCACCGTTCTGAATCTGGCTGGCGTTCCGCTGGACGAAGCCGGGCCAATCGATGGCAAAGCTTTCCTGGGGAAACACACCGATGCGACCGAAGTTGACTCGCGAGACACCACGTTTGGCTACGCCGACCGGATGGACGAAAAGTACGATCTGGTTCGCTCGGTTCGGGTTGGCGACTGGAAACTGATCCGGTCCTTTGAATCCTTCCAACCCGACGCGATGTGGGCGGACTACCGCTACAAGATGCTGGCCTATCAACAGTGGCGAGCTCGATACCACACAGGCAAGCTCAACGCCGTTCAAAGCCAGTTTTTCAAACCGCGTCCACCCGAGTTGCTGTTCAACTTGGCGGACGATCCGCACGAAGTGAACAACTTGGCCGGAGATCCCCTGCACGGCGATCGTCTGACCGAATTGCGAATGACGTTGACAGAGCATTTGAAGCGGACGAACGACCTGGGCTTCTTGACCGAAGCCGGCATGCTAAAAATCCTGGACGAACCGGTCGCCAATGGCAAGCGATTGTCGCAAGAGATTGCCCGCTACATCGACACCGCCAACATCGCAGTCATGCCCTGGGATCAAGCCAACAAAGCCTTGCTGTCCGCGATCAACAGCGGCGACATGCTCCAGCGATACTGGGCCTTGGTCGCGGCAAGTTCCATCGCGGCATCCAACCGCTCAGCGAATCTGGACATGGCCGCCGACGACACCTTTCTCAAATTGGTGCGTCGCCGGGCACTCGATCCCGAGCCGTTGGTTGCCTCTCGCGCCGCCCAGCTCGCCGCAATTTTGCAAGTCGAGGATCCGCGGCCTGTTTTTCAACGCACCTTGCAACTCAGCCAATCGTCCACCGAAGCCCTGCAAATCTTCAACATGGTGCGGCACGTCAACGCCTTGCCGGGCACGCCCTATCCGATGGGTTCGAAATTGTTCCGATTGCCGTTTCAGCCAGCTCCCCAAGGTTTGATTCAACAGCATCTCGATCACTTGGACCTGCCCTAGCACCGCATCGACGAAATCACGCGATCGTCCGATGACGCCATTCATTGCCAACAACCAATGAATGGCGTCACCTCCGGAACCTTTTTGGCCGCCCACTGATCCAACAACGTTGAATCGCGAAAATCCCCTGTTGATGTTTCACGTCCTGCAACATTCACTGGGGGCAGTGGTGTATCACTTTTTCTCTGCGTGAGCCGATTGTTGCTGCGGTTGTCGCCCCTGCGGTCGTCGCCAGCCAATGAACGGTTGCAGCAGAAAGAAACGTCCGCCGCTTCCGATGCGACTCGGGGTCGTCCCGCCGTCATCCCACCTCTTGTCTCGTGAATCCCCAACCCATGACAGTTCCCCGCACCTTGTTCGCCACTGTGGCGATGTTGTTTGTCTGTTCGTCGGCGAGTCTCAGCGTGGCGCAAACGCCTGCGTTGGAACTCCAACCGGGAGACCACGTCTGCCTGATCGGCAACGCGTTGGGCGAACGGATGCAGCATGAGAATCACTTCGAAACCCAGCTTCACGCGGTCCGCCCGGAATTGGATCTCACCGTCCGCAATCTGTGCGTCCCCGGCGATGAACCCAAAATCCGGTTGCGAAGTTTGGATTTCCGATCGCCTGACGATCATTTGACGCACAGTGCCGCGGACGTCGTGCTGATGTTCTTTGGTTACAACGAATCCTACCGTTTGGCGGCAGGACTCGACGACAAGAAAGTGCTGCGGGATTTCGCGGACGAACTGGACGAAGTGATCCGGCACACTCAATCGCAGGTCTACAACGGCAAGACCAGTCCTCGGATCGCCGTGATTTCGCCGATCGCGTTCGAAGAGACCGGTGACCGCAATTTGCCGAAAGCCGAACCTCGAAACCGAGCCCTCAGCAAGATCACACGGACCATGCGAGCCGTCGCGGATGAACGGGGAGTCACGTTTGTCAATTTGTTCACACCCACCAAGGAACTGTTCGAACAGGATGCTCGCCGATTGACGCTGGATGGCGCTCACCTGAATTCGAATGGCTACGCGGCGCTCGCTCCCATTTTGGTTCGCGGCTTGCTTGGTGAAGTCGAGGTGCCCGAACAAGCGAACCCCGAATTGCTGGCTGCGGTCGCTGACAAAAACTTCCACTGGTTCAATCGCTATCGCGCCGTGAACGGTTTTTCGATCTACGGCAAACGAGGAACCGCAGGCAGCGACGGCACGTACAACAACCGTTCGGTCATGAATCGCGAACTGGAGATCCTTGATCATATGACTGCCAACCGCGACGCCCGTCTCTGGGCGATCGCAGACGGCAAGGCAATCACGGCCCCCATCGACGATTCCAACACGCTGCCGTTCATCATTCCCAAAACCAACGTGGGTGGGCCCAATGATCCAAACGCGAAACGTGGCAAGCTTGGATCACTCGAATACCTGACCACCGACGAACAGCTCAAGACATTCTCGCTTCCCGATGGTTACGAGATTCAATTGGTGGCATCGGAACAACAGTTCCCCGAACTGGCCAATCCGGTCGCGTTGGACTTTGACGCCCAAGGACGCCTGTGGGTTTCAACCATGCCCAGCTACCCGCACTGGCAACCCAAGTCACCGATGGATGACAAACTGCTGATCTTGGAAGACACCGACGGCGACGGCACCGCGGACGAATGCAAAACGTTTGCCGGCGGATTGCACCAACCCACCGGTTTCGAAATCGGTCGTGGCGGTGTCTATGTCGGCGGGCAACATGACATCTACTTCCTGGAAGACACCGACGGGGACGATGTCGCTGACAAACGCACACGAGCGATCATCGGGTTTGACACCGCCGATTCGCACCACGGGTTGGCAGCGTTCGACTTTGGTCCGGGCGGACAACTTTACGCCCAAGAAGGCACGTTCAAATTCACGCAAATCGAAAGTCCCTATGGCTTGACACGAAACTTGGAAGGTGGGGTTTTCCGATACGATCCAACCACTCAAAAATTTGGGGTCCATGTCAACTTTGCATTCGCCAATCCATGGGGATTTGCGTTCAATGAGTGGGGCCAAGATTTCATTGGTGACGCGTCGCCCGGCAAAAGCTACTGGGCAACCGGCATCAGCACCCGTCTGGACTATCCCCTCAAACACCCCGGTGGCTCTCAACATCGTCGTGTTGCAGGGGAGCAAGGATACGACGACGGATTGGTCGACTACCAAACATTCTATCCCAAACGCATTCGGCCACTGGCAGGCTGCCGCTTTCTCAGCAGCGAACATTTCCCCGACGACTTGCAAGGCAATTTTTTGGTGACCAACGTCATCGGGGACCGAGCCGTGCTTCGCCACAAAGTTGTTGAAAAGGACTCGGGATATGAGGGCACCGAAGAACCGATGTTGGTCGGAGGCGGGGACGGAAATTTCCGCCCGGTCGACATCGAGATCGCTCCCGACGGTTCGCTCTACATCATCGATTGGCACAATGCATTGATCGGTCACCTGCAACACAACTTGCGTGACCCCAGTCGTGATCACAGTCACGGGCGAATCTGGCGTTTGACTCACAAAGACCGTCCCTTGGTCAACCTCCCCGTGATTGCAGAAACCAGCACCGAGGATCTGATCGATCAACTGTGCTCCGCAGTCGGCCGGAAGAACCAACGTCACGCTTACCGTGTCCGTCGTGAATTGCATGCTCGACCAACCGACGAGGTCCTCTCGGCTGCGAAAGCCAAACAGGACGCTTGCTTGGCGACCGCAGACGACGATCATGATCTGCTGGAATTGCTGTGGCTGCATCAAGCTCACAACCAGGTCAACGAAGAACTGCTGACCGAACTACTCAACAGCGACAATCATCGAGCCCGCAGTGCCGCCACACGCGTGCTGTCCTACTGGGCCGACCGAATCGACGACAGTCCCCAACGCTACGAGACCTTGGTGGCCGACGAACATCCGCGAGTTCGAATCGAAGCTCTGCGTGGGATCTCCTATGCCGTCGGCGAACCGTGGGCCCTGGACGACCAAGATCGCTTGATCCGCGCCGCCTTGCGGGTGATGGAAATGCCGATGGACCACTATCTCGAATACGCTCTCGAAGAAACCATGCAGCGGTTCGAACAAGTCATCGCCAGCCGCGCACCGTACTTGCCCAAAACCGCCGCCCCGTCCGGCGACCATGCCGACTCTCATCCCGGGCACAATCACGCAGCGCACATCGGCCCGATGGCGGCCTACGCGGTCGCTGGCGTCCACTTGTTGACGGACCCCGGAGCGACCTTTGATGGGCACGGTCACAAAGTGGCTCCCTACACCGCAGCGTTGCCTGTCTTCTTCGACTTCCCCGCCGAAATCGTCAGCTATCAGATCGAGCGATTGTCAACGCCCGCCTTGCTGGCCGTCCCCCGTGATTCCAGCGATCCGAAGTTCGTGCCGCTGCATGCCGCAATCCTCGCTCGAGGCGAAGTCCAAGACCAAGATCGCCGGGCGGCACTGGATGCCCTGGTCGCATTGCAGGACTCGGATCCCGGCGATGTCTTGCTGGGAGTCATCGAAAACCTGGACTGGAAGAACAATGACAAACGTGCTGTCACCCGAAAGGCAGCTCGCGGGCTGTCGAACATGTTGTTGAAACTTCCCGCCGGAAATCTGGAAGCGTTGCGAGACCGATTCACAACTGCGGCGAAAAAGGGCGATGCCGCGATCGCACCCGTCGCGTTGGCGGGGCTCATCGCGGCCGGTGACGACGTCCAGTCCTTCGATCTTGCCAAACGCTCCGATGCCGCTCGCGTGAATTGGTTGACCGGCGTTGCCATGCTGCCCGCTCGACTGGATCGCGAATCTCAACGGGGACGCGTGGTTGAACTGTTGACCACCAGTGAAAAAAAGGAAGTGGTTGCCGCCGCAATCCGAACACTGGCGGTCGTCCCCGGCGATTGGAACGACACCTTTGAAAAGGTCGGCAACCTTGCCTGCAACGGATTCCGCGACGATGGCATCGCCACCCTGCTCACGATCCCCCAGAACGCCTACCAACCGGAAACGTCTCTGAAGTTGGCCCGTCACCTGGTCAACTTTGCTGAACGAACCCCGCCGAAGAACCGCACCAGCGTTTCGTTCATCGATGCGATGCAGGTCGCTGACCGGGCCATCGCCAAGTTGCCTCGCCAAGCAGCCAAACAATTCCGGGATCGCCTGCGTGAAATCACGGTGCGTTTGGTTCGCATCAAGACGGTGGACGAAGAAATGCGTTACGACGTGCCGTACTTTGCCGTCGAAGCGGGACGCCCTGTGCAAGTCGTCTTGGAGAATCACGACGGGATGCCTCACAACTTGGTCTTCACCGTTCCTGGGGCACTGAAAGAAGTCGCCAACCTGGGACTGCAAGCTGGTCCGCGAGGCGGATTCCAAGGCAAACAATACGTGCCTGAATCCGACCTTGTCCTGCACAGCACCGACCTCGTCGCCTCCAACGAAAAGGAACCGTTGACGTTCACGGCTCCCACCGAACCAGGTGAGTACCCGTACGTCTGCACTTTCCCACAGCACTGGTATCGCATGTACGGCGTGATGGTCGTCGTGGAGGACCTGGACGCTTACAACGCCAATCCATTCGAACCCGCCGACCCGATCGGGAACAACCGTTCGTTCATCAAGGCTTGGACGATCGAAGATTTCGCGGGTGACAAGCTGACCGAAGGCTTGCGAGGGCGGACCGCTGAAATCGGTCAGAAGATCTTTGAACAAGCCACCTGCGCGAGCTGCCACCAGGTCGCGGGCAAGGGCGGACAAATCGGCCCGGCACTTGACGAGGTCGTGACAAAATGGAAAGGCGATTCGCGTGAGGTGCTCACAGAGATCCTGCACCCGTCGGACCGCATCGACGACAAGTACGCGATGCACTTGGTGCTGACCGCGGACGGACAAACCTTCTCGGGTCTGCTGGTCGAAGAAACCGACGATGTCGTGAAGCTGTTGGCCAACGCAGAGGCCAAGGAACCGACCGTGATTGAACAGGACGAGATCGAGCAAATGGTCAAGACATCGACTTCGATGATGCCCAAGGCTTTGCTGGATCAGTACACCGAAGACGAGATCTTCGAGCTGCTGAATTACATCCTCAGCCATCAAAGGTGATGTCGGTTGGTGCCCTGATGAGGGGCATTGCCAACGCTAGTCTTGTCCCCAGGCTCCGCCTGGGAACACACTGCAGAAGAGGCTCCTGCCTCACGGTCCGGCATGCGGCAGGCAGAGCCTGCAAGACATCGCGTTCCCAGGCAGAGCCGGGGAACGAGTGAGTGAAAAGCTTGTCCCCAGGCTCCGCCTGGGAACACACTGCAGAAGAGGCTCCTGCCTCACGGTCCGGCATGCGGCAGGCAGAGCCTGCAAGACATCGCGTTCCCAGGCGGGAGCCTGGGAACGAGTGGACGAAAAGCTTGTCCCCAGGCTCCGCCTGGGAACACACTGCTGAAGAGGCTCCTGCCTCACGATCCGCCAAACGGCAGGCAGAGCCTGCAAGACATTGTGTTCCCAGGCAGAGCCAGGGAACGAGTGGACGAAAAGCTTGTCCCCAGGCTCCGCCTGGGAACACACTGCTGAAGAGGCTCCCGCCTCACGATCCGCCATTCGGCAGGCAGAGCCTGCAAGACATTGCGTTCCCAGGCAGAGCCGGGGAACGAGTGAACGAAGAGCTTGTACCCAGGCTCCGCCTGGGAACACACTGCTGAAGAGGCTCCTGCCTCACGATCCGTCATTCGGCAGGCAGAGCCTGCAAGACATTGCGTTCCCAGGCGGGAGCCTGGGAACGAGTGGACGAGGAGCTTGTCCCCAGGCTCCGCCTGGGAACACACTGCTGCGGAGGCTCCCGCCTCACGATCCGCCATTCGGCAGGCAGAGCCTGCAAGACATCGCGTTCCCAGGCAGAGCCGGGGAACGAGTGAATCACCGACGGGAGGCTCAACGGGAACGTCGGTTTGGCTGTCGTTGCCGAGCGACACTGCGTGGGTTTGCCAGCGGTGCTGGTTCGCCGTAGACACGCTGATGGAACAACGCCAACGATCGCAAGGCGTGCCCCTTGGGCCCAATCGACCAATCGTTGTTGCGTCCCTTCAACATGGAATTGAGCAAGAACGTCACCGATCGCAACACCTCAGGTTCCAGCAACTTCTCGTCGGGCAAATGCGTGAGCAAGAACTCGACCATGTGCCCGGTCGTTTGAACCTTGCGATCCAGGTCGCCATTGTCTTGCCGCGACTCAAACCAATCGGTGCTCATCGAGCCATCGCGATTTTGCAATCGCAGGGTGTAGTCCACAAAGTCATCCAGGAATTGCTCGGCGCGAGCCCATTGGCCATCGATCGGTTGGCCTTCCAAGCGTCGTTTTCGCAACGCGTGAGCAAAGCCCATCAAACGGTGCGTGCCACCACAAGCCGATCCAACCACGGGTTGGTCGAGTTCCGCGGCGATCAAACGAGAGAAGTCCCAACGCTCGCCATCGGCACCGACCCAAGTCGTTTCCGTGTCCAAGTAGTGCGACAATCCAATCAAGCTGAACGTGAGTTCTTGGCCTTCTTCGCATGCGGCCGCTTCCGATTTGACCAAGTCCGCCACGCTGAACTTCTGGCCGTCCACATACAGCGGGTAATCACTGGGCACGCCCACCATGGCCAACACTGCCAACCACTGGGCTTGGTGACCTTGCAGTCCCACACCCTCGCGAGCCTTGATTTTCCCGCCTTCGATTTCCATCAGTCGCTGACCGCGGCAAACGTTGTTGCCGGCCATCCAAGCGATCGTGCTGTAGTCGCGTCCGCGAGCAATCAAACGAGTGTCAGGACCGAACACCATCACGGCATGCATCATGCCCCAGTTACTGCGTCCATCAGCCTGCTCGCGACGGCCGTAGTAGTGCTGCAGGCACTGAACGATCGGTTGCTGCATTCGCATCACGCCGGTGCTCAAGTTTGCCGCAGCACCCTTGCCACTGTGAGTCTTGGGACGCCCGGTGGCATCCAGCTGAGCCAAACTCAAACGCTGTTGTGCAGAGGCGTCGAGTGGTTCATCGTCCCGATCCAATTCCCCCGCATACAGGTCTTCCAGATCCGCTTCGCCCAGATCGTTGCCACGAATGTCTCGCAGACTCACGGATCCTGCTGGCGCGTCCTCGAGCGGCATCAGTCGATCGCGTTCCACCGCTTGCAGCGGAACACGCGACAACTCATCGGAATCTTTTTCATCGAAGATCCCCTCTTGGCGTTCGTTCACCCGTCGCGGCGAAGCAGATTCCAACGACATGCGGTCTTCACGTTCTTTGATCTGGGAACGATCCCGAGCCTCTTCACGGCGAAGTTGTTCCGCGATGCTTTCGTTCAGACGACGTTCCGTGTCATCCTTTTCCTTTTCAACCGACTCCAGCTTTGATTCCAGCGACTTCGGTTTCAAGGCTGACTTCGGTGGCGTCAACGAAGGTGGGGTTTCCAGCGACAGCTCTTTGCTTTGCAACCCACTTCCAATGGTTTCGCGAGTCGTCGTTGTTCCCGCGTCCTTGAGCGATGGCAATTCTTTGTGTGGCTCAGTCGGTTTCATCTCCGGCAAGGAATCGATTGCCGATCGCGTTTTCGGAATGCTGGGCGGAATCACATTGGCAGGAGCTTCCTGGGCCGGTTCCGCAGGCACCACTGTCGGTTCCACCAACTCGGGCTGGCTGGACTTCAAGGCCTGGAGCTGTTGAGTCAGCTCTTCGATCTTGCTGGTCAGTTCATCGACCTTTTGCGGCAAATCGCTGACGTCCTCGTCCATCTCCGATCCGAGGAACGAAGGCGCATTCAATGCCGGCAGGCTCGGAAGCGACTCTGCATTCGCAGGTGGAAGGGCTGGTGGTTGAATTGCGGGAACGGTTCGTTGCGGCAACGCTCCGCTGCCAATCGGAGCCATCGTGGTCGAAGGCACAGGGTCCCGAAGCGGCGAAACCTGGCTGACATTGCGCCGAGCGTTCCACTGTGTTGCATTGGGGTTGGGCTGCCCGTCCCACGTCGCGTCGGCATTTCGATCAGAAACCGATCGCGTTGGACGCGAATCAAATTCAGACGGCATCTTGGTCGGATCAAATGAATCCGGCACGTTGTCGGCCAACTGCTCTCGAGTGGGCCGTTCCAATTCCGCTTCGGCCGATTCGGGACCACGCAAGATCATCGACGGTTCGGTCTGAGTGAACAAAGGACCTTTCGGTTCCCAGGTCTTGCGGACACCGTTCAGCCGAGCATCTTCCCGAGTGACCATCCGCGGGGTCTGCACGATCTGCTCGGTGCCGTGGGCGTCCGCGTTGCCCAAGAACACCGGCGCCTCCACCGGAGAAGACGGAGCAAGCTGGGGCGGCAGCAACTGGATCGCGGATCCGATGGGTCCGGATTGCGAGTTCCACGGACCGTTTTGTTCGCGAAATTGCAAATGTGATCGCGAGGGGTCGCTATTTTCGCGAACCACCACGGCGGAACCCGCGACGCGAGGCTCGATCGCGTCGCGATCGCTCGCATCATCGATCACCCCAAACGACTCCGCTGGCACTGCCAGCGTGGGCGCACCGAACTGAAGTTCGTCCGCTTGAACGGCCACGGTGGCGAGACACGAAGACGTCGACAAGCTTGTTGCAATCAACAAAGCGGCCAAACGTTGGCGTTTTTCTGACACAGTCAATTTTCTTCCGCGGTCGGTGACATCACGTTGGGTTCCTCCCGGAGCGCGGTCGCAGAGATCAAGCCTTCTGCAACGACACGACGGGTCTTAACGTGTGTATCGGTTATTCCGAACGAAAGGTTGACTGGAATGTCGGCGGTGAAACCGGAGTCGGCCTCCGCCGGGTGGCAAGGATCGTCAGACCAGCCAGCGTCAACGAAATACCAATCACCAACAACTTCGTCACCGGTTCCTCGAAAACAATCACCCCAGCGAGGCTGGCCATCGCAACCTGAGAAGCATTGATCAAGTGAACCGCCACGACGGGCAAGACCTTCAGTGCCGTTGAAATCGCAACAAACGCCGTGAAATTGAAAATCCCCGCCCAGATCATCGATTGCCACATCGGGGCCGGGATGTCGGCGATCGGCGACCATCCCGTTCTGACCGCAACAATGCCCGCCAAGGCCACCGTGCCTGAAACACCGCTGATCCACATCGCCATCGACGCCAACATCCCGCGTTTCATCGTGAAACGCATCGACGTGCTGAACACGGCGTAGGCCAACCCCGACGCCATCGCCCCCACCGCACCGACAATCGGCGAATGCAACCAATCCACCGGTTGGTTGGGCAGAACCTCCGACGAAGACTGCCATTCCACGGGATCCACCCCGCGGGACTGGGACAAGACAATCACGGCGATGATCAGCGTGCCAATCGAAACCAGTGTCCGTGGCCGAACCGGTTCCCTCAGCAACAAACGTCCCAGGATCGCACTGCCAATCAACAACGATCCCAGCGTGATCGGCACCGAGGCGGCCAAACCGATGCTGCCCAGCGCAACCTGGAACGCACCGTTGCCGATCACTTGCCCGATCAACGCGATCGGGATGAAAATCGGAATCCACTGGCGACTGGTCGCAATCGGACGCCCGCTGGCTTTGACGGCGGCCAAGTAAGGCGTCAGAACCAATACCGTTGGAGCCGCTTTGAACATCGAAACGATGAACGGATCGACTGAAATGGCGTTGCGAAGCGAGATGTTCGCCAACGTGTACAACACCGCCGAAGCGATTCCCGCCACGATGCCGAAGCCAATGCCCGGCGATATCATCCCCTCCCCCAAACGCCGCCACCAAGCCGCCTGAATCTTCGCGTTGACCTCCTTGCCTGCGAACTCGTTCTGATCGAACGATGAATCAGAACTCATAAGGCATCCGAGCAACGAAAGGGGAGGAAGCGGGACGGTTCAGAACACAATTTCAAACCAACGACCAAGCGGAAAACGATGGCACGCGAAACACACGACCGAGAAGACTTGCTGATCGAAGGAGTCAATTTGCCCGAGCGAGCTCGGCTGCGGCATGGTGCCAGTGGTCGAGAATGGGTGATCGGTTGGCGGACAGGCGGAGGGCCAGCGATCTACGACGGTCCCGATCGGGTCTACCAATTCAACGCGGACAATCAACTGCGACGAGTCTACCTGGAAGGCTGCAAACTGGCTGCCCAGGGTGGAAAGCTGTGTGAACTGAAGCGAGCTGAGCCCGCACCTGCCGACAACCGAATCCAGAAAGTCGGGCTGGTCTGGCAGCCAATTGCCTCAGCGAACCAGCAAAACGTCTTGCAGGAATGGGCCGCAACTCGCCAGCAACTTCTGGACGCATTGCAATCCACCCGTGAAAGAGATCTTCCAACCGGCACCACCGCTGACACGGGCCCCACCATCACAAACTCACCCCAGAACTCGCAAACACCCTCCTTTTCCTGGGAATCAGTCGGGATCGCCCCCGAGATCATGCTTGAACGCTCCCACGGGTGGTTGGTATCTATCACTGACAATCCCGAAATCGCCGCCCAGCCCAATGCCTAGGGACATCCATTCTTCCCATCTTTTCCAAATCCACCCACTCCGTCGCTTGCAATGGTGTATGCTTGGAAGAATAATACCACCTGATGAAAGATTCCTTTCGGCCTGCAAGAAATCTTGCAACTGCTGCTTGGATTCATCCTCGGCACATTCTTCCCCACAGCGCCCACCCAGTGACCACCGACAAGCGTCGAGATCGATTGCGTGATTTGGTTCAAGACCGCGGTTTCGCGGCTTTGGGCGAACTGGCGTCGCAATTGTCGGTCAGCGAATCGACGATCCGTCGCGATTTGGAAATGCTGGAAGAAGCCGGTTTGGCCCGTCGGACCCACGGCGGCGTTTACTGGACGGGCGATTCCGACACGATCAGCGTGTTCGAATCCCGCAATGATGATTCGTGGGCTGCCAAACAATCCATCGGCCGGGCTGCCTCCGAATTGATCGCCGATCACGACACGATTTTGCTGGACGGCGGCAGCACGGTTTATGAACTGGCCCGCTTGATCGTCCATCGACCGCTGCAAGTGGTCACGAATTCCCTGCCGGTCGCTCACCTGTTGTCGACCAGCGATTCGATTGACCTGGTCATGATTGGCGGCTGCGTACGCGGTCGAACTTCCGTCACGATCGGCCCACTCGCTGATTCGCAATTGGCAAACATCCACGTCACCACCGCTTTCCTGTCGGTCGCCGGCGTCTCGCCACGCGGCCTTTTCAACAGCGACATGATGCTGGTGGAAAGCGAAAAGGCGATGCTTGCATCGGCCGAACGAGGCATCGTGTTGGCCGATCACAGCAAGTTCGGAAAAACCAGTTTGAGCCGAATATGCGAATTGCACCAGATTGACACGGTTGTCACGGATGCCGGCCTGGATTCTGACGCGAAAGCGTGGCTGGAATCCGCTGGTGTCCAACTACGCTTGGCTCCGTCCCCGTTGACCCCGTCACCGCTGGACCAGTCACCGCCAAAGACTTCGGCGGCGGCTCCGGCCGCGCCCACATCGAACACCTCCCCCACCCATTCCTTGAACAACGCGAATCTCACATGAGCTTGGCTGTCGATCGTTCACGCATTGAATCCCTCGTTCGCAACGCGATCCGTCAATCGGGCCTGGCGTCTCCTGCCCCCTCGATTGCATCCGCCGGCCAACAGCCGCTCGGTTGGGTCGATGGCAAACCGAACTTGCGAGTCAGCATTTCAGCCCGCCACTGCCACTTGACCGACGAACACGTCGAGATCCTGTTCGGCCGCGGCAGCGTCTTGGAACCCGATAAAGATCTGTACCAGGACGGCTTCTATGCGGCCAAGCAAACCGTGATGGTCGTCGGACCTCGCAAACGGATGCTCCCCAGCGTTCGTGTGCTCGGCCCAACCCGTGGTGCCAGCCAAGTGGAACTGGCACTGACCGATTCGATCTCGTTGGGCATCAACGCCCCCGTTCGCCACAGCGGCAAAATCGACGGCACGCCCGGTTGTGTGTTGGTTGGTCCCGCCGGCAGCGTTCAGCTCGAACAGGGTGTCATTCGCGCCGCTCGCCACGTGCACATGAACTTTGCCGACGCCGAGTTCTACGGCGTTTCCAATGGCGACATGATGCAACTTTCCGTTCGCAGTCCTGACTGCAGCGTTTCATTTGAAGACGTTTTGGTTCGCGCCGACAAAGCCGCCAAGTTGGAAGTTCACATCGACACGGACGAAGGCAACGCTTGCAACTTGGATGCGGCCACCAGCGTTGAACTGAAAAAGTCCGGCTGTGCTTGCCAGCACTGATCGGCCTCCGCAAACCAAGACATGGGCCGGCATCCATTCGGTCCGATGATTGAAACGGTTGGCCCACCGCCAACTCCCCCCCCTTTGACGTTTTCCCCTTTCCTTTTAGGTATCTCAAAAGATGGCCAAAATCAGTGAAGCCCTCGGCATGATCGAAACCAAAGGTTTCGTTTCAGCAGTGGAGGCAACCGACGCAATGATGAAAGCCGCCAACGTTCAGTTCCTTGGTTGGGACAAGATCGGTGCTGGCTTGGCAACCGTGTTCGTCACCGGCGATGTCGCCGCTGTCAAAGCAGCCACCGATGCCGGTGCAGCAGCCGCCGGTCGGGTTGGCGAAGTCGTCAGCGTTCAAGTGATCCCACGCCCTCACGGCGACTTGGAAAAGATCCTGAAGTTGCCTTCGACCAGCAAAAAGTAGTCGAGAGACCGACTTGATTGTCACCTCGATTGTCTCCCTCCCATCAAAACGATTCACAGAGAAACTCAAATGAACGATGCCATTGGTTTGATTGAAACGAAGGGCCTCTTGCCGTTGGTCGAAGCCACCGACGCGATGGCCAAAGCCGCCAACGTCGCCGTTGTCAAACGCGTCGACCTCGGTGGTGGCTTGGTCACCACCGTCGTCAGTGGTGACGTCGGCAGCGTCCGCGCCGCCGTCGAAGCTGGCTCCGCCGCCGCCGCTCAAGTGGGCGAATTGGTCAGCAGCCACGTGATCGCTCGTCCAGCCGAAGGCTTGATGAACGCCTACTTCAATTGATCGCTGCCGTGTGATCCGGTTGCGAAGTTCACAACCAGGTTCCCACACGCTGCGTGAAACCTCTTTCACAAGGACCGTGATTCGATGTTGATCCTCGTTGCCAATCTGGGCTCCACCAGTTTCAAGTACAAGCTGCTGGACATGTCCGGTGACTTTGAATCTGCGAACGCCTCGCCGGATTCTCGCGTGCTCGCTCGCGGGGCCGTCGATCGCATTGGCGAACCCATCAGTCAATGCGAAGTGATTGTGACGCGATCGCATCAAGGCGAAACGTTTCGCGAAGAAACGCAGATGCCCGTGCCGGATCATGGGGTTGCCGTTCAAGCCTGCTTGGACCAACTGACCCATCCTGAGAACGGATGTTTGAAAGAGGCCAATGAAGTTGCCGCGATCGGTTTCAAAGCCGTTCACGGTGGACGCAAAAGTGGCACCTTCGTCGTCGACGACGAAGTGCTTGAAGCGATGGACGAGATGAGTGCCGCCGCGCCGGCGCACAACCCTCCGTACATCGCTGCGATGAAACTGTTACGTCAACGTTTTCCGGAGCTACCGTTGGTCGCCGCGTTTGAAACCGAATTTCACGACACGATTTCGCCGGAGCGTCGCACCTACGCGATCCCAGCGGAATGGACGCGTGAAATGCAAATTCAAAAGTGGGGATTCCATGGTTCCAGCCACCGCTTCATTGCCGAACGTGCCGCCGAAGTCTTGGGTCGCGACGACGCTAAGATCATCTCGTGTCACCTGGGCGGAAGCAGTTCGCTGACCGCGATCGATTCCGGCCAGAGCATCATGACCTCGATGGGCATGACACCTCAAACCGGCGTCCCGCAAAACAACCGTGTGGGCGATTTCGACGCTTTCGCGATCCCCTTGATCATGCAGCGAACCGGCCAATCGCTGGAAGAAGTCCTGCAAACACTCGCCAGCCAAGGTGGGCTGAAAGGTCTCTCCGGCGGCATGGCCGATTTGCGAGACATCGAGTCGGCCGCCGACGCAGGCAACGCTGACGCGAAGCTTGCACTGGGTGTTTACACCGAAGAGATTCGCCGTCACCTCGGCGGAATGATGGTCGCACTGGGTCGCTTGGACGCGATCGTGTTCACCGGAGGCATTGGTGAAAACAGCGACGTGGTCCGGGCCGCCGTTTGTGCTGGTCTGGAAGGTTTTGGCATCGAACTGGATGCCTCCAAGAATGACGGGATGCGTGGAGAAGGAAGCCTGCACACCGAGTCCAGCAAAACTCAGATTTTGGTTTTGCCCACCGACGAAGAATGGATTGTCGCCAAGCGAAGCCTCCGCGCTCTCGCCGCCCAGTAGGCCAGGTCCCGCCTGGCTTGATTCAAACGCACTCCAACACATCACTTCAACCCACCACTCCCATGTTCTTAGCCCGCGTCACCGGATCGGTCGTTTGCACCCAAAAGGTTGCATCCATGACCGGTCACAAGTTGTTGATTGTCGAGCCCTATCGGCTCGATGAGAAAACGCGTGCAAAGCTTACTTCAACGGGACGCACTTTCATCGCGGTCGACACGTTGGGCGCAGGCGAAGGTGAGTTGGTGTTGGTGTGCCAAGGCAGCAGCGCTCGACTGACCCCCGAAACCAAAACACTTCCCATCGACGCGGTCGTCATCGGCTTGGTCGATTCCGTTCACGTGGATGCCAAAGAGGTGAAAGCCAGCACCTAACCCGTGCCCACGCTTTCCCGTTCCACTCCATCCCCCCTGACTCATCTCTCATCATGCAACTCGACGAAAACACCATTCGCAGCGTGGTCGCACAAGTCCTCGCCGAAGTCGGCCCGATGCCTAGCGTGTCCGGCTCAGCCAGCGTTCACGAAGGTCGCCATGGCATCTTCGGCAACGCTTCGGATGCGGTCACCGCGGCCCGTCATGCATTCGAGCAGCTTCGCCAACGTCCGATGGAAGATCGCAAACGCGTCATCGACATCATTCGCAAAATCAGCATTGAAAACTGCGAAGAGCTTGGCCTGATGGAAATGCGGGAAACCGGCATCGGTCGCCCCGAACATAAAATCGAAAAACTGCGGGCCCTCGGCGAACTGTCGCCGGGCACCGAATTCCTGCAAACCAAAGCCTTCTCCGGTGACCACGGACTGGCGATCATCGAGCGAGCCCCATTTGGAGTCATCGCAGCGATCACCCCCGTTACCCACAGCCTGCCCACGATCACCGGCAACGCCGTCAGCATGATCGCCGGCGGGAACGCGGTTGTCGTCAACCCGCACCCCTCGGGGCGTCTGGTTGCCGTCGAAGGTGTTCGTCGCTTCAACGAAGAAATCGCTCGGGAAGTTGGCATCGACAATCTGATCTGCGTGATCGCCGAACCCACGCTCGAAAGTGCGGCGGAGTTGTTTGGGCACCGCGACGTGGCCTTGATCTGCGTCACCGGTGGTCCCGCCGTTGGACGCGCCGCTCTGAACAGTGGCAAACGAGCCATTGTCGCCGGCCCCGGCAACCCACCCGTCGTCGTCGACGAAACCGCCGACCTGGACAACGCCGCTCGCTGCATCATTCAAGGTGGTGCTTATGACAACAACCTGTTGTGCATCGCTGAAAAAGAAGTCTTCGTCGTGGAATCCGTGTTCGACGACATGCTGGCCGCCATGCGACGCGCCGGAGCCGTCCAGCTCGACCAAGCTCAAATCGCGAAACTCGCGTCGGTTGCGATCACCCAAGTCGGCGACGACAACCACGACGCCGCCGCGAAGGATTACATCGGCAAAGACGCGTCCGTTTTGGCTGCCGCTGCTGGCGTGAAGGTTCCCGAATCGTGCGAATTGATCTTCGGCGAAACCGATGAACATCACCCGTTCGTGAGCGTCGAACAGATGATGCCGTTCATCCCGTTTGTCCGAGCACGCGACGTCGATCACGCGATCTCGATGGCCAAGCACTACGAGCACGGCTTCCGACACACCGCGATCATTCACTCGCGCAACGTTCACAACATGACCAAGATGGGCAAGGAACTGGACACGACCTTGTACGTCAAGAACGGACCTTGCATGGCAGCCCTGGGACTCGGCGGGGAAGGCTACCTGTCGTTCTCCATTGCGGGCCCCACCGGCGAAGGCGTCACGACCCCCGACACGTTCACTCGCGAACGACGCTGCAGCATGATTGACGAATTGCGAGTGGTCTGAGCATGCAACCCGCACGCGTCATCGGTCACACCCGCGCGACCGTCAAACACGAATCCCTGCAAGGCCAACGTCTCGTCATCGCCCAACCCACCGGCGTTGACGAGAAACCGGACGGAGCACCGTTGCTCGTGTTGGACGAACTGGGCTGCCGAGTCGGTGACCGTGTGATGTTGACCAGTGAAACCGGCCCCATCCGCGAGATGACCGGATCGGAAAGTTGCCCTGCTCGCTGGAGTGTGATGGGCCTGATCGACGAACCGACGACGACGAAGAAGAAATCCAAGACGAAGTGATGTGGCATGGGCTTCCAGCTTGTGAATCAGAGACCACTGCAAGAACCGAATTCTGGCGAATCCGGCTACATCCGGCGAATCCGACTACATCGGACGAATCCGGCTACCAACGAAGAACACAAATGACCTCTCCCGCAACCCAAACCGCTACGCCCAACAGCGTCGACATCGCGTCGATCGTTGAGCAGGTGTTGCGCCGCTTGCGAGAACAAACCGGAACGAGCGTTTCGACATCCAAAGCAGCCACCAGCGGCCAGCCTGCTCACGTCCTCAGCGACAAAGTCATCAGCGTCGATGTCATTCGCGGCATCCCCTCGGGAGTCACCCAGGTTCAGTTGTCCGGAGGCATCGTGACCCCTGCTGCCCGTGACGAAATGCGAGCACGCGGGATCACGCTGGCAGGCACGAAGCCCACCGCGACCGCCTCCAAGAAACTCGCCGTCAATCACGGCAAACGATTCGTCCAACTGCACACCGACTCCTCCTCCGAATCGATTCGCGACGCTTTGACACGCCAGCTTTCGCTTCGCGGCGTCGATCATTGCCCCCAAGCTGCTCGTTCGGTGGTCGTGACCGAGCGTCCCGCCGCAACGCTGCTCGGCCGCATCCAATCCGGTTCGCGAGCGGTGTTGATTACTCGCCTGGAAGACATCGCAAGATTCGGCTCGGAAATTGACGCTGACACGTTCGTGCTCGACGGGCAGCGTTTTAATCTGGTTGCGCTGGTCAACGCCGCGAGCACCATCGCTCAATTGCCAACGTCATCCGCATCCACTTCACAGGAGACTTCTCGATGAAGATCGCACGTGTGGTTGGAACCGTGACGTTGTCGCAGATGCACCCGTCCATGAAGGGCTACAAACTTCGCTGTGTTGAAGTGGTGGAGTCCGCGGATCAAATCCAAGTCAACCAGGACGACGCGAAACCCCTTGGTGGCGACACCATCGTCGCGTGGGATTTGGTTGGCAGTGGACAAGGGGACTGGGTCGCGTTGGCCGAGGGTCCCGAATCCGCCGCCCCCTTCCGCCCCGATGTCAAACCAACGGACGCCTCCATCGTCGCCATCCTGGATCACTGCGAGGTGCAAACCTCGTGACGAATCAAATTTAGCTCGGAACGGCCACCCCGTTCCCGTTCATCTCCCATCTCTCGACCTCCCTTTCCTGACTTGGACCACTTGTCATGCAAAACATCCATAAGATCAAACAAGACATGTGCGACATCGGTCGCCGCATCTACAACCGTCAATTCGCGGCGGCCAACGACGGCAACATCACCGTCCGCGTCAGCGACAACGAAGTCCTCTGCACACCGACGATGCACTGCAAAGGCTATTTGACGCCCGACGACATCTCGATGATCGACATGACCGGCAAGCAAATCTCCGGTCGCAAAAAACGCAGTAGCGAAGCGTTGTTGCACTTGGAAATCTACAAGCAACGCGCCGACATCAAGTCGGTTGTCCACTGCCACCCACCGCACGCGACTGCTTTCGCGATTGCTCGCGAACCCATTCCCCAGTGCATTTTGCCTGAAGTCGAGGTGTTCCTCGGCGACGTGCCGATCACCAAGTACGAAACACCTGGCGGACAAGCCTTCGCCGACACGATCATTCCTTTCGTTGAAAAAACCAACGTGATGATCCTGGCCAACCACGGCACGGTTTCGTACGGCGAATCCGTCGAACGAGCCTACTGGTGGACCGAGATCCTGGACTCGTACTGCCGCATGCTGTTGCTGGCCAAGCAACTGGGCAACGTTTCGTACCTGGACGAAACCAAGTCGCGTGAATTGTTGGAATTGAAGGACAAATGGGGATTCAAGGACCCCCGCAACACGACTGAGTTCGAAGATTGCGACATCTGTGCCAACGACATTTTCCGCGATTCCTGGAAAGACTCGGGCGTCGAACGCCGTGCGTTTGCACCACCACCACCGATCAAGACATCCGGTTCGGCTTCGTCGGCACCTGCTGGTGTGGACGAAGAACAGCTCGTGAAGCTGATCACCAACGAAGTCATGCGTCAGATGAAAGCCTCGAGCTAGAGGTCTGTTCCAACTCAATTTCAGGGTAGCGAAACTCGTCAAGAGTTTCGTTGGTTGCTCAACTTCGGGTA
This sequence comes from Rhodopirellula sp. P2, assembly GCF_028768465.1. Classification (GTDB taxonomy): domain Bacteria; phylum Planctomycetota; class Planctomycetia; order Pirellulales; family Pirellulaceae; genus Rhodopirellula. Next base: position 5,235,364 of record NZ_CP118225.1, read on the forward strand.
GCGAAACTCGTCAAGAGTTTCGTTGGCTGCTCAACTTCGGGTAGCGAAACTCGTCAAGAGTTTCGAAGCTTGCGGGAGAACCGAAAGTCTTGACGACTTCCGCTACGATCGCAGCCCTTTGCCACCTTGTTGTGACGCTCCCACCCAAACCATCCCCCACCATTCAACTCAACTGATCCCATGAAAGTTTCCATCATTGGTGCCGGCGGCCTCGTCGGATCTTGTGCCGCTTACGCGTTGCAGTGCGGCGGCCTGGCTCGCGAAATCGCGTTGTTGGACGTCAACGTTGAAACCGCTGTGGGACACGCTTTGGACCTGCAGCACGGTTCGCCAAGCGTCGCGGATCAAACGATCGTGGGTGGTGGTTACGAGCACATCCCGGACAGCGACATCATCTGCATCACCGCAGGCCTGCGTCGCAAGCCGGACGAATCACGCCTGGACCTGATCAACCGCAACACCGACCTGTTCGTGCAAATCCTTCGCGACGTGAAAGCCGCTGGCCCGAAGTCATCGGCGATCGTCTTGGTCGTCAGCAACCCGGTCGACATCCTGACCTACGTGGCGGCGGGCATGCTGGGATTGCCGACCAAGCAAGTCATTGGTTTGGGAACGCAACTTGATACGATCCGATTCTGCTCGTTGATCGCGGAAGAACTCAAGGCACCTCCCACGCAAACGAAAGCGTTGATTCTGGGCGAGCACGGCGACTCGATGGTTCCCATCTGGAGCAGTGCCACCATCGGCAGTTTGCCACTGGATAAATTCCCTGGCTGGAACCCAGCGCTCGCAAACCAACTGTTCACTCGGACGCGGGGCAGTGGCGCCGAAGTCATCAAACGCAAAGGCGGAGCGGGCTTCGCCGTCGGCATCGCCATTCGCGATGTGATCGATGCCGTGATTCTGGACCGCAAGTGCCTGCTGCCCGTCAGCAGCGTGCAATCAGGATGCTACGGCATCCACGACGTCGCCCTCAGCGTCCCCACCGTGGTTGGCCGCGCCGGTGTCGTCGATCAACTCGAAATCGACCTGTGGCCCAAAGAAGTCCAAGGCCTCCGAGCCAGCGGCGCCGCCCTCCGCAAAACCCTCGACACCGTCTTGCCACGGATCAAGTGAAGTGCCCCAGGGGCGATGCCCCTGGCTTCGATAACACAGGCTCTTGGCCAGTCAACACGTTGGCCAAAGGCCAAACTCAACATAGCCAGCGGGCAACGCCCCTGGTCTCGCATCGCGTCCCCAAACGCTTTGGCTGACGGCCAAATTCATCGGTCGCCATCACTCCCAAACATATCGTTCGTCAAACGCAATCCCATACCGTTTGAGGAAATCGCGATATTCCTCTTGAAATGTCGTTGTTCGGTGATGCTCCTGCTGATTTTCGATGTACGCAACGACGCTTTCACGATGCGTCGGGGATACGGAGAAGATCCCATACCCGCGTTGCCAATAAAATTTGTCCAGATTGGGACGCAGCGTTTTCACGAACTTGGACGTCTCCCGTTTGACCTTCTCAACAAATTCTTTTGCCGGATGAAGCCGGCCCATATCAAACAAAACGTGAACATGATCGTCGACTCCTCCCACGACTACGAACGCGGCCCCCATCTCGCGTAGCACCGATGCCAGGTACGCATGGACTCGGTCACGGATATCGTCCTTTAGGAACGGGAATCGATTCTTGGTGCTAAAGATCAAATGAGCGTAGAGCTGAGACAATGACTGGGGCATCGTGGTCTCCGTTGTTCGATTGAATTCGGCCGTTGGCCAGAGTAGCCGATCAACTGTCAACTTAGCCGATCACAATTCCGTGATGTTGTGAGAAGCAGAAGGGTGATGCCCCACAACGTATGCCGGGCGGCCCGGTTGATTTTGGCCGTTGGCCAAACCGATCGATGATGGTTCGTGTCCCAGGGGCGATGCCCCTGGCTTCGATGACACTGGCCGTTGGCCAGTCAACACGTTGGGCAAAGGGCAAACTCAACATAGCCAGCGAGCAACGCCCCTGGTCTTGCAACGCGTCCCCAAACGCTTTGGCCAACGGCCAAAATCATCCGACTCATGGCTCATAAACATATCGTTCGCCAATAGTCGACGACGGGGCCGTCGAAACGGAACCACGCCCCCCACCGCTCACGGCATCAACCGGTGGAACGCCAACCCGCTCAGCAACTTGGGATAGAAGTAGGTGCTCTTCGCCGGCATGCGTTCGTGATTCAAGCTGATCATCTCGACGTCCGACACCGTCGCTGGCATCACCAGCGCCGCAAAGGCGTATTCCCCCTCGCCTTCTGATTCCGCGGCTTGCGACTCACCTTTCAATCCCGCGAGCACATCCCTGATCTCGTGGACATAAGTTGGCTTGGGATGATTCGATTCCCCCAAGCAATCCTCCAGCACCAATTGGTGCAACAAGCTGACTCCCAGCGATCGCCATGTCTCACTTCGGTCGCCGGCAAGCTCCGACATGCGAGCCATCGCTTTCTCGTTTGCGTTGGCCATGACCCACGTCTCGTCTTCCGCGGCAAACAACGCCATCAAGCTTTGACGGTCCGCCAACTGAATTCGTGTCCAAGCGTCGGGTGCCGCGGACATGCCACCACTCAGCGTTTCGCAATCAAATCGATCGCCAAGTCGTTCGATCAATTCCTCGGACCGCAGCGGACGAATGCCGCGAATCAATCGGTGAGTCGGCAGCACGACCAGTCCCGGATCACTCATGCCGACCAACATGGTCATCACGAAGTTCACTGGATGATCCGGGGCGATCCCACCGGTTTGCTCGGCGACGAAGTCTCGGTAGTCACACGCGGTTTCGTATCGATGATGTCCGTCCGCCACAAACATTGGCTTGTCCGCCAACAATTGACTGGCCGTCGTGATCGCATTCGGATCGGTGATGGGCCAAAGGGTGTGGACCACGCCCGCGTCATCAGTGGCTTCGATCGGCGTGACATCGTTCTTGGCAGCTTCCAAGCATTCAATCACAGCGTTGTCGTCGTCAGGATACAAACCAAAGATCGGGCTGTTGTTTTGCTCGGTTGCCTTCAACAACTTCAGACGATCCACTTTCGCCTTTGGGTGCGTTTCCTCGTGCGGGTGAATATTGCCTTTCCCAAAGGGCTCCAATCGAACTCGCCCCATGAACCCGCGCCGCGTGACAGTCTTGGACTCACCATCCACGTCGGAGGTCACAAATGCTTGATGATAGAGATAGAACCCCGGTTCGTCGTCCTGCTTCAGCACACCCTCGCGAATCCACTGTTTGACGAAACCTGACGCCCGTGAGTAGGTCTCGTCAATCTCGTCGCCAGGTTCCTCGCGATTCAGGATCACGCGGATCACGTTGGATGGGTGACGCTTGTAGAGCACGTCCTGGTACTCTGCATCAATGACGTCATAGGGCGGCGCGACCACTTCGGAAAGCGACCGAATGTGATCCAGGTTGTAACGCAAGGCGGCAAACGGTGTGACTTCAGGCATAACAAGCTCCGATGCAGAACAACGTTTCTAAGCGGATAAGCAGGCGTCACTTGGCATTGGAACTGTTTGGGCGAACGCCACTGTTCTCACGTACAACCGGGGCGAACGCCCAAACGGCTCACATGGTTTCTCCAGATCGTTCCTGCCCACCTGCTTCGTCCAAGTCAATTTGCAAACATTCGTGGCCTGAAGATCACGCCAGCGAGTTTGAGATCACATCAACAACCCAGCCGTTTCCGGCAATCCAAACATCACATTCATGTTTTGAACGGCGGCGCCGCTGGCGCCCTTCGTGAGGTTGTCGATGGCACAGACGATGACGGCACGCTTGCCCGAAGGACGCACCGAAATCTGAACGTGGTTGGTCCCTGCGACATACTTCGTCGCGGGCAAATGATCGACCACATGGACACAAGGTTGGTCGGAGTAAGTGTCTCGCAACAAACTCATCATCGCACGGACAGCCTCCTCCACCGAGCCAGCCTTGCCCGCCGGCTTCACATAGATCGTCGACAGAATGCCGCGATCCATCGGCGTCAGGTGCGGTGTGAACATCACCTCAATGGGTGCCCCCGCGATCCGTTCGACGAGGTCTGCGATTTCGGGTGCATGACGGTGAGTTCCCACCGCGTACGCTGAGATCGATTCATTGGTCTCACAGTAAAGTGTTCCCAGTTTCGGCGAACGGCCGGCGCCCGAAACGCCCGATTTACTGTCGACGATGATGTCGTCTGTTTCGATCAATCCCGCCTTCACAAGCGGCGCCAGCGGCATGATCGCGGAGGTGGGATAGCACCCTGGGTTGGCGACGATATCAGCGCTGCGAATTTCGTCCGCGAAGAACTCCGGCATGCCGTAGACGACGTTGCCGATTCGCTCCGGCCATGGGTGTTTGACACCGTACCAGTGCTCGTAGGTTTCCAAGCTCGACAGCCGGAAGTCGGCGCTGAAGTCGATGACTCGCATGCCAGCCGCGGCCAATTGTTTCACGCTTTCCGCAGAAGCCCCGTGAGGCAAGCAGCACATCGCCACATCCGCCGACTTCGCGATCACGTCGGCGTCGAGCGGTTGCAGGGTCACGTCGCAGCGACCGGCCAGCATCGGATGAATTTCCGACAGCGGTTTGCCCTCGTCTTGGCGACTGGTCGCAACCACCAACTCCGCACTCGGATGCGTGAGCAACAAACGGGCAACTTCAAGTGCGGTGTAACCGGTCGAACCAATGAGAGCGACGCGAAGATCAGATGATGACATGATGCAACTAAGAAGGCTTCCACTCGAAACGGGTTCACCCAGCGGCGAACAATTTCCCACCGGTGTTGTCGCTTTTTCCGCCGTGTTCGACAACCACGCCCCATTCAGCTCATTCGCTCTTGGAACCCAGCGTGGGAAATACCAAGCGACCTGCGAACTGCCGAGCCATTTCCAGAACCGAGTTCAAATCATCTTTTTCAAAGTAGCCCGCCACGTTTTTGTCGTACGCCAACGCTATGTCACGTTGATGACGGGACGTCGTCACAACGAACACTGCCAAACGCTTCAGAGAATCATCGCGTCGAACCTCGGTCAAAAACTCATGCCCGTTCAATCCGGGCATGTTCAGATCCAGAAACGCCAAGACACCCACATCGTCGCTTTCGTCCACCAAACTGCGGAGTTTTTGCAATGCTTCGCCGCCGTCGGAGGCATGCACCAACTCACAATCCACCTGATTGCGTTTGACCGCGCGGCGGAACGCTTCGACGTCCACCGCGTCATCTTCAATCAGAAGAAACGTCGGACGCTTGGCTTCGCAAGAGTTTGAATGATCGGCAAGAGACGATGTCATGTACGCACGTTTACAATGGAGTCTTCAGCGGGACGATCTTTCACTGACTCGTCCGCTGATTCAATTTGTCTTGGCCATGTGAACCAAAAGGTGGTTCCGCTTCCCGGGGAGGATTGGAGTCCAATTTCCCCACCATAGTGCTCCACATGTTTCTTTGCGATGGCAAGTCCCATGCCGCTTCCATCTGAAACATCGGTCGCAACACGCTGGTACATCTGAAACACCTTTTCGTGGAACCGAGTTTCGATCCCAATCCCATTGTCGGCCACTTCCCATTTGTACCAATCGGCATCTTCCTCGCACCGCACCTCAATCTGGCCACCAGCGCCTTTGTCATTGTATTTCATCGCATTGCTGATCAGATTCAACAGCACTTGCTTCAGCGGCGTCCGCACGGTGTCAAAAACAGGCAACCTCTCCCATGAAATGTCGCAACCACCCAAGTTGTCCGCCATGGCGACGATGGAAGTGACCAATTCGTTGCTATCGACGTGCTCGGGACGAGAATCGACGCGGCCAACCCGTGAATAGTTCAGCAGATCGTCGAGCAAACACTCCATGCTGCGAACGCGAGTTTGCATGTGCTTCAAATGCTCCTGCGAACTTTCCGGCAAAATGTCTTCACAATCCTCCTGCACCCAAGTGGCCAGATGCTGGATTCCACGCAGGGGCGACTTCAGATCGTGGGAAGCAATGTAAGCAAAATTATCCAGTTCGCGGTTGGATTCCGTCAATGCTTCCGCTTTCTTCACCAATTCTTGGCTGAGTTTTTCAGATCGATCCAGCAGCAGCTTGGTTTCCTGGTTTTTGTCGCTGAAAACACGAGCGGCTTTGACCATTTGAGCGATTTCATCGGTTCGCTCCGTCTCGGTTGAAATCACCATGGTTTCACCAGCGGCCAATCGCCGGAACATTTCCGTCAAACGACTGATCGGACCGATGACGGCCATCGACAAGCTGGTTGCGAGCAGCATGGCCAGCAACACCGCCCCCACAGCGGCTCCCACCGCGATGTAGCGAGATCGCTGGAAGGACGCCTCTCGGTTGCGTTGGTTCAGCGCCTTTTGCTCCTGAACAAACGCTTTCAGTTTGGAGGATTGGTAGCTGAACTCAGCAATTTCCCCCGCCATCACCACGTTGGAGTAGACCATGTATCCGCGGGTGGCCTGAAACGCACGTGCGCCGACACGTTGAAATTCAGACAGGCTGGCCAACACCTCCGCCAGAATTCCTTGGACCTCTTCCTGTTGATTGTCGGGAGCCTCCTGCAATTCCAGACAGGCCAAACGAGCCCTTTCCAGATCCTGCGTGGCCCGGTCAAAGCTCTCGGACTTGGGATGATTGAAGTACTCCAGCAACGAGCGATGAGCCGCCACGTACGCACCTCGTGCCCCGCCATGCTTGCGAATCTGCTGTTCATTCTTGACCGGATCCTCCATCCACCAAGCACGCAGTCGGTTGAACGCGTCGCGAACCACCTCCGCTTTCTCTGGCAACTCCTGCTGCACCAACCGAGAACGCAACTCACGCTCCTCCGCCGCCAATTTCAGCTGATCGCTCAAGACCGTCAGGTGGCCTTCCATCTGGACCAAGGTCTCTTCGATCGAGGCATCGGCTCCCTTGGCGCGTTCGATTTCACTTGCCAATTCCTTCTGCAACGTCAACGCGGCTCGATACTGCGCCGAGGTTCCCGTCAACAAATAACTCTCGCTGCGAGATTTCAGCTCCTGGACTTTCCGATCGATCGATTCGATGACCACCGAAGTGCTCTCCGCTCGCTGGTAATCGGCAAAGCTCCGCAGCAACGCTGACTGGCCGCTCACGCCGATCCAGGTGCTGAGCACACAAAGTGCAACCAAGCAAGCACTTGCCAAGTAGATGCGTTGCCGCAAAGTCTGTCGTCCCAACTGGGTCAGCAACATGATCATCCGGACACGAACTCATTCCAGTGCCGAAGGCTGGCCTCGTAGGACTTCATCACGGTGTTCCAAACCGCGATGTTGCTGAATCGTTTTTCGTAAGAACCGCCATCTCGTTGTTGCCCCTCCTTGACCACCACCCGCCCGGTCGTGCCCAGAAGATCCACGGTGGCAGGTTTGCCCTCGTACCAGTAATCCCACTCGGCGTCACTGAGCTCTTCACGAGAGCGTTGAGGATTGGAGATGTAGTAACCCTGGCGAGCGATGAACGCGCCCGGCCAACCGGACAACCACCAGTTCATGTATTCATAGGCCGCGTCTTTGACCGAACCTGTCGTTTGCGATGACAAACACATCACCCCATGCCAAGCTCGGTAGCCCTCTTTCGGCGACGCATTGACGCAATCAATGCCGCGGCCTCTCAATTCAAACACAGCCGGCGAGAACATGCTTTCAATCACCACTTCGCCGCGGCTCATCAAATCCACCGATGCCGGAACGCTACTCCACACACCTCGAAAATGCCCGTCGCGGCGATACGGTTCTAAGATCCGGAACAAAGTCCCGAGGTCGGCGCCACTGAGATTGCCAATGTCATCAAACTCCGCCAATCCTTTGGCTTGAACAGCCAACGCTAAATCAAACAATCCGATCGTGGGCTCGTTGATGATCGAAACCGCTCCCGCCCAACGATCATCGAGCAACCACGCCCAAGATTCTGTCTCGTAGGGGACGCCCCGTGGAACGAACGCTGCGTCGTAACCAAATGAATCGACGTTGTGCACATACGGCAGAAAACTGATTTGTTCGGTGGTCTGGCCGCCCAGCGTTCCATCGGGCTGGATGAACAGCAATTGATGGGGCGCATCGCCGGCACCGATCTTGGCCTCCGGGGTCAGCCGTCCGACACGTGTCAGCGGGTTGATCTCATCCCAGTACCGAATTCGACTGCGATCGATGGGCTGGATCGCTCCCGCCTGCCAGAGCACCCGAATGCTATTGGACCATTGCTCATACAGGTCAAACGATTCGGGACGCGTGGAAGCCCGGTGAAGAACCTCGGCACTGCCTCCTGGCGTGAACTCCAACCGGATCCCCAGGTCGGCTTCCGCACGCACACGCAGATCTTCCTGCAATGTCACATGGGTGCCCAAAACCCGAACCACAGGGCGGCTGGGCACATGAATTGTCGGAGCACCAAATGTCTCCGACGCCTTCACGGGTGTCGCCGCAACGGTCACCGAAGCCAACGTCGCGCCAAGCATTTCGCGTCGATTGAGATTCATAGCAACTGTGGGAGAACGGAAGAGCGTTGCAGGGGAGGCGGGAGCCATTTCCAGACACCGACCGTGTGAACGAATTCAAACGTACGGCGCAAAAAGAAAACGGACGTTTGAAGCAGATCAAACGCCCGTCCCATGTGTCAACTGTTCAATGCTCACACGCTCAACATGAGCACGTCTTGGTTCCTCCAATCAGACCACACCGAAGCGATCTGCGGGAAAAATAGCCCGCGATGGAGACGACCACTTCCAACCGAGCAATCGGACGCGTGAACATCCGATCAAACTCGATTGAAAACTTTTTTGACTATTCCGAGTCGGAAGTCGGAATCAACGGTCCAGCCGATCCCAAACCGCCCTTCAAGTCGCCTTCGTCCATCGGAGTCGGCATGCCCGACTCGGCGGCTTCGGCAGCAGCGGCGGTCTTCTCTTGCTCTTCGCTCCAGTCGACTCGTTTGAGCGACAGACCGATTTTGCGTTCGTCGGTGTCGACACGAAGCACTTTGACTTCGATCGGATCGCCAACTTTGACCACTTCTTCGGGGTCTTCGACTTTGTGCTCGGCCAATTCGCTGATGTGCAGCAAACCTTCCAAGCCGTCTTCCAAGCCGATGAAGACACCGAAGTTGGTGATCTTCGTGACCTCACCCTTGACCAATTGGCCGGGCTGGTACTTGTCTGGAATGTCGCCATCCCAGGGGTCGTTGTCGAGTTGCTTCAGACCCAAGGCAATCCGGCGACGTTGTTCGTCGACGCTGAGGATCCGGCATTCGATCTCTTGGCCCTTCTCCAGCACTTCGCTCGGGTGAGCGATCTTGCGGGTCCAGGACATGTCGCTGACGTGCAACAGACCGTCGATGCCTTCTTCCAGCTCGATGAACGCACCGTAGTTGGTGAGGTTGCGAACCTTGCCCTTGACGTCTTTGCCTTCGGGGTAACGTTCGAGGACTTCGTCCCAAGGGTTTTTCAGCGTTTGCTTCATCCCCAGCGACAATTGTTGGCCTTCGGGATCGACACCCAAGATCATGACATCGATTTTGTCGCCGATGTTGACCAATTCGCTGGGGTGATTGACCCGTTTGGTCCAGCTCATTTCGCTGATGTGAACCAGACCTTCGATGCCTGGTTCCAGCTTCACGAACGCACCGTAGCTCATCACGTTGACGACTTCGCCAGGATGAACCGATTCGACCGGGTACTTGGTTTCGATGTTTTCCCAAGGGTTGCGGTCTTTTTGCTTCAGACCCAAAGCAATTTTTTGCTTTTCGCGGTCGATGTGCAGGACCTTGACTTCGATCTCTTGGTCGATCGACAGCATTTCGGTTGGGTGACCGATTCGCTCCCACGCCATGTCGGTGATGTGAAGCAAACCGTCGATGCCGCCGAGGTCGACGAACGCACCGAAGTCGGCGATGTTCTTGACGATCCCTTTGCGGATTTGGCCGACTTCCAGCTCTTGCATCAAGTAAGCGCGATCTTCTTCACGCTGACGTTCGATCAAGCTACGACGGCTGATGACGATGTTGCGACGCGTGTCGTCGATCTTGAGCACTTCGGCTTGGACCACACGACCGATGAAGTCGCCGATGTCGCCAGGACGACGAATGTCGACTTGCGAACCAGGCAGGAAGACGTTGACGCCGATGTCGACGAGCAAGCCACCTTTGATTTTGCGAATCACGGTACCGGTGACCACTTGGCCCTCGGCAACCGTTTCCATCATCGCTTCCCATTCGATGATCTTCTCGGCTTTTCGCTTGGACAGCGAAATCATGCCATAAGGATCGTCGGCAGCACCGAGCTCATCCTCCATCTCTTCAATCAGGACTTTGACCGTGTCGCCGATCTTTGGCGGGTCCTCTTCAGGCCCCCACTCATCCAGTCCGACCGTGCCTTCACTTTTGAAGCCGACATCGACGAGAGCCCACTCGTCGTTCAGTTCAACAATTCGTCCGTCAACGATTTTGCCAGAGTTGTAGTCTTGCTGCTCAGCAGCAATCGCGTCGAGAAGCCATTCTTCGGCCTCGTCCTCCGGGGCAAGCAGCGCCAAATCGTTGAGGATGTCGTCGTCTTCGAGGGAGCGGATGAGGTTGCGGTTAACCATAAAAACGTTACCGATGGTGAAATCGTATCGATCGGGCTCCGGCAAATCACCCGTCGATCCGTCACCTGGGTTGGTGGTGTGGATTGTAAAACTACAGCCGGAAAAGGACGCCCAGCGGACTTGCCGCGGCGCCTAGCCGAGAAGCCTACCAAAGTCGGAAATTGGTCACAATGCGTTTGTTGGTCTGGACACCCCGCCGACCAATGTTTTACAGGCGATAAACGTGAGGCATGACACGCGAACCGAGACCCGTGAACGGATCGCCGCCACCCACCCCCGGAATTCCCGGCTCCTCCGGCGACGTGAATTCACAGACTCCAACCCACCCCATTGAGATATGAACCTGAACTTTTTCGACTGGCTCCGTGACGGCGTTCGCCAATCGGTCATCCTGGGCGTCAGCGACGCGGTCGAGCAAATCGGCACGCCGGACGACACGTCTGAAATCAACCCGCAAGTCGCTGCGTTGCTGCAGGAACCCACGGCAGACAAACAAGCCCTGCCCGCCAAAAAGGGCACCCGCCCAGCTGGCCGCAAAGCCGCCCCGAGAAAACGCCTGGGCAAGTCCCTGCAGGAATTGAACCCGCCGTCCAAGTGATCGGGCGTCCCGAACGCTCTCACCGAGCGTTCTGAATCGCGGAACCCCAACCCGCTGCGGCATGATTCGCACGCCGGCCTTCCCCGGCCGGCGAAGTGGACGCAGGCGGCCTGGCAACCGACTGCCTCGCCCCAGCCGACTCTCAGTGCCCCCTCAGGCCCGTCCGCGTTCGATTAGAATTGATCGTTCGTTCTCCCCGGAGAACATTCCTTCTTGCCTTTTTCTTTGCGAGACCACGCCCGATGTCAACAGGACGGATCACGATCCAGGACATCGCCAACCGTGCCGATGTCTCCAAGAGCACGGTTTCGCGAGTCCTCAACAGCCCCCTGATCGTCCAGGCCGACAAACGCGAACGCGTCCTGGCCACGATGGCAGAACTGGGGTACCAACCCAACCAAGTCGCTCGGTCGCTCGCCGGCGGCAGGTCGATGACAATCGGAATCGTGACCCAAAACATCGGCACGCCGTTCTACGATTCCGTGGTGCAAGGCGTGATTCGAGGCCTCAACGGCACCGGTTTTTCACCGATCGTGGGTGACGCCATGCTGAAACAAGAATCGTTTCTCGGCGCCGCCCAGACCCTGATCGGACGCAATGTCGATGGACTGATCCTGATCGCGGGCGACATCCCATCGGAAAAGATCGAAGAACTGGGCGAGGAAAATCCCACTTTGGTCGTCGCTCGCGAAATGCCCGAGTGGACGGGCGCGATCATCGCCACCAACAACTTTCAAATCGGCGCCAATGCGACGCAAACGTTGATCGACCACGGGCACCGCGACATTGTGCACATTGCTGGACCGGTGGACCACATCGACGCGATCGGCCGACTCGCCGGATTTCGATCGGCGATGCAAAACGCGGGATTGACCGTGACCGACGACCACATCTTTCACGGCGACTTTCATGCGGAATCCGCCGCCACCGCCATCCAGACCCTGGCGGATCGCCACGTTTCCTACAGCGCGATCTTTGCCGCGAATGACCTGATGGCCTTCGGGGCCCGCCTGGCTCTGCACCGCCGCCAAATCTCCGTGCCCGAACAAGTCTCCCTGATCGGCGTGGATGACCAACCCGAATCCGAATGGTCGGTGCCGCCGTTGACCACCGTTCGCCAACCGGGCGCAGAAATGGGACAAGCCGCCGCAACCGCAATCATTGCCATGATCAACGGCAACCAGCCGGTGCTGCCCACCCTGGGCGGCGAAGTCGTGCTTCGCGAATCGGTTCAACCACTGGCAACAACGATTGAAACTTAGTGCTGCGTCACCGCACCAAGCCTGGGCTGTCAAAAGGTTGGTATTGACACCGCTTTGGACTGCGCAGGTTTCGTTCCTCGACTTCGCCCCAACGGGGCAGCCCTATGCCAGCCCAGGGCAACGCCCTGGGTTGTGGCGGGACCAAGATTACAAAGCCCCAACGGGGGCGGTCCTAGCGGGTTTTGGGGAGTCTTTCTTAGGGCCGCCCCGTTGGGGCTGGTGTCGGAATCTCCGTAACGAAACCCCAGGCGATGCCTGGGGCTATCTTAGAGCTGCCCCGTTGGGGCGTAGGACAGAATAAAAATCAACGTCGCATTTTCCGTGTCAATACCAACCTTTTGACAGTCCACACCAAGCCCACTCCCCACCGTTCGCGTCACGCGACTCCAAGACAACCACCCGCCACGCAAACATTTGGGGACAAATGTTCTCCTCTGCAGCGACTCGAAGCCCCGCAGAAGAACGGCAGCCTCATTCGCACCTTCAAAACAGCCACTTCTCCAGGTGCATCATCCACACCAGCACCAGCATCAACAGCGTGACCAGCGACACCGTCATGCGAGTCGCCCACTTGTGCCCTGATTCGACTCGCAACCCGCGAGCGTAGAGCACAAACGAAGTTCCGATCATGATCGTCAGCACATTGACGCACACCAAGATCAGTGGACCAAACACGGGCCATCCACGCTCGCTCGATTCCCAGACATTGAACGAAGCCTGCAAACCCGCCGTCGAAATGGGCGGCACCAAGGCAGCCGCGATCGCGGCCCCCGCCAAGGCTGATGACAAATGACTGCGAGTGCGTGCGTAGGAGGCCGCCATCCCGCCCACCAATCCCACACAAAAATCCAGCGGAGACGGGTTGCAGCGGCTCCACATCTCGTCCGTCACCACGGGGTGATGCACCAACCGGACCAACAACCCGAACAGGAAGCTCGATCCAAACGCCCCAGCGAATCCGATCCCAATCGAAAGCATCGAACGCCGGAACAACGGGCGGTTGCCGTGAGCCAGCGACAACCCCGCGCCCATGATCGGCGTCATCAAGGGCGCGATCAACATCGCCCCGATGATCACCGCCGCTGAATTCTGCAGCAATCCAAACGCGGCCAACATCGCCGCCGCTGAGATCAACCCCAGAAACTCCAAACTGGGCTCGGAGCCTTCTTCCAGCGTGCGAGCCAACTCCAACCGCGCTTCGCGATCCATCGGCTCAGCAACGTGACTGGCCCAGTACCGAACCCCCGCCGACAACGATTGATTCCAGCTTTCCTTCTGGCTCACCAAAGCCACGGACGACTGAGCAGACTGGCCCAACAACGCACGGGCGACCTTGTAATGCGACTCCGACGACGGCTTGGAACCAAACGGAACCCAGATCAAATCGCCTGGGTCGCAACGCTGCCGTTCCAAATCCAACGCCTTCGCGACCGCGAGAGCTTCCCGTTCCGCCGTGCCGAACTTGCTGCCTTCAGATGACTCCCGCGACTCGTGCCAATCACCCAACCAGTCGTGATCCAACTGCAAGGCTGGATCCACCCCCAGTAAACGCCGTGAAATCCAACGGGTCACCTTGATCGATGCATCGTCGATCGAAAAAACGTGCTTCGCCGATTCAGGCGGCGGCCCCTTCACGCTCAGCCAAACCGATTTGATCGGACAACGATCGAACAAAGTCGCCTGAAACCGATCGTCATCGACATCATCGACCATCAGCAACAATCGCGAATCCCACTTGGACAACCGAGCCGAGATCGCCTCCACGTCGGACTCCACCCGCTCGACGCGACCAACCAAACCGTGCCCCGGGGAATCACTCGATTCCAACACGGTGCTTTTCAGCTCTTTCTGACTGCGAAGCTCCAACGTGCGATGGTCCATCCCCAACACCAACACATCGGCTGGCAGCTTCATCGATTCCGCAAACCGGCGCAGCCATGGCAGTCCATCCGCCAACTGTTTCTGCGAACCGACCAGCAGCGTGACGCTCATGCCCGCTGCTTCAACAAACCGGCGGCGGCTTCGTCCACCACAAACGTGACGTGGGGATGACGCTGCAAAAACGACGCGGGCATGTCGGAGGTGACTGGACCGCGAACGGCACGCTCGACTGCTTCCGCCTTCGATTCACCAGTCGCAATCAAGACAATCGCCCGGGCCTCCAGAATCGTCGCGATGCCCATCGTGAGCGCCAGTCGAGGAACCTCCTCTGCCGAGGCAAAGAACCTCGCGTTGGCATCAATGGTTTCACCAGCCAAATCAACCACTCGGGTCCGACTCGCTTCCGTTGCCCCCGGTTCGTTGAACCCGATATGGCCATTCGCCCCCAATCCGAGCAACTGCAGATCGATGCCGCCGGTCGCCGCGATCGACGCTTCGTACTGCCGGCCCGCTTCCTCCAGGTCCGCCGCCATGCCATCGGGCAAATGGGTTTGCTCGAGATTGAAATCCGCCGGATCAAACAACCGCGAACGCATGTAAGCGTGGTAGCTCTGAGGATGCTCGGGGCTCAAACCGATGTACTCATCCAAGTTGAATGTGGTCACATCCGAGAACGACAGGTGCCCGGCCCGAACCTTCTCGACCAGCAATTCATACGCACGCTCAGGAGTCCCACCGGTGGCCAACCCCAACACGCTCGCCGATTTCCGACGCACTTGCTCAACGATCCAGCCCGCGACTCGAGTGGAAGCCGATTCGTGATCCGGAACAATTTCTAACTCGATCAATTTTCTTCACCTGGTTCTTCGATTGGTATTCTTCAACGGGGACGCGAAGCAGGTCGGCAGGAGTCTTTCGGCATTTGGACTGTTTCGGTAAGCGTCGTTGCTCCCAGGTACAACCGGGGCGAACGCCCAAACGGCTCACATGATTTTGCCCGATCAATTCTGCCGACCTGCTTAGGAGATCACTTCGGCACGCCCCATTCTAACGAAAAGACGCCCGCCCTCCGATGACACACCGGACGACGGAATGAGCAAACCGACGCAGAACCCAAGAATCCGATGTGGTCCCTCGCTCACGCATTTTGAAGTTGCGCTTTTGCAGTCGGTTTTGTTGGCCAACGGCCATCATCTTCGTAGCCAGGGGCACCGCCCCAATGCCATCTACTTTAGAACCAACCGAGGGGATTTTGTTAGCGGAACGGCGCAAGCCGTCCGGTAAATCGTGGGTGTTTTCCGGCGCGTCACCGGACGGCTCGCGCCGTTCCGCTACAAAGTACATGGCATTGGGCACCGCCCCTGGGATCCTTGAGAACCCCGCCCGACGAAGCTGGGAGGGGTCGGAGAGCGAGCGTTCAGCGAGCTTTCCGGGGGAGGGCCATACGCGCCGCTTCCCATGCCCGGCCCTCACCCTCGCGTACGCCTGAACGGCGTCGCTCGACCTCTCCCCCAACTTCGTTTCGGGAGAGGTGCGCCGAATGAAAACCCGCCAAAACGCAGCACCAGACAACGGCACGACTTCGGCAGAGGAAAGACTCAAACAATGCCTACTCCGCAGCGCCCTGCCCAGGCGAACTGACGGACGAACCGTCCCTGCCTTCACACCCACTGCTTCTCTGTTTCCGCCACGGCGTCGATCAACCACCGTCGCATCGAGTCATCCGGCAGACC
Organism: Rhodopirellula sp. P2; assembly: GCF_028768465.1. Classification (GTDB taxonomy): domain Bacteria; phylum Planctomycetota; class Planctomycetia; order Pirellulales; family Pirellulaceae; genus Rhodopirellula. The sequence continues at coordinate 5,251,452 of NZ_CP118225.1, forward strand.
TCGCAAACGGTCACGAACCCAGGCGGGCACAAACACACGAACTCGTTTGACATGGTTGTCAAACTGCCGGTTGGCCAACACCGAGGCCACGGGCGAAACATCACCCAACGTGGCGACCTCTCCCGAACGGAGCATGATGTCGATGTTGATGTCGACCTCTAATTTGACTGGCGGTGCATCGATCAATACCAACTCGGGTTCGACCACGTCTCCAATCGCATCGCCAATGGACGCTGCCAACGGCCGCGAACACGATGCGAGCCACCAGTGCGGGCGGCGAGCCAGCATCTGATGCATGTCCTCGCCGGACTCGACGTTGAATTCAGCCGCTCGTTTGAGCAACGTTCGATTGGCCCCGAACAGACCCTCGACCAGCGTCTGAACAGCGCCGCCGCGTTCGCTGGCCGCATCGACCAACCGGCTGACCCACGCGGCCTCGCCCAAATCCATCCATTCCGCGAAATGGATCGCCACCCCTGCGGACGGCTGTTGCAATTCATGAACAGCCCGCTGCAGCATCGCGGTGGCGGAACGAACGGTGTGGTGCCAGTAGACTTCGCTGAACATCACATAACGCCCGAACACCATCATCTCCGCCGCCGTGCGCCCCTTTTCATGAATGGCAAGCTTGGGGCGGTCCGGGTGCCGAACCATCGAGGCAATGATTCGCATCGGATCGAAATTGCGTCCGTACGGCACGCCAGCATGCAAACTGTCTCGCTGCAAATAATCCAATTTGTCGACGTCGATCGGGCCACTCAAACAGCTCGCGTAAAATGCGATCTGGTCAGACCGGGCCACCTCCGTGAATTGCTCGCTCTTCTTGGGGCACAGAATCGCCATCACGTCATCAGCGGTGCATTCCCAATCCGCCGCCAACGTTTCCGCGAGGGGCCCTGACCGCAACATCGCATCGACGCGTTCCTCGTGACGAGGCATTCCGGTTTGGCCCATGTCCTCGATCGGGTGGCAAAACGGCCAGTGCCCCGCGTCATGCACCAACGAAGCCACGATGAAAGCTTCCGCCGCTCGCAGATCATCGCTCGTTGGTTCGGCCGCAGTGGACTCGTTGACCTGATTCAACACCCGCAACGTCCACGCGTAAACGCCCAGCGAGTGTTCCAATCGAGTGTGCATGGCGCCGGGGTAGACCATCGAGACCAACCCCAACTGGCTGATCGAGGCCAGCCTTCTCAGCGGGGCCGTGTCAATCAAACGCTGCACGCGAGGCGTGACCGGGACATCCATTGCGGGCGGAATCCGCAATCGAGACGGCCCGCGATCCATCAAACGAACTTCAGGCAATGGAATCACGCGGAAACCCTCCCCTGGCACACCAACACAACATCTTCTGCCCACACGGCCTCAACGGATGACGAGAGTGCAGCGAGGTTCGCAAGCATTCCGGTCCACGCAACGATCGCCGTCCCGAACATCAAACGATGGTCAATTCGGCACAACCAGCAGGTTCCGCCCAGCCCGCACAAGATGACTCCGGCCAAGCGGCGGACTCGATCGAACAAGTCAGAACCGGCACGGCGGAGTGCACCTGGCCGAGGGCCTCGTCAAATTCCTCGTCTTCGAAACCGGGAAGCAGTTCCCGCCGGCTACTCGGTTCGCCAGCCAACTTCACGCCGGCGATCAACGCGAGCAAAATCACCAACACAAAATACATCCCGGAATGAGCCAATCCGTTGACGAATTCCAGTTCAAACGCCGCAACCGAGACAAATGCTCCCAAGACCAACATCACTGAAAACACGATCCCGGCGGTCGTCCAAGACATTTCGTTGGCGTGATCGAGTTCCAACACGTAAGCGGGCAGGAACGCGTAAACCAGCCAAATCGCGGCAAAAACGGCGGAACAAACCAGGACTCGGTTGCGAAGCTCAACGCCCGTGTAAGGCTCCAACTCGGCGTCGTAAACAAAGCTGTATCCCGTTCGCACAATCGGCGGTGCCAGCAACAAAATGCCCAGAATCTGAGCCCAAAATGGTGCCCCGCCCATCGCGAAGCGGAACCCGAGAGCCAGAAACAGCATCCCAAACATCACACCCGCAGCGATGTAGAGGTGCCGCCGCGTGAAATCGGTGTCCTTGCGAGTGATGGGCTTGAGAACACTCTGCCCTTTGGAATCCTTGGGCCCGTCGTTTTCGGGCGAGTGGATCGTGACCGCTTCGGATGCGTCAGGGACCCGGATCGTCTTTTTGCACGCCGGACACGGCCCCTGCTTGCCAGCAAATTTGTCGCTGACCTGGAACCGCTTCAGACAATTGGGACAAGTGACTTGAATCGGCATGGGGGGCGGCAAACCAGTCGAATCGGAGCGAAATTATCAGTCGGCAATGCACATTGTGATGGCCGAACTCGAGGAGGGTTTGGGTTGTAGCGAGAGCTTAACAGAAAATGAATCCGTTTACGCCAGCACTCAGGCGATCGCGGATCCACAATTCAAGGACGAGACTATTCTGCATCGCATCGGCGGGAAATTGCCCCTCGGTCCGCTCTGCGTGCTATGGATTGAATAGCTTCCCACACCGACCCTTCGACGCTCCCTCGGGGGCAGTCCCCAAGGTCGGTTCGGGGGCAGCGAAATTGGCTCAGCAAGCTAAAATGGACTTGAGCCAGTTGCCACGGAAGTCGCGCAATGCGTGCAGCCCGAACAGGGCACACCAACGATTGCAACTTTGAACCTTTGACGACGATCCAGTTGTGAATGAATCCGGTTAGGGGACGAATTCACATTGGCTGAACTTTCCGGCCCGCCGGCGGTGACAATGAAACAAGTGTCACCCACGTGGACGAAGTCCGCGCCGACCCAACGAAGTACCCCTGCCTGCTCATCGCAACCCGCCGCGTCAGCCAGGCTGTTGACCTTGTCGACTTTCGATTCTTCGCGTGAGCCGTTTGGGCGTTAGCCCCGGTTTCCGCTTTCGATTCTTCATGTGAGCCGTTTGGGCGTTAGCCCCGGTTTCCGCAGTGGTGAACCCGAACCAAACGCCTCAACGGCTCAGTCAATCAACCCTGCCCGCTCTCTGTGAACCAACGCCACTGACTTCACCCTCCCTCAGGGAGGGTCGGCCCGCTTCGGGCCGGGGAGGGTGAGCATTGAATCCAACGCCGAACCCTCCCCTCGCTTTGCTCGACCCTCCCAGGGGGAGGGTGAAGTCTCAACGCAAATGGCAGTGCCCTGCGTCTCTGCGGCCCTTTCCCACTTTTCGCCAATGTCCCAAAAAATCTTCGTCGCTGGTCACCGAGGCATGGTCGGATCGGCCATCCTCCGCCGATTCGCCGAGCGAGAAGACCTGCAAGTGATCACGCGGACTCGGTCCGAACTGGACCTCTGCAACCAAGCCGCTGTCAACGAGTTCTTCCAGTCCGAACGCCCCGACACCGTGATTTTTGCGGCCGCCAAGGTCGGCGGGATCCACGCCAACGCGACTTATCCGGCCGATTTCGCCTACGACAACACCATGATGGCGGCCAACGCCATCCACGCCGCCTTCCAAACCAAGGTGTCTCGGTTCCTGTTCCTCGGCAGCACCTGCATCTACCCCCGGATGGCTCCCCAGCCCATCCAAGAAGACTCCTTGCTGACCAGCCCCCTGGAGACGACCAACGAAGGCTACGCCTTGGCCAAAATCCTGGGTTTGAAGCTCTGCCAGTACTACCGTCAACAACATGGGGCACTGTTCCACAGTGCGATGCCGACCAACCTCTACGGCCCCGGCGACAACTACCACCCCGACAATTCCCACGTCATTCCTGGCTTGATTCGTCGCTTCGATGCCGCTGCGAACGAACACGCCGAATCGGTCACCGTCTGGGGCAGCGGAAAACCACGACGAGAATTTCTGCACGTGGATGACTTAGCCGCCGCGATTGAACATTTGATCGGGCTTCCCGATCCACCCGACAGGGTCAACGTCGGCACCGGAGTGGACCTGACGATCGCCGAATTGGCTCAAAAGATCGCCCAGGCAACCGGATTCGAAGGCCAAATCGTCCAAGACGCCAGCAAACCCGACGGAACCCCCGTCAAATGCACCGACATCCGCCGCATCCGCGGCACCGGCTGGGCACCCACCATCAACCTCGACGAAGGCCTCGTGCAAACCGTCGCCGACTACCGACAACGCACCCAAACCGGCGCCGTCCGCTCCGTCTAGTCTGCCCCCGTAGCCGGATTCGCCAAGAATTCGGACCCCGATTCCGCGGAATAGGCTTCCAGCCTGCCATGCCGCAAAAAACTGAGTCCCTCTCCCGCTCGGAGATCGTGCCGTTCGTAAGTCTCGTATTGCCAGACGTTTGTCATCACCCTCCCCCTGGGAGGGTCGAGCGAAGCGAGGGGAGGGCTACACGTTTTAGGTTCGCCCTCCCCGGCCCGAAGCGGGCCGCCCCTCCCTGAGGGAGGGTGAAGTAAGTGCCATTCGGCGTTCGCCCCGGTTGCGCGTAAAAACCGTGGCTAACGCCAACGGCTCACATACCCGATCACACCTGCGTCCCTGCTTAGCCTGCCCCCGTAGCCGGATTCGCCAAAATTCGGATCCCAGTTTCCCCGTAGCCGGATTCGCCAGAATTCGGACTCGCCCTCAACCTCTCACACCCCACCGCGTCACGGCGTGTCGATTTTGTTGTAGGTTGGCCACTCTTGGCCGACATCCACCACTTGGACGGGCAAGAGTGCCCATCCTCCAGGCGTTCCAACGTCGTTGACGACTGAATCAGCAAGGCATCCCCTCACACTCCGTAGCCGGATTCGCCAGAATTCGGGAAACCCTGAACCCGCGGCCCTGTGCCGCCGCCACCTTTCCCACTCTCTCTGCCATGACCAAGACCGCACTCATCACCGGAATCACTGGCCAAGACGGCTCGTACTTGACCGATCTCCTCTTGGAAAAGGGCTACGAGGTTCACGGCATTGTCCGTCGCAGCAGTTCCTTCAACACGGATCGCATCGACCACGTCTACCGCGACCCGCACGAGGCCTCCAACCTGCACCTGCACTATGGGGACCTCACCGACGGTCAGAACATCACCAATCTGGTGCTCGATATCCAACCCGACGAGATCTACAACCTCGGCGCCCAATCGCACGTTCGAGTCTCGTTTGATTCCCCGGTTTACACGGTCCAGACGGTCGCGATTGGTTCGCTGAATATCCTAGAAGCGGCACGCCAACTCAACAAACAAAAGCCCACTCGCGTCTACCAAGCCAGCAGCAGCGAAATGTTTGGCGACGTGATCGAAACGCCGCAAACCGAAACGACCCCGTTTCAACCCCAAAGTCCTTATGCCTGTGCCAAGGTGTATGCCTTTCACCAAACGGTGAACTACCGGCACGCTTACGACTTGTTCGCCAGCAATGGCATCCTGTTCAACCATGAATCCCCACGTCGGGGCGAAACGTTTGTGACCCGAAAGATCACACGTGCCGCCACCCGCATCAAATTGGGACTGCAAGAGAAACTGTACCTCGGCAACCTGGATGCCAAACGTGACTGGGGTTACGCCAAAGACTATGTCGAAGGCATGTGGCGAATCCTCCAGCACGACCAACCCGATGACTTTGTGCTGGCCACCGGCGAAACCCAAACCATTCGTCAATTCCTCGATTACACCTTCGAAGCCCTCGACCTGGACTGGAACAAGTACGTCGAGATCGACCCTCGCTACTTCCGCCCCACCGAAGTCGACCTGCTGCTGGGTGATTACTCCAAAGCCAAAACCAAACTGGGCTGGGAACCGAAAACCAGCTGCAAGCAATTGGCGGAACTGATGGTCCAACAAGACCTCGAACTCGCCCAGACCGAACTGGCACAAAAGTCACTCTCCTAAGCACGTCCTCACCGTAGCCGGATTCGCCAAGAATTCGGCCCCCGACTTCCCCGTAGCCGGATTCGCCAGAATTCGGACTCCAACTTCCCCGTAGCCGGATTCGCCAGAATTCGGACTGCAATTCCGTCCTCCATCCCGCCGTCCCTAACAACCTGAGCCCCAGAGTCCCCTCTCCCGCTTTTTGAAGTTGCATTTTTTCCTCCAATGGCCAACGGCCTCGTTCAACATAGCCAGGGGCATCGCCCCTGGAGCAGAAGAACACGGCCCCCATTTTGGCCAACGGTCAAATTCAATCCAAAACGTTTGGGTTGATGTTGGCCGTTGGACAACCAATGCCGGTTCAGTCTCGATGCCTGGGGCGATGCCTGGGCTGATAAAAATGTGCTTCGTCGAGTTTTAGCCCATCCGATGCTCGACCCTCCCCTCGCTTCGCTCGACCCTCCCTCTGGGAGGGTGATGAGAAACCCTTGGCAACACAGCACTTGAAAACCGCACGACCTCGCACGGGCGAGGGTGAGGCCTGCACTCGCGAACCTGTGGCCCTTTCCGCACTCGCCATGCCATCCACCAGGCGGCTCGCGCCACTCCGCTAAGAATTTCCGGCCACTCCCGACAGGCTAGAAGACTATCCCACTTTCTCTCTCCAAAGCCCAAACCCCTTCTCTTCATGTCATCTGATTTCACTTCACGGATTCAAGATCGTAGCGCCACGGTGGGTGTTGTTGGACTCGGCTATGTCGGCCTGCCGCTGGCACTCGCCTACGCCGCCGGCGGCTTCAAAACCGTTGGCTTCGACATTGATGACAAGAAGACGTCGGCGATCAACGGCAGCACCAGCTACATCAAACACATTTCGGCTGACTCCGTGGCCTCGGCGGTCCAATCCGGCAACCTCGCCGCCACGACTGACTTCAGCCAAATCCGTGAAGTCGACGCCATCATCCTGTGTGTCCCCACGCCGCTGGACGAGCACTTTGAGCCCGACCTTTCCTATGTGGTGAGCACGATCGAATCGATCGTGCCGCACCTGCGGGCAGGCCAAACGATCAGCCTCGAAAGCACGACCTACCCAGGCACAACCAACGAAGAACTGGTCACTCGCATCGAAGCCGCAGGACTGCCTGTGGGCACCGACGTCCATGTCGTCTACTCGCCCGAACGAGAAGATCCCGGCAACCCCGAGTTCGCCGCCACCAACATCCCGAAAGTCGTCGGCGGCCACACCCCGGCATGCCTCGAGGCCGGCGTCGCACTGTACGGCAGCGTCTTTGATCAAGTCGTCCCGGTCAGCAGCACGCAAGTTGCCGAGCTGACCAAACTGCTGGAAAACATTTACCGCAGCGTCAACATTGGACTCGTCAACGAGTTGAAACTCGTCGCCGACGAAATGGGCATCGACATCTGGGAAGTCATCCAGGCCGCCAGCACCAAACCCTTCGGCTTCAAAGCGTTTTATCCCGGCCCTGGATTGGGTGGTCACTGCATCCCGATCGACCCGTTCTACCTGACCTGGAAAGCACGCGAATTCGGGGTGCACACACGGTTCATTGAACTGGCCGGCGAGATCAACCGAGCGATGCCCACACACATCGTCCGCCGCTGTGCGGATGCTTTGAACCAACACAAAAAAGCCCTCAATGGCAGCAAGGTGCTGCTGATCGGGTTGGCCTACAAACCCAACGTCGATGACGCGCGAGAATCACCCTCCTACGAACTCCTGGATCGACTGACCGCGCAGGGCGCCGAGGTCGACTACCACGACCCTTATGTCCCCATCGTCCCCCCATCGCGAGAACACTCGCATTGGGCCGGCAAACCCAGCGTGAGTTGGGATCAAGCAACGATTCAGGAATACGACCTGGTCTTGATTTCAACCTGGCACGATTGCCTCGACATCCACGAACTCGCCCAGTGGTCGCAATTCATCGTCGACACTCGCAACGCCACGGCGAAACTGCCACCCGAGCTGCAAACCAAAGTCCTCAAGGCCTAGTGGTCCGTCTCGCCTCCACTTTCAGGTAGCGGAACTCGCCAAGAGTTTCGACGTGCACCATGAATTGCCGAAAGTCTTGGCGACTTCCGCTACGCCCCCACCCGTAGCCGGATTCGTCAAGAATCCGGTCCCCTCTCCCGCACCGGGAGAGGGCTAGGGTGAGGGCCTTTCCCAGCCCGTAGCCGGATTCGCCAGAATTCGGACCCCACCCGGCCACATTCGCCAGAACTCCGCCCCCACCCGTAGCCGGATTCGTCAAGAATCCGGTCCGCCCTCGTAGCCGGATTCGCCAGAATTCGGACCTGAGTTCAACGGAAGCCCGCAAGCCCTCCGGTCACACACCGGGCGGCTCGCGCCACTCCGCTAAAACGAATACCCTGAGTCCCTGACGCCCCTTTCCCACTTTAAAATGCCCACCGCACTCATCACCGGCATCACCGGCCAAGACGGCTCGTACCTGACCGAGCAACTGCTCGATCGAGGCTACACGGTGCACGGCCTGGTCAGGCGGACCAGCAACACGGTTCGATCTCGACTCGACCCGTTGTTCCATAACAAAGACGTCTACAACAAGAGCCTGTTCCTCCACTACGCGGACCTGGACGACACCACAACGATCCGACGAATCCTCGTCAAAACACAACCCGACGAGCTGTATCATCTGGCAGGTCAAAGCCACGTTGGGGCCAGTTTTGACATTCCCGAATCGACGTGCCAGTTCACCGCCATGGGCACGCTCAAGATTCTGGAGATCCTTCGCGACCTCGAGAAACAACCGCGGTTCCTGCACATCAGCAGCAGCGAAATCTTCGGCCGCCCCGACGAATCTCCTCAGAACGAACACACGCCGATGCGGCCGGTCACGCCCTACGGCGTCGCCAAGACCTTCGCGACCCAGATGGTCCAACTCTACCGGGAATCATTTGGTTTATTTGCCTGCAACGCGATTTGCTACAACCACGAATCACCGCGACGAGGCGAATCCTTCGTCACCCGCAAGATCACCAAGGCGGCCGCGGAAATCTCCCTGGGACTGAGCGATGAGATCGTGCTCGGTTCCCTGGATGGACGCCGTGACTGGGGCAGTGCCCCCGAGTACACCACCGCGATGCACCTGATGCTGCAACAAGACACCCCAGATGACTACATCCTGGCGACGGGGAAAACACACAGTGTCGAAGAGTTCCTCGACGCCGCGTTTCAAAGCGTGGGGCTCAACTACCAAGACCACCTGAAACAAAACCCCAAGTACATGCGTCCGGCGGAAGTCACTCGCCTGGTTGGCGACCCATCCCACGCCAAACAACGACTTGGCTGGGCCCCCACCACAACCGCCCTCGGCCTCGCCCAACAAATGACCGCCGCTGACGTTGAATCGCTGAAGCGATTGGCCGCTAGCAGTTAGCCCAGAATGATCGGGACGAACGATGTGAGCCGTTTGGGCGTTAGCCCCGGTTGCATCACCCCCGTAGCCGGATTCGCCAAGAATTCGGACTGCCCCGTAGCCGGATTCGCCAAGAATTCGGACCGCCCCGTAGCCGGATTCGCCAAGAATTCGGACCGCCCCGTAGCCGGATTCGCCAAGAATTCGGACCGCCCTCGTAGCCGGATTCGCCAAAAATTCGGACCGCCCCGTAGCCGGATTCGCCAAGAATTCGGACCGCCCCGTAGCCGGATTCGCCAAGAATTCGGACCTGCATCCACCGCCCCCAACCTGCGCCAAACCCTCACTGTGGCCCTATGCCACTGAGCCCCTTTACTCAGCATCTCCCATGAAAATTCTCATCACCGGCGGCGCCGGCTTCATCGGCAGCAACCTCGTCCGCATGGCTCTTGCCAACGGCCACCAAGTTCTCAACGTGGACGCGCTCACCTACGCCGGCAACCTCGCGTCGCTGTCGGAGATTGAATCCAACCCCAACTACCAATTCGCACACGTTGACATCACCGACGCCGCCGCGATGGACGCCGCCATCACCGGTTACCAGCCCGATGCGATCATGCACTTGGCCGCCGAGAGCCACGTCGATCGCAGCATCGATGGTCCTGGCCAATTCATTCAGACCAATGTCATTGGCACCTTCAATCTGCTTCAATCCAGTCTGAAGCACTATCGTTCGCTCACTCCCGCACAAGCAGCTCGCTTCCGATTCCTGCACGTCTCGACCGACGAAGTTTACGGCAGCCTCGGCGACGAAGGGTTGTTCACCGAAACCACACCTTACGATCCCCATTCACCGTACTCTGCCAGCAAAGCATCCTCGGACCATCTTGCCCGAGCCTGGCAGGACACGTATGGGTTGCCCGTCCTGGTCACCAACTGCAGCAACAACTACGGCCCGTATCAATTCCCCGAGAAATTGATCCCCGTCGTGATCCTCAAATGCCTGCGAGGCGAACCGATCCCGGTTTACGGCAAAGGCGAAAACATCCGCGATTGGTTGTATGTCGAAGACCATTGCCGAGCCCTGCTCACCGTCATTGAAAAAGGCACGCCCGGCGAGACCTACAACATCGGCGGCAACAACGAGCAAAGAAACATCGACCTCGTCCACCTGATCTGCAACCTCATGGACGAGCTTTGCCCCCAAGTCCCCTCTCCACCGCTTACGGGGGAGAGGGTTAGGGTGAGGGGGCAAAACAACAGCACTCCCCCCTCCACCTCCGAACTTCACCCTCCCTCTGGGAGGGTCGAGCAAAGCGAGGGGAGGGCCGCCCCTGAAGTCCCCTCGCCCCCGGCAACGGGGGAGAGGGCTAGGGTGAGGGGGAAAAACAACAGCACTCCCCCCTCCACCTCCGAACTTCACCCTCCCTTGGGGAGGGTCGAGCAAAGCGAGGGGAGGGCTACCCCAAAAGTCCCCTCTCCACCGGCAACGGGGGAGAGGGCTAGGGTGAGGGGGCAAAGCAACAAAACTCCCCTCTCCACCTCAGGGGGAGAGGGCCAGGGTGAGGGGGAAAAAAGCCACGCCTCCCTCATCACCTTCGTGACCGACCGCCCCGGCCACGACCTCCGCTACGCGATCGACGCCAGCAAAATCCAACGCGAACTCGGCTGGGAACCGCAAGAAGATTTCGAAAGCGGCTTTCGCAAGACCGTGCAGTGGTACCTCGACAACGAAACCTGGTGGCAAAACATCCTCACCGGCGACTACCAGTTGGGCCGTCTGGGGACGGCTTAGCACCTCAACTTTCCGGTAGCGAAACTCGTCAAGAGTTTTGATTTCCACCTTCAATCGCCGAAAGTCTTGACGACTTCCGCTACTCAGCACTCAGCACTCAGCACATGCAATTCATCGACCTCAAAACCCAATACGAAACTTACCAATCCGAAATCGACGCTCGGATGAAGGCTGTCATGCAACACGGACGGTTCATCATGGGACCGGAGATCGCCGAAAGCGAAACCGCTTTGGCAGAATACGCCGGGGCGAAGCATTGCATCACCGTCTCCAGCGGCACACACAGCCTCGAAATCGCTTTGCGTGCACTCGACATCGGCCCCGACGACGAAGTCATCACAGCTCCCTTCACCTGGATCAGCAGCAGCGAAGTCATGCTGCTCGTTGGTGCCAAGCCTGTGTTCGTCGACATTGATCCGGTGACCTTCAACATCAACGTGGATCAACTGGAATCTGCGATCACCCCCCACACGAAAGCGATCCTGCCGATTTGCCTGTTCGGGCAGATGCCCGATTTCGAACGCATCAATGCAATCGCTGAGAAACACGGCTTGGCGGTGATCGAAGACGCTGCCCAAAGCTTTGGTGCCACCCAAAATGGCAAACGGAGCTGCGGTGTCACCCAAATCGCCAGCACCAGTTTCTTCCCCGCCAAACCGCTGGGTTGTTATGGGGATGGCGGTGCCCTGTTCACTGACGACGACGAAATCGCGACCAAACTGCGAGCCATCCGAACCCACGGCGGTACAAAACGACATCACCACACACTGGTGGGAACCAACGGCCGATTCGACACGCTGCAAGCCGCGGTGATTCTGGCGAAACTCCCGCACTTTCAACAGGAAGTCGAACGACGTGGCACCATCGGAGCCCGCTACTCGGACTTGCTGCGAGACGTTTGCCAAGTCCCTGAGGTTGCCGACGGAAACACCCATGTCTACGCGCAATACACGATTCGGTTGCCGAACCGCGATTCGGTTAGTGCTAGCCTCAAAGAGGCAGGGATCCCCAACGCGATCTACTACCCCAAATGCTTGCACGAACAACCCGTCTTCTCGCATCTGGGTTACGAGTACGGCGACTTCCCTGAATCGGAAGCCGCATCCAAAGATGTCCTCAGCCTTCCCATGCATCCGTTCCTCACGGAATCCGACCAGGACACGATCGTTGCCGCGGTCAAAGACGCCGTCCGTAGCTGACCCGGCCAGATTCCAGACCAGCACTCACTCAGCATCGACTCAATCATTGGCGCGACTGGTAGCGGAACTCGCCAAGAGTTTCGGCTTCGACGGGAAAATCTCGAAAGTCTTGACGACTTCCGCTACAGGTCGAAACTCGCTTGCCCCACCTCAGAAACTCATCCATGACTCAACCCAATATCGCTCTCATCGGTGCCGGCTACTGGGGTAAAAACCTTGCCCGCAACTTTCACGCCTTGGGTGCCCTGCACACACTCTGCGACGCCAGCCCCCAAACCCTGGCCAGTTACGGCGACGACTACGCGGCGGTCGCCAAAGAGACTTCCTTCGCCAAGGTCCTCGCCAACCCAGACATCACCCGTGTCGCGATCGCCGCACCGGCAACCCTTCATTACCAACTGGCCGATCAGGCCATTCAGGCCGGCAAAGATGTTTACGTCGAAAAACCGCTCTGCCTCGATATCCAGGAAGGGCAACAACTGATCGAAAAAGCCAGTGCCGCGGGCCGAATCTTGATGGTCGGACACTTGTTGCAATACCACGCCTATGTCGAGAAACTCGCTCAGATGGTGAAAGCCGGCGAACTCGGCAAGCTTCACTACATCACATCCAATCGACTCAACCTCGGCAAAATCCGCCAAGAAGAGAATTCACTGTGGTCGTTTGCCCCCCACGACATCTCGGTCATCCTCTCACTTGCCGGTGAACTACCTACCGATGTCTGCTGCAGCGGCGAAAGTTACCTCACCTCGGGTGTCGCCGACACAACTCTTACCCAGCTCAAATTTGCCAGCGGTCTTCGGTCCCACATTTACGTCAGTTGGCTCAATCCTTTCAAAGAACAAAAACTCACGGTGGTGGGTTCGGAAGGGATGGCGGTGTTCGACGACACCAAGCCCTGGGACGAGAAATTGGTCCTGTACCGGAACTACCTCACCTGGACCGACGGCAATGTTCCAACAGCGAACAAAAGCCTTGGCGAAGCGATTCAGGTCGAGCAAGCCGAACCGCTCAAAAGCGAATGCCAACACTTCCTCGATCGCTGCGACGATCGGCAGGCAGCTCGAACCGACGGGCAGGAAGGCCTGCGAGTCCTCAAAGTCTTGCATGCTGCTCAAAGCAGCCTGGAAAACGGCGGCGTCTCGTCATCGCTCGATACCTGCGAACCATGCGAAAATGTCACGATCCACCCCACCGCGGTCGTTGACAGCAAGGCCAAGCTAGGCAACGGAACCAAGGTCTGGCACTTCAGCCACGTCAGTGACAACTGCGAACTCGGAGAAGGCTGCAACCTCGGGCAGAATGTCTTCATCGCCCCCGGCGTCCGCATTGGCAGCAATGTCAAGATTCAAAACAACGTCTCCGTCTACACCGGCACCGCGATCGAAGACGATGTGTTCCTAGGTCCATCCTGCGTGCTCACCAACGTCAGCAACCCACGCAGCGAAGTGGTCCGGCGTGGGATCTACGAGGAAACCACGATCCGCCGAGGCGCGACCATTGGAGCCAACGCCACGATCGTCTGTGGCGTCACCATCGGGCGTTTCGCTTTTGTGGCGGCGGGCGCAGTTGTCACCAAAGACATCCCCGACTACGGCTACGTCCGCGGCGTCCCCGCCAAACAAATCGGCTGGATGAGCCGGCATGGGCACCCGCTCACCTTTGACACGGAGGGCAAAGCCTCCTGCCCCGAATCGAAACTAACCTACCAACAATCGACAAACGCTCTGGGGCTACAAACCATAGCGTGCCAAGAGCTTCAAGAAGCGGCATCGCTTCCCACAGAGATGAAAACCGGAGACACGAGCTATCGAACTTTTTCGAAGTAACGAATGACGCAACTCTTCGTCCAAACGGAAACGAGACAACTCATTCTTCAATATTTCTCACTGCCCCCTTCCCTCTAACGCTCATCAAGATCATGCCTCAAAAAGGAATCATTCTCGCCGGTGGAAGTGGAACGAGACTCCATCCAATCACTCTGGCGATGTCAAAGCAGATGCTTCCTGTTTATGACAAACCCATGATCTACTACCCTCTGTCAGTACTTCTACTCGCAGATATCCGGGAAGTGCTCATTATCTCAACGCCCCAAGACCTGCCACACTTTGAAAGGCTATTGGGAGACGGCAGTCACTTGGGATGCAAGTTCTCTTACGCCGAGCAGCCTGTTCCAAATGGTCTCGCCCAAGCTTTTTTAATTGGTGAAGAATTCATTGGTAACGACAGTGTTGCTCTGATCTTGGGCGACAACATCTTTTACGGCTCCGGCTTCGGGGATCTCATCCGCAGCCATTCCAACCCAACGGGCGCTGTCGTCTTCGCATCCCACGTCAATGACCCAGGGCGATATGGAGTCGTGGAGTTTGACGAGCAGATGAAAGCAATTTCCCTCGAAGAGAAGCCCGAACAACCGAAATCGAATTACGCAGTCCCGGGGCTCTACTTCTACGACAATTCCGTTGTAGATCTTGCCAAGCAAGTCAAGCCATCCGCACGAGGTGAATATGAGATCACAAGTCTCAACCAGGCTTACCTCGATGCAGGGCAGCTCTCGGTTGGGGTTTTCAACCGTGGGATCGCCTGGCTGGATACCGGAACGTTCGCTTCGCTCAACGAAGCCTCGACGTTTGTTCGTGTCATCGAGGAACGCCAGGGAACAAAAATTGGTTGCATCGAAGAAATCGCATACTACCGAAATATGATCGACCACTCCCAACTATCAAAATTAGCATCTCGGTACGGAAAAAGCGGATATGGCGACTACCTCGCCACAATCCCACACTCAACGATGAGCAACCACCGATGAACTCAGAAGAACGCAAGAGCCTGTCTGCACCAATCCCATTCAACAAACCATTTGTTGCAGGGAAGGAGCTCTTCTACATCGCTCAAGCAGTCACAATGGGCAACCTCGGTGGCGACGGTCACTTCACTCAAGCTTGCAGCCGACTACTGGAGCAAACGTTCGGCATTCAAAAGGTTTTGCTCACACCGTCCTGCACTGCCGCCTTAGAAATGGCCGCCATGTTGTGTCGCCTCGAACCAGGCGACGAAGTCATCATGCCGTCCTACACATTCGTCACGACCGCCTCTTCGTTCGTCCGCGAGGGCGCAACTCCCGTGTTTGTCGACATCCGTTCGGACACTCTCAACATTGACGAGACGCTGATCGAAGCGGCCATTTCACCTCGCACCAAAGCGATATGCGTTGTCCATTATGCTGGCGTTGCATGCGAGATGGATACCATCATGGCCATCGCCAAGAAACACAACTTGCTTGTCGTCGAGGATGCCGCCCAGGGTGTGAACTCCTCCTACAAAGGCAAGCCACTCGGCTCCATCGGTGACCTGGGCTGCTACAGTTTCCACGAAACAAAAAACTTCATCTGCGGTGAAGGCGGCGCCCTGTGCATCAACAATCCACGATTCATCGAAACCGCTGAGATCATACGAGAGAAGGGCACAAACCGCAGCCGCTTCATCCGAGGACAAGTCGACAAATACACATGGGTCGAAATTGGATCGTCTTATGTCCCCAGTGAGTTGTCATCTGCCTTCCTCTATGGGCAGTTGGAGCTGATGCAGGAAATTTCAACGCAACGGCAAACGATTTACAACAACTACGATTGCTTGATTCGCCCCATTGCCGATCGCCTTGGCCTTCAACTACCAAGCATTCCTACGGAATGCACAAGTAACTCACACATGTACTATCTCATCTGCAGTGATGGGCCCCAGCGAACAAAACTCCTTTCACACATGCGATCGCGCGGAATCCAAGCAGTTTTTCACTACGTGCCACTTCACAGCGCCCCCGCATCTGTCAAGCGGGGCTTCAATCGAACCTCGCTTCCCAAGACTGACAACCTGAGCGAGAGGCTAATACGACTCCCAATGTACTTTGACATTTCAACGTCGGAACAAGAACAAGTCGTTGACACGATGAAGAGCTTCTTGTGAGAGCAAGGCGATTCAGACCCACCCGGTAACTCATCTATGATCTTCTCAAAACTCTTTCGACTTGTTCGTGATTGCTACGAAACCGAAGTCTCAGGGATCGGGCTTGCGCTTTTCCGCATCCTGTACTCTGCGGTTTTAATGGGCGAGATCACCACACTGTTTCACTATCGCCACCTGGTATACGATAAGATCCCGTTCATCGCCCCCAGCGAAATTGATTGGGCTTGGCCACTTGGAATATGGTTACTTTCGGTTGCGTTCATAATGGTAGGTGTCAGCTACCGCAAAGCGGCGCTGGTCAACTACCTAATGACGGTAACTTGTGTCGCCACCACGTCTAGCTACGAATATCACATGTTCTATGCCTACACAGGCATAAATTTTCTGTTGATGTTCACCCCCGCTGCCAATCGACTGTCGGTCGATGCGATTATCCGACGCAACCGCGCTGCGGCGGCATCGCTCCCTTCCAAACCAGAACAAGTTTCCCTGATCAATTACCGGATCATTGTATTTGTTGGCATAGCACTTGTTTACTTCGACTCTGTCTTTCACAAACTGGGCTCCACCATTTGGACAAGTGGGCTAGGGGCTTGGCTGCCTGGCAGCCTGCCAATGGTAACGCAAACCGACACCTCTGCATTGCTGAACCATAAGTGGCTCGCGATTGGATCCGGCTACGCCGCATTCTGCTTTGAGGCAATTTTCATCTTTCTATTCTGGTTCAAGCGAGCCTGGCTCCCCTTGACGGTGATAGGAATCGGACTCCACTTTGGAATCCTGGTAGAATTCCCAATCCCTTTCTTCGCACTAGGTGTTATCTGCATCTACTTGCTAATGATTCCTCCAGAGCTTTTTGAACGCTTTTCATTCCCTCGAACAACTGATCCATCTTTGACTGTGGCGTTTGACGCCGCATGCCCCTTGTGCCGCATGACAAAGGCGACTGTCGAATCATTTGACTTGCGTTCAAACGTTCACTTTGCCCCCATCGATGCCCCGGAGAACCTGCCTCCCCAATTGGCCGATATATCGGAAACCGAATTAGCTTCAACCTTGCATTCGGTTTCCAAAAGTGGGGATATTTTTCGCGGTGTTGAAACGTATGCCCAGATCGGATCGGCAGCATTCCTGCTCTGGCCCATCGGCGTCGCGCTTCAAACCCCTGGGATCCGCGGACTAGCAGAGCGCACCTATGCATGGGTGGCAAAAAATCGTCGCACAGAACGATGCACCGATACGACCTGCCCCGTTCCGATGGGAGCGACAAGAACAGAGCCAGCCCCAGTGATTACCGGCCTGAAGCAATCCAATATCGCCAGCTTTGCAATCACCGTCTTCCTGATTGCCGTCGTCTTGGCACAGGGCCTGATGATCACCCAATCGGCATTGGCCATCAAATTTTATCACTCGGCGGGGCTGGCCGACACGCCAGCTATCACAGCTATCCGCAAGGCAACTGGCCTAGTCCGTTACATAGTCCAACCGCTGTTTGGAATCACTTACCACGGCGTCTTCATGGATTCTCACTTCGACGGATACGAACATCAAATTAGAATCACCGACAAAACGACTGGTGAAACGCTACCAGTGACGACGAAAGCAGGCGCCCCTGGGAAGTATTTAACCGGTTTCAACTGGGTAAAATGGTCATTTCGCGTCAATGCCCCAAATGTCGATCAGACAAAACTTGCCAATGGAATCCGTGATTTCTCAGCGTTCTGGATTCACGACCGCGGGCTCGACCTGTACGGCGAACACAATATGCAAGTCGATGTTCGCCGCATCCGGTTGCCCCTGACCTGGGAACATAACTATTACCGCAGCGTAATGAAAACACCGTGGCAATCAGCGGGAACCGCCAGCTGGAACAACGGCGTTTTCGGCATTGAAATCGGTGAAATCGAAAGTTATTAGCCCGCTGAAATGACTTCGCCTGCCTTACTTCCGCATACAACCTCCTCGTGGCATCAAACAATCTAATGTGCAAAACGGTCGCCGTCATTCAGTCAAGCTACCTACCGTGGAAGGGATACTTTGACATCATCCATGATGTCGATCTATTCATATTCTACGACGATGTCCAATTCTCAAAGAACAGCTGGCGCAACCGCAACCGAATCATCGGGCCATCGGGCCCCCACTGGATAACGGTCCCCGTTGGCAAAGCAAGTGGCCGGCTGATCCATGAAGTCGAACTCACTGACCATGCGTGGCAAGACAAACACCTCGCCGCGATCACCAACGCCTACCGAAAGTCGAGGTATTTCAAACTCTACATTGACTTTGTGACCGACATCTTCACACAAAAGAAGTGGACCAGTCTCTCTGAGTTGAACCAACAAACGACGCGTGATATCGCAACAAATCTACTTGGAATCGATACAAAAATGATTGATTCTCGCGTCTTTTCGCCCTCAGGTGCAAAGCAAGAGCGTCTAATCGACCTCCTAAAGCAAGCTGGTGCCACACGTTACATCTCTGGTCCTGCCGCCAAAGACTATATCAGCGAACAAGTTTTTCGAGACAACAATATTGAACTGATCTACAAGGACTACGCTGGATACCCAACGTATGACCAGGGCACTAAAGAATTTGCCCACGACGTAACGATCCTAGACACGCTGTTCCACTGCGGCCCATCAACTCCCCAACACGTGTGGGATTGGAGAGACCAACAGCAGGTACCGAACAGATTGCAAGGGACCAAGTCAGATGGCAGCTAAACTGGCAATTATTGGGGCAGGCGATCTTGGCAAAACACTCCTGAAACTCTTAAGCGATATACCGACCTATAATTTCGCTGGCTTTTTGGACGACACCCTCGCCCAGGAGAACGGCAAAGGCAAAAACGTACTTGGTGCTATTGATGATGCAAAACGGTTACAGAACGAAGGAGCGTTTGATGCTGCAATTCTTGCCATCGGCTATAATCACATGGTCGCGAGACAACAGATCTTCGAGGACATGTCCCGCTCTGGTATTCGCCTTGCCAAGCTTATCCACCCAACCGCATGCATTGCAAACGACAGCAGAATCGAACATGGTTCTGTAATTTTTCCCGGATGCACAATTGATGTCGGCGCTCGAATAGGACGCAACACAGTCATAAACGCGGGTGCAGTCGTCAGCCATGACACATCGATAGGTTCGCACTGCTTCATTGGACCAGGCAGCGTTTTCGCGGGTTTTGCTCACACCGGCGAACGATGCCGGTTTGGTGTCGGATGCATCATCCATGACAACATTCGAATTAGCGATGACTGCCAAGTGGCTAGTGCGTCACTAGTTACGCATGACGTGCCACCAGGACAACTTGTAATGGGAACGCCTGCAAAGTTCCGTCGGAAGGTTGAATGGCTCCGCTAGAAATTTATTGCGAACATCTTGCCGCCTGGAAACACTGCACGACTCTCACACACGAGGTATGGCAATGAACAGTGCCCTGCATCTGCTCGCAGATAGCCCCTATGGCAACATGATTGCGAAGTTGTTCACCGATGCCCTTCCAGAATGGGAACACACTTTTTTTGTGTGTTCTAAAGGCCCCCTGAGATACCCAATCACATCAACACGCAAGGTTCATTCTGGTTCACCTAAGCGGCTGACTGAGCTAACCAACGAGTCCCTCCAGGTCATCGTGTCCAATGGGGTGCCCCTGAACTCTGCATACCACCAATCACTGCCAGACAACCCCGCGAAAGTTTGGGTTCTATGGGGGTTTGAGGTATATGCAAACCGTCGATTCAGGAGCATTAGCGATGGCACTTCCACATTCACGATGCCAGGCACCAGTGACCTTTACCGCGCCAAACGCGACCAATCGCGACTGCGACGGATGGCTAGTTTCGCAAGACAGTTGCTCGCCAGCACCAGGCCGTCGCATCTCAAGGATGCGATCGAACAATTTGACCACTGCGTGATGCTGTTCCGCGAAGAGTACGACATGCTTCAAGAGCTGATCGGCTTCTCAAAATTGCCTCTTACACAGACCGCTGGCGTCCCCCTGGATTCACTAATCGGAGAGGGTATTCTCACCGCCGAAGACACACCTCAGGGGCGTCCCAACAACATCCTACTGGGCAACTCAGCCTCCCCGACTTGCAATCATGTCGAGGCGATTGAGCGAATCCAACGCATAGGACTTCCGGCCGGGGGAAAAGTAATCGTTCCACTCAGTTACGGCGACAAGCGATATGGCGAAGCGGTGTCGCAATTGCTTGCAAAGCATTTACCCAACCGTCACGTCGCACTGACAGACTTCATGCCAATTGATAAGTACAATGACGTGCTCGGATCTTGCCCGATCGTATTGATGAATCACCTGCGGCAGCAGGCCGTCGGCAACATTCTGGCATCAATCTACCGGGGCGCCATCGTCTACCTAAATCGAACGCCTGTTTATCTAGGACTGAAGCGAATGGGCATTGACGTTCGTTTAGTGGACGACCTTAAGTCACGGGAGCAGATCACTGAACGGCTGGAGACGTCTCAGGTGCTGAAACACCGCGAAATCCTGGAAGAGCACGTTGGGCGACAATCAGTCACTGCAGCCTATCGAAAACTGTTCGATTGTATTTAGCAGACACTGACGCTGTGCCCCCACCACAACATTGTTCCGAAACGCCCCACACGCTAAACCTCCACTGAACAACACACCTTGACCCACCCTTCACGCGGAAGAAAGTTCTTAGGCAACTTATCTTACAGCATCACTGGCCAGGTAGTCACACTGGCGGCCGGAATTGTCACTTCCATTATTCTTGCACGCTGGCTCGGACCCGACCTGAGAGGTGAACTGGCTCTTGTGCTGTTGTTACCATCGACGCTGCTTGCCCTACTCACAAGTGGATTCAACGCCCCCATTGTCCATTTTGTTGCAACCGGCGAATGGCCCAATCAGCGCATTACCGCAAACGTGACAGGGATTGGCACACTGCTAGCGGCCCTGTCAATCGCGGTGGGCTGCGCAGCAATCCACTGGCGACACCTGCTCTTCCCCGGAATATCAACACCGCTTCTCATCGCAAGCCTCGGCTTGATACCGATCCAAGTCGCTCAAGGTAGCCTCAATGCGATCCTGATTGGGAAACAGGCCTTTCGACGCAGCATGCTGACAAACCTGATTGTCTCCCCCCTGCAACTGGTTATCAACCTCACTGCGGTCGTGTACCTCGACCTTGGCATACTCGGGGCATTTGCATCCACCCTTCTATGCGGCTTGGTAGGAACGTCTATATCGGCAACACACGTTTACCGCGAAGTGGGCGTCGGAAACTTCTGGACCTGGCCGGAGCTCTCGATCGCACCATTGCGATCGGCGATCACATATGGCATGAAGGCTCACGTCGCGAACCTGGCTGGCTTTCTCAACTACCGGGTGGACATGTTTCTTGTAAACCTCTTGCTAGGCACGGCTCAAGCCGGCTTCTACGTCGTGGCCGTTGGCCTCGCTGAAAAACTATGGATCCTAGTCTCAAGCCTTGCCGGAGTTGTCTTCCCAACAGTTTCCGCCGAGGCTCAAAGTGACCCACTAGCAAGCGCACAGTTCACTTCACGCATTGCGGCGACAATGCTCTGCCTCCTATCTCTAGCGGCAATCGTCATGTCATTGACCGCTATCCCATTCATAAACTTGATGTACGGAGCGGAATTCGCCAAAGCAGGCTGGGTAATGATCAGCTTACTCCCGGGCATCACGCTCCTCGGACACGCGAAACTGCTCTCCAACCACATCGCAGGAATTGGCCACCCTGAAGTCAACGCGATTGGAGCATCACTAGGAGTGGTGATTAACATCGCCTCAAACTTTGCATTGATCCCCCGCTACGGCCTGATTGGAGCCGGCATTTCGACTTCCGTCTCGTACTCCATCATCTCCTTCTACTGCTATTACAAATTCGTCCAACTCACTGGGGTCTCCTATCGCCTCCCGCTCATTCCAAACGGAAGAGATCTCAAACTAGCTGCCGCGAAGTCCACGGCACTCGCCAGGCGAGTTCGCCCCTGGCAATAACAATCGTGATACCGAACTCGCTAGCGTTAGACGGAACCCAGCTTCACTGGGACAATCTGCTCGCCACTACCGTGCACAAAGATCGTTACCTGCCCCCCCCCTTTTTGAGGATTTTCAAATCATGTGCGTGAGCCGAAGACGAGACGGTGGGTAGCGTGCCCCAAAGCAGGCTCACGAAACCGGATTTTGTACAGAGCACCGTTGTGTGCGTCCAAAGCCCAAATGCAAGCATTTCCGCCACTTACCCTGCCCTGAAGTCCCGGCAATGGACTGAACAACACGGCCCACAGTGCAATGGACGAAATAGAGATATCTGGCGATCAACACAGGCTCGCTTGAATCGATGCAGAATCACATCGAGAAATGCGTCCTCGCACCATCCATTGACGTTTTCGTACGACTTTTGCCATAAACAAATAGCTCAATATGTTTCGCCATGCGGCACCACCTCGCTTCCCCAAAAAAAAACCGGCAAGACAGTTTTCTCCGCGCCGAAAAGCTATGCGTCTGACTTCCACCTGGTCCCGCACACGCCCCACCGATCTTCCTTCAAAGACCACAATTGTGGCATCGCAGCCACCACTCAACTAGCATCCGCAACCCAGGTGGTTCTAGAACTGGAAAGATGCGTTCCTTTCCAAAAAGAACCTTGATCATGCACTCTTGTAAACCTTATTCATTTCATCAGTGAAACCCTTCCAACAGCTTTGCTTAACATTGTTTGTAGCCCCCGAAACTATCGCTGTTAAGGCAGAACTTGCCTTGCGTTTCGAGCAAATCCAGACGGTGACGGTTTGAGTAACTCTCAAGTTCCGTCCGATAGGGAAACTCGCCAATTTATTTCAGGAAAACGCACTATACTAGTGGTTTCACCACAGCGTTGGGACCACCTTAAACTATCGAAGCATCACTATGCTGAGGAATTGGCAAGACTGGGCAACCAAGTTTACTTTTTGAATCCCTTCACACGCCTTGGTTGTCCCGGCCGAATAAGGATTCGCAAATCTGGCATTAAAAACTTGCATATCATCGATCAGCAATTCTTGCTTCCACTCCGACTTTTCGACATCCAGGGTTCTTTTGCACAACTTTTGCTCAAACGCCGCCTTGTAGACCTCGCAAAAGTGGTTGGGGGAAAGTTTGACATAAGTTGGAATTTTGACAATTCTTCCGGGGCCTTTATGGATCAGACGATTCTGCCGGCAAAATACCGGATTTTCCAACCAGTCGACCGCATTGATAGAACCGCGGCGGCTTTGTCTGAACCGGACCTGTTGATCTCCGTGGCCGAAAACATCCTGGACGACTACGACACGCCAAAAGAGAAGAAACTCCTGGTCCCTCATGCGATAGGGATCGAATTCCTTAACTTCGCTCGGAATTGCCTGGGTTCAGATGCAGCCAAGCGTGATGGGAAGGGTCGAATCCAAGTTGGATACGTCGGGAATCTTGAGATTCCGGCATTGGACCGAACTACCTTGCAACGACTGGTTCGGAATTTCCCGGAGATTCAATTTCACTTCATTGGACCATTTGACGAAAACCCCACTTTGGACAAAAGTTCCTGGCTGAACTTTTGTCGAACTGCACCCAATGCGTTGCTGCATGGATTACGAACTCCCATTGAGATCTTAGAGTACGCCAAACAGATCGACGTTTGGCTTGTCTGCTATGACCGACAGCGAGACAGGAACTCGGCGTCAAATTGTCACAAGATCACTGAGTACCTTGCAACTGGCAGCGTGGTTGTTTCTAGCCGAATTGATGCCTTCGCTGGACGCGGAGACCTATTAACCATGGCCAAAGACGGAACTTCTGATTCGTTCCTTGAAGCATTCGCCGATGCGGTTCAAGACCTATCCTATCTGAACAGTCAAACGCTACAGGATGCGAGACTGAGATTTGCAATCTCCCGAAGCTGTCGCGAGGTGCTGCAACAGATTCAGCGGAAGATTGAATCAATTACCGCAATCGAATAGATCAACTTGGCCGACGCGAGGGAATAGTATCTGCTACGCTATCTCCTCGATGGTTCGAAGGGACTTATCGGTGCTCTCAGGCATGTCAAATTGAGATCACCCTTTACTACTCACCGCAAGATTAAAATGAATGCTTTTTCGATCCGAGTACTCCGCAAACTGCGGTTGTCAAATTTTCTTCGACTGAATTGGAAGCGGTCGTTGAACGGTGTTGATTTGCACTTTCCAATTCGCGGTGATTTGGGCTGGGGGCATTTAGGCGATGCAGAATCATGGATGACCGACCTTCTCAGCTCACTAAAAATCTATTTCCAATCCAAGCAGGATCACTGCTTTGTCGATGTCGGAGTCAATATTGGACAGACCTTGGTAAAGCAGCAGACCGTGACTCCCGGTGGTGCTTACGTCGGCTTTGAGCCAAACGCCTCTTGCGTTGCCTATGTAGATGAATTAGTGAAATTGAATGGCTGGGAAAACGTAGAGCTATATCCGGTGGGCGTGTCACAAACGCCTGAATTATGCAATCTGAATTTCTTCAGCCAGTCGGAGATTGATTCCGGTGCGTCGATAATTGAGCAGTTTCGAACCGAGCAACCTGTTCTGCGACGATCTCATGTTGCCGTCTTCCCATTGAACGCCGCTGGACTTAGTCGCCCAGTCTCGTTCCTTAAAATCGATGTGGAAGGAGCGGAACTCGAGGTACTGAGAGGCGCCAACTCAGTCATACTGAGAGATCGTCCTTTAGTTTCTATCGAGATCCTGCCTTGCTACGATGTGTCAAATAAGTTTCGAATCGAGCGGCAGTATGCTCTAGAGCAGTTGATGGCAAAAGCAAAATACAGGTGCTTTAGAATTCTTAAAGCAACTGCAGAACAGGGGCGGCTCACAGGCATCGAAAGAGTTGATTCCATAGGCGTCCATGGCGACATAGACCTTGCCGACTATCTGTGGATACCACAAGAGTCCGTTGACGATATCTGTGGGTTGATCGCTCAACAGTTCGCGGTAGATGGGTGAACCAGCACCTGGCCTATCTCACCTTGCGAAGTCACTCTCTCTTTCACAGATCATCTACTGTGCAAATAAAAAGCAAGCAATTAAGAAGCGATACCAGAATAGACGCCAATGGAGTTTCGGTCGTCATTCCGACCATCGGACGCGAAGCGGTAGTGCTGGACACGGTGAGTGACCTGACCCGCCAAGCTGGTGTCGACTTCGAGATAATCATTGTCACGCAATCTACCCAAACGCTCGATGAAGTACAAAGCTTGGCCGTTAGACATAACGTCGCAGCACGATGTTATTATCAATCGGAACCAAATGCGAGTTTGGCAAGGAACGTTGGGTTGCGGGAAGCAAAGTTCAACGTCGTACTATTCATTGATGATGACATGCATTTGCCGAATATTCGGTTCCTCGAAAGCCACCTTGCTCCATTCGAAGAACCCAGCTTGGCCGGAGTTGCCGGGCAAGTCCTGTTGCCGGGGCAGGAACCAAGGACCCGGGCACTTCATTATTTCGCAAGCAGGAAAAGGGTGGGCTGGCTCTATTTTCCACCTACGTGGACAAAGCCCGATAGTGTACGAAACGGAATTTCATGCAACTTGTCCGTTCGAAAAGACCTTGCCCTAGACGTCGGTGGGATGGATGCTAACTTTGTCAAAGGCGCTCACCGTGAGGAGTCTGATTTTTGCCTAAGACTTACGGACAAGCACGGTTTGCTAGCATTCTCCCCAGCAGCGTCAGCGGTGCATCTTCACGTTCCCTCGGGCGGTTGTCGCTCTTGGAACGACCGGAAGATTGAAAAGCCCAATTCGCACGCTAACCATCATCTGGCAGGCGAATGGTACTTCTTGTTACGAGGGCTCCAACTTGGGACCATTGGATACCTGGACCTTCCAGACTACTTCTTCGCACTCGCGAAACGCCATCTATGGTACCGTCCAAATGGCAAGCGATTCCAGGGCGGATTCAAGGCATTGTTGAATTCATTGGAGGGTCTGCTCGAAGCACGTCGGTGGTTGAAGTCAAAACCTCGATTGGTCGATTCGGTTTCAAACAGCGAGTACAAATTGGTCTGGGAAGTAACGCCCAAAGATCAAACAGAATTCGAGAGGGGCCAGCAAGCGAGGCACTGATACCTCAATGCGAGTAGCACGAATTCGTTGATAATGACCGTTCCACCTATAGCACGATGTTTCTACTTGGCCGATTTCGCATCCAGATACAGCGAAGGCATGCGACATCCGGCAAGGAACTATTGCTGGACAGCGGCGCGAAGCAAGACGGGACACTTGGACTGACCAACAGAAAGAAATCCTGCAGCAACCGTCAAGATGCATTACGTCCTTTGCCGCGTTCTTAGATCTCGGAAATCATACTCGCCATTATACAGGACACGTGTGTTACAATTTTAGCAAAGTCCCGAAAAGGCTCTTCAGCCGAAAAAGTGGGTGTATAAAACAAGGCACAATACAAGAAACAGAATACGTAAAGAAGTCATATGCTGCGTTTTCTCGACGTGTCAGTTCGTTTTGTGAAAATTACCGCATCGGCTGTTACCTCGTGCCTCGGTTTACGTCGGTGGAACGGTGGGAGGAACTGCAGTTTTTCATTCGAATGCCTGCTAGCTATAATATCATTTTTGATGCAAGGTCAAAGACGCACCTTGGTCGCTTTATCTGCGGGAACTATGAATGCCGGTTGACATAGAAAATCTGCGTTTATTTCAATGCCGATTGGGTAATTTTGGACATCGGAGTAAATGTTGGGTACTACACATTGCCATTTGCGAATAGACTTCAGCTACTTGGCGGCACCGGAGCTGTACACGCCTTCGAGCCTGTCGAGGCAAATTTCCGAGCGTTTGCGTCTGGAGTGGACGCAAATCGTCTGAGTGAGCGTGTGCGCCTACATAGGTACGGTCTTGGAGAGCGTTTTGAAGAAGTTCAAATCTCCATGACCGAAGATGGTGAAACGGGAAACGCGGTTGTTGTGAGTCCTGAGTTGGCAAAAGAACGCGAGATTGCACATTTTGAGAAAATCCAGATTTTGTGTCTTGACAATCTTGTTGAAGAATTGAACATCCAACGGTTTGATTTGATTAAAATCGACATTGAGGGCGGAGAAATATCGTTCCTTCGCGGTGCGAGAAATTTCATTACGCGTTTCCTGCCCGTCATCTATGGTGAATTTAACTCATACTTCATTGACGTAAACGGGCAGAAGACTCAGGAGGCAATTGACTTTCTAGCCCAGCTGGGATATCGATGCCACAGACAGCTCAGTCGCTCGCATCATTTTGCACCTATAGGCGTTTACCAAGAAGGAATCGGGGATCTTCTCTTCCTGCCACCTACAATTCCGGCAGCAGATCTATCGTTTTGGGCCGACTGAAGGCCGCACGCATTTTACGTCGAATAGCTAAACTTTTCTTCCATTTCGCTTGAAACCGACCAGCGTCTACTAAAGAGATATATTTTGCGTATCGGAGTTTGCATCCAGTCCCTCACTCGAGTTTTAACTACGGCAACGCCCTATCGAGGGATGCTTCGTGAACTATTAAAGCTTCGCCCTCTTGATGATTTTGAGTTATATGTCACGTATGATTCAACCGCAGAGCCATTACTCATCGAATATCTCAAATCGCTTAAAACTAAAAACTGGGAACTGGCTCCCCTTCCGTACCATCGCCGGTCAATGTTACTCAAGTGCCTCGCGGGCTATAGCCGCTATTTTCCGATCAAGCGTGACATCGATATCCTGCTCACATCTGATTTTGATTTCCACAGTTTCGATCGTGGTCCTCAATTGGCTAATCTTCACGATTTGTCGTCGATCTTTGCCAGCCAAGAGCACTGCTCACTCTCTTGGCATGGACGTAGGGTTCGTATCAACCAAGGTAAAATGCTTGCCCGCTCAGACGTTTTCGTCACTGCAATCTCCGAGTTCTCACGCCGGCAGTTAATAGACCTCGATTCGCGTTTCGAGAACCGAAGTGAGGTGGTTCATAACGGAATCGAAGATGTTTGGAACGCTTCATCGCCATCGTTGGATAACACGCCGCCGATAAAGCACGCCTATTGGATCTGGTGGGGGCAAATCACACGAAGAAAAAATATCGACGGCTTGACTCTCGCCTACGCAAAGTTCCTCAGTTCGCTCGACCCTGAAACACGAGAGAATGCACCCGATATTGTCTTGGTCGGAGCGATTGGCCGCGATTCCGAAACCTTGCCACTGACGATTGAGCAGGTAGGTTTGACACAGCGAATCCACTTTTTCCCGTTCCAAGGACTGAAGACACTTGTCGACTGGGTTGACCTGAGCGATGGCGTGCTCTTCCCATCGCACTTCGAGGGATTTGGGCTACCCGCCTTAGAGGGACTGGCACGCGGAAAACCGGTCATGACATCCAACTGCACATCGCTTCCTGAAATCACTGGCGGAAACGCTATTCTTGTAGAACCAAGAAAAGTCAGTTCGATCGAACGTGGATTGCACAAGTTGATGACTGCGAGCCAGATGAACAGTGCAGGGCAAGTACGTTGTCAATGGGCATCGGCCTTCACCTATCGACGAGCGGCTCAGCAATACAGTTCGCTGATTGACAATCAGATCGCGTCCTATGAACCAAGGGGCAAGTGACCTATGGTGCTGCAAGGTTTCGCAGTCGTCAATCTGCTTTTTTTCCTGGTCTGTCTATTTGCTTTCATGCAGCGCAAGACAAACTGGCTGGCGATCATGCTTGTTGGAAGCTCCGCACTCACCGGAATTGTGTCGTTCGCGGGCACCGTGTGGATGCCGCAAAAAATTGTTGCGTTGTTTTGTTTCCTGTACGTCTTCTATGATCCCGGCATCTTGAAGCGGTGCGGAGGTGAAGTGCTGCAGCGATGCAATCTAGTCGGATTTTGTATCGCAATCTCGCTTGCTTCGGCCTATGTCCTGGCACCGAGCAGCGGTACTGGATCGAGCGGTCTGCAAAGTTCTTTCCTGAGGCCGATTGTGCAGTGCTACGCCTACGTGAGCGCCATTGGCGTTTTCGCGTTCATTGTCGGGTACGCGACTGATCGCGACCGTGCGACGAGTTTGATGGCTGTCTTTTTCTGGACGGTATCCGCTGCAGTAGCCGTGGCTTGGATACACTTTGTGTTTTTAAAGTTGGGACGTCCCTTTCTGCCGATTCCTCGATTCGGTGGAGGGGAAAGTGCAATGGCTGCCTTTGGTGAGTCTGGAACAATTGTCAAGCGTGTCTACGGGTTTTCTGGTGAACCCAAGCACTTGGCAACGTTAATTTTGCCCGGTATCTTTTTGCAGCTTTTCTACTACCTTGTTCCGGGTGATCGGTATATTTCTCGCAACATTGCACTGTACGCGCTACTGTTTACCTTTCCAGTACTTGTGTTGACCTATTCGACGAGTGCTTTTGCATCTCTGGCCGTTGGCTTGTTCATCATCGGAACATTGAGCGTCTTCGTTCGGCCCGAAATCACGAGCCGCCTTCTCGCAATTTCATTGGTCGGCGCGGTGGTTCTGATCTTGGCTGTTTTGTTCAGCGAAAGTGCAATGGAGTCGATGGCGACACGTGTCCAAACACGTTCCATCCAAAGAATCACAAATCAGTACGACCAACGGCTCGAATACAAAGCCTTGGAGTACATTGTGCAAGAATGTCCAGAGGGATCGCTTTTCGGCTTAGGGCCGGGGATGGCCACGTACCATGGCATTGGTACGGTATCCCGTCGCTCCGGCGTGCAGGCGATGACCTCGACGTGGATCACAATGATTGTTGACATTGGGGTGTTTGGGACAATCGCGTTCTTCGCCCTTTTGGTTGATCCGATGAAGAAGGGGCTTTCCATGCTTCGGTCGCCCTACTACTCGGCCGCCATGGCGGGCGCTTTTGGGGGTTTCATCGGTGCTGGAGTTGCCGGGATTGCGACGGGAAGTCTCTACTTGGTGATGATGTTCGCGGCGATCATCACCTGTTTGCACCGCGCCCATTTGTGTTCGACATTGGGGAGACGTCATGCATCGATCTAACTGCCTGTTACTGAGAATCTGGTCGTGATACGAGTAGTCCACACTATCGCTGGGACTCGGCAAACCCACGGTGGGACGTCGCGGAGTGTTCCATCGTTGTGCAATGCCTTGGCAAAAACTAAGGCTGAAGTGCATCTTATTTGCGGGGTCCCAGTGGACGCGAATGAGCCATGCAATTTGCCTGATCAGTCTGTGCAACTTCACGCAGTTCCGGAGTCACAGCTTTTTGGACGAAAACTGCTCGGCTTCGGATTCTCCCGGTGTTTGGATCGAATCCACACTACCAGCAAGACGCACGGCAACGTTGTAATTCATGACCATGGTCTGTGGCTTTCCACCAATCATGCGGTCGCGAAACAAGCGTCGGATCAATCGATTGCACGCATCGTGTCACCAAGAGGCATGCTGTCAGAATGGTCTCTGAACCGAAGACGATTTCCAAAGTCTGTGATGTGGCGTCTGTACCAACACCGCGATCTAAGCTCGGCAACTGGCTTTCATGCAACCTGCGCCGCGGAGGCAAATGCAATTCGTGCCTTGGGGTTCCAACAACCGATAGCTGTCATTTCAAACGGAGTGACCTTTTCCGAGGATAGGCTAACGCGAAAACCGAAGCCCATAAAGCAGCTTCTCTTCCTTTCGCGAATCCACCCTGTGAAAGGGTTGGTACCGCTGATCAAAGCGTTTCAACGTGCAACTATTCCTGATGATTGGAGCCTCTTGATCGCGGGTCCGGATGAGGGCGGTCATCGAGCGGAAGTGACACGTTTGATCGCTAAATTGGATTTGCAAAACCGTGTCACTTTTGAAGGCCCAGTCGACGATCAAAAAAAGTGGCTATTGATGCAGAGTTCCGACCTCTTTGTGCTTCCTTCGTTCACGGAGAATTTTGGGATCTGTGTTGCGGAAGCGATGGCAGCGGGCCTCCCGGTCATCACAACCACTGGGACCCCATGGCAGTTGTTGGCTGACCAAAGAATGGGTTGGTGGGTCGATCCGGAACCGCAGGCAATTGCAAAAGCACTGGGAGAAGCTTGCAATCTGAGTGACTCCGAAAGAAACGCAATGGGTCAGTTTGCTTCCAAGTTCGCCCGTGACCAATTTGGCTGGGAAGCTATCGCCGAGCAGATGGCGACTTTCTATCGCTGGATACTGGGGGACCGTACGACAACGCCTGACTTCATTTTAAATTGAGTCCAAGGTATCCTGTCGAAAAAACCATGAACGCGAAGAGCTAGCTGCAACTGGCTATGAATCCATTCATATCCCACCCCGATTTAAAGTCAGGGAGACCGGTTGTGGTTATACTTTCGCTAGAAGGAAGTTTACATATTGTAGATTGCTCCCATGATCCAAAAAAACAAACTGTCGAGACGGAACATTGGGTGAACAGTCAGAATACGGATTCAGTGATTCCAGTGCGAGCCATACTTCCGGGTACCTTTGGGAGCCAATCATCACGCGGCTTTCTCATTTCCTCCCGGTCAAGGATTCCACTGCTCGAGTTTTGGACATTGGCTGCGGGAATGGAGCCTTCACGAAAAGATTAACGCAACTGGGCTACCAAAAGGTCGGCGTTGCCCCCTCGGAATCAGGCATTGCCAAGGCGAAGGAAACCTCGCCCGAAATCGACTTCCATCTAGCCTCTGCGTATGACGACTTGCAACGCAAATTTGGCTCATCTGACGCAGTGGTTAGCCTCGCAGTGGTTGAGCACGTCTATTCACCGCGCACCTACTTCCAAGACGGTTTTTGGATCCCTTGCTCCTGGTGGTGTCGCGTTTATCTCAACACCTTTTCACGGCTACTGGAAAAACCTTTTAATCGCTGTAACAGGAAAATCCGACCAGCATTTCTTACCTCTCTGGGATCACGG
Source organism: Rhodopirellula sp. P2 (assembly GCF_028768465.1). Taxonomy (GTDB): domain Bacteria; phylum Planctomycetota; class Planctomycetia; order Pirellulales; family Pirellulaceae; genus Rhodopirellula. The sequence goes on from NZ_CP118225.1 coordinate 5,283,537, forward strand.
GCACATTAAATTTTGGTCCGTTGCGACACTCACAAGTCTTTTGAGTAAAACTGGCTTTGAGTCGATCGATTTCGTTTTTGCCGGTCGCCGATACCCACTTTCCAAAAGCATGATCGCTATCGCCCGGAAGCCTGGTGCTTGACCGATTCTTTGAGGAACTATGAATCTCGACGACATCACCCCATTGATTCTTACGTATAATGAGCAGGCGAACCTACGTGGCACGCTAGCCGGTCTAGTGTGGGCGAAGGAAATTCGAGTCGTCGACAGTGGCAGCACGGATGACACCCTCCAAATTGCTAGCGAATTCCCATCGGTTGTTGTGACTCATCGAGATTTCGATCATTTTGCCGACCAGTGCAATCACGGGCTTTCTCAAGTCAAGACTCGATGGGTACTCTCACTCGACGCGGACTATCGGTGTGACGAGGCATTCCGGCGTGAGATCGAGACCCTCGACGAAACGTTTTCCGGTTTTCAAGCAAGGTTTCGCTACGCAGTCTATGGGTTTCCACTTCGGGCCGCGCTATACCCACCACGAATCGTTTTGTATCAACCCGCATTGGCTTGCTATGAGCGAGATGGGCACGCCCATCGAGTGCACATCAAAGGTGTAGTTGGAAAAATGGCAACGCCGATCATTCACGATGACCAGAAACCATTGTCGCATTGGTTCGCATCGCAGATAAAGTATGCAAATTTGGAAGTTCAGAAACTCAACAGCGTCAACCCAAGCAAATTGGGCTGGAAGGATCGTTTGCGACAATGGACTGTTTTTGCACCTGTATTGACGCTCTTCTACTGCTTGTTTGCCAAACGATTAATATTGGATGGTTGGCGAGGTGTTTTCTATTCGTTTCAACGTGCGTTTGCCGAGATGGTTTTGTCGTTAATTTTGATCGACCAAAGGTTGCGGAAATGAGATGTTCGCGATTGAAGTTCGGCTTAGTCTTGACGAAGAGGTTGTCGGATTAGTGAAGTTCCCGCCAACAAGTGAATGACGAGTCGCCATATCGGCAGCGAAACTATTTGGTTGCGACGTAGTGACGCAATACTGCGATCGTCGCTTGGCGGGTAACTCAGACGACTGGCCTAAGGCCTAGTAGAGAAGAATCGGTGTTCGACGTGACAAATGACCTCCTCCTAAAGTAATAATTTTCTATGAACATCATCGGTATCAACGCTTACCATGGCGACGCTTCGGCGTCGCTTGTTATTGATGGGCAACTTGTCGCGGCGGTGGAAGAAGAACGATTCAATCGCATCAAACATTGGGCGGGGTTTCCGTCACAATCAATTCAGTATTGCTTGGATGTTGCCGGACTGCAGATCAAGGACGTTGATCATGTGGCGGTCTCGTTCAATCCGCGGGCCAATTTAGGCCAACGACTGAGATTTGTTGCGTCACATCGGCCCAGTGCTCGTGCGATCCTGGATCGATTGAAGCGTCAGGGCAAGACACTTGGATTGGAAGACCAATTGGCTCAGGGATTGGGAGTAAAACGAGATTCAATCCGAGCGAGGTTCCACCGCATTGAACACCACCAAGCGCACGTCGCTGCCGGATTCTTGCTGTCGCCATATGAAGAAGCCGCCATCTTGTCTGTGGATGGTATGGGCGACTTCACCAGCACAATGACCGCTTATGCCCAGGGCACGACATGGGATGAGTTTGACCGTGTCTATTTCCCGAGCTCGATTGGATTCCTGTACAGCACGATCACGATGTACTTGGGGTTTCCGTATTACGGTGATGAATACAAGGTCATGGGATTGGCACCCTATGGTACACCCGAATTCGTCGATGAGATCCGTGAGATGATCCATCCCAAGGGGGATACCTTTGAGCTGAATCTAGATTACTTCGTTCATCATAAAACGGGAGTGAAAATGAAATGGAACGATGGCGCACCGATCGTCGAGCCGTTCCACAGTCCCAAGCTGATCGAACTGCTTGGCCCGATGAGGGCCAAGGAAGAGGAGATGACGCCCAGGCATGACAACATCGCCAAGAGCCTGCAGGTCGTGACCGAAGAAATCATCTTGCACATGCTCAATCGGCTTCACGACAAGACAAAGTCGGACAATCTCTGCATGACCGGTGGTGTCGCGATGAATTCCGTCGCCAATGGAAAGATCACACGCGAGACACCGTTCAAGAACGTTTACATTCCGGCTGGTGCCGCCGATAATGGAACCTCCTTCGGCGCGGCGTTCTATGTGTGGAACAACGTGCTCGGCAAATCACGCAGCTTCGTTCAGGACCACGCATATTGGGGATGCGAGAGTAGTGACGACGAGTGCGCCGCTGCGATACGAGAAGCTGGACTGCCGTTCGAGCAATTTGAAACCGATCCCTTGGTCGATGCCACAACTGACTTGATGCTCGATGGCAAGGTCGTAGGCTGGTTCCAAGGACGCATGGAGTTTGGTGCTCGAGCTCTAGGAAATCGGTCCTTGATCGCAGACCCGCGCCGAACGGATATGCGCGACATCATCAATTTGCGAATCAAGTTTCGCGAGAAGTTCCGTCCATTCGCCCCTAGCATCCTGGAGGAGCATGTGGGCGAGTGGTTTGAGATTGCTGAATCGACCCCGTATATGGAGAAGGTTTTCCCGATCCGCAAAGAGAAGCACGACCTGATCCCTGCAGTGACTCACGTGGATGGAAGCGGTCGCCTGCAATCGGTCTCGAAGGCGACCAACCCGCTGTATCACGCTCTGATTACACGATTCTTCGAGAAGACTGGCGTGCCGATCGTGCTGAACACTTCTCTGAACGAGAACGAACCAGTTGTGAGAACTCCCGCCGAAGCCATTTCGTGCTTCCTGCGGACGGACATGGACGCGCTCGTCCTCGGGAATTGCGTGATCGATCGACACAGAAAAGACTTTCCTGAAGAATTTCAAAAGCGTCGCGAGACAGCGAAGTGAAAATCTCAGTCATCACCGCGGTTTACAACCGCTGCGAGACGATTGGCGATGCACTCGAGTCGGTTGCTTCCCAACGGAACGTGGACCTGGAAACCATCGTCGTCGACGGGGACTCAAGCGATGGCACCTCCGCCGTCATTTCGCAGCTTGGCGAGCAAGTGTCGAAGTCGATTCGGGAACCCGACACCGGGATCTACAACGCCTTGAACAAGGGCCTGCGTGCCGCCACCGGGGATGTCATTGGATTTCTGCACGCGGATGACTGGTTCGCTGACGAAAATGTCCTGGCCGATGTCGCTTCGGTGCTGGCTGATTCCAAGTTCGATGGCGTTTATGCCGATTTGGACTACGTCGATGCGAACGATCGCGACCGTGTCCATCGCCGTTGGGTTTCAGGTGTCTACGACGTCCGGAAATTTCGCCGGGGATGGATGCCTCCGCATCCGACCGTGTACTTCCGCCGTGAGCTCTACGATCGTTTTGGTTTGTTCAATGAAGAACTTCGCACGGCGGCGGACTATGAACTGCTGGTCCGGATGATGGTTCGTCACGGCGCGAACATGGCGTATTTGCCGCGTGTGACCGTGAAAATGAGAGTCGGTGGTGCCAGCAATGCCAGCCTGACCAATCGCCTGAACGCCAATCGGGACGATCGCCAAGCCTGGCTGATCAATGACTTGAAACCGCCGATTGGATTGCGGTTCACGAAGCCGCTTCGGAAGCTGCCTCAGTTCTTGCGGCGGTGAGCAGTGTCTTGCTTGGCCCTCACCCTAAGCAGTTCGGCAGGAGTCTTTCAGCATTTTGAATGTTTTGGGTAGCGTCGTTGCTCCCACGTACAACCGGGGCTAACGCCCAAACGGCTCACATGGTTTTGCCCGATCATTCCTGCCGACCTGCTTAGCGGTGCGTCAAAGCTTCAATTTCGGGTAGCGAAACTCGCCAAGAGTTTCGGCAGGCCCTGGGAATCACCGAAAGTCTTGGCGACTTCCGCTACGGCATCTGATCCCCATTCTTGATCGCGACGCACCACTAGCGGCTTGTTGATTGAATGAGCCGCACTGGGTTAACGTACGCTTCATCTCCGGTAACCGTAGGCTAGCGTTGGGCTGATCGTTCGATCTGCGAAACGTTTTGAATCAACGCGCTGCTAGCCCTCTTTCATCAGGGCAACGATTGAATGACTGGTGTGACTCGGTAATTGCAGTGGCCTCGTGTTTCGGGACACTGGACTGAGATGTTGGGCAACCACCGCGGAGCGGCGACAGATCGTTCTGAACTCGTTGTCAACTGTCGTCACTCCGCGACTTGGGTGTGCGTTGGTCACGGCCGGACCTTGGGTTGAAACCCAAGGCTGACCCAATGCCGTCGCTCCGCGACTGTTCGGACAGGATGTTGGCCAACCAACGCGGAGCGGTGACAGAGTGTTCCGAACTCGTTGTCAACTGTCGTCGCTCCGCGACTTGGGTGTGCGTTGGTCACGGCCGGACCTTGGGTTGAAACCCAAGGCTGGACCAATGTCGTCGCTCCGCGACTGTTCGGACAGGCTGTTGGGCAACCACCGCGGAGCGGCGACAGAGGGGTTCCAAATCGTGGCCAACTGCGATCGCTGGGGGACACCTGTTCTCCGAACCGAGCCAATTGGATTGTTTCGACTGTTTCTTCCAGGCCGTTTGGGCAGGCAACTCGTTGGCACGTTGGGCTGGCGATTCGACGGGCCACGCGGAACAGTTGGGGACAACTGTTCTACTCTGCTGGAAGCCGATGCCACTTTTTCTTGACGGTTGCTCGGGCTGAATCGGAAACACCGCTTTTGACGGTTCCGGGGGGCATTCCGGAAGTGCCGGATGCCCGTTGCCAAGCCTCTGGAATTGCATTTCCCGATTCGGATTTCCTAGCCCAACGGCGGCTGGCTCCGTACACTTGACTGCATCTTCAGCAGATTCTCTCCGCTTTGCCGTACCATCCCCGCTCCTCTGCTTTTCATCACGGACTTCGGATGACCCCGAACTCGAATTCAACTGACCCATCGGCCGGAAAACGCGGCCCGAATTCCTTCGCGTCGTATCCCTCGCAAAACGCGGGAACGATGGGATTGGCGGCAACCGGATCCTACCCCGCCATGAATGAAGGCTGGGGCAGCGGCGGAGCTGCCGAACCCGCCGACGCCGGTGATTTGATAGGTGCGATCTGGCGTTATCGCTGGGCCGCCTTGGTCCCGACCATCCTGGGTGCGGTGATTGGTTTCTTGGTGTTCGTCAAAACACCGGAAACGTTCCAATCGGGCACACTGCTGATGTTTGAATCAGATCGGCCTGCCGTCATCGACACGATGACCGGCGATGTGATCGGCGGTGTTCCTTCGATCGATATCCTGCGATCGCAGTTGTTCAGTGACAAAGTCACCGAATACGCATTCCTGGATGAAAACATGGGTGTCTTTCGGGAGTCGCTAGGAGGAAATCCATCGAATTTGGCGGGCCTAGCGTTCGACTCACTTAAGTTCGAAACGGACATCGAAGACGCTCGCTCCGCATCTGCACTGGTGGCTTCGCTGACCTTCGACCACAACAACCCCGAACTGTGTGAGGCTGCTGTCAAATCGTACAGCGCTGCATTGCAGCAACTGTTCGCGGAAAAGCACAAAAGTTCACGCGGCGAACTGATCCGTTTGATCGAGTTTGCCACAGGCCAATTGCAACCCAAACTCGCGGAAATGGAAAATCGTTACCGTGAATTCCGAACGAGGGTGCCGCTCGTCTGGAATGAAAATGGCGAGGCCATCAACCCTCACCGCGAACGCCAACTCTATTTGACCGGACGACGCAGTGAGCTCTTTGAAACGCTAAGGTCGGAATCAATCGAACTGTCAGCGGTCGAAAGCATTGCGGAAGAAGCCAAGGACCCGTTGGTCCGACTTTCGATCATCGGGCAACTGCTCGGCAAAACATTTGAATTGCCCAATCAAAACCAAGTCAGCCAAAACATGCGAGATGGCGATGCACAACTCGCGCAAATTGAATTGGACCAGCAACTCGTTCCTTTGATGATTGAACGCAACAAATTTGCAGCGGAGTTTGGTGAACAGCACCCCACGGTCAAAGCGCTCGACGCGGAACTGACCATGATGAAGAGTGAACTGAAGCGTTTGGTCAAGGAACAATCCAATCGCATCGTGGAACTGATGGAGCAGAACAAAGTCGAAGGGGTCGACCCAGCGAAACGTGCGGAGGAGGCCGTCAATGTGATTTTGATTGCCACCAAAGCCGAGGTCGAACTCCTGAAACAACAGATCGCGGAGATCGAGTCGCAAATCGAGGGCGAACGTGTCGAGGCGACCAAGCTGGCTCAGTACGAACAAGAGAACACGGCGATGTTGCGTGAGATTGATCGCAATCGCGAATTGATCAACCAACTCGAGGAACAAATGGCTCGGGTTGAGTTGACCGAAGAGGAAGGTGGGATCCGAGTGTCTGAGCTACGTGCCCCCAGCAACGCGTTCCGGATCGGGCCCAATCTTCTCAAAACATTGGGCATCGGCACCTTTCTCGGTTTGGCCCTCGGGTGTGGACTGGCGTTGCTGCTGGAGAAAAATGCCAACACCTTCCGCGATCCGGAAGAAATTGTCGCCGCGGTCGGGGCTCCAATCTTGACTCACGTTCCGTTCTTTAAAGGGCGGGTGCGGCGTAGCAAAGGAGAGGCGAGCAATCCGTTTGAACAACTGGATGCTCACCTGGCGGTGGTGCATGCTCCATCCTCGGTGGCGTCCGAATCCATTCGGTCCTGCCGGACCTCGGTGCTGTTTGAAATGGCTGGCATCCAAGGCGGCAAAATCATCCAGGTCACCAGCCCACTTCCCGGTGACGGGAAGTCCACCATTGCCGGCAACTTGGCCTGCAGCATTGCTCAGTCGGGCAAACGAACGTTGATCATCGACTGCGACCTTCGCCGGCCGCAAGTCACGGACAACTTCGTGATGGCGGATCAACTTGGGCTGGTCGATGTGCTCAACGGAAAATGTGAACACGTGGACGCGGCTCATGACACGCCCCTGAGCACCTTGAAAATGATGCCCTCGGGCCCGATTCCAGCGAACCCAGCGGAAGCGTTGACGTTGCCTGAGATGAGTGAGTTGTTGGACGTCCTTCGGGAAGAGTACGACTACATCATTCTGGACACGCCGCCGCTGCTGGTGGTGACGGACCCCAGCATCACGGCCAGCATGACCGACGGCGTCGTGATGGCACTCAAGGTGCGGCGGAAGAGCAAGCCCAACGCGAGAGAAGCCGCTTCGATCCTGGCCAACGTGGGTGCCAAGTTGCTGGGCGTGGTGATCAACGCGTCCGATGAAGCGAGCAATAACGATGGCTACAAGGGCTACGGTTATTACCGCTACGGCCGACACACCAGCCGGTACTACCGCAAGACCGCCGACAACGGTGCCAAGGCCGGTACCCGGCGGACCCCCGTGGTGGTTTCCGGTCGAGGGACCGCGCCGCGAAGTGCGCGTCCGATCGCCGTGCCACCGACGGCCAATCCGCCGATCGAGCAAGAACGCTCCTCCGACGTGTAGCCGGATTCGCCAAGAATTCGGACACGTGGGCGGATCATCACAACCCGAATGCGTCAGCGAGGGACTCCCAGAACAACGTGTCGGACTCCCTCACGTTCCCGGATTCGCCAAGAATTCGGACGCATCCCTGTAGCCGGATTCGCCCAGAATTCGGACACGACAAGGAATTCAGCCACAGAGGTCACCGAGGGCACAGAGGTCTGATGCTCAGGACCTTACGTAGCACGGCCCCGCTCTCTGACTGAAATCTGCTCGATCCAATGGTTGGCCAAAGGCTTTCTCCAACGCAGCCCAGGGCAACGCCCTAGGAACACGGTGGACAATGGATTGCTTTGGGCGACGACCGAATTCAACTCTTCCTGTTGGGTTGAACTGGGCAGTTGAATTGAACCGGGCGGTTAGCCATCCAAACGGTCAACATCAAACTCCACCCTGCTCTCTGTGAACTCGGTGTCCTCGGTGGCAGTCAAACGCCCACTGAACCAAGCCAAGTTCCCCGTCACCGGATTCGCCAAGAATTCGGACGCGACATGAAGGTCAGCCACAGAGGTCACCGAGGGCACAGAGGTCTGATGCTCAGGACCTTACGTAGCACGGCCCCGCTCTCTGACTGAAATCTGCTCGATCCAATGGTTGGCCAAAGGCTTTCTCCAACGCAGCCCAGGGCAACGCCCTAGGAACACGGTGGACAATGGATTGCTTTGGGCGACGACCGAATTCAACTCTTCCTGTTGGGTTGAACTGGGCAGTTGAATTGAACCGGGCGGTTGGCCATCCAAACGGTCAACGTCAAGCCCCACCCTGCTCTCTGTGAACTCGGTGCCCTCGGTGGCAGTCAAACGCCCACTGAACCAAGCCAAGTTCCCCGTCGCCGGATTCGCCGAGAATTCGGACGCGTGGGCGGATCATCACAACCCGAATGCGTCAGCGAGGGACTCCCATCACAACGCGTCGGACTCCCTCACGTCCCCGGATTCGCCGAGGATTCGGACGTGGACCGGCTGGACCTCTGAATTCTGGCGAATCCAGCTACGGTCTAGATTCTGGCGAATCCAGCTACGATCGGGAGTGGAGCCGTTTGGGCATTCAATCCGGTTGCGCGTGGGAACCGTGGCTAACGCCAAACGGCTCACATACTGATGACGCTTGCATGCCGGCCCACGAAGCCAGACAAGGTTCCCCGTCGCCGAATTCGCCAAGGGTTCGGACGCGTGGGCGAATTATCACAACCCGAATGCGTCAGCGAGGGACTCCCAGAACAACGCATCGGACTCCCTCACGTCGCCGGATTCGCCGAGGGTTCGGGCGTGGAGCAGCGGACCTCTGAATTCTGGCGAATCCAGCTACGGTCTTGAATCTGGCGAATCCAGCTACGATCGGGAGTGGAGCCGAATGGGCATTCAAACCGGTTGCGCGTGGGAACCGTGGCTAACGCCATACGGCTCACATACCGATGACGCTTGCTTCGCCTGACGATGAAGCCAGATGAGGTACCCCGTCGCCCGATTCGCGAAGGGTTCGGACGCGTGGGCGAATCATCACAACCCGGTGTGTAGCCCTCCCCTCGCTTCGCTCGACCCTCCCAGGGGGAGGGTGAATTTGTAATATGGGAACCGTGGCTAACGCCATACGGCTCACATACTGAAGACGCTTGCTTCGCCTGCCTACGAAGCCAGACGAGGTTCCCCGTCGCCGGATTCGCCGAGGGTTCGGACGTGGAGCAGGGGGAACTCTGAATTCTGGCGAATCCAGCTACGGTCTGAAATCGGGCGAATCCGGCGATTGCTTGGTCCCTCGCTGACGCGTTCGGGTTGGGATTCGATACTCAGCCGTCGCGTTCGTCTGAATTCTGGCGAATCCAGCTACGGACCTGTTGCAATTTCTAGCGTTCTGCCAGGAGGCACCTTATCATGGGGCCCCACCCCCCCGACCACCAAAACGTTGCCATGACTGAAGACTCTCCCACCATCGCTCCCATGCGGACGAAGGCGACTCCTTCGCCGAGCCCGGTTCGAACCCCCGTCCTGCAATCCGTCTGGACCTGGTTCTGGGTGGCCTTGCTGGCCGCTGGCCTTCCCATGCTGGCGGTCTATTTCTCACGAATGTGGCGTCTGGATCACTACCAGTACTTTCCATTTGCGATTGGCGCGGTGGCGTGGCTCGCTTGGACTCGTAGCGACCGCTACTTCTACGCTCCCGCTCGGTTGACCTCGCTGGTCTTGGTTTTCATTGGCGTCGTGGCAATGCTCGGCAGTTGGAGCGTTCGCTCACCCTGGATGATGTCGATCGCGTTCGTTTGTTTTTCGGCCGCGTGCCTGGCGGTCATGCGGGGCCCGAAAGACAAGAGTTTGCTCGTGCTGGCTTTGCCGTTGTTTCTGTTGATCCGATTGCCATTAGGATTTGATCAACTACTCGTGATTGAGCTGCAGCGTCTCACGACGATGATGTCGAGCTTGCTGCTGGATGTTCTGTCGATCCCCCACGCAGTGACTCACAATGTGATCGAACTGCCCAATCGAGAACTCTTTGTCGCCGAGGCCTGCAGTGGGATCCAATCCGTGTTCACGATGGCATTTTTGAGCACCCTGATTGTCGCGATCAATCGCCGCAAGTTGTGGCTGGCCCCTTTTTATATGGTGATCGCTCTGATCTTGGCCGCCGGAGGAAATGTCCTGCGAGTGTCCATGGTCGCGGTGGCGGACCAGTGGATGTCACTCGATCTGGCATCGGGGTGGGCGCACGACATTCTCGGCTACACGACCCTGGCGATCTCAGCGTTCTTTCTGTGGTCGTTCGATGGCTTGGTCATGACAACCATGCATGTGACTGGAACGACATCCGACGAACATCCTGACAACCCGGTTTTGCACCTTTGGAATTGGTTTGTGGATGATGGACAGAATGTGGATGCCGTGGGTGAGTATTACCGGAGCAACCAACCTATCAAAAATCCCAAGGAGCTTGGACTTCAACTGCAACTAGCCCGATGGATGGGAAAACTGCAAGCCAAACCCATCGCCATCGCAATGGCGGTATTGGGGGTTGTATTGGTTGCGGTGAGTTCGTCTTCCGCGATGAGAGTCAGTACCGTTGGCGTCGAAGAGGGAGCCCAAGGCATGTTCGTCGAGGGACTCATTTTTGAGCCACCAATCGAATTCATTTCGTCGGGCAACAACGGCTTCGAGCTGAGCCAACATCAACAAGCTCGCAATGGTGACAATCCGATTCTGGGACCCAATGCCGATGCGTGGCAGTTTGCATCTGACATCAACGGCGTGCAAATTCGTGGTCAGTTCGTACTCAGCCAAACTTACAGCGAATGGCATGAGCTTTGTCTCTGCTACCAAATTCAAAACTGGAAGTTGCTTAATCGAGTGGTGCAAGAAACTAATAGCTTTTCGCTTGCGAAAAAGAACAACGAGCCCCCACCCCTCGCCTACGCACTTTTTGGCAATGATTCTGATCAACGTGGCCACTTGTGGTATTCGGCAATTAAACCGTCAGGAGCAATTACTCACCCCCCCGAACTACCTGGTCGCCTAAGTGGAAGACTCTCTCTTGCTACTGAAGGATTGGATGAGGTGATCGAGCCCATGATGATGCTGCAGCTTTGGGTGGTCGCACCTGAGAAGCTTGACGCATCAACGATCAACCGGATTGATGAGATGTTTGATGGTCTGCGTCAGAAGATCGCGATGGCGGTCCGGGCTGCCAACCGCGGGAATGCAGAAACAGTGACTGAAACTGTCGCCACGGAGGTGTCCCCATGATCCGTTACTTCAATCCGCTGCAGTGGTTCAAATGGTTTGGGCAATGGCTGGTCGCTTGGTTCTTGTCGATTCCGTGGAAGCGAGCATCCACCGCGCTTCCGGCTTTGATTCTGACGGTTGCTTTGGCAATCCTGTTGTTTGTTTCCACCGGAGAAAGCGTTTCCTGGCGGAACCAATTGATTCGGGATCAGTTGGCAACGGCCTTCGAAACGGACGACTACACCACCGCTGAGTTGTTGATTCGGCGGCAGATCGAAGAGGGTGACCAATCCGCCGAAACACTGTTTCGCTTGGCCGTCGCGCGGCATCAACAGGACGAGACGGACGAGGCTTACGCACTGATGCGAGGGCTGGTGGGGCAACAGCGTGATCCGCGGGCGGCACGGTGGTTGTTGCAAGAACTCTATGACCAGAAAAAGTGGACGGATCTGGAGGATGCTGAACAACGCGAGTTCGGACAATTGCTTCGGTTCCTCAGCGAAGAAACCCCCGATGACCTGGGCATCAAACAAGCCTACGCGGACTACTTGGTTCGCACCAATCGACAGAACCAAGCGATCCCCTACCTGGTCCAGCTGGCGTCGGTGCAACCCATGCGTGGTTTGCAAGCGGCCATGATTTCTCGCCAGGCCGGCGAAGACGATGCCGCGACCCGCTACGCGGAAACCACGCTCGAAAAGGTGCAACAACTCTTTGCCGAGGAACCCGCCAGCCCGCAATTGGCAATGGCGAATGTCCAAGCGTTGCTGTTCCTGGAAAAGCACGCCGATGCCGTTCGGCTGCTCAATGAATCCATCGGACGGATGAAGACCAAGGAGCACCAGGCGGGGCTGCAACAAGCCATGGGGGAGACCATTGTGGTCTGGATCAACAAGATCGAAGCCGAACCCAACGAAACGGTCGCCGAACGGTTGCGAGTCCTGAAGATGCTGCAGGTGGCACTGCAGTACGCTCCCAACAACCCACGTGTGTTGAGTTTGGTCGCCGACCAAGTGCTCAAGACGCTGGAGTCCGACGACAAAGAACTTTCCAAAGTGCGTTCCGCCCTGGTCAAGGGATCCTCGCCTGGGATCGCGAACTTCATTCGAGGCACGGCGGCACTTCTCAAGGGCGATCCGGATCGGGCCACGCTGCATCTGAAACTGGCGGCTGAGCATCTGCCTCACAGTTCAGCGATCTTGAATAACTTGGCCGTTGCGATGGCCCAGAAAGAAGAGGGTGATTTGGAACTGGCTCTGCAGATCAGCGAGAAGGCGATTGAAAGTGTCTCCCAACCGAATCCCTTCTTCTACGAGACTCGCGGGCAGATCCTGACGAAGCTTGGCAAGCACTTGGAAGCCATCCCTGACCTGGAACGGGCGCTCGCGGAAGAGTCCCTGGCCAACGCGGCTCACGAGTCTCTCGCGGTTTGCTTTGAGGCCTTGGGCGAAGAGGAGTTGGCGGAAGAACACCGAGCCGCGATCACGGACGAGTGAACGTCGCCGGATTCGCCAGAATTCGGACGCTCAGGCCAAACATCACAACCCGAATGCGCCAGCGAGAGACTCCTAGAACAACGCGTCGGTCTCCCTCACGTCGCCGGATTCGCCAGAATTCGGAAGCTCGGACCAATCATCACAACCCGAACGCGTCAGCGAGGGGCTCCCTGAACGACGCGTCGGTCTCCCTCACGTCCCCGGATTCGCCGAGGGTTCGGACGCGTGGGCGGATCATCACAACCCGAATGCGTCAGCGAGGGACTCCTAGAACAACGCGTCGGTCTCCCTCACGTCCCCGGATTCGCCGAGGGTTCGGGCGTGGAGCAGCGGACCTCTGAAATCTGGCGAAGCCAGCTACGATCGGGAGTGGAGCCGAATGGGCATTCAAACCGGTTGCGTGTGGGAACCGTGGCTAACGCCAAACGGCTCACATACGGAAGACGCTTGCTTCGCCTGCTCACGAAGCCAGACAAGGGTTTCCGTCGCCGGATTCTCCAAGAATTCGGACGCTCGGGCCAATCATCACAACCCGAATGCGTCAGCGAGGGACTCCCAGAACAACACGTCGGTTTCCCTCACGTAACCGGATTCGCCGAGGGTTCGGACGCGGAGCAGGGGGACGTCTGAATTCTGGCGAATCCAGCTACGATCTGAAATCGGGCGAATCCAGCTACGATCGGGAGTGGAGCCGAATGGGCATTCAAACCGGTTGCGCGTGGGAACCGTGGCTAACGCCATACGGCTCACATACTGAAGACGCTTGCTTCGCCTGACGATGAAGCCAGACGAGGTTTGCCGTCGCCGGATTCGCCAGAATTCGGACGCTCGGGCGAATCATCACAACCCGAACGCGTCAGCGAGGGACTCCTAGAACAACGCGTCGGTCTCCCTCACGTCGCCGGATTCGCCGAGGGTTCGGACGCGAGGGCGAATCATCACAACCCGAATGCGTCAGCGAGGGACTCTCAGCACAACACGTCGGTCTCCCTCACGTAGCCGGATTCGCCAAGGGTTCGGACGCGGACTAACTCGAAGATCTGAATTCTGGCGAATCCAGCTACAGCATGGTCCCTCGCTGACGCGTTCGGGTTGTGATTGGATGACCGGCTACCGTGCGCGTCTGAATTCTTGGCGAATTCAGCTACACGCGACCACGTAGCCGGATTCGCCAGAATTCGGACGCGTGGGCAGGGGGACGTCTGAATTCTGGCGAATCCAGCTACGATCTGAATTCTGGCGAATCCAGCTACAGCAGGATCCCTCGCTGACGCGTTCGGGTTGTGATTCGACGATCGGCTACCGTGCGCGTCTGAATTCTTGGCGAATTCAGCTACACGCGACCACGTAGCCGGATTCGCCGAGGGTTCGGACGCGGAGCAGGGGGACGTCTGAATTCTGGCGAATCCAGCTACAGCATGGTCCCTCGCTCACGCGTTCGGGTTGGGATTGGATGACCGGCTATCGCGCGCGTCTGAATTCTTGGCGAAATCAGCTACGGTTTAGAAAAAAAGGCGACCGAGAGAATGACTCTCGGTCGCCTTTTTTCGTTTTCAGTTTGGAACGGGCGATCGCTCAGATCATTGAGTGTTGCCAGTCGTTCCGGCTGCACTGGTGGTTGGCAACTTCGGAGCGGCCATTTGCTCCAGCCGTTCTCGGTTGATCTTGGTGGCCACAACACCTGGTGAGGTGGCGGGTTCGATCGTGGTCACGAAGACCTGCGGTTGGGACTGGCCGTCCAACACGTAGCTCGTGACGGCTTCCCGAACCGCTTTCAGGCGGGATTCGGTTTCAGCTTGCGTGCCACCACGCAGGACGTGGATCTCGCGGCGACCTTCGGGAGCCTGCGTCGCGATCCAGCGAACGCGATTTTGACCGGCCGCCAACAAGGCTCCGTCACCACCCCGGAACAACTCGTGCCCGATGGTGTTGTGCATCCGCCAGCCATTGCGTTTCATGGCTTCGAAAGGCATCACGACCTGCAGCGCGTCGACTTCGTTGAACGGGTCGGGCCAAGCCACGTTGCGGTGATAACCGACGTGCATTTGGTGGACCAGCGAACCCCAGTCCGCGGAAGCCGTTGGAGTGCGAATGCCGCCCAATGCCATCGCGGCGAGGATTGCGGCGAAGAGCAACGTGCGTTGTGTTGGGAACGTGGTCGCCATGGTCGGGCAAGTCCTTTTGCAGGGCCGAATGTAAATGAGTCGCAGTGCGTTGGATCCCAAACGCGAAATGCGAAACGGGAGCCTTGATACTTTGTCTCATTCGGCGTTTTCCCGCTCATGCTTTGGACCGACGGGAGGCAGGGCCCCCGGTTTGCCTGGCCGACAAAGTCGTTGCAAGCGTCAGGGTTGCGAGCAACCTTGTTCGCTGAAGTGGATGTCCGAATTCTGGCGAATTATTCGCTGTAGCTGGATTCGCCAGAATTCAGATGTGTCCCTCGCTGACCAGGCTTGTTGATTGAATCAGCCGGAACGCGATCGCGTCCGGTTCGTCTCCGGTAACCGTGGGCTCGCGCCCGATGCCATCTACTTTCGAACCAACCGAGGAGATTTTGTTAGCGGAACGGCGCAAGCCGTCCGGTAAATCGTGGGTGTTTTCCGGCGCGTCACCGGACGGCTCGCGCCGTTCCGCTACAAAGTGGATGGCATTGGGCTCGCGCCCATCGGCTGATCGCTCAATCTGCGGAACGCACTCAATCAACAGCCTGTGACGCGTGGGGTTGGGATGTTGTTGGGAGTCCGAATTCTGGCGAATCCGGCTACGGGTGGACGAGAGTGCAATCCGAATTTTGGCGAATCCGGCTGCGTCACGCAGCGTGCTCAGGATTCTTTCGCGGCAGTCTCGACGACCATTTTGTGAATGGCCTCGATGGCTTGCGTGTCACTGCCATGCAGCACCTTCATGGCATCCACGCCACCGGTGATCTCAAAGGCTTGCTCAACCTCTTCCGGCGTCAGCCAGCCGCGGTAGCCGTAGTAACGAATCTCGGCGAGCTTTCGCAGCGGCGTCATGGAACTGTCCCCCAAGACTTGGGCAACACGTTTGCGAGCCACTTCGGGGCTGAGCGTGGGCAGGTCCGACAACGTCAATCGCTCGTCCACCACCGCCCACAGCGATTTCAGTTGCTCGTCGACGTAAGCGGATGGCGAGCCTCGACCAACACGAGTCATGCGTTCGACTTCGGTGTTGTCCATCGGCCCTGAGCTGACCAGGGTCTTTCCGGTCCGAGCATCCAGGACTTTCAAGCGACTGATGTTGCTGACCGCACCAACTCGGTTTTCTTTCAAGCCGATGTCGAAATGGAACAGCAGGTCCAGGCCAAGTTCATGAGCGGTTTTGATCGTTTCACGGGAATTGCCTTCGCCGACGAACAAGACACTGGGAATCCACATCGACTTTGCCGCTTGGTCGACCGAGTCCCCGTTGACCGTGTGCCCTTGGGTGGCCGATTCAGGTTCCACATCGGTCAAGGCGTGCCCAAATTTGCCCTCGGTGATTCGCTTGGACAGTCCCGATTTCACCGTTTCAGCGACCAGGCCCAGGAGCGTCTCCAGACGGGAATCGACTTCTTTGTCCGTCATCTCGGCTTTGGGAACCGCCATTCCGGCGGCACGGTTTCGTCCGCCTCTTCCTGGCATGCCCATGCCCGGGCCTCCCATGCCCGGGCCGCCCATGCCAGACATGCCCATGTCACCGTCGTACATTCCCATGTCGTCCATGGGCATTTCACCACTCATTCCCATCCCGTTGGGTCCTCCCGGGCCGCCCGGGCCCATCATGCCGGGCCCCATCATGCCCGGTTCCATGCCGCTGCCCATCGCCATTTCCATCATTCCGGAATCCATCCCCATGTCATCAGGGCTCATCCCACCGCGGCCCATGCCGCCGGAGGATCCTGATCCGGTGATCGGCGAAGGGTTGGCGGTGGAGGAATCGCCGTGAACGGCCAGGCTGGTTCCAATCCGGAGATGCCAAAGCGGTTTCCGGAAGTGCTTGCTGAATTTGATTTGATCCATTTGTCGCTCGGCCGCGTCACTGCCTCGGGCGATGAAACCGTGGAACAACTGCAGTGCCAACGGCAGGTTGCCGTAGCGATAAGCCACGTGAGCTTCATTCCGGAGCACCGGGCCCAGGGCGACAGGGGTTTTGGGAGCCGTCGCGGAAGCAAAGATCTGCTGCACCCGTTCGGTCAGCGGTGACCAATCAGGGTTGAATAACTCCAGCATCACCAACGGCGATGGCTGCAAGTTTGCTCCCCGCCCGGAATTGGATTGGCCCCCGTAACCGGAACCTCCGTAGGGATCGTCCATGCCGTAGCCGGACCCCATTTCCATTTCCATCTCATAACTGTCCATGCCGTCGTAGCCTGGTTCCATTCCTCCCGAAGAAACATCATCTCCTCGGGCCTGGGCTTCCATCGCCGCCTGCTCAGCCGCCGCCATCGCCGCCTGTTGGCCTTGCGCGAGCGCAACGGACGGAAACATGGTCACGCCAGCGGTCAAACAAAACGCTGTTAGAAAGAGCGTCCATCCGGCCAAGGGGAAAGAAAAACGCGGCGACAGATCAGCAGACTTCGTCAGCATTGGATGAATCGAGCGGAAGGGGAGCGAGGCAGACATGCGATCAAGCGTCAAACCGAGAAATTCGGATTCGAGCGTCATCGGGATCGCGGCGGAATCCGTCAAAAATACTGGGAAAAGGCTACTCGGAGCCAAACGGTGGTGGTCTATAATAAGCGACGACGACGGAGGTCGGGGAACGGATTTTTGAAAAGCCCTCAAACAGTCGCGTCGAAATTCGTCTGAATTCGATGCGAACCGGGCTCTATCAGGGAACTTTCTCCCCACCCACACCGTCCATGTTGAAACGTCGGTCCATTCTTTCCGTCCCGCCTTGTGAGAAATCGTCACGATGCCGCGTGTTTCCCTGACGAGCCTTCGAAGCCGCTCCAAGAGAGATCGAACGCGCGGAACCCGCCGTCGTTTGGCGATGCAGACACTGGATGATCGCCGCGTGCTGGCGGCGATCGTTGGTTCCGTCTTTCACGACGCCAACGATTCCATGCAAAAGGAAGCCGAAGAATCAACGCTGGCCAACCGCTTGGTCTTCGTCGATCAAAATGACAACGGCTCGCTGGACCAGGGCGAACGATACGGTTTGACGGACGAGTCCGGCCAATTCTCGCTGGATGGGCTGGGCGACGGCACGCATGTGGTTCGCGTCTTCAACGGCACCCAGTCTCAAATACAGACGACCCCCACGACAACCACCGCGAATCCTTTCCTGAGCGAATCGGGAATCACCGCGGTGACTCCCGCCTTCGTGCTCGGGGCGGGCACCAACGACGAAGCCATCTTGCCGGCCGTGTTCGCCAAGGGCACGTCACTGCACACGTTGTCGAGCAGCGGCACCATCGCATCGACGTTGGATCTGGGGATTGGCATTCAGGCCCTCTGGCGTTCGCCAGCAGGCGAATTGTTTGTGCTGGGCGACAACACGGTCGGGCACAAAGCCTTCCTCGTGGATGGCTCGCTCTCTGGCGCCACACCTTTCCCTGACAGTGACCTCGCACCGCAATTCATCGGCCATGCGATCGACGATGCCGGCCGCGGCTTGTTGCTGCAGGCGGCCGACAATGGTTCCGCCCAACTGTGGACCGTGGACACGGCCAGCCTGAGCGCTGATGCGACGGGTGCCCTGGTTCCCGAAGGCACGGAACTGATCGGCGACTCCAGCCCGCGTTCGACCGTTGGGCCCACCCGATCGATCCTGGCTCGCGCGACCCAAATTGATGATGGACAAGGCGGCACCAGCGACGGTCTTGAAATCCAAGTTTGGAGCAACGCCAACCACTCCCTGCTGACCAACGATCCGATCATCGTCGATGGCGGTGTCGAGGTGGTGGGCTTCAGCGACGAAGCGGGTTTGTTGGTCGTTCGGCAATCGGACGGATTGACGGTCCACGATCTCGAAACAAACGATCTGGCAACGCTGTACAGCCTGCCAACCGACGCGCCCGTCGCGATCGATGCGGCTCGCGGGTTGATCGTCTCCCTGACGCCGGACTCGGTCGATCCCGTCGAGGCTGGACTGCGATTGATTGACGCGGACTCCGGCGATTTGGTCGTCGACCTGGCGATCGATCTCTCCGCTCTGAATCTGCCAGCGATCTCCGGTGCCCAAGGCATCTCGCTGGATCCAGAATTGCGTCGTGTCGCCCTGGTGGGTGCCGCGGGGATGGCGGAGATGAGCCTTCGCACACCTGCCCCTCATCGTGTGCAAATCACCAACAACGAAGACCCATCGCCGATCGAATTTGGCATGCGGTTGATCGGCGCCAACACCGCGCCCAACTATGACACCCCGCCGAGCTGGGTGATGGACGAAGACACGGTGCTGACCAACGCGGCTCCTGCCGTGTATGGCGATTCATCGGATGCGGACGAGGACGAGTTTCTGCTGCTGCCGATCCAAGGCACCACCGCGGGCGTGTCGACGGTGACACTTTCCGGATCGCTGTCCTACGTTCCCATTGAAGATTTCGCTGGCGTCGACCAATTCACTGTGTGGCTGCATGACGGCCGTGACTTCACCGAACATGTGCTGAACATCACGGTCGAAAACGTCCCGGACGCACCGATCGAAGTCATCCCGCAAATCGCTCCGGTGCCTGAAAACATCCCGCTGAACGGTCAGATCGGCCATATCGAAGTCATCGATGGCGACGGGCAAGGCAACCACGTCATCGAAATCAACGACGAGCGATTCATCGTCGACGCAAATGGCAATCTGATCTTCGTCGGTCCAGACAACCTGAACTGGGAAGACGAGTGGGCGATCCCATTGATCATCACGGTCCACGACCCTGACTTTGAAGAACCACTGGTTCACACCGCGACCCTGCAGATCACGGATGAAGACGATCCGATCGAGGACGTGTTGCCGGGGAACGCCACCGTGCGTGAAAATTTTGCAGGCGACGTGGTCACCGAAATCACGGTGGTCGATGAAGACGATGACCAGTTCTACGACTTCCTGGTCGATGACGACCGCTTCCTGATTGTCAACGGAAGTCTGCGACTGAAACCGGGCATCGCCGTCGATTTCGAAGAGTCAGAGACCATCGTGATCAATGTCACGGTATCGCACTTGGATGACTCGTTCGAAAAAGCGATCACGCTGCAAGTCATCGACCTGCCAGAATCGCCCACTGGCTTCGACCTCACACCGGCAACCGTCGAAGAGCAAACGCCCGGGGCGAGCGTGGGTGATCTTCACATCGCTGGAAACCCTGCCGCCAACAATCACACCCTGTCCGTCAACGATTCACGTTTTGTGTTTGACGGATCGACTCTGAAGTTGGCTGAAGGCGTGTCCGTTTCACTGATCGACCAACAAGAAATCGAAATCGACATCACCGCCACGTCGCAATCCGCTGGTGTTGCCCCGGTCACAGAAACCTTCTTGATCCAAGTGATCGAGAATGACACGCCGTACCACAACGACGTCGAACCCCACGACGTGAACAGCGATGAAGAAGTCACCGCGTTGGACGCGTTGACAATCATCAACTACCTGAACATCTACGGTCCGGGGCCAGTCGGTTTTGGCGATCCCGGATTTGGATACGACGTCAACGGCGATGGCTTTGTCACCGCGCTCGATGCGTTGCTGGTGATCAATTTTCTGAATCAAATCACCAGCCCAACGGGCACGGTCAACAACGGCGAAGAAGAATCGGACGACTCCGGCGAAGGCGAACCCATCGTCGATGACGAACTCGCTCAGGACGACGACGCTGGTCCCAACGAATCACTGGTGCCCAGCCACCAAAACGAGATTGGCCCGCTGGAACCTCGCGGGTTCGCTCAATCGACTCTGAAACGACAGACTCGTGATGCGGTGCTGTCGGACCTCAGCAAGCTGATTGACAGCAGCACCGACGACCCGTTCGCGGTTTCGACCGAGCAATTGGTCGATGTGCTCACTCGTGTCAGCGATCTGGACGACAACAGCCACGACTCGGCACTGCGACTGCTGTCCGACGAAGCCGCCGAGTAGTCGGCTCACCATCGCGTGTTGGCCAACGGCCCAACTCAACGTCGCCGGATTCGCTAAGAATTCGGACTCCGGGCCCACTGATCACAACCCGAACGCGTCAGCGAGGGACTCCCAGAAAAACGCGTCGGTCTCAACCACGTAGCCGGATTCGCCAGAATTCGGACACCGGGGCCACTGATCACAACCCGAACGCGTCAGCGAGGGACTCTCAGAAAAACGCGTCGGTCTCCACCACGTAGCCGGATTCGCCAAGAATTCGGACTCCGGCCACTGATAACAACCCGAACGCGTCAGCGAGGGACTCTCAGAAAAACGCGTCGGTCTCCACCACGTAGCCGGATTCGCCAGAATTCGGACTCCGGCCACTGATCACAACCCGAACGCGTCAGCGAGGGACTCTCAGAAAAACGCGTCGGTCTCCGCCAAGTAACCGGATTCGCCAGAATTCGGACACCCACCAACTCGATGATCTGAGTTCCGGCGATTCCGACGGCTGCCTGGTCCCTCGCTGACGCGTTCGGGTTGTGATCGGACGACCAGCTATCGCGCGCGTCTGAATGCTGGCGAATCCAGCGACACGCGACCACGTAGCCGGATTCGCCAGAATTCGGACAGCCACCAACTCGATGATCTGCATTCCGGCGATTCCACCGACTGCGTGGTCCCTCGCTGACGCGTTCGGGTTGTGATCGGACGACCGGCTATCGCGAGCGTCTGAATGCCGGCGAATCCAGCTACTGCATGGTCCCTCGCTGACGCGTTCGGGTTGTGATCGGACGACCGGCTATCGCGAGCGTCGGAATGCTGGCGAATCCAGCGACACGCGACCGCGTAGCCGGATTCGCCAGAATTCGGACATTCACCAACTCGATGATCTGAGTTCCGGCGATTCCAGCGACTGCATGGTCCCTCGCTCACGCGTTCGGGTTGTGATCGGACGATCGGCTATCGCGAGCGTCTGAATGCTGGCGAATCCAGTGACACGCGACCACGTAGCCGGATTCGCCAGAATTCGGACACCCACCAACTCGATGATCTGAATTCTGGCGATTCCAGCGACCGCGTGGTCCCTCGCTGACGCGTTCGGGTTGTGATCGGACGACCGGCTATCGCGAGCGTCTGAATGCTGGCGAATCCAGCGACACGCGACCACGTAGCCGGATTCGCCAGAATTCGGACATTCACCAACTCGATGATCTGAGTTCCGGCGATTCCACCGACTGCGTGGTCCCTCGCTGACGCGTTCGGGTTGTGATCGGACGACCGGCTATCGCGAGCGTCTGAATGCTGGCGAATCCAGCGACACGCGTCCACGTAGCCGGATTCGCCAAGAATTCGGACACCCACCAACTCGATGATCTGAGTTCCGGCGATTCCAGCGACTGCCTGGTCCCTCGCTGACGCGTTCGGGTTGTGATTGGACGATCGGCTATCGTGCGCGTCTGAATGCTAGCGAATCCAGCGACACGCGACCGCGTAGCCGGATTCGCCAGAATTCGGACAGCCACCAACTCGATGATCTGAGTTCCGGTGATTCCAGCGACTGCGTGGTCCCTCGCTGACGCGTTCGGGTTGTGATCGGACGACCAGCTATCGCGCGCGTCTGAATGCTGGCGAATCCAGTGACACGCGACCACGTAGCCGGATTCGCCAGAAGTCGGACACCCACCAACTCGATGATCTGAGTTCCGGCGATTCCGACGGCTGCCTGGTCCCTCGCTGACGCGTTCGGGTTGTGATCGGACGACCGGCTATTGCACGCGTCTGAACTCTGGCGAATCCAGTGACACGCGACCACGTAGCCGGATTCGCCAGAATTCGGACAGCCACCAAATTTCACACTGCGCGGATTGTATCGCTTGGGCCAGTAGCTATGCTTGGAAGAGCACCCCTCTGCAGGGCCGCTTTATCAATGGTTCCCAAACGAGAGTTGCTGGTCAACCAATGTGCCTGGGCTCAATTCAATGACTCGCTTTCAATCCAAACGCAAACCCACCTTCGCGCAAACCCAATGGTCCGTCGAACCACTGGAGCCCCGCCTGATGCTGGCCGGCGATGCGGGCGCGGAAGTTGCCGCCGCTGCCGCTTCCAGTGCCACTGATCCCGGCGGAGCCTCCACGGACAGCGATTCGACCGAGGCAGGTTCGCATCCCGAGCAAGCTGCTGATTCGTTCACAGAGATCGCGTTCATCGACTCCGCGGTGGAAGAAACGGAACAACTCACTGGGTGGATCCGCAGCGGCGTGGAGATCGTGTTGCTGGACCAGGCCTCGCCCGCGATCGATCAAATGACGTCGGTCTTGGCAAGTCGCACGAACGTGCGGACCATCCACGTCGTTTCGCACGCCGAGGCGGGCGTCCTGCAATTGAGTGGTCAACGCATCGACGCCGAGATCCTGCAGCGACATTCCGCTCAGCTCGATCAATGGCGACAGGCACTGACCGACAACGCCGACATTCTGTTGTACGGGTGCGACGCCGCCTCCGAAGCGGTGGGACAAGACCTGATCACGACGCTGGCACGTTTGACGTCCGCCGATGTGGCCGCTTCAGACGACGTAACCGGACACGCGGCTCTGGGTGGTGACTGGGACCTGGAGTTCCAAACCGGAAACATTGAAAGTGCTCTGTTGGCCAGCGTCGACCGACTGCAACATGTCGAGATGGTGCTTCCGGTCACCGTTCGTGCCGCTGGCACAACGGGCGATGAACAGATGCAGTTGCAGGTCAACGGCGAAGTCGTCCAGACATGGAACAATGTCGGCGGCAATGTTGACACGCGACAATTCCAAACCTTCACTTACAACGGTGCGGTTGACCTGGCGATCGATGAAGTGCGAGTCGCGTTCACCAACGATTTGTATCAACCCGAACAAGGCATCGACCGGAACTTGGTCGTCGACTCCATCACGGCTAACGGGGTGACGATCGAATCCGAGAATGCGAACACGTTTGGAACGGGAACGTGGCAAGAAGAAGATGGCGTTGCCCCAGGGTTCCGCCGCAGCGAGTGGATCCACAGCAACGGCTACTTCCAATACTCGTCCCCCTCGACCACCAGTTCCATTTCGATCTTCGCGGCCGGAGCCGAGAACACCGAAACGATTGAACTCTGGATCGCTGGCGAACGAGCTCAGACCTGGCAAAACATTGGCGGCGACGTCGACACGGGTGAGTTTGTCCAGCTGGACTTTGACGCACAAACCACCGTCGACATCTCTCAAATTCAAATCCGTTTCACCAACGATTTGTATGAGAACGACGGAGCCATCGACCGCAATGTGCGAATCGACCGAGTCGAACTGGACGGCACGTCGTATCAAACCGAAGCCGAGGATGTTTACTCCACCGGCACCTGGCAAGAAGATGGCTTGTCGCCCGGGTTCAAGCAATCTGAGTGGCTGCACACCAACGGTCACTTTCAATACGGGACGACCACGACGAACCCCGGCACCATCTCGCTGGAAACCAGCAATGTCACGATCGACGAAGACGCTGGAACCGCGTCAATTCGTGTGGTCCGAACCGGTGGGGCGGACGGCATCGCGACGGTCGACTACGACACCTTCGCTGGTTCTGCAACCGAAGGCGTCGACTACACGCGACAAACCGGAACGCTTACCTTTGCCGACGGGGTCACCGAACAAACCATCGTGGTGCCGATCCTCGACGACGCGTTGTTGGAAACCAACGAGACCTTCAACATCACGATCGACAACGTCCAAGGCGGAGCCAATCTGCTGGTTCCGCGAACGGCGACCGTGTCGATCGTGGACAACGAAGTCAGCCTGCCTGACTACGCCAATTTCGCAGATGTCTCGGGACTGACGCTCAACGGGGCCGCACAACAAACCGGCAACACGCTGGAACTCACCCCCGCTGAGAAGAATCAGGCGGGCAGTGCGTTCTACTCCACCGCCGTCAATTTGGCCGACGATGGCTCGTTCCGAACGGCGTTCGCGTTCGAAGCGATCAACGGTGCGGGCTCCGACGGAGCTGATGGATTGACCTTCACGATCCAAAACGACCTGCGTGGTTCAGCCGCGATCGGTGGGACGGGCGAACAACTCGGTTATCAAGGCATCACTCATTCCGTCGCCGTGGAGTTTGACACATATCGAAACAGCTTGGATCTCAACGCCAACCATGTGTCGATCCTCACCGGTTCGGTGTACTCCAACCTTCGCACTGCGGTGCCGGAAATTGATCTGAACAACGGAAGTGAACGCTATGTCTGGATTGAATACAACGGCACCAGCAACGTTCTGGCCGTGTACCTTGCTGCCGACCCCACCCAACCCACGCATGCGTTGATGAAGACCACCGTTGATCTGCAAACGCAGGTCGGTGACACAGGATTCGTGGGCTTCACCGCCGGCACGGGGGGACTGGACAACTCGCATCGCATTTTGAACTGGACGGTCGATCAAACCGCTCCGCCGCTGGATCCGCCGGTTGTCGGTGGCGACGAAATCCTCAGCACGACGATCGCATCGCAGCTTCACCTGCCGACCGCAATCGACTGGTTGCCCGATGGAACGATGTTGGTGTCCGAACAAGGCGGCGTGGTCAAGGCAGTGCGAGCTGGAGTGGTCTCCAGCGACCCGTTCGTCGACATCTCGGGAATCGTCAACGGAACTCGCGATCGCGGGTTGCTGGACATCGCTGTGCATCCCGATTTCGCAAACACCCCGTACGTCTACCTGTTGTTCACCTATGACCCGCCAGAGGTCAACGACCAGGCCGCTGGCACGCTGGCAGGTCCCGACGGCAAAGGCAATCGCGCCGGTCGTCTGATCCGAGTCACCGCCGATGCGGCCAACAACTATCAAACCGCTGTGGCGGGCAGCGAAGTCGTATTGCTGGGCAAAAACAGCACCTGGGAAAACTTCAACGGTTTTGCCAACAGCACCTTCAACTTCACCGAA